>NZ_CAMVPU010000076.1 GCF_947169445.1 uncultured Butyrivibrio sp. | reverse complement strand
GATAGGATTGAAGTAACGCTTGCAACACTTCTTTCAGAGATTATGGAAGAAACAGAGCCTTCAATCTCTGAAGCAATTATTCATCATGCAGAGGGCGTGGATCTTATTCCATCAAATATTGAACTGTCTGCACTTGAAATCAATCTTGTGAATGCCATGAGCAGGGAAGTGATGCTCAGAAGTCTTGTTGATACCATTAAGTCAGATTACGACTATATAGTCATTGACTGCATGCCGTCACTTGGAATGCTCACAATAAACGCACTGGCTTGTGCTGATAGTGTCCTAATCCCGGTTCAGGCTGCATATCTTCCTATGAAAGGTCTTGAACAGCTGATGAAAACAATAAGCCGAGTGCAGAGAAGACTCAACAGAAATCTTGTGGTTGAGGGTATTTTGCTCACTATGGTTGATTGCAGAACAAATTATGCCAAGGATATATCTCAGCTTGTAATCGACACTTATTCAGACCAGCTTCATGTTTTTGATACGACAATTCCGCTTTCTGTAAGAGCAGCTGAGATTAGCGTGGAAGGTGCGAGTATTTATCAATATGATCCCAAGGGAAAAGCTACAGCTGCTTACAGGACATTAACAGAGGAGGTGATCAAACATGCCTAAACAGAGAATTGGACAAAAGATAAAACTTGCATCCGTAGAAGAATTATTGGGAGTTCCTTCTGTAGAAGGATGCATGGATATTGAAGTAGCGAGAATTCATCCATTCAAGGATCATCCCTTCAAAGTCATTGATGATGACAAAATGCATGAGCTTGTAGAAAGTATCATGATGAATGGCGTTCTTGTGCCGGTTATTGTGAGGCAGATGGATGATGGCGATTATCAGATGATAGCCGGACACCGAAGATTATTTGCTGTTAATCTGATTGGAATGGATAAGATTCCTGCGATTGTAAAGGAATATACAGATGATGAAGCAATCCTGGCAATGGTTGATTCGAATCTGCAAAGAGAGGAGATATTGCCAAGTGAGAAGGCTTTTGCTTATAAGATGAAGTATGAAGCCATGAAACGTCAGGGTAAACGCAACGATTTAACTTCTTCCCAATTAGGGAAGAAGTTGTGGGCGGACGAACAGCTTGCTAAAGAAGTTGGAGAAAGTCGTAATCAGGTACATAGATTTTTGCGTCTTGCAGAGCTTATTCCACCTATTTTGGATCTGGTTGATAGGAAAATCGTGGCAATTGTCACAGCTGTAGAAATATCGTATCTCGATTCGGCTGTTCAGGTAATGCTCTATAACTATATGAAAGAAAATGGAGAATGCAAGGCTTATCAGATCTACGCACTTAGGGATTACATGAAGGATCATGAGAGTATCACCAAGCTTGAGCTGATCAAGATTCTTAACGAAAACGCTCCAAGAAATGAAACTAACAAGTTCCAAAAGATTACAATACCAACAACGAAACTAAAGGAGTATTTTCCTACTTTTTATACTAAATCCCAGATAGAAAATGTATTGTTCCAGCTGCTTGAGGATTGGAAGAAAGAAAATGTGGATAAGGAGGGCTAGATCATGTTTGTACTGAGATTGTTCTTTAAGATTCTGTTATTACCGGTATTCTTCTTACTGTTACTTCTGAAAGCTATGATTGTAGCTTTTGAAGACTTATCATCTGTAGTAATTGGAGCAATGGTACTTTTAATTGGCTTTGGAATCGCATATTGCATTTATAGTCAACGATACCAGGAAATCATTATTTTCCTTGTTGTAGGAATGATAATGATGGGCGGTATGTTTGCAGTAACTATAATTGAAGGAATGTGCGAGTCTCTTATCGAAAAGATAAGTGATCTATGATTTTTTAATTTGCCAGGAGTCATATGGAAGAACTTTCAGATGAAATTCATTGATAGTATGAAACATTGAAATTCTAAATGGAAAGAATAAAGTGGTCCGGATCTTGATGAGAATGGTGACGCTGCCCCATTTAATGGATTGATGGATACACTAAGCTTTAGCATCCTTAATTACTGCATAATCCTCAGGGGAGTTGCAGTTTAAAAGTTCATTTGGGTCACCATGAAAATCGTAGTACTGGCAATCAAGCCTTTCCAAGAGGGCTCTGACTGCCAGTTTTTTTTCATCCAGTAGCTCTTTTAGAATGTCTGTGGAACCGGTTCTGTAAACAGCAATAAGCGGCTCATCCTTGCCGTTATGAGACAGAACTGTTGCGTCAGTGTTTCCGGAAAAATGCATTCGTAGAAGACAATCCAGCGTTTTTTGTGATATAAGCGGAATATCTACGCTGATCACAAGGGCATTACTGCAAGTACATTCCAGAAAGCAGGAATAGAGACCTCCCAGAGGACCCATGTCAGGTATTACATCCATTACATGGTGAGTATATGGAATAGGAGAAGATTTACCTGAAACATAGACCCTGCTGGCGCCAAGGTCTCGTAGCTTTTCTGTCTGTATCTGAAGGAAGGACTTTCCGTCTAAAATGATCTCAGACTTGTCCGTTCCCATTCTTTTACTTTTTCCCCCAGCTAAAACAATCCCATCAAACTCATTCATTTAAAATCTCAATCCTCACTACATTCTTCACCTGGCGCTTTGAATCGCTGTCACCGAAAACGTAAAGTCTTGCACTGATACTACCGTCGTCTTCCTGTTGTTTTGCAAGATAGGCCCTGCCTTCTTCGTTTATTTCGTCAGAAGAAATCTCGGCGGCATATTCATCTGACGATACTACCCTGACTTTTGTAAATTCTGAGCCGCCAAGTCCGGACTTTAAAACAGCATCCTTTAGTGATATTCCGGTTTCATCTACGTCTTTTTCCTGGCCTTTTGCGTTTATGGTGACGCCCTTTACAGGAACAAGGCTACTACCGAATGGATCGATGAGAACTGTTTTATCCCCGGATACAACGGCAAGATTTCCTTCCGGCGCATCGTTTCTCGACCTCAAATAGAATATAGATGCAATGCAGGTGATAAATAATAAAACGATGACGATGATGATACTGTTTTTCTTCATGATGTCTCCTTGTTTCTGTATGATATTTTCTCCTGAGCCTGCCTTAATCCAATGACAGGATGGAGTCTTTCAACGAGCTTCTCTCCCAAAAGCCCGCAGACAGAACCGCTTGTGGCAGCCACGATAGTATACACAAAAAGAACGATTCCTCTTAAGTTAAACACGATGAAATTTGCTGTGAGACAGGCTGTGACAGAAGCGAGTATGGATGCTATCAGGATTCCGTTTTCCCGGCGCTCGGATAGTTTTTCTGCTAAAAAGAAAACCAGATCGATCACAATTCCCGGAAGGATGTAGCCTATTGGTGCAAGGGCGCCCATACTGCCGGTCATTCCGAAACACAAAGCAAGAAGGCTCTGTACAACACCCATTACAGTGGCGCATAAAGGAAAGGGCATAAGTGCAGCTGCTATAACTAAAAACATAAGGGAAAAGCTGGTGGCGATGCCGCCCGGAATGTGAAGAAATTCGGTTATGAAATTTGCTGCGGGTGATATAAGCTTTTTGGCAAACAAACCAAGATCGCAGCATAAAGCCATGAAAATAAGGCTTCTGAGATCTGTCTTTTTCATTATGTACTCCTTTTCAATAAGGAAGGCGCTTCTGTTTCCATGTGCACCCCGGCGGACCAGGCGGTTCGCGTCTTGAAAGCCATGAAGTCTGGCACTTTTTAGGCTTAAAAGCTCGGAGATTTTCATAATCAGATTATAGCATACTAAATTGTTAAGAATCTATTAAATACGTCAGAACACACATTATTTTTGTGTGAAATGGTATGATTATATTGGTGGGTTATTGATATGACAAATATGTCTAAAAGGAGAAGGTAAATGGTCAAAAAAGTTCAGTCCACATGCAATTTTTGCGCCATCGACTGCAACCTGGATTTCTATGTGGAAGATGGCAGGATCATCAAGACAGTTCCAACGAAAGGATATCCCGTTAATGACGGGTTTTCCTGCATCAAAGGCTTATCCCTGAGTAAACAGCAGACAACAGTTAAGCCAAATGCGCTTCCCAAGATCAGACAGGATGACGGGAGCTTTAAAGAGGTGTCCTGGGATGAAGGCTTTAAACATGTAGCTTCAAAGTTAAAAGAGCTGCAGGAAAAATATGGCAGAGAGAGCGTAGCCGGTATCAGTACCGGTCAGTTGACGTTGGAAGAGTTTGCAATTTTCGGCCATGTAATGAGAAATTTTCTTCAGACAAATGTAGATGGTAATACACGTCTGTGCATGGCTTCAGCAGCCGTCGCCCACAAGGGGACACTTGGCTATGACGCGCCCGGATATACTCTTAACGACTTTGAACTTTCTGACACGATAATATTCATAGGAGCAAACCCTGTCGTGGCGCATCCTATCATATGGCAGAGAGTAAGAAACAACAAGATAGATGGCAGGAAAGTAATCGTCATTGATCCGAGAAAATCAGAGACGGCAAGAAACGCTGACTATCACTATCCGCTGAAGTGGAGAAGTGATTTAACCCTCATGTACACCCTTGCAAATCTGATAATTGAAAAAGACTATGTGGATCACGATTTCGTTGATAACCATACCGAGGGATACGAGGGCTTTGCTGAGTTTGTAAAGGCCTTTACGCTTGAGAGAGGAAGTGAGGCAACAGGTCTTTCAAAAGAGCAGATTTTAGAACTGCTTGAGCTTATACATAATGGAAAAGCAGTTTCCTTCTGGTGGACAATGGGCGTGAATCAGGGATATGAGGCTGTAAGGACTGCCCAGTCCATCATGAATCTGGCCTTTCTTACCGGAAATGTAGGAAAGCCCGGTACAGGCGGAAACTCCATAACAGGCCAGTGCAATGCCATGGGTTCAAGACTCTTTTCCAATACCACATGTCTGTTTGCCGGCGGTGATTTTGCTGACGAGGACGAAAGAAAGAGAATTGCTGACATCGTAGGAATAACCCCGGACCTTATAGCCAAAAAGCCGACGATTCCATATAACAAGATCATTGAGGGCATCAATGCCGGAGAGATAAAGGGACTTTGGATTCTCTGTACCAACCCGAGGCACAGCTGGACCAACAATGAGACCTTCGCCGAGGCTGCTAAAAAGCTTGAGTTGTTTGTGGTTCAGGACATTTATGACACCATTGAGAGTGCTGAGGACTGTACGGTTTATTTCCCTGTGGTTCCCGGAATCAAAAAAGAAGGAACCTACATCAACATGGAGAGACGTCTGTCCGCAATGCGCAAGGTGCTGGATAGAGGGGAGAACGAAATCTCCGATTATGAGTGTATCCTTGGAGTAGCCAAAGCCCTTGGCATGGGCGATGCAATTGCAAAATGGGAAAACCCGAGACAGTGCTTTGATCTTCTCAGGGAATGTTCAAGAGGAAAGGGGTGTGACTTTACCGGAATCCACTGGGATGACCTGACGGATTCACACGGAATTCAGTGGCCATATCCTGAAGGCAGGGAAAAAGAGCTTTCGGAGGAGCAGAGAAGACTTTATGCAGACGGCAAGTTCTTTACCCCGTCAGGAAAAGCACAGTTCATTTACGAAGAACCTTTAGAAAATCCGATTCCTGTGACTGACGAGTTCCCGCTGGTATTCAACACCGGAAGAGGTTCGGTCGGACAGTGGCACACTCAGAGCAGGACAAAGGAAGTAAAGTTTGTTGAGGATGTCTCATTAAAGAGAGCATATCTCTACATGAATACAAAGCTTGCAGCAGAAAACGATATCAGGGACATGGATGAGATAAGGGTATTTTCATCCAATGGTCAGAATGCTGTCTTTGCTGTCAAGGTAACCGATAACGTTCAGTATGGCGAACTTTATGCGCCTATCCACTACATTGAGTGTAATGCGCTGACGCCGTCAAGTTATGACAAATACTCCAGGGAGCCTAACTACAAGGGCGGAACCTGCAGGTTTGAAAAGATCGCAAAGGAGGGCTGATGAATGTATAGAATAAAGATCGATCGTGATAAATGCATTGGATGCCTTACCTGCGTTACTGCCTGCGTGGTAAGCCATGAGACAGAGAGCGGCGATGCCAGAAACAGAGTGGTGATCGATTCCGAGACCACGCCTGCGCCTATTTTCTGCAGGCACTGCAACAAGCCTGAATGCACCTACACCTGCATGACAGGAGCTATGCACAAAAACCCTGAGACGGGGTTCGTTGAGTATGACAAGAACCAGTGTGCAAGCTGTTACATGTGCATCATGTCCTGTCCTTATGGAATCCTTAAGTATGACAGTATTTACCAGAAGGAAATCATGAAGTGCAACATGTGCGTTCACAGAAGCGAGGACGGCAAAACTCCGATGCCTATGTGTGTTGAGAAGTGTCCTATGCACGCAATAACTCTTGAGGAGGTGAAGGAATGAGATACGTAATTATTGGATCATCTGCCGCAGGAATTAATGCAATAAGAGAGTTGCGAAAGATAGACGAAAAGGGTGAAGTAACCCTGGTATCCAAAGATGAGCACATTTATTCAAGATGCATCCTCCACCAGTATCTATGCGGGGAAAGAACTCTTGAAAGGCTCAACTTTGCAGAGAAAGATTTTGACAAAGTCTACAATGTTAACTGGATGAAGGGAAGAGAAGCTGTTTCGCTGCGCCCCAAGGAGCATACTTTAGTTCTTGATGGAAATGAAGAAATTCAGTACGACAAGCTCCTTATCGCCACAGGATCCCACACCTTCATACCGCCCATCAAAGGTCTTTCCGAAGCGGACAATTATATTGGTTTCAGGAACATAGATGATATAGAGGTGTTAAAAGAGGTACCAAAGACCGCAAAGAATATCGTTGTTCTTGGTTCAGGACTCATAGGCATAGACTGTGCTACTGGCTATCTTCATATGGGCGTGAAGGTTACGCTGGTTGATTTTGCCGGGTGGCTTCTTAACAGACAGCTGGATGAGAGAGCTGCAAAGACATATATTGATGCCTTTAAGGAAAATGGAGTTGACCAGTACTATGGCGTAGGAGTTAATGAAGTCCATGTCAAAGACGGCAAGATCTACGAGATAGAACTCAGTGATGGAACTGTTCTTCCGTGTGACTATTTCATTGTAACGGCAGGTGTGCGCTCAAATGTAGAATTCCTGCAGGATTCGGGACTGGAACTCTCAAAGTTCGGCCTTGTCTACGATGAGACAGGAAGGACATCCGATCCTGATGTATACGGCGCGGGAGATGTTTCAGGTACAAGCCCAATCTGGCCCGTTGCAGTAAAAGAAGGAATGGTGGCAGCTGCAAATATGGCAGGAAAGAAAGAGAAGATGGCTGACTTTTTTGCAAGCAAATCAACCATGAGTTTTTTGGGTATACATACAATGTCCCTTGGAACTGTAACACCGCCTGACGACACCTACAGGGTAGACGTCTACGACAAGGACGGGGTTTACAAGAAGGTTGTTTCGAAGGATGGAATAATTGTGGGAGCTCTTTTGCAGGGAGATCTTGCATACGGCGGCGTGCTTCAGCAGATGATCGCCAGAAAGATAGACGTAAGGAAGGTCAAAAAGCCACTGTTTGAAATTGACTATTCAGACTTTTTCCATGAGAGAACAAATCTTGAATTTGCATATGACCTTTGATAAAGGAGGTGCTGATGAAGGAGAGATTAAAGAAGTTTCCGGTACCTGTTCTTCCGACCTTTGTGGGAACACTGACCCTTGGGAATGTGTATGGAGGTATGGGCTATACCTGGTTTCGGGTGCTGATCATGATCTGCGCTACAGTCATTGTCCTTGCCTATATCTTTAAGATAATACTATGTTCATCAACATGCATGGAGGAGTACAAGCAGACGGTTCCGTCAAGTCTTTATGCTGGTTTTACCATGTGCCTGATGATCCTTGGCAGTTTCTATTTCGAAAAGGGAATGGCATTCGGAAAGTGGATCTGGCTCATTGCCATTATTATCCATGCAGCTCACATCTGTATTTTCACCGCAAGGAACGTGATACTCAAAAGAGATGTGAATACCACAGTGCCCAGCTGGTTTGTGACATATAACGGTATCATGGTTGCCTGTGTTACAGGTGCTGCCATGAACATGACAGGGCTCTTAAAGGTTATCACGGTTTACGGTATTATCATTTACCTTGTCCTTATCCCTGTCATGATAGTAAGGCTTATCAAGGTCCCTGTTAAACCACAGGTTTATCACACCATGCCGGTTGTGCTGGCGCCATGCAGTCTCTGCGTTGTGAGCCTTTTAAATGTATATGAATCACTTAATAAGCCACTTTTGTATTTCTTGTATTTCTGCGTTTTGGCATCACTGTTATTCATCATCATCAAGCTTCCGGATTTCTTTTCGTTTGATTTTACTCCGGGATTTGCGGGGCTTACTTTCCCGATGGCAATAGGTACAGTGGCAACAAATAAGATGGCAGCGTACTTAAACGGACATGGAAATGAAAGCGCAGGCTTTGCACTTACTCAGTTGTCGGGACTGCAGATATTCCTGACATCTATGCTGGTTGGTTATGTACTTCTGAATTTCTCAAGGATGCTCCTTGGGAAAGGTAAAAGGCCTTAAGGCTATACATAAAAACTTTTAGGAGGGTTTCTTATGGGCTATGTACTTGGAAAGGAGGGCTTTTCTGATCTTGTCAGTGCCCTTCTTAAGGACTACCGGATCTTTGCTCCGGTCCTCAAAAAAGGTGCAGGGAGATTTACTGATGTTGACTGTGTTATCTATGACGAGATCAGCGATGCATCAGAGATTGAGCTGGAGAAAAAATCAGACTATGCATCAAAGGAGTTTCTTTTACCTCTTTCAGAGACTCTTTTGTACTTCACTGAAGAAGAAGTAAAGGAGGCGGATCTTTGTGATAAGCCGGTGTTGATTTTTGGAAGGAGCTGTGATCTCAACGGCCTTAAGCGTCTTGACCAGATATATCTTGAAAACGGTCTGGCAAAAGACCCGTTCTATAAAAGACGCCGGGATCTCATTAAGACAGTGCTCATTGGCTGCGGCAAGTCCTTCGATAACTGCTTCTGCGTTTCCATGGATTCCAATAAGTATGAAGAGGGTTACGCTTTTTCTGTTGACCTCATTGATGGTGAGATTCATTCAAATGTGCTTGATAAGAATTTTGAAGGATTCTTCAAGGCTGCCTCAGGTATAACGGAATCAGATGTAACACCGAGGTTTGTAACCGAAAACGACGTCAAGGTTGAAATCCCGGATGAGATACCGGGCAGGATTATAACCGACGAACTGTGGGATGAGTATACTACAAGGTGTATCAACTGCGGAAGATGTAACTTCGTCTGCCCTACCTGCACATGTTACACGATGCAGGATGTCTTTTATTCAGACAATGGAAGAGTTGGTGAGAGAAGAAGAGTAGCTGCCTCCTGTATGGTGGACGGATACACGGATGTTGCAGGTGGCGGACAGTACAGAAGAAAGAACGGAGAGAGGATGAGATTTAAAGTCCTGCACAAGATTTCGGATTTCAAGAAGAGGTTCGGTTATCAGATGTGCGTGGGCTGCGGAAGGTGCGATGATATCTGCCCTGAGTACATATCTTTTTCCAATATCATAAACAAGGTAAACGACGCGGTTAAAAAGGAGGTGAACTCATGAATACTATGAATCCATATCTTCCTTTTGCCTCTGAAATACTTGATGTTATAAAGCATACCGGAAAGGAATACACCTTTAGAATGGCTTTTAAAGGTGAGGTTAAACCCGGACAGTTCTTTGAGGTTTCGATTCCCAAATATGGCGAAGCACCTATCTCTGTAAGCGGCATTGGCGATGGCTTTGTGGATCTGACTATCAGAAAAGTCGGAAGGGTCACAAACGAAGTATTTGAGAGATATAAGGGTCAGAATCTTCTGCTACGTGGACCTTATGGCAATGGATTTGACGTTGATCTGTATAAAGACGGAGAAGTTGTGGTTGTTGCGGGAGGAACCGGAGTATCTCCTGTAAGGGGTGTTATTCAGGCACTTAGCGAGATGCCTGATGCTCAGGATAAATATGTTATTGCAGGATTCAGATCCCCTGATGATATGCTCTTTAGGGATGACCTGAAGGCTTGGGATGAGAAGTTAAAACTCACACTTACCGTTGACGGAGCACCAGAAGGGTATACGGGAAACATAGGACTTGTAACAAAATATATCGAGGGACTGCCTCTTAAGGATCCTGCAAATGCCAAAGCTGTAGTGGTTGGACCACCTCCTATGATGAAGTTTACTATAATCGAGCTTCAGAAAAAGGGTTTTAAAGATTCCAATATTACAGTGTCCCATGAGCGCAAGATGTGTTGCGGCCTTGGAAAATGCGGGCACTGCAGGGTTAATGACACCTATATCTGTCTTGACGGACCGGTGTTCAACTACGAGTTTGCCAAGAACTTTGTGGACTGAAGAAGGAGGTAGTAGATGGCTAATCTTGATATAAATGTAGGTAAACTTAAGAAAAATGCTTTCCGCTACTCCAAAGTCCGCGGAGAGACTGCATCCAGAATAAGAATTCCCGGAGGTGTCATTGATGCAAAATCAATGGGCAAAGTTGTTGAGATTGCGGAAAAATACGGCACTGGTGTTATCAACATAACAAACAGACAGGGAATAGAAATTCCCGGCATCAAGCTGACAGATGTCGATAAGGTAAATGCTGAAGTTCAGGAAATAATTGATTCTCTGAGAATTAACCAGCCTGAAAAAGGAAAGGGATATCCTTCATCCGGAACAAGAAACGTTATCGCGTGCCCGGGAGCAAGACTATGTCCCTTTGGCTGTTATGACACCACTGCATTTGCCCAGAAGATGGAGAACAATATCTATCCCAATGACAGGCACGTTAAGATAGCTTTTACAGGATGTTCCAATGACTGCGCCAAAGTACGGATGGCGGATTTTGGTATCATCGGAATGACAGAACCTCAGTATGACAAAGACAGATGCGTAGCCTGTGGAGCCTGTGTCAATTACTGCAAGAGACGTTCTGTCGGAGCTCTTGAGCTTGTAAACGGCAAGGTTGTAAGAGATACAGCTAAGTGCATCGGATGCGGTGTCTGCGTGGCATACTGCCCTACCAGAGCCTGGACCAGAAGCAGGGAGCATTATTTCAGACTCGTGCTTTTGGGGCGTACCGGAAAAAAGAACCCCAGACTTGCCGAGGATTTCATCAAGTGGGCAGACGAAGAAAGTATACTAAAGATGGTAAAGAATACTTATGCCTACATTGAAGAATACATAGATCCCGATGCTGTTGAGCACAAGGAGCATATCGGCTACATTGTGGATAGAACAGGTTTTGAGGAGTTTAAGAAATGGCTTTTTGAAGGAGTGGAACTTGGCCCTAAAGCTGAAGTAAATCAGAGGATTTACTGGGGCGGAAAACATTACGACAAGTATGGCGGTTAAGATATTATGGTAAAGAGGTTACTGGTAGTAGTATCTGCTATTATGGTTGCAGCCACAATTATTTGTGGCTGCACATCTTTTAACGGAAGTCAAAAAGAGACAATTACATATGAAAGGGTTGTTGCGCTGTCGAAGTCTGTGAGTGAGATGTGGCTCCTGGCAGGAGGAAGTCTTGTGGGAGCAACTGAAGATGCCCTGGAACTGGAGGGAATGACGGACGGTGCCCAAATCATAGGTACAGTGTCCAAGCCAAACGTTGAAACGGTTGTATCTCTTAAGCCTGACGCAGTAATGATGACTCTTGACCTGCCATCACATAAGAAGTTCAAAGAAGAACTGGACAGCCTTGGGATCAACGTAGTTACTGTGGATATAGAATCCTTTCAGGACTACGATGAAACAATGAGGGAATTCACAACCATAACCGGTCGGGATGATCTTTATAAAAAGAATGTTACAGAGGTCAAAGAACGGATTGATGCTATACTTAAAGAGTATGATGCAGGTAAAAACTCGGACAAAACATATCTTTTCCTGAGAGTTTCAGCCACCAAGAACAAAGCTATGAAAGACGACTATTTTGGCTGCGAAATAATTGATTCTTTTGGTATTCAGAATATTGCTTACGATAACAGTTCTCTTGATGAGCTGAGTCTTGAGGCGATAACGATATCTGATCCTGACTATATTTTTATTATCTATCAGGGAAAAGAAAAGGAGGCTATGAGCGTATTGGAGGAAGAATTTACTTCTAAAGATGTGTGGAAAAAGCTTACAGCTGTTACAAAGAATCAGGTACACATGCTTCCAAAGGATCTTTTCCAATATAAACCGAATGCAAGATGGGATGAGGCATACAGGTACATATATGAAATCCTCAAATGAAAAAATATGGATGATCACAGGATTATTGCTGCTGATAGCCTGCAGCCTGTTTGGTGTGCTTGCAGGGAATTCATCTGTTGGAACAAAAGACCTTTTATCAGTCCTTTTGGGAAGTACTCAAAGTGATACGGCTACATCGATAATACTGTTTGATATAAGAATTCCAAGGATTTGTGCAGCAATCATCTGCGGAGCTGCGCTTGCTCTATCCGGACTACTAATGCAGGAAGCATTGTCAAATCCATTGGCTTCTCCAAGCATTATGGGAGTTAATAACGGAGCCGGATTTTTTGTGCTCTTATCGGTAGTAATATTTGGACATTCTTTACCTGCGAGAACACTAATGGCCTTTTTAGGTGCCATTGCATCGGCGGGACTGGTATTTGTTATGTCCAGACTGGCAGGAAGCTCTAAGAATATATTGATTCTGTCAGGTGTAGCGGTTTCAGCTCTCATGAGTGCCGGGATTAATTTCTGCATAACAGTCTGGCCTGATACAGTTTATGACAAGACTGCATTTCAGATTGGATCCCTGCAGGGAATACAGGCAGGTCCGCTTGTTGTAACAATAGTGGTGGTTCTGATAACACTGTTTTTTTTGCTGATGATCTCACCTAAGATTGAACTGTTTGCGCTGGGAGATGAAGTGGCGTTCGGGGTGGGACTTCCGGTAAGGACATATAGATTCATGACCATCATGGCGGCGGTGATTCTTGCCGCTACTGTTGTAAGTATATGTGGGCTCATCAGTTTTGTTGGTCTGATAGTACCAAATGCAATCAAAAGAATAGATATTTCATCCTTCAAAAGCAGGATGATTCTAACCATGATATGGGGGAGTAATCTTCTTCTGTTTGGGGATCTTTTTGCAAAAAATATTTCATATCCCTATGAACTCCCTGTGGGTATGCTGATCTCTCTGATCGGAGCGCCATTTTTCATAATTCTTCTTGCGAAAAGACATAGAGGATAAAGGTAAGAATATGGCTCTGGAACTACGAAATATCAGAGCAGGATATGGCTCTGGAACAATAATAGATAT
>NZ_CAMVPU010000075.1 GCF_947169445.1 uncultured Butyrivibrio sp. | reverse complement strand
ATAGCCCTGACAGAGTGTGCGTGGAAGGCACATGATGGACAGAAGCCGGATGAGGGATGAAATGAATAATTGTTTAAGACCCCACCATGGGATGTGCTTTCAGTTCTATGAAGGCAAGGGCTACAGTGCTGATTTCACGGACCACATGGGACGGGTGATAAAAGAGCTTGAAGCGGACCCGGAGCAGAAGGTGGTGCTGAAGGCTGAAACAGATATTGTATGCGAGAACTGCCCGAACAATGAAGGCGGCGTATGCACTACCCAGGAGAAAGTACGGCGGTACGATGAGGAAGTGCTGAGTGCCTGCGAACTTTCTGATGGAAGCGAGATCTCTTTTGCCAAATTCATAGGACTTGTCAGAGAGAAGATAATAGATGCGGGTATCCGCGGAGATATCTGCGGAGATTGCAGTTGGGATTACATTTGCAGGGAAAAGAAAAGCCGCTATGAAGATAGTGAGTAATTACGGTACGAAAAAAGGCTGATGCGAGGGTACCTGAAACGGTCAGCATCAGCCTATTCTTATGATATGTAAGGATATCCCAAAATCCTTACAAGAGGTGAAATAATCGTATCATTGTTTCACTGAAATTAGTATTAAATACAGATAAAATTTAAACGGGGAAATGACATGAGAATAGATAAAAGAATGCTGGATGATATTCCAGCGTGGCTCGAAAAACAGGAAGATATTCCAAGCGGATGGCTTTACATTGGGGATGAGAAGGAGAGATATCTTCTGGGGCAACCTGGCAGAAGGAACATGCTTGTGTTTGGCGTGAATCCCAGCACAGCTTCTGCAGGAGAGAACAATCTTGACCCGACAATTAAAAGAGTAAGGAAGTTTGTTCAAAAGGATCCTTGCTGCGATGGCTGGATCATGGCGAATCTTTACCCGCTCAGGGCAACGAACCCTGATGATCTGCCTGCCAAGGCGGACAAAAAACTCATCGAGAAGAACCTGAAGGTCCTGGAGGCTCTTCAGAAGTCCTACTTCATCGACAAAGTCTGGGCTGCCTGGGGAGATCTCATTGATTCAAGGGATTATCTTGGCAACACACTTTATGACATTCAGGATAGGATAAGAGAGGCTGAGTGGTACCACCTTGGAACTACAACCAGATGGGGAAATCCCAGACATCCGTTGTATTTGAAAGGTGATTCTGAGTTTCAGTGGTTCCCGGTTTTTGATTATGCCTGCGAATGCAGAGATGGGGATATTTGGTGAAGGAAAGGTAATCTTTGGATGAGTATTACAGTTAATCTTCGTTATACAGGTAAAGACGGCTCAGCAAAGAAGTTTGCTGAGGAGATGGTAAGCAGCGGAACAGTGGATGCAATAAGGAATGAAACTGGAAATCTCAGATATGAGTACTATGAGTCTCTGGATGATCCGGAAACGATACTGCTGATTGATAGCTGGGAAAGCCAGGAGGCAATTGATGTTCATCACGCTTCGCCAATGATGCAGAAGATCATGAAGCTTCGGGAGAAGTACGACCTTCACATGACAGCGGAGCGCTTTGTATCTGATGATACAATGCCTGATTCGGACAAGAGTTTTATAAGGGAGTGATAAATGCAGGTGCGTAGCTGCTTTGAGCGGACTATTCACCTGCTTTTTTAATGCAAAAATATAAAAATTTTATAAACATATTGACTTGGAGTTAACTCCAAGGAGTATAGTGCAGATAAAGGAACAAAAACAAATCGATTTGAAATAAAAGTTGCCTGAAATAAGGAGATCAAAAGCCATGACGATCAAAGAAGTATGCGAAAAATATAACCTTACACCCGATACTTTGAGATACTATGAGCGCGTCGGCGTTATCCCTGAGGTCCATCGTACAAAGGGAGGTAACAGGGACTATACAGAGGAAGATATAAGCTGGGTTGAGAATGCAGTATGCATGAGAAGCGCAGGAGTTCCGGTGGAGATGCTGATCGAGTATGTGAAGCTCTTTCAGGAAGGAGATTCGACTTTCAAAGCCAGAAGAGATCTACTTGTGGAAGCGAGAGTCGCAGTTCAGGAGAACCTGGATAAGTATCAGGCTACCATGGACAAACTTAACTATAAGATATCCCGTTATGATGAAGCTATAAAGACCGGAGTACTTAGCTGGGATGATTGTGAAGATTTGAAGAAATAAGAGGTTAATGATTATGGATATAAAGATTTATAAAGACCAGAGTTTTGATGAGGAAAGAGCGCTTTACGGAAGCAACAGTGTTTTAGTAGACAGCTGCAGGTTTGATGGACCTGCCGACGGAGAGAGTGCTTTAAAAGAGAGTAGGAATGTTGAGGTTAGGGGCAGCTTTTTTAACCTTAGGTATCCTTTCTGGCATGATGACAACCTTAAGATCACGGGAAGTGAACTGACAGATAAGTGCAGGGCAGCACTTTGGTATACAAATAATGCAACAATTGCAGACACTAATCTCTACGGGATCAAGGCACTGAGGGAGTGTTCAGATATCAGGATCTATGACTGTGATATCAATTCACAGGAGTTTGGCTGGTCTGTTCATAATATCGAGATGAAGGACACGACTGTTCAGGGCGAGTATTTCATGATGAGGTCAGAACGGCTTAATTTTGATAATGTATCCTTGAAAGGTAAGTATTCTTTCCAGTACATTACTGATTCAGTGTTTGAAAACTGCAACTTTGATACCAAGGATGCATTCTGGCATGCGAAAAATGTTGTGGTAAGAAACAGCGTGATAAAGGGAGAGTATCTTGCCTGGTACTGCGAGAATGTTACCTTTGAAAACTGTACAATAATAGGAACCCAGCCTTTATGCTATTGCAAGGGTCTTAAATTGGTGAATTGTAAGATGATAGATACGGATCTGGCTTTTGAAAAGTCAGAGGTAGAAGCAACTGTTCTTACTCAGGTTATCAGCATAAAGAAACCTAAGGCAGGACTGATTACAGTGCCTGAAGTATCTGAGATAATAATGGATGATCCTGAAGCAAGAGGTGAGATCAAGATAGAAAATAAGGCAGAGTGTGCCTGATATGAAAACAACTTGAGTAGAATGCTTAGTAGGAGGTGGCTATGATTTACAGAGATTTTCAGGGAATTAAACTATCAGGACTTGGTTTTGGAGCTATGAGATTGCCTGTGATAAATGGCGATGATGGCAACATTGACCGTGAGCAGGCAAAAGCTATGGTTGATAAAGCAATGGCAAGCGGCATTAACTATTATGACACGGCCTGGGGCTATCACAATGAACAGTCTGAGATTGTAATGGGAGAAGCTCTTTCATCCCATCCAAGGGACAGTTTTTATATCGCAACAAAGTTCCCAGGGTATGACTTATCAAACATGCCCAAGGTAAAAGAGATATTTGAGAAGCAGCTGGAAAAGACAGGCATGGAATACTTTGATTTTTATCTTTTCCATAATGTCTGTGAGATGAACATAAACCAGTATCTCGATCCCAAGTTTGGAATCTTCGACTACCTCATGGAACAGAAAAAGAATGGCAGGATCAAGCATCTTGGATTTAGCTGCCATGGTGAGATGGATGTACTTAAGAGATTCCTTGATGCTTATGGCGAGCATATGGAGTTCTGCCAGATCCAGCTCAATTACCTTGACTGGAAGTTTCAGGATGCAAAGGCCAAGGTGGGCCTTTTGAATGAATGGAAGATCCCTGTATGGGTAATGGAGCCACTTCGCGGAGGCAAGCTGGCTAGCCTTCTCCCGGAATATGAAGAGGAACTCAAGGCACTCCGTCCTGATGAAGAAATCCCAGCTTGGGCTTTCCGGTTCCTTCAGAGTATTCCAGGAGTGACCATGGTTCTTTCCGGAATGTCCAACATGGAGCAGCTTGAGAAGAACCTTAAGACCTTTGAAGAGGATAAGCCTCTTAGTGAAAAAGAGATGGAAGCCCTTATGCAGATAGTGGATAAGATGATGGCACAGAAATCTATTCCATGTACAGCATGTCATTATTGTGTAAGTCATTGCCCACAGGGATTGGATATACCTTATCTTATATCACTTTACAATGAACATCTCCTTACAGCGGCAGACGGAGGAATGGCATTTATTGCTCCAATGGCACTTATGGCAATGCCTGAGGATAAGAAACCAATTTCCTGTCTACATTGCCATAGCTGTGAGCAGGTATGCCCTCAGCAGATAAAGATATCTGACATGATGACTGATTTTGTTGAAAAGATTGGATAAAAAGGAGAGAAAATCTAATGAGCAGAGTAAACTTTGGAGCAAAACCACTTATGTACCCTCAGCCGGTTCTTATCATTGGAACCTATGATGAAAACGGAGTACCTAATGCAATGAACGCTGCCTGGGGTATTACAACTGACTTTAAAGAGATTACCATAAGCCTTTCAGATCACAAGACTACCGATAATCTTGCTGCAAAAGGCGCTTTCACGGTAAGCATGGCAACAGAGGATCAGGTTGTTCCCTGTGATTATGTTGGTATCGAGTCCGGAAGAAAAGTTCCGAATAAGTTTGATAAAGCAGGATTCCACGCAACAAAGAGCGAATTCGTGGATGCACCTCTTATCGATGAGCTTCCGCTTGCATTGGAATGCAAGGTAAAGAGCTTTGAAGATGGTATTCTTATCGGTGAGATAGTGAATGTTTCTGCGGATGAGAGCGTTGTTACTGATGGAGCAGTGGACATTAAGAAGGTTAAGCCTATAAGCTTTGATCCCTTCGGAAATGGCTATTTCGGAGTAGGAGAAAGAGTGGGAAATGCCTTTAAAGATGGCATGCAGCTGAAATAAGTATTTTGAGAGGTGGATTTCACTGCGGTGACGGTCCACCTTTTCTTTATTTCTGATAAAATGATTGAAGTGAGGTTTTTGAGTGAGAAAAAGATATTTTGCTATGGCGATGTTAATGCTCATCGCAGTAGTAACAGGGTGCGGATCTAAAACTGAATCGGATGTGACAATTATCGGTGGCGCGGATGGCCCAACATCTATTTTTCTGGCATCAAAGAACGATAAGGACAGTTACACGCAGATAAATCAGGAAACAGCAAAGCTGATGATGGATCTTGAAGATGGCCATATAATCGTGGATGTCAGACGTCAGGATGAGTTTGATGAAGGGCATATTCCAGGGGCAATCTGTATTCCGAACGAGAGCATTGGTGATTCCATGCCATCTGAGCTCCCGGATCTTGATCAGATAATCCTTATCTATTGCAGAAGCGGAAGACGCAGTAAAGAGGCAGCACAGAAGCTTTTTGACATTGGGTATACCAATGTCTATGAGTTTGGCGGAATCATCGACTGGACCGGAGAGGTTGTTACAGAGGAGGCAAAAGAGACATCTATGACACTTACAATTGATGGAAAAGAAATGCCTGTTACCTGGGAAGATAATGCCTCAGTAAAAGAGCTGAAGGGAAACTGTCCGCTTACAGTGAATATGTCAATGTATGGCGGTTTTGAGCAGGTTGGCTCAATAGGTCAGAGCATAAGCCGGGATGACAAGAAGATCACAACAGAGTATGGCGACATTGTGCTTTATTCTGGAAATCAGATCGTTGTTTTCTATGGTTCAAATTCCTGGGCATATACAAAGCTTGGGCATATAGATTTACCTGAGGAAGAGCTGACGCAGCTTCTTGGTAATGGCGACGTTGTTTTGGAGATAAAGTAAGGCTAAAAGACGGTGAGACTTGTAGATGAGAAAAGAAGTCGAGAAGTATATTCAAAAGAAATATGGTTCGGATTCTGAGCATTTGTGGAGGAGTTACCCTAATTACTCTGTTTTCAGACATGGTGATAACCGGAAATGGTTTGCTATTGTGATGGATGTGGATTCAGACAAGATTGGCAGGCCCGGTACTGAACGCGTAGATATCATCGATGTGAAGATTGATGATCTTATGCTTAGAGATATTCTGCTTCAGCAGGATGGTTTTTATCCCGGATATCACATGAATAAGCGAAACTGGATCACAATCGTACTGGACGGAACAATATCTTTCGATGAAATCTGCAGACAGATTGACGCCAGTTTTGAGATAACTGCTTCAGCAAAACAAAAGAAAAAGTTCAGACAGCCAAAGGAATGGATAATTCCTGCAAATCCCAAGTATTACGATATCGTGCATGCCTTTGATGATGAGGAGATTATCGATTGGAAGCAGGGAGCAGGCATTATTAAGGGCGATACAGTCTTTATGTATGTTGGTGCACCGGTGTCAGCAGTTCTTTACAAGTGCAAAGTCATTGAGACAGATATCCCATATGATTATTCTGATAGGAATCTTACGATCAAGGCACTGATGAAAATCCAGCTGCAAAAGAGATATAAGCCGGATAAGTTTACGTTTGAAGTTCTTAAGGATGAATATGGTATTGCTGCAATCAGAGGACCAAGAGGGATTACGAACAGCTTGAGTGCGGCATTGAAATAAAGAGGGAAAGAGGATTGCTATGTGGTTCATATTTGCGTTGTTGTCCGCGGTATTTGCGGCATTAACATCAATTCTTGCAAAGATAGGAATTGAAGGGGTTAATTCAAACCTTGCTACTGCTATAAGAACGGTAGTAGTCGTTGTGATGGCATGGGGAATGGTCTTTTTTACCAATGCTCAGAATGGAATATCTGAGATAAGTAAAAAGAGCTGGCTGTTTCTGATCTTGTCAGGCCTTGCAACAGGGGTTTCATGGCTTTGCTATTACAAAGCACTCCAGGTTGGAGAGGCATCTAAGGTTGTTCCTATAGATAAGCTCAGCGTTGTTATTACACTTGTACTTGCCTTTGTATTCCTGCATGAGCAGTTTACGGCTAAGTCCGTGATCGGATGCATACTTATTGGAGCAGGAACGTTGTTTATGGTTTTGTGAGGTAGAAATGGTAAAAATAATCCAGTCACATTGGCGCTTCTCTACAAAGCGGCACAGGAGGCTGATGAAGCAGGCGATACACAGCAGGCCCTTGACTGTTACAGGATGGTCTATGACCTGACTGCTGATGAAGAAGTGGGGAAGATCATTGGTAAGGTAAAAACAGATGAATGAAATGGAAATGAAAGCACGACGTATTGTTGATGATATAAAGAATGAAAAGGGTACAAGCCCTGTTGCCATTTTCAAAAGGATGGCAAAGAGGGAGTATGTAAGTATCCACGGACCGGAACACCACATACTTGATGGAGCATGTCTTTTGGTGGCATTTAAGAATGCCGATGGCAACATAGATCTTGATGAGGCTCTTGAAAAGCTGATCAGAGAAGGCTTAAGGATGCCAGGAGCAATGTGCGGATTATGGGGAGTCTGCGGTGCAGTAACCTCGATCGGTGCTGCTCTTTCTATAATTGATGGAACAGGGCCTTTGTCTGAAGATGGTTCCTGGGGAAATCATATGCAGTTCACATCGGCGGCTCTAGGCGACCTTGGGGAGATAAACGGACCTCGTTGCTGCAAAAGAGACGCCATGATCGCCTTTAAGAATGGCATAAAATATGTGAATGAGAACTATGATGTAAAGCTGGAGTATGAGGAGCAGAAATGCGAATTCTATTCCCAGAATCAGCAGTGCATCAGGGAGAAGTGTCCATTTTATCCTGTATAACGAGCGAGAGGAGTGTATGAAAAATGTCAGAGTTTAATGTTGGGGTCTGTAAGGACAACGAAGTAATAAGAGAGATTTTCAAAGAATATTCCCAGATAAAAGGCGCGGAGAGCTGCTTTGTCTCTTTTGACAAGGAGCTTGCTGACCTGGATGGGTATTATAAGGGCGGAGCTCTGCTTCTTGGAAGTGAGGACGGGACTCCTGTTGGAAGCATAGCCATCAGGAAGGTTGATGATGCAATTTGTGAGGCAAAGAGATTGTTCATAAAGCCCGAGTTCCGTGGCAAAGGATATGCAAGAGTAATGCTCAATGCCATGCTTGATAAGGCAAAAGAACTTGGATTCAAGGAAGTTACTTTTACTACCAAGCCTGAAGTGATGAAGGTTGGATATGAGCTTTATAAGCGTATGGGTTTTGAAGAGGTTGGCGAGAAAGACGGAATCGTCAGCATGAGGATGAGTTTATTAAGAACGGAGTGACAAAGTAGATGTTTTTTATCATGGGAATTACAGATGGTAGGAAGGACTTTGATTTTAGTCAGCTGATCACCTGTGCAATCTGTGGGAAATATGGGCGCTTCAACGTGTTCATGACATATACGGTGCTGTCTCTTTTCTTTATACCGACTTTCAAGTGGAACAAGCATTACTACGTGCAGACCAGTTGCTGCGGAACTGTATATGAGCTTGATCCGGAGATTGGTAAGATGATTGCAAGAGGCGAAGAGGTTGAGATCCTGCCAAGTCATCTGACACAGGTAAGCGGAGGAAGAGGATTTATGGCCGGTTACAAGAGATGCAGGCAGTGCGGATATGAGACAACTGAGGACTTTGATTTTTGCCCAAAGTGCGGGACGAGATTTTAAGGAGGCATGATAGATGAGCAGATTAAAAGAGCTAAGAGCATATGTAGATAAGAAGTTAAATAAGATGGATGATGAGGACAAGCGGATAAGTGCAACAGCTCATCTTTATGGAGTATCTCTTGCTGCACAGATCCTGGCCAAGAAAAGAGGCCTTGATCCGGAATTGGCAGCCATGGCAGGAATGCTTCATGATATGCATGCTTATAAGACTGGCTCTTATGATGACCATGCGCATCTTGGTGCAGAGCTTGCAAGAAAGATACTTGGAAAGCTTGAACTGACAACTCCTGAAGAGACTGATATCATCTGCTCGGCAATATATCATCACGATGACAAGGCTGCTATAGACAGCCCTATGGATGAACTCCTGAAGGATGCGGATGTTATCGATCATTGCTTTAAGGATGCTTCAAAGCCTGTAAAGGAAAAAGAGCAGAAGAGATATGATGCTTTGTGTAAGGAGCTGGGATTATAAAAATGGAGATCTTTGATATAACCGACGATAATGGTGTGCCCACAGGAAAAACAATTAGCAGAAATGAAGCCCACGAAAAGGGGATTCCCCACAGAACAGCGCATATATGGATAGCCAGGAAAAAGGGCGATAGTTATCAGGTTCTTTTGCAAAAGAGAAGCGAAGAAAAAGAGTCTTTTCCCGGAATGTATGATACTTCATCAGCTGGACACATCCAGGCAGGAGATGATCCGCTTGAATCCGCCCAGAGAGAGCTGCATGAAGAGCTTGGAATAAAAGCTAATGAAGGAGATCTGTCTTTTGCCGGGAAGTTCCACATCAAATATGAGATGGAATTTCATGGGAAGATGTTCAGAGATAACGAAGTTGCTTTCGTTTACGTTTATGAAAAGCCGGTAGATATTGACAACCTTGTTCTTCAGAAGGAAGAGGTTGATGAGGTCAGGTGGTTTGACATAGAGGAAGTACATGAGGGATGCCTTCACAGGGACGGAACATTCTGCGTACCGATCGAAGGCCTTGAAACACTCATGAAATATCTGGAGCAGAGTTATTGATATAACCACAGGCTATCATCAGCCATAGGGAAATACATACACAGAATAGGCGTTACTGCAGATATAATGGTAGCATAGATAATTCGTGTTTCTTGGGAGGGCAGAAATGGTCAATGAAAAGGTAAAAGAGTTTCTTGTCTCAAAGAACCTCGGGGACAGGCTTACTGAGCATACAGAAACAATTGATACGGTGGAACACGCTGCACTACAGATAGGATGCAGTGAACCTGAGATTGCAAAGACGCTGTCTTTTGTAGTTGATGAAAAGCCGGTGATCGTGGTGATGGCAGGCGATGGCAAGGTCAACAGCTCAAAGTTCAAGTCATTGTTCCACACCAAGCCTCACATGATCCCAAGAGATCAGGTGGAGAGCATTACAGGATTTCAGCCGGGCGGGGTATGCCCTTTTGCTGTGGCTGATGGCATCCCTATCTGGCTGGATGTTTCCATGAAGAGATTTGAATATGTCCATCCTGCGGGAGGAAATGAGTTTACTTCAGTTAAGGTCACGCCCTCAGAACTTGAGGCGGTTACCGGAGCCGAAGGCTGGTGCGATGTCTGCAAAGGATGGGAAGATGAAGATCAGTGAACTTACACCTGGCTATGATCTGGCATTGGCGGATCTGATCAGATTCAATTTAAAGAAGCATCACCTTGATATTCCAGGGACAGTCTACTTTGATGACAATCTTAATCATCTAAGCGATTTCTATCTGGCGGACTCGGCGAGGCGCTATTACTATGTTGTGACCGATGGCAGCGATAAGCTTATAGGTGGCATTGGTCTTGCTGAGTTTGAGTTTTTCAAGGATTGCTGTGAACTCCAGAAACTCTATCTTGCGGATGGAGTCAAAGGAGCAGGCTTAAGCTATAAGCTGATCTCTTTGATAGAAGATAAGGCAAAAGAGCTTGGGTATAAGCAGATGTATCTTGAAACCCATGACAATCTTGTGGCAGCAATTCATGTATATGAGAAGTGCGGATATAAAGAGATAGAGAAGCCTGCAGGCGTTGTTCATGCGACGATGAACAGGTTTTTTATCAAGGAATTGTGAAGTTTCAGGAGACTATAGGAGGAGCCTAATTATCATGGAATTTAAAGAAGTAGTAAAGAACCGTTATTCATGTAAGAAATACAGCGAAAGAAAAGTAGACAGGGCAAGGCTTAATGACATTCTTGAAGCCGGAAGACTTGCACCTACAGCAAAGAATCTTCAGGAGCAGCATATTTATGTTGTCGAGACTGATGAGAACCTGGCTAAGATTGATAAGGCGACTCCTTGTCGCTACGGAGCGCCGACTGTTCTGGTTGTAACATTTGATAAAAACAATGTATTTACATACCCCGGTGGCAAGAGGGATTCCGGAGTTGAGGACGCATCAATTGTGGCTACGCATCTTATGCTGGCTGCCGCAGATGCTGGAGTAGACAGCTGTTGGCTCAATTTCTTTGATCCGGATAAGCTTGCCGAAGATCTTGGCTTACCTGAGAATGAAGAGATCCTTATGCTCCTTGACCTTGGATACGCTGCAGAAGGGGTAGGACCTCTTGATAATCATAACAGCAGGAAAGATCTCGCTGAAACTGTGAGCTATATTTAAAAAATGCTTACACAAAAAAATATTTTCTGATATAATCCAAAACTGCTGAAAAGAATAATTGAAGATTTCAGGGTATTATTGGAAACGCACATCCTGCGATGCTGGGTGATAACGAACAACACGGAGGTCTTCCCCATTTAAGAAAGAGAGGAACCCTTTATGTTACCACAGAGCAAATTACAGGATGTGTTTTTTACTGCCTTCATGGCATTCGTCATGGTCTATGCCATGATCTGCTACAACATTTCACTTAATGTGGGCGGCCTTCAGAACTTTGTTTTTCTGTCTGCTTTTAAAGAAATGATAATCATGTGGCCAATCGCTGTTGCGCTTGAACTGCTTTTCGTCGGAAAACTGGCTCAGAAGCTGGCTTTCAGATTTGTGACTCCGGGCAAGGACCCCATGATCATGATGATACTTGGCATTTCTGCTATGTCAGTATGCCTTATGTGCCCACTGATGAGCCTTGTAGCAACAATTCTTTTCAAAGATGCAGGCAGTGAGTTCGTAGCTGTATGGCTCCAGACTACCGCTTTCAACTTCCCAATGGCTCTTTGCTGGCAGATCTTTTTCGCAGGTCCGCTTGTAAGAAATGTGTTTGGTCTTATCATGAGGACTCTAGGCAAGGGAAAAGAGAAGGAGACTGCTGTAGCGTAAGTTTATAAGCTGCTATAAACAATCTAATAAGTTTTACCGATATATAAGATAGCAAAAGGAATGCGTGTCTTTTCAATGGATTGATTATCCTATGAAGGGGCACGTTTTTTGTTACCATCTAGGAGGCTGGCATTATGGGTATAGCAGCATTGGCACTTGATCGTTATGCGGACAATACATATTCTGTAGCGGGAAAAGAGAATTTTACAGGCGTAGATGAGACTTCTAAAAGCTTTGGTTCTCATCTCAGTGAGGCCAGTGAGAAGAAATGTCCTTATAACTTCCTGGCTAAGGATGGCATCATCAATTACAATGGCGTGATTTTTGAATGCGATTATCAGCAGAATGCCATAACCCTTGGAAACATGTATGAGAAAGAAAAGGTCCTTAAGATATATCTTCCAAGTGGCGGAGCTCTTCATGTGAACGTGGATAACATTGATCAACTTTCGAAGGCTGCCAGCATGTTTACGCCGGAAGATCTAAATGCGATCATGAGGGCCATTCATGAGTATAATCACTGCACAAGGAAGCGTTATGAAATTGAGGAAGAGAAGTCCAAGCCGATAGAAGATACGGTTGAGGAGAACGAGACTCCTGATGCGGAAAAAGAGCCAGAGATTAAGGAAAACTCTTTGATAGAGCAGATCAATTCATATAAAACTGAGCTTTATCATAAGCTTCTTAACAATGAGACCGAAGTTAAGATCCAGATAGGAAATCAGGAGTTTACCGAAAAGGAATGGGATAAACTCATGGAACGCATAGATAAAGATCTGGATGACATTCAGGAAGCTTTGAAGGAAAAAGAGGAAAAGCAAGCCGAAGAAGAATACGAAGATAAGATCCAAAGGCTTTTCGATGAAAGAAAGGAGCTTGCATGAGTCTTTATGCTATAGATTCTTATGACAGAAGAAATGATCACAGTTGGTATAAGACAGCTGCAGCCAGTGCAGTCACAGCGAGTGCTCTGAATAAGCCCTTTGCGGTAGAATTGACATCTACAACGTCCATGGCTCCATCTGCAGGAGATGGTAAAGTACTTGGAATGTCTGCAATCGCCGTTGGACCCAATGCTTCCCAGACAATGATTGCAAGATACTCGGAAAATTCTACTGAACAGAATCCGATTATCACGGTCTCGCTTGGTGATTATGGCTCTTATAATATCAGTGTAAAAGATGTTGATCCAAAAGAAGCGACGCAGATAGAGATGTTTGCCCTATGCTCATACATGGATGATAAGAACATTACCTGCCCAGGCTCTTTTGGCTCATATAACAGGCTAAAGAGCTATATACAGACTGCGATTGATATGGATGATCTTCCGGATATCAACAATCATCTGAATTCCACTAAGAAAATCAATTGGCTCAAGGGTCTCGATGTAGCAATGAAAAATCAGGTCACAGACCAGTATTCTTATCAGGAGAGATCCGAGCAGATTAAGCTAAGGTCATACTTCGAGAAGCAGTATCAGGATATTGAGCTGAGGAAAAAGCTTGGAATTTTTATACTACAAGGCTAATAGACAACTAAACTTACTGGTGTTACTATACGATATAGAAAGAGATAAGCGGAGCAGATAAGAGCTCCCGGAAAGGAAAAGAAAGAGACATGACAACAATGAATCGCAATTATTGCCTTTATAGCGAAAGTTATGAATCATCACTCCAGAGCAAATCAGAGTGGATGTTTAATTTCATGCGCTCATTTAAGGATAGGCAAATGCGAGAAAATGTTGTTTT
>NZ_CAMVPU010000074.1 GCF_947169445.1 uncultured Butyrivibrio sp. | reverse complement strand
ATAATCCCTCCTGAAACACATGATTTATCTCATTTTGTAGATCACAATTCCCTTTGCCACAATCATCAGAAACAGCATTGAAACTCCATAGGCTTCCCTGCCCATTGCGAGAAGAAGTACTGCGGTAATTCCCACTATCACTGATATGGCTGTAATGATCCTGCTTCCCTTTTCCTGCCTCATTCTTGTCAAAAGAATCTTAACTGCTCCGATGATTACCAACAAAATAAAAACAGCCCAGTAGAGCATACACTTCAGTCTTCCTGCCTGAACAAAATCAGGAAGACTCACCGCATAATAGACACCATCAATCCTATTGGGATATATGGGCAGGACAATCATTATCATCGCAAGCACATCTATGATTCCAAGAAGCATATCGCAAATATATCTGATATTGTCCCTATTCTCTTTTTCGGCAATCGATACCATCTTTTCTGCCGACAAAAGTTCGTCTATAGATACTGAAAAGAATCTCGATATCTCTTTTAACGAATCTATGCTCGGGTACCCACGACCTGACTCCCACTTGGAAATTGCAGTCCTTGAAACATATAAAGCCTCTGCCAGCTCTTCCTGAGTCATATCTTTATTCTTTCTAAGTTCCTGCAGTTTTTCGCCAAACTCCATTTTACCCCCTGTCAGGCTTTTGCTTTGTCATCAATGATAAGAACAACAGCCCTGTATAAAAGAAATAATCCCGTACTCAAGAGAATTGATCCCATGATATCTGTCAGCCAATGAACTCCAGCTACGGTTCTTCCTACAAACATAAAAATGGAGAACAACGCTGAAAAAACGCATACATATTTCAGTACGACTTCATTCTTCATCCTTCTTTTCGCCTGAAACCAGAGAGTAGGCATGACGCTTAATACCAGGAGTGTTGTAGACGATGGATAAGATGCCTCCATAAATCCATCTATCAGGACCGGTCTGTAATTGATTGGGATCATTTCAAATATCAGATATCCAAATATCACTATAATATAGTATATCCCAAGTACTATTATGTCGTAATCGACTCTAACCAGGCTCTTCCTTTGTATCAACTGGGCAAGACCGATACCTGCAAATATCAGACATATGAATATAGGCACAAGTCCCAACCAGTCAGTTATGGTGTATATGACCATATGAACCCCTGTCAATTTGTGAAAATGGCAGTTGATCGTGGCAAAACCTATGTCTGTCCCATTTTGCCCGACAGGCTGAACATCAACGATTTGGATCAGTAATGTCCAGACTACAAATACAATTAAATACAATGCTCCAAATAATAAACTCTTAAATCCTTTTCTTTTCATTTCTCATAATCCTTTCTGTTTTGTTCGCGAGGCTATATGAACCGTAACAAGAATCATGAAAAAACTAAAGAAACGCTTGGTGACATGTATGACACGATTCGTATCATCTGCATAAACAAGCCTATCACACAATAAAAATATGGTCGTCATCTACACGGATAACGACCTAAAAATCACTGATATTATATTTCTTGATTTCTCACTCTGTTGGAAGTGAGAGTGCTTTTTCATTAAACTCCATCACTGTGACATAGTTACAATATCATCCAAGGAACTTCTTATGCGCCATCTTGACATTGCTCTGCTTTACCATAGCATAGTGCAATGTTGCATCAATCTTCTCGTGGCCAAGAAGCCTCTGAACCTGCTCAACAGGCATCTCTGCTATTTATGATGCTAAAAACTCCCCAATCTTATCTCCAATCCCTTCAAGGGCCATTCCCACAGCCACAGCTGAGAAGCTTACAAGGAATGCCGCAAAAGACATTCCCAGAGCAATCATCACGCACTCCCACATATTGAGCTCAAGTCGCTTAAATCCTTTTTCTTTTGCATAATCCTTTATAAATGCAATAAACTCTGTTGCAACGCCCTGTCTGCGGTATTTCTCATCCACACAGAATTCATCTATGTCAAGAAAATCCCGTTCGAACATATATGGGTTCTCAGGCTTATTGATATGATGAAGTACCGCAAACCCACATAACACGCCGTCTTCATCTGCCACCACAATCTCCTGCTCGGGATCGTTCCAGATATCCTTAATATGGTCTTGCAGCTCTTTTCCAAAGCCAGGCTTAAAAACATCCGGCTTCCCAGCGACATGAATGTCGTTGACTTGCTTACGTAGAGCATTAATGCGTTCCAACTCATCTTCTCTGGCAAAACGTATTATCATTGATTTTTCCTCCTATCTGTAACTTCTCAGGATATCCAATCCCAACAAAAGTGCCTTTTCATGAGAATCATAACCAAAACTCCTTGCATCATAGTCATGCACATTTGCTAGAGAGTCCGCTGTAAAAAGAAACTGTCCGAACTTCGCTCCTCTTTTCCTGCAGCAAGCGGCCAGTGCCGCACATTCCATCTCAACTACAGAGCAGCCTTCCTCAAGGCGGTACTTTACCATATCCTTGGTCTCTCTAAAAAATCCATCCGTGGACCATGTTGTGCAGGTAATAAACGGAAGCCCATGTTCCCTAAAACAATCCTCGATCACAGAGACCGGTTCTTCATCAAGCTCTATGTACCTTGATGCCGGAAGATAGTGATACGAAGTTCCCTCCGCTCTGAGTGCTTTAGTCGGTACTAGAAATGCATTTTCGGGAATCTCCGCAAGCACTCCGCATGAGCCCACCGCTATAACCTTCCTGCAGCCACAGGTAACAAGTGTGTCCAGAACCTGAGTAGCTGATGCTGAGCCAATAGGCGACTGAACAAGACATATATCCTCTTTTTCCTCATGAAGCACATAAATCTTTATGTTGTGAGATACTGTAATGAGCTCTTCTGTTATATCAGCGTTATTCTCTTTGGCGTATTTATGAACCACATCTCCCAGAAAAGCAAACAGACACTTCTCCGGAAGCTTTAGATCTTTGCAATCGTGATCTGGAGCTATAACCTCCACAGAACGGTCGTCATATTCCAGTAAAGGAATCTCATTTTTTATAATCATAGACACCTCCCTTTTTTCAGTAATTACAGAAACAGAACCATGTTTACTTCATCAATGTATGTTCCATCCTTAAGCTTGAATGCCCTTGGAGTTCTTCCGCATTCCTTAAATCCCATCTTTTTATATAGCCCTATAGCCCTTTCATTATCTGCATAGGCACCAAGTTCTATCTGCTCAAAGCCCATTTCTCTTGCTTTATCAATAGCCTTTTGCGTAAGTATTGTTCCAAGTCCGCTTCCACAGTATGCCTGTTCAATGGCAATTGCAAAGTCGCATCTGTGCCTGAGTTTGAGATGATTTCTATTGCGGCTTACAGAGCAGTTGCCTACTGCTCTTTCTCTATCAAACACAGTAAACCAGGCAGCATCATCAGTTTCGAGATTATTCCTTATGATCTCCTTCTCTCTTTCCAGATCAATGCTTATTTCTTCAGGATACCTAATCAGGTAGTGCGTCTCCTCAGCTATCTTCCTGATATAATCCAGCATGACAGCCGCATCTTTTTCCTGCGCTGATCTAAGGATAAGGTTTCTTCCATCATTAAGGGTTATCGTTTCTTCTGCAATTTTCATAGTGGTCTCCTCCTCGTAATGTAAAAAATAGACCTTATCAAAACTTTTATAAAGCTTGATAAGGTCTTAATAAACTTGTCCAGTGAATCTGATAAGCTTACAAATTCATCATATAACCCGGCCTCATCTCGCATGGTAATCTAAGCCCCTGATAATATTTCACGAGCACATTAGTGACCATCATTCTATTGACGAGACGTGTGTTTATCATATATCCGGCTTTCCTCCGAAATTATTAGTTGTAAGTATAGACATCGTATTGTCAGGTGTCAATAACTTTTTTCCTACTGCTTTGTCCATAAAGATAAAATATACGACTGCATAAATTGTTGTCCATATGAGCATAGCAAGCGATTGTTTCTTGAAATCGCCACGATTCATGTATAAGTATACCGGACACATAGCCGCCACAGTTGACCAATCCGATGGGAAGGTAATAAAGCAGATAATCAGGATCAAAACAATTTTACCCCACTGTGGCAACTGATCCGTTGTAAATATGACCATCAAAACTACCGACCAGGCAAGCGACCACATCACACTGGTCATATTGAAAAATCCGTTGGGAATAAATGGTATTCCTCCGGCAAAGTTATAGGCAAAATGCGATATTACAGCGCAAAGGAACAGTCGGGCAATATACTTTTTTACGTTTCGAGTGTAATGAAATCCCTCAGCAATAAAGAACCACATAATTGGCGCTGTCAATCTTCCTATCGCGTGAAGAAGCATGACCCACCATATCTTTTGGCATCCAGGAAATAGTAGCCAAGTTACATGGTCGATTGTCATCGCAATAATGGCAATCAGCTTTATTTCATTGGAGTTTAGTCCTGTTTTCTTAATTGTATCCATTCCGGTTCTCCTGCAAAACTCCGATTTGTCTTAGTCAGTTTTAACTGGAATATATATAAGACCAATCGCATTTTTTATAAATTATCTTTTTTCAAAGTCACGTATCAGTAAAAGTGTTCTGTACTCTCTTTGATTCCATGCTTGTCTTCCTTCTTTCTCCAACATCTTTTCATTCTTAGAAATAGCTTCTTCTAAAGAATAGAACACCTGTCGAAATCCATACTTTTTTTCGTTTTCTGTGTAATTGCACCGGCTCTTGGTCGGTGCTACGTCACAAAAATACAACCTACTGATCTGATGCCAAATCATAGGCTCATGAGTAGACAATCGCTTTTCTTCTATTTCTCCGAAAGGTCTGATTGAATCATAGATCACATCATATCCGGTTTCTTCTTTTACCTCTCGCATCAAGGCTTGATACTCATTTTCACCCTTTTCGATTCCTCCACCAGGGAGTTTCACTTCTCCGAAACAATTCTCTATCATCAACAGTTTGCCATTAATAAAAATAATGCCCCTTACTGCCTCTCGTAATATCTCTTTCATATCCGGAAGATAGTTTTTCTCATCCATAACAAGAATTTTCTTCATTTTAGTTCCTCAAAATCAGACTTGTGCATAGACCGTTAACCTGGAATATATTCCGAGTTATTGTTTATTCGTTTCCTTCTTAAATATCAAATGATTAAAAAAAGCAATCTTTTTAAATTCTTCCATAGTACTTGTTTTGATTTCCAATGCAAGCATCGATTGATACCATTCATTTGTATGCTTGATCTCATTATTTGAAGACAGTCCGAAGAATGTCCTTATTCCATAGCTATCGGAAAGTTTCATATCATGAGACAATGTTTCAATAAGCAGCTCGTTACTATAAACACTTCTATTTCCAAACATACTATCCTCGGAAATATTGTTCAGCAGTTCCAATGCTACGTTGGGATCATCAGCAAGCACAGCACTTCCCATAACTCTACCAAGAAGATTATGTTTGACTATAGAAAGAATTCCTTCTGGCTTTACTACTCTCACCAATTGATCTAAAACTGCTTCTCTGTTTTCTATGTATTCCAAGACATTATGACAAAGAACAACATCGAAATAATTATCAGGAACGGCCTTAAGATAATCCACCCCTTGAGTGATCAGAGTATACTCATTATCTTCCGCTCGCAGATTGTACATTTCCTCATTCGGCTCAACAGCAACAACTTCGTGATTCTTTGCATAATAATTTGCTGTTATACAAAATCCTGCTCCAAAATCCAGGATTCTTACTCTTTTTTCTTCTGAAATATTCAGTTGTTCATAAATCAATTCGTAGAACATCTTTCCCCAGGGTTGTTCCACCATGTTTCTATAGTCCCTAATTGTTCCCATTTTTCTTACTTCCTTAGCACGTTTTACTGAAATAGAACTATTTATTTTAAAGCCTTAAGCACTCCAATCCACTGTGCAAGATTATCTTGATTCATTTCTTTTAATGCACACAAGTATATATCGAATGTTTCTGAATCATTATTTTGCATATATTTGAGGGCCTTCTTTGGACCGTGATAATACAAATGCTTTATATCAAAATATATTTCCAAACTATCCATAAGTAGCCAGTGCCACCTGTAATAGCCTTCAGCATCTTCTCTGACAGTTCTAGCTAGCATCTTTTCGCACCATGCAACCTCCTGTATTATATCTTCATCAGATTTTGCCGGTGTTTGATCTATATAATCATTTACTCTATCTATCAGTTTTTTCGCTAATCCTCTCTGATCCTGAATTATGATGCCATCAAATACCTGCAGAAATTCATCCGGATCATATCCAGAAGAAAACTTATTTTCTGGATATACCCAAACGTCCAAAACAGTATCTGCAACAACGGATGAATCATGCTTTTCAACATCTGTGGTAATTACTAACGCATCAAAGTCACTGTTCTCATTAGCACTTCCATCTGCAAAAGAACCATATTTAATAATAGCTATAGGATTGTAAGATTCTTTTAAATACTTTACTATTTCTTCTTCCTTGATTGAAATCATACTTCATGCTCCATTATGCTGTAATATATTTTTCCGAGTTAATGCCCAACTGACATGGCATCCTATAATTGTCGGTATTATTTCAAAAATGCTATATCCAAACATTCGGATTCCCGTCTGTATATCTCCTTCATCCATCGATGCGTAGAGATATCATCGGCATTTTCTAAAGCTGATGTCAGGCTTTGATTACTCCATACTAAATCTGCACCCCAGAAAGCATTTACCAGTGTGTATAGATATCGATATACCTCTTTCTGTTCAGATGTAAATGGTCGAATCTGCTGATATCCATTCAGAAACGCAGACAGAATCCTTTCTTCCTGATGTCCTGCAAGTTCTTCCGGATAATCCATCAGCCTGGCTACAAAGATTGCTTGCATGACTGCATCAAAAAACAGATTACTGTCACCGCATCGGTTAAAATCAAAAACTCCGATTTTCCCACTTTGGGTTCGATACAGATTACAGACACTAAAGTCTCCCTGTACGGCATAACGTGGATTATTGTTGAATGGCTGAATATGGGATATCAGCCAGTTATGCTTATGGACGATGTCCAGATACAAATCGTGGTCTATCGCCAGCAGTTTATCCTTATACGCGATGAAAGTCTCGAAACTGAACAGATCATTCTCTGTCAATGGGTCAAAGAGGACTTTACTGTTAACATGAATATCACCCTCTTCAGCAATGTTATGCATCCTTGCAAGAAGCTTTCCGATTTCCATTGCTGTTTCAGGATCAACTAATTGAATTTCTCCTTCTTCAAATCTTTCAACGGTTACAATCACATCATATCCATTAATAGTATAGCAACGTGCATAAAGCCCTTCTGCATCATATATCTCCGGTGTATCTATACCATGTTCATACAGTAAAACAGCGAAGCGGCTCTGTGCTTCTATTACATCCTGCGGTGCATCATCTTCATTTTTAAAACGCACAACCAATGATCTACCGTCCACTAAATCTACTCTTACTATCACCCTAACCTGTTTGGACTCAGGATCTTCTCTTTCGTAATAATATCTTTGTAATTCTGTTAAAGAAGAGCACTCCGCATTGATGCGATAATCCCTAAGAATACTATTGATATCGTTCTTTGTAATCGTGAACACAATGATAACCTCATATTCTGCTTTTCTTAATATATTAACTGGAATTTAATAAATATTTGCTTCCTTGCTCTTAAGGTAGCTATCAGCCTTTTTAAGCATCTCTTTTTTATTATCATACTCTAAAGTATTGATAGCATCTTCAAATTTGAGGCTCTTCAGAGCCTTTACCTCGTCAGGTCTTGTTATGCACGGAGATGAGCCTTTATACTTAGCAAGGAAATATACAACCTGCTTTGTCACTCCTGGTTTCTCTGAAAGTGTGTACTGTTCGCTTGTTCTAAATTCAGCGTCTAACTCGACTTCCAGATTTGTTTCTTCCTTTATTTCGCGAAGCGCAGTTTCTATTTCTGTCTCGCCTTCTTCCATATGTCCTTTGGGAAAACTATGCGCTCCGCTCATTTCCTCAACAAGAAGATATTTTATTACCCCATCTTCTACAGTATAAACTATTGCTCCACAAGATTTTTCAAACATATCACCTGCTTCAATCCTATATAATCTAAAATCGCCATCCTCTGTAACAAAATGAAAACCGACCTTTTCTAAAACGTGCTGACTACGGATGTTTTTTCGGATTGTATCTGCATTTACCGCTTTCATTCCTAGTTCTTCAAAAGCATATTTTATGGCCAATTGTTCCGCTCTTGTGCCATATCCTTTCCCCTTAGCATCATCATTTTGCATATGTATGCTCAGTGTGCATTCCTTAGCTTTTAGATCAATTTGTTTTAACTGCAACTCACCTATAGGTCTGTCATCAAGCATTATTGCGAACAGCATTCTTGAAGAATCCTGCTTAGAATCAAAGTATTTGTTAACCTTTTCTTCATCATAGACAAATGTTTTATATAAATTCATATCCATATAGATGGAATCATCATTTTCCCAGGTTCTATATAGCATATGGCACAATTCTCTTGTCATTCGGTGTAATGTAATCTGTTCCATTGCCTATCTAACGTCCTCTTTATTATTCATCTAGCTACTGGAATATTATGGTTCTATGTCCTTTGTATTTGAACTATCCAGGACATAGAGAATACTTTCTTCCCCGGCAGGTGTTTGGTATTTAATTCTGCCATCCTGGAAATAAGCTGCCCCACCTTTGGCTATCTCAGATTCTTCTCTGTCCAGACATACCGAATTTACAAGGCATACATCATGGCCAAAGCGCACAGACTGTTCAGCGTACTCGTATTTAATGGTTTTATTCCATTCTTCGTAATTGAAATCCGTGTAAACTGGCCAGAGAACGATATCTGCGTTTAGTTCCTTCATCTGTTCAACATATCCATCATCCCAGAGATCTCCGCATAAACCTACTGCAAAAATCTTATCCTCAAATAAGAATTTGTGAAAACCATCTCCCTCTTTGTAATGCAAATCGGCCACTGGATCCTTCCATCCAACAGAAACCCTGCGGAAATTATCGAGAATTTCCCCGTCTTTGTCCAATGTCAACTGACTACTGAACAAACTGTCCTCTGTTTTCTCGATATAGCCAAAGGACACTGCTACGGAATATTCTTTTGCAGTTTTCCTTATCTCATCGATAATCGGATCATTCATTTTGACAGCAATGCTCTTATCACTATCATAGTTCCATGAAAGCGAATCAAAACCCTGTAAAAAAGTCTCACCGAATAGGACAAGGTCGGCTTGCTTGTACCCGTGTTCGCGAATCACGGTTTTAATCTTCTCTTTGTTGTATGTAATATCGCCGTTCCTAAAACCAACGGCTGCCAAGGCGATCATCATAGCTTTTCTCCCACTTTCATAGTGAATTATTCGGGAATACTATATCGAATTAACATGTCCTAAAATCCATTTTCATGTTATAAATGAAAATGGATTGAATCTATAGAATCAATTTATAAAATCAATCTCAAAGTAATTTGTTGGTGCAAATATTCCATCCATTACAGTTTCATCTTTATATGTTATTTTTCTGGATTTGTCAGAAGAATTTGTTACTGTAATATCACAATAATTCAATAGATACGAGCAAATCGCTGTAGCGTGAGAAACAATTAGTGCAGATTCTCCATCTTGCATTTTTCTAAGAATTGAATCAACCGCAGTTTTCATTCTTTTCTTTACATCATTTAATGATTCACCATTAGGATTATGATAATCATGATCCTGATATTGCTTCAGCCAGAAATCCTCTCGCGCCTCCCCAACAATTCTCTCATGTAGATCATCAACCATAGTTATTGGTTTTCTTGAAAGGATCTGTGCCGTCTCAAATGCCCTTTTGTAGGAAGATGTATAGCATTTATCAATATTTGCAAATATCTCCGATTTTGATCTTGCAAGTTCTTTGCCCTCTTCCGAAAGCGGAAGTTGTTCCGTCGGTAGTTTCAGTCTTTCTGGGATAGAGTGCCTCATTAATATTATCTTTTTCATCGTGCACCTTTAAGTATAAATGACCTTTCGGAGCGCCGGTCCACAGAACTCATGAGGTAATATCTTGAACCCCTGTTTCACATAGAATTCTTCTTTTCCCTTTGCTGCCAACAGCTGAATACTAACCCTTGAACCTTCCGGAGCGTCATTCTGAATCATCTCTACCAAACGGTTTACAATGGTTGCACCGATCCTCTTACTCTGATATTCCGGCCTGACCACAACATCAACAATGACATAATACATTCCATCACCAACCGCACGTCCCATTGCGACTGCTTTTTCTCCGTCCTTAGCAAGGATAAAATGTGCACTGCCGTTAATTGCCTTCACAGCCTGCTCGGCACTGAAATTATTCCCCCAATCAACGGATTCTCTGAGTTCAAAATATGTATTTAGATCAGGAACCGTTTCACAATATGTTATTTCGCGTTCGCCCACTTCTGTTCTTCCTCCATTTCAATCGGTATCTCAAATACCATCAAGTCTATTCCCTTGTAGGTACATGTATCAGTTAGCTTTCCCCCGCAGTTAAGGATTACCTTCTTGCTTGCCTCATTGGACGGTTCACAGGAAATCGGTGTACTGACCTGCCCCTGGTCCTTAAGCCACAAAAGTAGGTCCTTAAGTGCCAATTTAGCATAGCCTTTTCTTCTCTCGGAAGGGCGTACCGAGTATCCTATACAAAACATAGGATCAACGCCAAATCGGTACTGTGCCATACCAACCAATCTGTTATCAGATTCTCTTACCAACAAAAACTGCTCAGCGTGTCCGCCTACAGCTTCTGCGGTATCCGGATTACTCTTTTGCTTGCAGACCTCTATGTATTCCTCCGGATCCTCGTACTTTCTCAACGGTCCGCACCCATCCATATGGTCTCCATTATCAAGGAATTCCTGTCTGTAATCACTAATCTCTTTTGCATATTCAAGAGAAGGTTTTATAAAGGAAATTTTTGTGTTCCCCATAATTTCCTCCGCAATCTGTTCCGGAGACTTAGCACAAGTATCGATATGAACTGCTTGCTGATCATTTTTCAGTGCCTCTAAACAGGCATCAATATTCTGCATGCACCAACAGCCTTCTTTCTCTCCCCGGGCAATGATTCTATCATGTATAGTCATATGATTCGCGTCAAGAATTACGTATTTTACCCTGATATCAGAATCTATAAGCCTTTTTATGATTTCCTCATACGACACGGACAATGTCAGTGTCATGGGGACGATAATGTCCCCGTCATATTTCTCATAAATCTCTTTTAACAGCTTATAGTTTGTTTCCCGCCAAAGAGAATACCCCTCGAAAATAATACTGTATTTACTTTCCTCCGGGAAGTTATCACGAATTGCATTACCAACCTCTTCAGCGTCAAATATATGGGCCTTGAGTAGCTTTTCTGCAATGCCTCTGCCACTGTAGATTTTCCTACTCCATATGGTCCGTTTATCCAATAAATCAATTTTATATCTTCTTATCTCAAAGCAGTTATATGATATGACATTGGTACAAATCTGATTCCATGCTTTTCTTGCAGGATATCTTTTTCAATAAAACCAAGCTTTTTATAGAACCCTACAGCGTACGGAGATGAGTTGACAGTTATATCTGTTATGGCAGGATTTTCCGAAACAATCTCCTTGAGAATATACTCAAACAGCCTTCTTCCCACACCCCGCTTATGCTGCTCTGCATCAATAAAAGCCAACATAACATGAGACTCTTTTCTCATGGTCATTATTCCAATAATAGTATCTTCTTCAAAGGCACCATACATTTTGAACTTGCCTGTTATACAGCCTTCTTTGAATCCTTCATTTTTTATTATATCGTTAACAAAGGACTCGACTCCTTCTGCCGGATAATCTGGTGCTTCAAATTCCATGAATACTCTATAAACCAGGTCCAATGCCTGATTCAATTCATTTTCTCTTACTTTTCTGATGATCATTATTAATAAACTCCTTTATATCTCCCAACGCCCTTTCGTTTGTCAACAAATCGCCGGCAATACTTTTCTTCCCATATTTCTTTGCTGATAAAAAAAGGATCTCCGGTTCTTTTTCTGATTGATATCCCAAAGCCCTGACAAAATTTTCCTCATTTGTGTTGCTGATAACAATGCTACGTTTTGGCACTTTTAAATAATTGTCAAGCAGTTCAGGTCTGCCTTGGAAATAACATTGGCTGCGTTCATTGAAAATAAAAAAATTCGCGCAGGGGTAATCGCAGTAGTTGGGCAAAACAAAATACACTGCCTCGCTCTGCGTAATGGTTTCCAACAGTTTACACTCCATATCATCGATATATGTGCATGCTTCTCGCTTTTTGAAACACTCATAATTGCATCCGCCGCAAGCATGAACCTCAAACTCTGAAAAATCAAACAAAACAGATTCCTCTGTCATAGACTGGATCAGTTTTCCTATCTGAGCGCAGTTTCCATTTTTTCTTGAACTGAATGATATTATTGTTGTTTTCATTTACGGATATCCTTAATCATTTATATTATGAAGTATTATTGCTCCTTAGTGCAGTATCTCGTATAACTTGTAAACTTCAATTTGTCTATAAAACTGAAATCTAATCAGCGAAATGAATCACTTCTACAGATTATAATGTCCTAATTTTCTCCACAACTTTTTTAAACTCATCATATCTAATTTGCTCAGAAAAGGTTTCATACCCTTATATTTTAATAGTTGAAACAAATAAAGAAAAGCCTTGTCATCAAGGCTTTTCCATTATAAAATCCATCTTTAGTTATCAGTTCTCGAATCGGCGAATTAACAAAAATATTGCGTCTTTGGGCTAACCTTCTAGGATGTCCAGTTCATCATCAATAGCTCTGGATACAAACTGGTTTATTGTGATTCCTTCATTGGCAGCATATAATGCAATTTTCTTATGCTGCTCAGGCTTAATGCGAACATTGAATGAGCCTTTAAATTCTCGTTCAGGATCTTTTCCAATCTTCTGGCAGTAATCAAGGTAATTATCTATACAATCATGCAGGGACTGTGTAAGCTCTTTTACTGATTCTCCATGAAAATTCAGAGAGTCATTGATGCCAAGAACGTGACCTATGAATATCTGATCTTCCTGGTCAAATTCTACTTTTGCATGATATCCATTGTATTCCATCAGTGAATTTATCATTCTATCTCACCTACTTCCTTAAGAAATACTATGACCATCTTTACGTGATACCAGTTCATTACCTGGGTGCGGACCGTCAAATTGAAGGATGCGCTTGGTTTCAACATGATAATAGCCTATTCCTGATCCTCTTCCGCCCTCGAACTTTTCGCAGCCACATTGCTTCATAAGTGCGTCCAGTTCTCTTATTGTAAAACTTGTCGGTGCGGGTTTTGACAGTAATTTTCTAGTAATTTTGATTTCTTTGGCACAGTAATTCCTCTTGCAACTATTTTCTAGTTACAATATAACACTTTAGCCTTACCTCGTCAATTCCAACAGAGTAACAGCTAGCATTATGTAATAGTATTCATCCACTTCTTACTTCTAAACATAAATATAGTAATAACCAGCCTGAACAGCTCTTCCTGTGACAAAATAAAATATGTCCACACAATAGGCAGCTTAAGCACCA
>NZ_CAMVPU010000073.1 GCF_947169445.1 uncultured Butyrivibrio sp. | reverse complement strand
AAAAAGTGCATATTAGTTGTAGACTTTTTATAATTGGTAGTCGTTTATATACGAATAAAATCCTTCCAAAACATTCGAAAATTCTTTAAAACATTAGGATTTAAAACCTAGAATTAAACCTTTAGAATTATGAAAACTTAATACAGAGCTTTTTAAAGGATCACTTCATACGAAGTGGTCCTTTAATCATTTTTACAAATGAAATTTTGTTTTTAAAAAATACCTATTTACAAACAGAATGGTTTTTCTTCAAGTTTTTCTAGACAAGGAATAATGCTGAAAGCTAATTAAAGTTGAATTGAAAGAAGTCGGTCTCAAAGACCGGCTTCTTTGTTACCTTGTCAACTCATGCTATTTATCATAAGTCAAAGTAATCACTATCAATCTTCTTTAAAGTTATGTTTACACTGGTGTTCCTTCCGCTTATTCTTGTGGGCCTTGTATTTAAAGGTCTTGTTGCTTTTGCATTGCCGGTGTTGTTGGTAGTTGGGCTCTTTACCCTTCTGGACAGGGATGGTAAGCCGGGAATCAGTCCAGTTGAAAATAGATTGTGTACAATATATGATGACATTTTAGAATAATTAAGCAGGTAAGCAAGAAAATAGAGGCGAGAGATTTCATATATGGAAGCAATGCCTATGAAGATGGAACCACAGAGCTTTTTCATGACGAGCTGGTGGTTGATACGTTGTTTGAGTCAATTCAGGAAAAGCTGGATAATAAAAGAGTAAATGTCGGTAAAAAATATAATATTACCGATATTTACTTAAATTGATTGCTTATCCAAATCGTATATAATTTTGTGGATTTGGATAAGCATTATTGACTTATATGATCGATATGCTTATTATATTCTTATGAAAAAGAAGATTATTGGAAGAACAAGGGAATATGCAAGGCTTGACAAATGTATGCGCGAGGAAACAGCGCAGCTTGTCTTGGTGTATGGGCGAAGAAGAGTTGGTAAGACATTTTTGATAAATCAATACTATGGGAACTCTTTTAGCTTTAAGTTGACAGGTGCATATAATAAGCCGAAGGTTGACCAGTTACAGGCTTTTATAAATGAGCTAAATCGAAAGTCTCATAAGAAGATACCAACACCAACAAACTGGACAGATGCATTTGAGCTTTTGCGTGAATACATTGAGGAGCAGGATCCAGAAAAGAAATGTGTTGTTTTTTTTGATGAGATGCCATGGCTTGATACGCATAAATCTGGGTTCCTCTCAGCTTTTGAGTATTTTTGGAATGATTTCGGATCCTCTGTTGACAACCTTGTTTTTATAGTGTGTGGTTCAGCGACATCTTGGCTGGTGGATAATATAGAGCATAATAAGGGTGGTCTTTTCAATCGTCAGACATGTAAGCTTTTCTTAGAGCCATTTTCACTAGCTGAAACTGAGGAGTATTTGATCAGTAAAGGTATTCGTTGGTCAAGATATGATATTACAGAGTGCTATATGATAATGGGTGGAATACCATATTATCTGAGCCTTTTGGATAAAGAAATGTCATATCTTCAAAATATTGATTATTTGTTCTTTAAAAAAAAGGCAGAACTATGGGATGAATTTGACCATTTGTATAATACCTTGTTTGCACAGGGTGAGAATTATATTTCTGTAGTTTATGAACTCAGTAAGAAGAAAAACGGTCTTACGAGAGAGGATATTTCCAAAGCGACAGGGCTTGCATTAAATGGTGTATTGTCCAAGATTATAAAGAATCTGGTAGATTCCGGTTTTGTCAGAGAAAACCCGTTTTTTGGCAAAAAGAAGAAAGATACTCTTTATCAGTTAGCTGATTACTATTCAAGCTTTTATTTTAACTATATAAGGGATAACAAGGGCAGGGATGAACATTATTGGAGCAATACGCTTGATGCTCCTGCCAGAAAGACCTGGGCTGGAAATATGTTTGAGCAGGTATGTAAAGATCATATCAGCCAGATTAAGCAAAAGATTGGAATTCTAGGCATTCTATCCACTGAGTCATCTTGGTTCGTGAAGGCAGATAAGAAGCTTGGTACAGCGGGGACACAAATTGATTTGATTATTGATCGTCGCGATAGAGTTATAAACCTCTGTGAGATGAAATTTTCTTTGAGTGAATACGCCATCGACAAAGACTATGACGAGAAATTGAGAAAGAGGATAGAGACCTTCCGTAAAAATTCAAAGACAAAAAAAGCAGTTCAGATAGTATTTGTAACAACTTATGGGGTGGAATCAAATCAGTATAGTGGAATTGTTCAAAAGCAGGTCACACTAGATGATTTGTTCAAAGCCAAAGAGATATAATTGCTTATCTTAATCGCATGCCATAACGAAGATTTGGATAGGTAATAATCCAAGCTGAATAAGAGCTGAAATTGGGATCGGAGCTAAATCCGGTCCTTTTTCTAAACATTACTCAGATCTGAAGCAGCGTGCCAAGGCTTTCTGTACAAATCTGATGTACGCAATATACAAGGACCAGAAGTTCATTTTGCCAAAGAGGAAAAAAGGCTCCGCTACGAGTTTCTTAAGAAGAGGTTGAAAGAAAAAGACTTGGACCAGATTCAGAAGATCCTTAAAGATAACGAAATTCCTACAGCAGCCAATTCTGTGACGCTTGCTCTTTTGTACAAGGCTGCAGAAGAGGCGGAGAATGCCGGCGACAAAGATCAGGCACTTGACTGTTACAGGATGGTTTTAGTTACCCACGTATTAATGGCATTTTTAATATATCAGAACTTGAAGAACATAGAAAGCTCCATAGGGGAAAAAAGAAGGTAAAATGATTTTTTGGATCATAGCGACATTGTGCGCGTTTTATATAAAAGGATTATGTGGATTCGCCAATACTTTAGTATTTACGTCTATTCTGAGCTTTGGCATAGCTAATATAAATATTTCACCTGTTGAGCTTGTGCTTGGATATCCGACCAATCTGATAATAAGCTTCAAAGAAAGGAAATCCATAAACTGGAAGATCTGTATTCCACTTTCTGTGATGGTTATAATTGGAAGCCTGGCAGGAGTTTTTTTCTAAAAAATGCAGATATTACTATTGTAAAAGTAATATTTGGCGTACTGGTCATACTCGTTGGACTTGAAATGCTCCTAAGAGAAGCCTCTGGGAAAAAGAGTAAGCAGTCAAGAGTACTGCTGACAGTGATAGGCATTCTGTCCGGCATTTTATGCGGCTTATACGGCGTGGGAGCTCTTCTTGGAGCTTACATAGGAAGGACTACGAATGATGCCAAAACTTTCAAGGCTAATATCTGCATGGTGTTCATAATTGAGAATACTTTCAGGATCATCCTGTACAGTATCTATGGGATCATTACAATAGCTGCGCTTAAGAAGGCTCTTTTATCATGAAGAAAAAAACTATACTTGCACTTATAATGGGCGGAAGCATGATACTGACTGCATGTGGAAAGTCTGCAGCTGTATCCGAAGCTGTAGAGAATGCATCTATACAGCAAAGTATTGAGGATTCAGGCGAGCAGGAAACAGCAGAAGCAGAAACTTCTGCAAGTTCAGAAAGCAAACATTCCGGCAAAAAAAGCGAGCACAGTTCTGATAAGAAAACAGGAATGAAGTCTAAAGAAAAAACAGATGAATCAGGCGATCCTTCTGATTCAGCAGTGAAATCAACTCTAAGCGACGGTGATGAAGTTTCGGGAGAATCCTATACTGCAACAGAAGCTGATGAGAGTGCGGTTGACGTATCCGGGGATATTACTGCGTCTATAAACGATTCGACTATACAGAAAATAAGCGGAGATGCGACAAGTGCAGATGATTCAAGCTTTAAAGGGGTGAATGCTGCTGTCAGGGTATATGGAAATGCCACACTGAATATATCAGGGAGCAAGATTACAGCGGATGCGCAGAACGCTACAGGAGTGTTCGCATATGATAATGGAACTATTTACATATCAGATTCAACAGTTGATGTTACCGGAGGTGGTGCAGGCGGTATCCAGGTTGCCGGAGGTGGAACTCTTTATGCAAAGAACCTTACGGTAACAAGCGCTAGTAAGGCGGCCATCAGATCTGACAGAGGTGGTGGAATACTTGTTGTAGATGGAGGTACATATACTTCAACAGGTTCTAGCGGATGCCCTGCAATATACAGTACTGCTGAGATTACAGTGAAGGATGCGGATTGTATTTCTGAGAATTCCAGAGCTGTTATCATAGAAGGCAAAAACAGTGTGACACTTAACAACTGTACTCTTACGGGTAATGATCAGTCCACCAAGGAAGGAAGCATAAAGGCAAATGTGCTCCTCTATCAAAGTGCTTCCGGGGATGCTGATGAAGGAACCAGTGTATTTACCATGATTGGTGGTAGCATGGCCTCTAACAGTGGAGCCATGTTCTATTGTACCAATACGGCCAGTATCATAAATCTTTCAGATGCTAAGCTGACCTTGTCTGATGATAACAGTTTGTTGATAGTATCAGCCGGAAGGTGGGGAAAAGATGGAAAAAATGGCGGTAGCTGTACTTTAAATGCAACTGATCAGGAACTGCAGGGAAGTATAACTGTAGATGAGATATCAAGTCTGGAAATCAATCTTATTAACAGCGCATACGAGGGTTCCATCAATGAAAACGGCGAGGCTGGAACAGTATCAGTTAAACTTGATGACAGCAGTACCTGGACGCTTACAGCAGATGCTTACATAACAGAATTTGATGGGAATCTTGAAAATGTCACTGCCAGTGGACATCACTTATATGTGAATGGAGAGCAGGTAATCTGACCATGATCACGCATCATGATTCACAGTTATTTTTCCTAATGTGATCTTGCGCAATATCTTATCGCTTATTATTACTTCATGCTTGGGGAGGATTTCTTCCTGATAATACTCTCCATCCCAGTTCAGAAGCTCATCTGGCTCTTTATCGTACTTACTAAAGTTTAGCTCGCCAGATAGCTTTTTAGCATATTTTGAGGCAATCACATGCTTGTTATACATTCCAATGACAAGCTCTTCATCCAGTCCTGTTGCTTCTAACTGCCAGGAAGTCATGTTCATAAAAAGAGCTCTTGCCTCTCCTAAAGTCTGTGATGTCAGAGCTTCATCGCGACCAATTCCATATTTGGTGGCTTCCTTATAATATATCTGATCACAAATACATGTGTTCACGGCCACTTTTTTAGCATAATCGCAGACAAACTGCGAATCAGGACCTGCGGAAAAATGCGTATTCCACCAGTGTTTTGGATTCTCAGGATCATACAAAAGGGCCTGATTCTGGACAAAGCTCTCAATCATATAAATGTAATATCCAAATTCTCTAAGTGTAATGTTTGTTCCGTCAACAGATATTACCGTATCGTCCAGATGATCCTCATAATTGAAACTTGAAAGCATTTTTCCGCCAATAGCAAAAATGACCAGCATGACATTGGCTATAATTATAGCGATAATGGTTTTCTTATTGGATAATCTCATCAATTCTCCCACGAAATAACAAACACAGTATCTACTTTGAATATATCACGTGGTCATCTGCTTTTATATAGTACTTTTTAAATAAGCATGGAATGGTTAAATTCCAGGTTTTAAATATGATGCCTCCATATTTTTATGGTAAAATATATGTATACAAGACTATAAATACACGCTTTAATGAATATGCGGAGGCTGATAAATCTTATGATATACTTTGTCGCTCCAGCAACAATGTTGATAATCAATATAATAATAAACTGGGAACCACTTAGAAAAAATGGATTCCATATAAATAAGCAGGATAAAGATAAAATGGTAGGCGTGCGCTACAACTATTTTATTCTTTCTGCCTGCATCTACTTTGCTGTGGATATGACATGGGGCATTTTGTATGATTACAAAGAGAACCCAGTACTTTTTCCTATTATATATTCTCTGACCGTCTTTTATTTCTTGTTCATGCTTTTGACAATGGTGGCATTGGCACAATATATAGTGGCATTCATTGATAAAAGTGGTCGACGCAGTGCGCTGCTTATTTTTGGGGTATGGACAATGTTCTTGTTGGGGATAATATGTCTTATACTCAATCGTTTTTATCATTTCATGTTTTCATATAATGATGCCCATGAGTATGTGGAAGAATCTGGAAGGAATATCTCTTTTCTGCTTCAGATATTATTCTATACTGCAATTTCCATTTACATGTTGATCGTAGCTAATAAAAGCAAAGGAAACCAAAAAGTAAGATACAAAACTGTGGCAGTGACAAGTTTGGTCATGGGAGTATTTCTTGTGTTTCAGATTCTTTACGCTTTTCTTCCTTTTTATGCCATAGGACTTATGATAGGAATATGCCTTATTCACTCCTTTGTATTATCCAGTGTCAAAAAAGAGAAAGAAATACATGATCATATTGCTTTAACTATGGCAGAGGATTATGATGCTATTTTCTATATCGAAATTGAATCCGGCGAATATCTTTCTTTTTCTAAGAGTCAGAAATATAAGTCTTTGAACGTATCAACAGATGGAAAAGATTTCTTTAAGGATAATTTGAAAAACTTGGAAGGATGCGTTTATCCCGATGATCTTGAATATGCAAAGAGTTTCTACGAAAAAGAAACTATGCTTAAGAATCTTGAAGGAAAACGATCATTTTCTTTCAAATACAGACTTGTAATTAACGGAGAACCAAGATATTTCTTGTTTACTGCCATGCTTGAGAAAAATAAACAATATCTGATTTTCTATGAAAAAGATATACAAGATGAACTAAAGGCCGAAATAGAACAGAAAGAAAATCAGAAGAAAACAATAACTTTTGGACAGATTGCTGAGAGTCTTGCTTCTAATTATGACGTTATTTACTATGTGGATATAGTTAATTCTTCATACGTAAGCTATGTGGCAAATAATATCTACGGAGAATTAGAAATTAGTAAATCAGGAGAGGATTTCTTTAAAGAATCCTATGAAAATATACCTCTTGTTGTTTGCAGACAGGATTGTGAACTAGTGATAGATTTTTTAGATAAGGACAATATGATCTCAGCACTTGATATACACAAGGACTACAGACTTGATTACCGTGTAATGAGAGACGACAGGCCCAAATACACAAGGATGGTTGTCCGAAAGGCCGGTGACAACAGGCATTTTATCATAGGTGTTGAGGACATTGATGATGAGGTTAAGAGGGAGAAGCAGCAGCTAAAAGAGCTGAAAACAGAAAGAGAGCTGGCAAGACGCGATGAACTAACTGGAGTCAAAAACAAGACTGCTTACAGGGAGTTGGAACAATCTGCTCAGGGAAATATTGATAATGGCATGGATTATCTGACCTTTGCTCTGGTTGTATGTGATACAAACAATTTGAAACTAATAAATGATACTCAGGGACATGCTGCAGGAGATGAGTATATCAAGGCATCTGCCCGCCTTCTGTGTGATATTTTTGTTCATAGTCCTGTATTCAGAGTAGGAGGCGACGAGTTTGTAGTATTTCTTCGAGGAAGTGATTATTCATCAAGGCATGAACTAATGGACAAGCTTCGTAGCCAGGTTCTTGATAATAAGAAAATGGGGGCTGGAGTAATTCTGGCGTCTGGAATGTCAGAGTACAAGCCAGAAAGCGATAGCTTTGTTTCAGATATATTCGAGAGAGCTGACAAAGAAATGTATGAGAACAAACAGAGCCTGAAATCTTGAAATATGCATATTGCAGGTCTGTTATCTATAAGGTGAAAAGCGGTATTATGGATCAGGATGGAATAGAGTTCTTTTTATCTGAGAATGGAGTATGGCTTACAAAGGCTGTACCGGCGAAATACCTTGAGAAGATAATGTGAGGTTATGACATGGACTACATTCATACAGTGCAATACTACGAAACAGATAAGATGGGGATAACACACCATTCCAACTACATAAGGTGGATGGAAGAAGCAAGGGTGGATTATCTTTCTCAGATAGGCTGGGATTATGCCAAACTTGAGAACATGGGAATTATTTCACCGGTTTTAAACGTTACCTGTGATTACAAGAAAACAACAACTTTTTCTGATCAGGTATCTATAAGTGTTTCTATAAAAGAGTTTAAGGGAGTAAAGCTACACCTTGCTTATGAAATGAAAGATAAGGATGGGAATGTTGTCTGCCTGGGCACATCATCACATGCATTTCTTAATACAGAGGGTAAGCCAATCAGAATGAAGCAGGAGTATCCTGAACTGTTTGATACTCTGAGCAAGAAGGTTTTATCATAGAACTTGAACTTTAAGCGAAGCTAAAAATGTTGTGAAAAGATTGTGACGAGATTTACTGGAGCGAGCTGCAAGCGAGTGAACAGTAACGCAGAACTGGAGAAAGGTAGATCATGAAAAAAGAATGCTATGACAAGAGTAGTAGGGGAGTGTATAATTACTCTATATGTTAATAATATGTATTCTTAAGAATTTTCAAGAGTATATTGTCTTAGGAGGATCTTGGGGTGGAAAGAAAGCTTCCGGTCGGAATACAAGGGTTCGAAAAGTTAAGAACTGATAATTTCCTTTATGTAGATAAAACGGAATACATATATAATCTTGTTCACAACAATGTGCCGTATTTTCTAAGTAGACCTAGAAGATTCGGAAAGAGCCTCCTGCTATCAGCTATGAAAGCTTATTGGGAAGGAAAAAGAAATCTTTTTTCCGGACTGGCTATTGAGAGACTGGAAGAAGGCAATGAAAACGCCTGGAAACAGTATCCTGTATTTTATTTCGATTTTAATGGCGCCAATTACAATGAGGATGGCGCTTTGGATAAGAAGATATCTTTTTTGCTTCAAGGATGGGAAGATAAGTATGGTTCTGTGAATGAAAATAATACATTGGCAGAAAGATTTCAAAAGCTATTGGTTAAGGCTAAAGAGAAAACTGGCCTTAGATGTGTTGTTTTAGTTGACGAGTATGATAAGCCACTTTTGGATGTTGTAGACAGTGAGGATTTGCAAAACCACAATAAGGCTTTGTTTAAGGGTTTTTTTAGTACATTGAAAAGCTATGATGAATACATTCAATTTATTTTTATTACAGGAGTATCCAAGTTCCACAAAGTCAGTATTTTCAGTGATTTGAATCAGCTTAGAGATATTTCTTTGGATGAAGATTATTCATCTCTGTGCGGTATTACTGATGATGAGATCAAGACATATTTTAGACCGGAAATAGAAGCGTTATCGCATAGGCAGGATATTTCTGAGGAAGATTGTCTTGATATGTTAAAAAGACAATATGATGGATATCATTTTCATCATAACGGAGCAGGAGTTTATAACCCATATAGCCTGTTGACATCTTTTTCTACAAAGGAGTTCGGATCATATTGGTTTGAAACAGGAACGCCTACTTATCTGATCAACAAGGTCAAGAATAGTAGTTTTGATCTTAGGAAGTTCACTGATCACACAATTTATGCTAATGAAGCTATTTTGAAGGACTATACCGGGGATTCTTTGGATTTGGTTCCGTTACTGTATCAGACGGGATATCTTACTATAACAGAATATGACAAACAGAAAAAAAGATATACCTTATGTTTCCCTAATGATGAAGTTAAGTATGGATTTCTGGAAAGTCTGATGCCTTCGTATGTTCCAAAAGCTACGACAGGAAGTGGGCTTGATATCTTTACCTTAGATGATTATGTGGAAAATGGAGAACTAAATAAGATAAAAGATGTATTAACAGCTTTGTTTGCCAATATAACTTATACTGTTAAAGAAGATCCGTTTGAGCATTACTTTCAGTCAGTTATATACTTGGTATTTACTTTGCTAGGGAAACTTACATTGTGTGAAATGCACACATACACAGGCCGTATAGATTGCAAAGTTGAAACAAAGGATTATATTTATCTCTTCGAGTTTAAGCGTGATGTTACTGCGGCTGAGGCTCTTAAGCAAATAGACGACAAAGCATATGCCGTTCCTTTTTCTGCTGATTCAAGAAAACTTTACAAAATAGGGGTGGCGTTTGATTCTGAGAGTAGAATGCTCACCGGATGGGAAGTGGCAGAATAATATTAATAGCAAGACTCCAGAGGATGTGAACTGCATATTGGATAATAAGGTGTGAAAACCCTGCTGATGTTTTTGTGAAAGAACAACAGCAGGGATTTTTATTTTTTCAGTCCTGTGTTTCAAATCAGGTTTTCTTTGAAAACTACGCCATTTGTTGTGAATTCATTATGACAGATACAGCAACGTAAGGTTCGGGTCACAATTAGTGGCTTTTCCTCAATATCTTTTATCATACTGGCTATATTTGTGTAATGTAATCTGCGTTCTTTTGTAGATGATGCTGTCTTGTGAAGACAGCCTTTTTACTTTATTTATTATCTGAAAAAATATATTATTAATGATAAGTTGTCAGAATGAGATGTAGTTATGATTCGTGTGGATATATAAAAAGGTTTTGGATAAAAAATAGAAAGCATTGGGAAAAGGTTGAAAGAGGTAAGAGGATGAATATTCAGATCTTTGGTACAAAAAAGTGTAATGATACCAAGAAAGCAGAGCGATTCTTTAAAGAGCGTAATATCAAATATCAGTTCATAGATTTAAAAGAGAAGAGCATGAGTAAGGGTGAACTGACTTCTGTTGCTAATGCTGTTGGGGGCGTGATGAACATGGTCAACCCTGATGCAAAGGATAAAGATGCAGTTGCCCTTATCCAGTACATTGCTGATGAGGACAAGTTTGACAAGCTCCTGGAGAACCAGCAGATTATCAAAACACCTGTGGTTAGAAATGGAAAGCTGGCAACTCTGGGCTATCAGCCAGATGTTTGGAAAAAGTGGGAGTAGCAATGAATGATATACAGTTAAGCGCATGTAATTTCATCTTTAAGCAGGAGGGTACGGCGAGTATATGGGAAACGAGAGTGGAACTTGGATCATGTATGGCGTGGACTGGGATGATCCTGAATGCATCCATACGGTACAGGAAGCAATAGATTTTATAAATGAGATTGGTTTTTTACCATTATTCAAAAACGACATTCCGGGATTCTCGCTGGAGGAGAGAACTGTTCCGGGCTACTGGTGGTGCGGAGATCCCAAAGTGGATCCTTGGGAATGGCGTGAGATCATAGCCAGAAGCACAGAGGTGGCTTATGGCAAGTTCTTTGAAAAGAAAGCAGGATTTATATCTAAGAAGTGGCTGCCATTTTTCGCAAATTTTCGCCGAGACGGTTATGATTTTGATGCCCTCTGGGATGATGAGAAAGCTTCAAGACGTCAGAAAAAGATAATGGATCTTTTCGAGGCAGATGATGAGTTATATTCCAATGAAGTTAAGGCAAGAGCCGGATTTGGAAAAGAAGGCGAGAAGGGATTTGAAGGTACAGTTACTGACCTTCAGATGAAGATTTATCTGTGTGTCAGGGATTTCAAGCAGAGGAAAAATAAAAAAGGCGAGTTATACGGATGGCCGATTTCTATTTATTCAAAGCCTGAAGCAATCTGGGGCTATGAACACGTGACTTCAAGATACAACGAAAAACCTGAAGATTCCGGCAGAGCAATCGCAGAACATATAAAAGAAAGATATCCCGTCGCTACGGACTCGCAGATAAAGCGGCTTCTCGCCGGGGGTTGCTCTTTTGGCAGTAGGAAAAAGGAGGAATAAAGCATGGCAGCAACATTACTTTATCAGGGGCATGGAAGCGTAAGAATTGTTACTGGAGAGGGAAAAGTTATCTATATCGATCCATTTATGGGAGAGGGCTATGACCTTCCGGCAGATATTATACTCATGACACATGGACATTATGATCACACTCAGGTAAATATGATCGCTACGAAAAATGAAGGATGCACTGTCATTAAATGGTCAGATGCCTTAAAGAATGGCAAATATCAGAATTATGACTTCGGCTTTGCGTCTGTTGAGGCAGTAGAAGCTGGGTATAACAAGAATCATAATGTTTCAGAATGCGTGGGATTCATACTTACATTTTCTGATGGCATAAAGGCATATTTTTCCGGTGATACTTCTACGACACCTTCAATGGCCGGATTTGCGGACAGGAAACTTGATTACGCTTTCTTGTGCTGTGATGGAATCTATAACATGGATGTTAATGAAGCATCTGAATGTGCGAAGACTATAGGAGCTAAGCATACAATACCTTATCATATGGAACCGGTTAAGGATAAAAGTGGATTTGATATAAGTGTCGCTGAGAGTTTTGATGCGCCAGGAAAGATAATACTTCGCCCAGGTGAAGAGCTTACTCTGGAATACCGGAAATAAAGTGAAATTGTTAGTGAATGCATTGTTGTAATACGTTAGGGGGATGCGTATGAAGGGACAAAAGCAAAGGAAAGCAGAGATTAAACGTATTATTTTTGGCAAAACCGGCGGAGTATGCGCTCGCTGTGGAAGAACGATTACTATAGAGAAGACTACGATAGAGCATTATGTGCCTAAATACAGAGGCGGTGCTGATGACGAAAGAAATCTTCTCCCGTTATGTAAGAATTGCAATAAGCAGAAAGGCTCAAGAATAGTGGCTGCAGAAGAGTACTATCCTTACCTAAAGAGTGTGTACTGCGTAAATGCTAATGAATACAAAACTGAATGGGAGAGGGCAATTAGCGGTTAAACAGATAGGTGATGCAAAAGAACTGGAACTAGAAGGATTTGTGCTTAAGGAGAGGAAATGATAATGGAAGCTTATTTTGCAGGCGGATGCTTTTGGTGCGTTACGCCAATTTACAAGATGTATGGAGTTGATCAGGTTATCTGCGGATATGCAGGTGGAGACGAGGAGAATCCTACCTATGAGCAGGTGAAACATCAGGAAACAGGTCACAGGGAGACTATTAAGCTCGTTTATGATCCGGAGAAGGTTCCCTTTGAGAAACTGCTTGATATTTACTTTGCCAACGTAGATCCATTCGATGCGGAGGGACAATTTATCGATAAGGGATTCTCATATACTCTGGCTATTTTCTATAACTCTGAGGAAGAAAAAGAGATTGCGGAAAAGAAGATAGCTGAGATTGAAAAGAATTCAGGTAAAGAGACGCATGTAGCTCTTTTACCATATAAGAATTTCTACGAAGCTGAAGAATATCATCAGGATTATTATCTGAAGAACCCGGAGGCCTTTGAGAAGGAATTGATAGAATCGGGAAGAAAAAGATGAGCAAGATATTAGTTTCATGGAGTGTATCGTGAGGTTTGAAATGGACAATCGCATTGAATGGGCTAGAAAGCATGACGAGGTGGTAAGTGCAGTTACTAATCTGGGATTTCCGGGAGCGCTTGGAGATCAGGTTGCAAGGCAGCTTGGAAGCCCTAAGGCTATGGATAGGATGCTTGCTTATCTTTATAACGTGAAGCCACGAAGCGCTGAGCTTATTGTGGATGAAATGCTTGCAATCTGCAGTGACGTGGATAGATGGAAAGACAAGAAGGCTGCGGAAGAAGCAAATGCCAGGTATAATGAAATTCTTTACTACGGATTGGGAGGCGATGAAGAATGAGCCTATATTGATGGCGTCAAAGAAATACGTGAAATCAATATGGAGTTCAGAGCACACTACGAGTCCGGAGTAGATGGCCCTGAAAAGGCTGATTGTGGTTATAAGATGTGAACCTCATTTTTTTATATAACTCTCACGGCTGAAAACCCATCAAGCATAAGCTTATGGGATGAAAG
>NZ_CAMVPU010000072.1 GCF_947169445.1 uncultured Butyrivibrio sp. | reverse complement strand
CTTTCTACAGAATTATCGTTTCTGATTCAAAGGCTCCTGTACAGGGTAAGTTCATCGATGAGATCGGAACATATGATCCTAACACAGATCCTAGCACAGTAAAGATCAACGAAGAGCTCGCTAAGAAGTGGCTTGCAAACGGTGCACAGCCTACAGAGTCAGTTGCTAAGCTCCTTAAACAGGCCGGCATCAAATAATAGTGCCATTCTGTACTTAAAACATATGCCGGGGGTTAATCAATGAAAGAATTAGTTGAGGTTATCGCAAAGGCGCTAGTTGATAATCCGGATGAGGTAGTTGTTTCCGAGAAGAATGACGGGCGTAATATTATGATTGAGCTTCATGTTGCACCTTCAGACATGGGCAAGGTTATTGGCAAGCAGGGACGTATCGCCAAGGCTATACGTGCCGTTGTTAAAGCTGCATCTACCAGAGAAAATCTTAAGGTTGATGTGGAGATAGTTTGATTAACTGCATGTTGCCAAATTATTGAGTCGAATAGAGCATTTGCTTTATTCGACTCTTTATACATATGGCAATTTTTATTTTTGGAAAGAAGTGTAGAGCTTTTTATGAATTTTCATATTATGACTTTGTTTCCCGAGATGATAATGGGAGCATTATCAAGCAGTATCACAGGGAGAGCCAGTGATAAAGGATATATATCTTTTAATGCTGTAAATATAAGGGATTATTCTAATGACAATAAACATCACAAGGTTGATGATTATACATATGGTGGCGGTGCCGGTATGCTGATGCAGGCACAGCCTATTTATGATTGCTATTTGGCGCTAAAGAATTCCATAGAAGAGAAAACTGATAAAAAGCCAAGAGTAATCTATGTTACACCTCAAGGAAGCGTATTTAATCAGAAGATGGCTTCTGATTTTGCCAAGGAGGATGACCTTATTTTCCTCTGCGGACATTATGAAGGGGTGGATGAGAGAGTACTGGAAGAAATCGTGACTGATTATGTTTCAATCGGAGATTATGTTTTGACAGGCGGCGAACTTCCTGCCATGGTTATGATCGATGCTATTTCCAGACTTGTTCCCGGAGTTCTTAACAACGACGAGTCTGCCATGACTGAGAGTTTCAATAATAATCTATTGGAATATCCTCAGTATTCGAGACCTGAAGAGTGGATGGGGAAAAAAGTTCCGCCAATTCTTTTATCCGGCGATCATAAAAAGGTTGATGGATGGCGCCTTGAGAAGTCCATTGAGAGGACAAAAGAAAGACGACCCGATTTATATGAGAAATGGCTTTTGGAAAATCCTCCAAAACCTGAGAAGAAAAAGCGTAGGAAAAAGAAAAATACTGAAGAAGCTGAAAGCGTTAATTTAGAAAACTTAGAGTAAATAATTGGAGATAAATATGACAGATAGATTTCAGGTAGGTGTTATTGCATCAACTCATGGACTTCAGGGAGAAGTGAATGTTTTTCCTACAACTGAAGATCCGGCAAGATTTAAGAAACTAAAGAAAGTGACTCTTCATACACAGCGCGGAGAGAAAATAGAACTGGATGTTCAGAGCGCCAGGTTCTTTAAAAAGTTTGTAATTGTTAAGTTTAAACAGTATGACAATATTAATGACGTTGAGAAATTCAGGGGGTGTGAACTTACAATTGACAGAAAAGATGCTCTTAAGCTCGAGCCTGGTGAATTTTACTGCGCTGATCTGATGGGGCTTGATGTAGTAGATGAGGATGGGAATATACTTGGCCAGATAAGTGATGTGATTCAGACTGGAGCCAATGATGTTTATGAAATGACCAGATCCGAAACTGAAGATAAGGTCTATATTCCCGCTATAAAAGACTGCATTAAGGAAATCAATCTTGAAGATAAAAAGATTATCATTCACGTAATGGACGGCTTGATGTAATTTATTCATTTTAGCTATAATAAATACTCGAAATATATTGAAATAAGGTGACTTTTTATGTTAAATGCCTTATAATTTATATGTTAATTGAGTATTTGTCGTATTTTGGCTAATTATATCTATTATTTTCTTTTTGAGGTGCTTAAATGGTTGATTATACAGAGGGCGCAGGCTATCAGTATCATACTCATGTTAAGGCGGGAGATGTTGGAAGATATGTTATTCTGACAGGGGATCCCGGCAGATGTGAGACTATTTCCAAATTGTTTGATAATCCGGAATTTATTGCATATAACAGAGAATATAACACTTATACCGGAACAATAGATGGTGAGAAGGTTACAGTAATGTCAACCGGTATTGGAGGAGCTTCAACAGCAATCGCAGTTGAAGAGCTTGTTAAGTGTGGCGCTGATACATTTATTAGAATGGGCACTTCCGGCGGAATGCAGGAAGATGTTATTGGCGGTGACATTGTAATTGCCAATGGTGCTATCAGAGCTGAGGGTACCAGTAAAGAGTATGCTCCGATTGAATATCCGGCTGTTGCTACTTTTGATGTTGTTAGCAGTTTGGTACAGGGAGCTAAGAAAACAGGTGCCAAGTATCATGTTGGTGTTGTTCAGTGTAAGGATTCATTTTTTGGTCAGCACGAGCCTGAGACTAAGCCTGTAGGGCCACTTCTTCAGTACAAATGGGATGCCTGGATCAAATGCGGAGCTCTTTGTTCTGAAATGGAATCATCTACCTTATTCATCGTTGGGGATTATTTAAGAGTACGTACCGGAGCAGTACTTTTGGTTGTTGCCAATCAGGAAAGAGCTAAAAAGGGTTTACCTAATCCGCAGGCTCACGATATGGATGTAGTGTATCGTACTACAATCGAGGCTATTAAAGGCCTCATAGCTTTGGATAAAGCCTGAAAGGGTTTTATTATACAAGTCAACCAAATTAATGGAGGGAAATTATGAAAAAGAAGATTTTTGCAGTTCTTATGGCTGCAACAATGGTTGCTTCACTTGTAGCATGTGGTTCAAGTTCAACAGAGGCTCCTGCTACAACAGAAACTGAGACAGCGGCTGAGACACCTGCTGCCACAGAAACAGCTCCTGCAACAGATGCAGCAGCTACAACAGAAGGATCAGACAAGAGAATTGCCATGATCACAGACTCAGGTGACATCACAGATATGTCATTCAACCAGACAACATTCGAGGCTTCTAAGGCTTTTGCAGAGGCTAATGGCGTTGATTTCCAGTATTACAAGCCTACAGAGGATTCTGATGAGGCACGTACTGCAGCATTTAACAACGCTGTTGCTGATAACTACAATGTTATCGTTGTTCCTGGATATCTTTTCGCTGGCATGATTGCTTCAGTTGCTGAGGCTAACCCAGATGTTACTATCATCGCTCTTGACGTTTCACAGGGTGACTTCGAAGGCGCTGGTATGACAACACTTCCTGCAAATGTTTGCTCATTCACATATCAGGAAGAGCTTGCTGGTTACATGGCAGGATACGCAGTTGTTAAGGAAGGCTACAAGAAGCTTGGCTTCCTTGGCGGTATGGCTGTTCCTGCTGTTATCCGTTATGGTTATGGTTTCGTTCAGGGTGCTGACGCAGCTGCTACAGAGCTTGGTATTGCTTCTGATGTAGAAGTTAACTATGTATATGGTGGTCAGTTCTACGGTGACGAGGCTATTACAGCTACAATGGATACATGGTATTCTAACGGAACTGAAATCGTATTTGCTTGCGGCGGCGGTATCTTCACATCAGCTGGTGAGGCTGCTAAGAAGGTAGGTGGCAAGGTTGTTGGTGTTGACGTTGACCAGTCTGGTACAATCGATGGACTCTATGGTGATGGCGTTTGCGTAACATCTGCTATGAAGGGTCTTGCAGCAACTGTTAAGGCTACACTTACAGATCTTTTCGCTGGTAACTGGGCTAACCACTCTGGCAAGATCGAGAACCTTGGTATCGTATCAGGTGATGATGTTTCTCTTAACTATGTTCAGCTTCCTACAGAGACATGGTCAATGAAGAACTTCACAGTTGATGATTACAAGACTCTTGTTTCTTCAATGTATGATGGTTATGTAACAGTTGATAGCAGCATTGATGTAATGCCTACAACAGCTATCAAGGTTACAACTTTCGATAACATTCACTAATTGCGACTTGTCTTTGCATAATAAAAGGGAAGGATAAATTCCTTCCCTTTTTTAACAAAAATATAAAAATGTTCATAATTGGGTTTATGGATGTTTTAATGGTTTTGTTAACCAAATATTGGGTAGGAAGGTGTTTGGATATGGATGATTATGTAATTGAGATGTTGCATATCACGAAAGAATTTCCGGGCATAATTGCAAATGATGATATTACTTTGCAGTTGAAGCGCGGTGAAATCCATGCGCTGCTGGGGGAAAATGGCGCTGGTAAGTCCACTCTTATGAGTGTTTTGTTTGGCTTGTATACACCTGAGCAGGGTGTTATCAAGAAGGACGGCAAGGAAGTAAGTATCAATAATCCTAATGATGCTACCGCTTTGGGAATTGGTATGGTTCACCAGCATTTTATGCTCGTGGATATTTTTTCTGTTTTGGATAATATTATTCTCGGTGCTGAGCCAAATAAATTTGGCTTTTTGACCAAAAATGATGCAAGGAAGAAAATATTAGACTTATCTAATAAATATAATCTGAAGGTTGATCCTGATGCACTTATTGAGGATATCACTGTTGGTATGCAGCAGCGTGTCGAGATTCTTAAGATGCTGTATAGGGATAACGATATTTTGATCTTCGATGAGCCAACTGCAGTACTTACTCCTCAGGAAATAGATGAGCTCATGAAAATCATGAAGAATCTTGCTGCAGAAGGTAAATCAATTCTTTTTATCACACATAAATTGAACGAGATCATGGAAGTTGCTGACCGTTGTACTATTCTTAGAAGAGGCAAGTACATTGGTACTGTTAATGTGGCAGATACTACCAAAGAGGAACTTTCATCCATGATGGTTGGCCGTGATGTTAAGTTTGCTGTTGATAAAAAAGAGGCTGAACCTGGAAAAGAGATTCTGCGTGTAGAGAATGTCTGTGTTAAGAGTAAGATTCATCAAAATGATTCTGTGCACAATGTTTCCTTCAATGTTCGTGAAGGTGAGATTGTCTGCATAGCAGGTATTGATGGAAATGGCCAGACAGAGTTTATAGGCGCTTTGACAGGTCTTGATGATATTTCAAGTGGTAAGATCAGCTTTATGGGAGATGATATCACTCATAAATCCATCAGATATAAGAATACTCATGGAATGAGTCATGTTCCTGAGGATAGACATAAGCATGGACTTGTTCTTGATTATACCCTTGAAGAAAATATGATCCTTCAGAGATACTTTGAACCTGAGTTTTCAAAGTATGGATTTATCAAGAAAAACGATATGAGAGCATATTCGGAAAAGCTTATAAAACAGTTTGATGTTCGTTCCGGTAAGGGTTCGGAGACAATTGTCCGTTCTATGTCCGGTGGTAATCAGCAGAAGGCTATTATTGCCAGAGAAATGGATAGAGACCATAAATTACTTATAGCTGTACAGCCTACACGTGGACTGGATGTAGGAGCCATAGAATACATTCATAAAGAAATCGTACAGCAGCGCGATGAAGGATGTGCTATTTTACTTGTTTCGCTGGAACTTGAAGAGGTTATGAATCTTTCCGACAGAATTCTAGTTATGCATGAAGGCGAAATAGTGGGAGAGGTTGATCCTAAGAATACAACACTTCAGGAACTGGGACTTTATATGTCCGGTGCTAAACGTGATGAAGGAAGGGAGGCGTATAGGTGATGGAAGAAAAAACTTCTTTTTTCAAAAAGCCCGCTATACAGACAATACTTGCATCTATTCTATGCGCAGCTTTGGGAGTAGTTCTTGGTTATGTAATTTTGTTATTTATGAATCCTGAGCATGCTACAGAAGGTATTATTGCCATTTTGAAGAATTTCTTTAAATTCAGTGGCAAGCCTCAGCAGCTTATGTATTACATGGGTTCAACGCTGGTAAAGAGTGTTCCGCTTATTCTCTGCTCGGAAGCGATTTTATTTGCTTATAAGGCAGGACTTTTCAATATAGGTGCTGCAGGTCAGTACACAGTTGGCATTCTTGTTTGTCTTTACACATCACTTGGACTTGGCTGGAACTGGTTTTTATGTGTGATTGCTGCTATTCTTGTTGGTGCTGTTTGGGGAGCTCTTTGCGGATTCTTTAAGGCATTTTGCAATGTTAATGAAGTTATTGCCGGAATCATGCTTAACTGGATTGGCTTATATCTGTGCAATATTATTCTTGGAACTGAGACATGCATGAATACAACCAAGTCAGAGACCTATGATATCGCTGCTAAAAATGCATCCGGTATCCTTCCTGGATTTATGCAGGAGTTTTTTGGTAAGAATCAATACATGACTATTGCAGTGCCGATAACGATTATTATTGCTGTTTTAATATGGGTAGTTCTTAGTAAGACTACTTTTGGCTATGAACTTAAGGCAACAGGTCATAATAAGGATGCTGCCAAGTATTCTGGTATGAATGCTAAGAGAAATATAATCCTTACACTTGCTATTTCCGGAGCTATTTCCGGTCTGGCTGCAGCATTATATTATCTGACCAGTATTGAGCATTATAAGATTTCATCATCTGTTCCCGGAATGGGATTTAATGGTATTGCGGTTGCTTTCCTTGGAGGACTTCATCCAATCGGAGCTATTATTGCAGGACTTTTTGTTGAGTATATTACTCTTGGCGGTCAGTACCTTAATACCAATTATTTCAATCCTCAGGTAGCAGATCTGATGATTGCGATTATTATTTACCTTTGCGGTTTTGTTCTTTTCTTTAAAACAGTTATTAATAAGCCTAAAAAGAAAAAGATTAAAGAGAATGCTGTTCAAAATACAGCAGGAAAGAAGGAGGTGTAAATATGATTCTTTTAATTCAGTATACACTTATCTTCTCGGCAGTTCTGATCCTGGTTGCTTTGGGCGGTATGTTCTCAGAGCGAAGCGGTATTATTAATCTTGGTCTTGAGGGTATCATGGTATTTGGAGCAATGTCCGGTGCGATGGTTATGGTTCTTTTGCCGGATGATGCTTCTAAGGTTACAATAGTTGTACTTACGCTTTTAGCAGCAGCTGTTGCCGGAATTATTTCTTCACTTTTGATTGCTGTTGCCTGCATTTATTTCAAGGCTGACCAGACACTTATTGGTATTGCTGTTAATATGCTGGCTACTGCAGCTGCAACAGTTATTGTTAAGGCGTTCAATACCACAAGATCAGGTGGTACGGACTTTTCCGCTAAGCTTGACTATATCAAAGGCCATGATGCGTTTATGTTCAACGTAGGAAGCCTTCAGCTTTCCTGGTTTATTGTAATTGCAGCAGTACTTTTGGCATTTGCTATTGTATTTTTCTATAAAACCAAATTGGCACTTAGAATGCGTGCCTGCGGTGAGCATCCACAGGCTGCCGATTCCGTTGGTATTAATGTTTATGCTATGAGATATTGCGGAGTTTTAATGTCAGGCTTTTTGGCAGGACTTGGTGGTATTATTTATATAGCAGCAGCCAACTCCACTTGGCATTTTGATTATGGCGTTGCAGGTGCAGGTTTCCTTGCACTGGCTGTTATGATCTTTGGTCAGTGGAAGCCTGAGAGGATCGCTTGGTCTGCAGTTCTTTTCGCAGTATTCAGATCCTTATCAAACGTTTATATGGGAATTGATTTCCTTCATGAGTTGCCAATTTCTGGAACAGTATATAATATGTTCCCATATATAGTTTCACTTATCGTTCTGGCCTTCACATCACAAAAGTCCAGAGCGCCTAAGGCAGAAGGAATCCCATATGATAAGGGAGCGAGGTAATTTATGTCAGGAGAACAGATTAAAGAGCTTATAGAAAAGGCTCTTGAGATGAGGAATTTTTCATATACTCCTTATTCACATTATAACGTTGGAGCAGCTATACTAGCTGCCAATGGAACAATTTATACAGGATGTAATATTGAAAATGCATCCTTTACTCCATCTAACTGTGCTGAGAGAACAGCTTTCTTCAAGGCAGTAAGTGAGGGAGTTAAAGAGTTTAAGGCAATCGCTATTGTAGGCGGACCGGATGGAGCTAAGGAACTTGATTATTGTCCTCCATGCGGTGTTTGCAGACAGGTTATGAGTGAGTTCTGCCGAGATGATTTTACTGTAATATGTGCTAAATCAGTTGATAAGTATAAACTTTACTCATTACCTGAAATACTGCCTGACAGATTTGGACCTAAGGATCTTCTTGGATAATATAGGCTCTTTATAGATTTTTTCTTGACTTATTTGATTATTGTATGGTATATTATAGTACGTTGTGACAATCAGACGGTCCTCTGTTATGACTTTCGATCAATCAGAACCTTGATATGATCGCTATTTTAACCCAGTTCATGATAAGAACGTCCATAGAATAGGAGAAAAGATATGAGTACAATTATCGAAGAGCTCGAGAAAGAGCAGCTGAACGCTAATGCGCCTCAGTTCAACACTGGTGATACTGTAAGAGTACACGCTAAGATCAAGGAAGGAAACCGTGAGAGAGTACAGGTTTTCGAGGGAACTGTTAAGAAGATTCAGGGCGGTAGCAACCGTACAACCTTCACAGTAAGAAAAGAGTCTTATGGTGTTGGCGTTGAGAAGACATGGCCACTTCACTCACCTATCGTTGAGAAGGTTGAGGTTGTTAGAAGAGGTAAGGTTAGAAGAGCTAAGCTTAACTACCTTAAGGGTCTTACAGGTAAGAAGGCTAAGGTTAAGGAACTTGTTACCAGATAATTTGTTGATTAGAGGCAGTTACTATTTTATAGTAATTGCCTCTTTTGCTATCTATTTGCATTAAATAATGCGGGAGTTTATTATGCGACGCAAGAAGAATACATTAACATTTCATCAGAAAAAGAAAATAATTACTCCAAAGCTTATAAAAGAAGTAATGTCCTGGCTATACATAACAATTTTGGCTGTATTTATTGCATTCATGATGGTATTTGCATTTGGCTTTCAGGTAAGAGTTATCGGAGATTCTATGGAGCCTACAGCCTATAATGGGCAGACTATGCTGGTCAACAGGATCATATTTAAGATATTTGGACCTTCAAATGGCGATATTGTAGTTTTTTTACCTAATGGTAATGCTAATTCTCATTATTATGTTAAGAGAGTTGTAGCAACTCCCGGAGATAAGGTCCAGATTATTGACGGACTGCTTTATATTAATGGCAGTGTTGTGACTGATGATCAGGATAAATATGATAAAATGGAAGATGCAGGTATTGCTTCTAATGAGATCAAGCTAAAAAGCGGAGAGTACTTTGTACTTGGGGATAACCGCAATAGCAGTGAGGATTCTCGAAGTGCCAATATCGGCATTGTAACTATGAATATGATGATCGGTAAAGCCTGGTTTAATCTGGGTAACAGTGAACATAGTGGTGGACTGATCATTAATTGATTAAAAGGAAAATGGTGATTAGATGAATTATCAATGGTATCCGGGACATATGACAAAAGCTGTCAGAATGATGCAGGATAATATCAAGCTTATTGATATTATTATTGAGCTAACTGATGCAAGGATTCCCGCAGCTTCCAGAAATCCAGATATTGACGAACTTGGTAAGAATAAATACAGGCTGATCATTTTGAATAAAGCAGATCTTGCGGATCCTAAAGTTACAAAGGAATGGCGTGATTTTTATCAGAAACAGGGCTTTTTTGTAATGGAGATGAACTCCAAGACAGGAAATGAAGCCGGCAAAGTTAAAGATATGGTTCAGAATGCCTGTGCCGAGAAGATAGAAAAGGATAAAAAACGAGGCATAGTAGGAAGGCCTATAAGAGCAATGGTGGCTGGAATTCCCAATGTAGGAAAATCCACATTCATCAATAAACTCGCTGGTAAAGCCTCTGCAAAGACCGGAAATAAGCCCGGTGTGACTAAGGGAAAACAATGGATCGCCCTTGGCAAGAATATGCAGCTTTTAGATACTCCAGGTATTCTTTGGCCTAAATTTGAGGATGAAGAGGTGGGACTTCATATTGCTCTGATTGGTTCGATGAATGATGAGAACCTTGATACAACTGAGCTTGCCTGTCAGCTTATCAAAATTCTTGAACAGAGCTATCCAAATGCTATAAATGAGAAGTATAATATTACTAAGGAGCAGATTAGCGAACTTGAGGAAGAGCAGTATGCTACTCATGCTAGTGCTGTCTTTTCGGCCATAGCAATTAACAGAAAATGCTTTAAACAGGGGGCTGCGCCTGATTATGACAGAGCTGCTGCACTGCTAATTGATGATTTCAGGAATGGTCGTTTGGGTAAAATTTCTTTAGAAAGGCCATAATGCTTTATGAACAAAGAGTTTGATGAGGGGATGAAAAACGTTTTAAAGGAATTACTTAGCACTGTTGTTTATGTGGGGGTTACGCTATTACTTGTCTTTTTATTTATTACTTTTGTAATGCAGAGGACCGAAGTTAGCGGAACTTCAATGGTTCCCACTTTGAATGATAGTGATTCTCTTTTGATAGAGAAGTTCACCTATAGATTTGGTGATGTTAACAGGTTTGATATTATTGTTTTTCCGTATAAATATGGGAATGACGAATACTTTATCAAGAGAGTAATCGGACTTCCTGGGGAGACTGTTAACATCGATCTTGAAGGAAATATTTTTATCGATGGAGTTAAGCTTGATGAAGCTTACGGGGCTGAGATAATTCAGGATCCAGGTGTTGCATATTATGGTGTGACGCTTGGGGAGGATGAGTATTTTGTCATGGGTGATAATCGTAACCATAGCATGGATAGTCGTGATCCTTCTGTTGGAAATATCAAGAAAAAAGATATTTTAGGCCATGCTTTTGCGAGAGTATATCCTTTTGACAGTTTTGGGAGTATTAAGTGATGCAGTCAATATCCGAAATTAAATCTATTTTACAAGAGGCAGTTGATGAAAAAGCGATTGCCTCTTTTATTGAAATCTATAGTAGTGATGAAAGAGCCGGAGTGCATAAGATTGTTGAATCAGCTGATAAGAAGTTGAAGGCTCTTCAGGCAGAAATAAAGCGTTCCTATGATATGAGAACGTACGAAAGACAGTATGAAAACCTTGGGTACCTTTGCGGTATCGATGAGGTTGGAAGAGGACCTCTTGCAGGTCCTGTTTATGCTGCTGCCGTAATACTTCCTACTGATACAGATATTCTTTATCTAAATGATTCTAAGAAATTATCCGAAAAAAAGAGAGAAGAGCTTTATGATGTCATCATGGAAAAGGCTGTTGCTGTCGGAATCGGTAGCAGAACCTGTGAGAGAATTGATGAGATCAATATTTTAGAAGCTACAAAAGAGGCTATGACTGATGCGGTTCATAGCTTATCAGTTAAGCCCGGAGGTCTTTTGATAGATGCTCTTCACATACCTTCGCTTGAAGAATATCAGCAGATTTCAATTATCAAGGGCGACGCCAAGAGCGCTTCGATTGCTGCAGCCAGTATTATAGCTAAGGTTACAAGGGACAGGATCATGAAGGAATATGCCAGGGAATATCCTCAGTATGGCTTTGATTCCAATAAAGGCTATGGCAGTGCTGAACATATCGAGGCTCTTAAGAAATATGGTCCTTGCCCGATACATCGCAGATCTTTTATAGGTAATTTTGTATGAGCAATATAACCGGCATTTCACAATCAGCTAATAAGGTTATTCTTCAGGGAAATGATAATACTGCCAAGGTAAGTCAATCTCCTGTGGAAATAAAAAACGGCTCTACTCTAAGTGGAAGAGTCGTTTCTATTACTGATGCTGATGGCGGTAAGGTTGCTAATATCGATATAGGAAATGCCACTATTTCCGCTAAATTGTCCGATGGAATGGGGCTAAGAGAAGGTCAGGTTTTGAGCTTTGCAGTCAGGGGAAGCAGCAGTGGCCAGGTTTCGATTACTCCTCTTTTGGAGAATACTTCTATTGATCAGAGTACACTTCGGGCTCTGCAGGCTGCAGGGCTTGAGGTTATAAATGATTCTGTCCAGATGGTAAAAGAGATGATGCAGGCAGGTCTGCCAATCGATAAGGCATCTCTTTATGAAATGAGCAAAAACGTTAATACCTATTCTGATACAAGCATTTCTACACTTGTTGAAATGAAGAGTCTTGGAATTCCAATTAATGAAAATAATATAGAGCAATATACCAATTACAAAAACTATGAGCATCAGGTTTTAAGTGATATGGCTGATATTGTGGATGAACTTCCGGATGCTTTTAAACAGCTCATGGAAAGCGGCAACACTTCTAAGGCTCTTGATTTTTATGGGCAAATGCTTTCGATTTTTGGAAATGGAGATGGAGCTTACAGCCTACAGTCAAAAGAAATATCTGGTAACCAAAACGCTTTAGTAGAAAATTCTGTTCAGGGACAGGAAGGACTCATTAATAGCGAGGCGTTGGAACTGACGCAAGAGCCATCTGAGCCTGGTGCTAAGAATCTTTTATCTCCCGAAGCTGGAGCTGATGCTGAGAAAGCCCTAGAGGGCGCTATTTCAAAAGAGACTGCCGATGGAAAAAACCAGAACTTGCAGGATAAGGGAAACTTTAAGTTTTCAAGTGATTTTGCTAACAGTTTAAGTAATGTTAATATTTCTGAAAAGACTATTGATCAGATAAAAAATGGTAATAGTCTTGATCTTAATGCTCAAAAACAGCTTTTTAAGGAATTATCAGATGCATTTTCAAACGCCAATCTTTCTGATCCGGTGGAGGCTGCATCCTGGAAAAAGCTTTTTTCTTCAGATGATTTTGGAAAATTACTAAAGGAAAATATAAAGTCTGCCTGGCTGTTAAAACCGGACGAAGTTGAGAATAAGGAAAACGTTGATAAATTATATCAAAGACTCGGCACTCAGGCCAAGGCTCTTGCAGAAGCAGTAAACAACACCTTTGGGGCCGAGTCGAAGATAGCACATTCTGCCAATAATCTTAGTAATAATCTTGATTTTATGAATCAACTTAATCAGATGTTCCAGTATATTCAGCTTCCTCTTCAGATGCAGGGGCAAAATGCCAACGGAGATCTTTACGTCTATAGGAATAAGAACAAGAAATTAAGCGAAGATGGCTCAGTTAGCGCAGTATTGCATCTTGATATGGAGAATCTTGGCCCTGTAGATGTCTTTGTTAAGCTCCTTGATACTAAGGTTACAACCAACTTTTATGTTGCTGATGATACGGTGCTGGATCTAATTAATGACAATATTCATATTCTGGACGAAAGACTTAATAAGCGTGGCTACAGTATGCAGGTTAATATTAAGCTCCTTGATGATGATAGTGAGAATGCTGCAGTAGATGAGATGTTAATGGTATCCAAAACTCCGGTTATTTCCACGGCTTCTTTTGATGCGAGGGCATAAAATGGCGGATAGTAAACAAAAAGAAAAAGTTAAGACTGCGGTTGCCCTTGGATATGACCCGGGGGAAGATGGTGCTCCTAAGGTAATAGCTTCAGGTAAAGGAGCTCTTGCAGAGAAAATAATAGAACAGGCTAAGGAAAACAAGATCCCTGTCCATGAGGATGATAAGCTGGCTGACACACTTTCAAGGCTGGAAATAGGGGAGATGATCCCACCTGAACTATATGAGGTTGTGGCTGAGATTCTGGTATTCGTAGATGCCATGGATAAGATCAAGGGGTCAATTGTAAAAGTTAATTCCACTTTGTAAAACTAATTTCCACCTTGTAGAAG
>NZ_CAMVPU010000071.1 GCF_947169445.1 uncultured Butyrivibrio sp. | reverse complement strand
CTCTGGAACTACGAAATATCAGAGCAGGATATGGCTCTGGAACAATAATAGATATTGTCGGATATTCCTTTGAACAGGGGTTCATCACCAGTATCATTGGAAAAAATGGAAGTGGTAAGTCCACGCTTTTAAAAGCTATGGATGCACAGATTTCCTATGAAGGAAGTATAACCATTGATGGCAACGAGGTGTCAAAGATGCCCCATGGAGAAAGGGCAAAAATGGTGGCTTATCTTCCGCAGCATTTGAATCCGGTAGCAATGAGTGTAAGAACACTGGTTTCACACGGAAGATTTCCGTACAAAAGCTTTGGTCATAACCTGACCAAAGAGGATGTCAGGATCATAGATGAGGCAATGGAAATGGTTGAAGTTGCCAACCTAAGCCACAGGCAGGTTTCATCTTTATCCGGAGGCGAAATGAGCCGGGCCTATATTGCCATGGTGATCGCGCAAAAGAGCAGATATATCCTTCTTGATGAACCTGCTTCAGACCTTGACATAGAGCATCAGATAAGGCTGATGGAAATACTGGAAGAACTGGCAAAGAGGGGATGCGGGATAATAATGACATCCCATGATATTCCAATGGCATTGACCTACAGTAAGGAAGTACTGCTGATAGAAAATGGAAGAATCGCAGATGACGGAAGTCCGGATGAGATTTCTAAAAAAGAGAGCCTGAAAAGAGTTGTTGGAGTAGGAGTAGAAAGAGTAGCAAACAGCAGACTTCTTTTTGACTACAATCTAATAAAGTAAGGAGCAATAAATGGAAAAGACGTATGTACTTGTTGGACATGGAGCTGATAAAGAAGCTCTTGATTTATATGAAGAACTATTAGAGTCAGTCAGAAAGAAAGGGAAAAATGCCTTTCTTGTAATGCTTCATGGCCAACCGGATGCAGAAGATGTGGCGGAGGAGATCCAGAAAAACGGAGTAAGCAGTGTTGTCCTGATTCCGCTTCTATTAGCTCCTGGGCATCATTTAGAGAAGAACATTATTTCCAAAAACAGTGAGATACACAGAAAACTCTGGACAGCAAAGTGACCAGAGTTTTTATTCTATATGTTGCTTCAGCATCCCTTACCATCTATGTCACAGGCTCCTGCAGATTCAACTATATGTCCACCAGCTTCCCAAAGATAGTTCTCCCAGTCGAGGATCACCTCATGATTTTCTGTAACCAAAGCAGGGATACCAATCTTTCCGGTTCCCTTAATCTCATCGAAGATACTGTTCAAATCGCGAATCTTAAGAAATACTGCAAGCTCACGCAGGGATTCACCAATGTCCCTGAAGTCATACTCAAGTCCGCTTTTATCAAAGCTTTTTTTGCAGGCAATACAATCGATACAGTCGCTTCTTCCATATATTTTTATCATGCGAGACTCTCCTGTCATTAACGCGTTTTCTTTTTTATCTTACATATGCCTTGTGTCATTGTTCCCATTGGACAAAAGGCACACCATGTTCTTGGTCTGTATAGTGCCATTAAGATGAATCCGATAAGTGTTGAAGTCAGCATAAGGCTGTAAAAACCATAACTGTAATGTGTAACCCATTCAGGAACAGCAGTAACGGTATAAGCCCATTTAAAGGGCACTTTAAATGTCCAGAATAGCTTTATGGCGGCGCGAAGGCTCCTGCTTCCCGCAAATACGAGATAAGTCTGATATACCATATTTCCAAACATTGTCATGAAGAATGCTAAAAATCCGTAGCGGAAGTACTTACTGTACATCCAGGTTGGAGCAACCTTTTTATTCTCTTTACCCAGTATCCTTGGTATAAAGGCAAAGAGCTTACCTCTTCCACAATACCTGTTGCAGAAAGCTTTGCCACCTCCTAAAACCGCTATTATAAGTGGCAGGATAAAGTCTATCATTCCAAGCCATGCGAATAATATATTAAAAAATCCAAGAGTAAAGTAGACTATCGGCCAGATCCACAGATAGTCTGTCCAGTTTTTCTTTTTCATGAGTTCCTAATCCATTCTGTTGATTATTGATATACATCCTGTCGGGCATATCCGGCTGCATTTTCCGCAGCCTACGCAAAGATCCGTTGATACTTCTGCGTAGCATCCGTCAGGGGTACTTATCGCAGAAGTAGGACATGCCTCATGGCATGCCCCACAACATACACATACATTTTCATCTACTGATGCTATAAATTTTGATTTCATATGATTACCATCTTTGCCCAGGACTTAGGCTTCGATAAGGGCATCAATTCTTGCTGCCATATCATTCTTGTTCATTCCCCCAACAGTAGAACCTATAACCTTACCATTCTTAATAAAGAAAAAGCTTGGGATGGACATAACTCCAAACTGGGCTGCAAGGTTGGACTGCTGATCTGTATTTACCTTTCCAACCTTTACCTTGCCATCATACTTTTCAGCCATCTCTTCAACGATTGGCATCATCATCTGACAGGGACCGCACCAGTCTGCATAGAAATCCACCATTACAGGGATGTCACTGTTCATTACTTCTTCATTAAAGTTTTCATTTGTAAATTGATATTCCATTTTAAAAATCCTCTCTTTCAAAAATATGCTTGTTCTGTGCTGTTGATAATGTTAGTATATGTGGTATAAAAAATATATCAAGTACGCAGATTAAATCAACCTGGTACGAAAAACCTTAGTAACGTGGAAAGGAGCGGATCATGGCAGCAAAAAAAGATTTGGAGAATGGTAAAAAGGAATCTCTTTGTGATGATATTGCCGGGAAAGACTGTGGACTTAAGAAGGTCATAGATATAGTTGGCGGAAAGTGGAAGATAATGATCCTGTGTGTCATGGACAACGAAGGAACCATAAGGTATGGAGAGCTTCGAAGAAGGATTTTCGGCATCACAAACACCATGCTGGCAAATTCGTTAAAAGAGATGGAAGAAGCAGGCCTGGTAGAGAGAAAACAGTACATGGAGATGCCCGTCAGAGTAGAATACTCTCTGACTAAAAAAGCAGAGAGTATTGTACCCATTTTATTAGAGCTTAAAAGGTGGGGAGAAGAAAATCTTTAAAATATCACTGCGAAAAATGATTCTTGGCAAATCCCATTTTTTGCACGCACTCCAGGGTTCCGACATATTTTTTGTCCTTATCACGGACGGCTATATATTTAACCAACACAGGTTCACCGTCACGGCTGTTCCATATATCAATAGAATCCCTGTTACCGTTTCTAAAATCTTCAATAACAGAACGGACCATAGGTTCAATTTTAGGTGGATGACATGAGAAAACTTCACGGTCCAAAGCCATAAGTGGTCTTTTGAATAACTTCATGTCATCTCCGTCATTGAAATATCTGTTGATACTGTTTTCATCGATAAAGGTAAGCTCCATTGGAATAGTGTTTAGCATGGAGTCCAACTGATAAGGAGTCATATGTCCTGACGGGAAAATGACTTCAGAAAGAGACTGCTCTAGATCAGCAGCTTTTTTCTTGGGTGTAGCCTTTGCCCATGCAGGACGTTTATCAATGAGGCATGGTTTGTAATCATCAAAATCTCTTGCGATATCCTGCCATTCCTTTTCGCTGAAATTCTTGGCACAGAGCGGGAAGAGGATGTTTTCCTCCTTATAGATCATTTCCTCTGCCCTTGTAACGACTGCATCTAAACGTTCATTCCACTGAGAATCTTCTAATAGAGACGTAAATTCCCTGGCACTGTTTGATAAAGATTTCATCTCATCACGGATTTCATCATCTACTGACCACATTACATCTGAAGGACCTGAAAACTTGTATTTCAGTTTTAAAAGAGGGTATAGTAAGTCACCTTTTTCTGCATAGTGAATAGAAAGCTCACGGGCTTTATCTAAAGCTTCAAGCAGATTTTCCCTTGTTTTCATTGCGGCTCTAAGTTCTTTTAGGACCTGTAATATAGTTTCATTTTCCAGAGCAAAAACATTCAATGGATGATTCTCGATTTTTTTTAGAATATTATACTGTTCGTCAGCACCATCCTGTCTCTTTAAAGGAGCTGCCTTCACTTTAGAGCCAATTCCCATACCGAAGCTTTCATTTTTCAAGGTCTCTGCAACGGCTTTCTCAGCATTTGCAATTCTTTCTGCCTGGGTTGCACCATGAAACAGGGCAGAGTGAACATCACATAGTCTTTGCACCTCAGTAACAGGGGTACCGTCAGCAATAAGTGCCTGCTCTGCTTTAGCGACTTCTCCTGCATCTACTTCGGAAAAATTTTCTACAAAGTCTTTTTTTACCGATTCTAAATCTTCGCCGGCACTTAGGCGTTCTATATAACCCTTGAGGAGCAGAATGCGATCATTTAGCTCTTCCGGCACTTTGGCACCCTCACTGGTATTCAGTTTTTTATCAAGGGATCGCTGGACAAAACCAGGCATCTTTCCATCCAATGTAAACCCGTTATTCTTTAGAGAAAGGACTACATCAACCATATCAATCTTCTTTATAAGAGCACCTTTAGGAATTGTCATAATGCGTCCCATTGTATTGAGGGTGGTCTTATTGGTTATTTCAGTAAAACCCAGGTCTTCCAAAATTTGAATGAGTTCGGGGTATTCTGTGCATAGATCATATACGGATTTGTTTAAATCAATTCTCTTTTCCATGGTTACCTTCCTTTACTATAAATGTGTCTTTATCAAAATCAATGAGTCCCTCGTCACGCATCTTGGATAGCTCTCGGATCATGGCGCTTCGGTTTACTGATAAATAATCTGCAAGTGAAACTCTTGAGAGGGGAGAATGAACATATTTTGAGTGCTGCTCCTGCGAAAGCTGTGAGATATATGCTAATAATTTCTCACGGATGCTTCCTTTGGAAAGGATGTCTATCTTATCGATGAATTTCCGGTTCTTAATGCCCAATAAATGAAACAGATTAGTGGCTATCTGTGCATGAAAACTGCACCCATTTGGACAGGTGTGGATTATGTTGGAAGCGGAAAGAAACAGAACCGTAGTATCCTCACCGGCTTTAAAGATTACCGATGAGGAAATATCCTTTTGCACAGCAAAGCTTTCTCCGAATAACTCCCCCGGGCCAAAGAACGTGAATAATGAACTGTTGCCCCAGATGTCATTTTTTAACATATGTACGCTGCCGGATAAAACGATCCCTACATAAGAAATATTGTCTTCCTCCAAGTAAATGAGTTCATCCTTTTTGAAGACCCTCTTAAAGGATTTGATGCAAAAAAGAAGCTTTTCTACATCAGAACCTTCTATGTTTTCAAACAGATCAATATCGGAATAAACGATCTCATTCTTCATATGTTTCACCTTCCTAACATTATTTTATCTAAACTATAATTCTGAAGAGTTGCATTTGCAACTTATTGTCTTCGATTTATAAGGTATGTTTTTTACATGAATCAAAACGCAATTGAAAAAGGAGAAAGCAACAATGGAAAATAAAATGTTCTGTTATCAATGTCAGGAAACTGCAGGATGCAGCGGATGTACAAATGCAGGTGTATGTGGAAAGACGCCGGAAGTTGCAAACTTACAGGATTTATTAGTTTATGTGACAAAAGGACTTTCTGCCGTAACTACCATGTTTAGAAAAGAGGGAAAAGCAGTATCGGAGAATGTGAATCATCTGGTTTCCATTAACCTTTTTTCTACTATTACAAATGCAAATTTTGATAAGGACTCAATCAAGGCAAAGATTGTGGAAACGCTTGAGATAAAGGCTGAGCTGTTAAATGAAGTATCAGATAAGAATAAACTCCCTGAAGCTGCCTTATGGTACGGCTCAGAAGCAGAATTTGATGAAAAAGCAAGGACAGTTGGAGTACTCTCAACAGAAAATGAAGATATTCGTTCTCTTCGGGAATTGATCACTTACGGTTTGAAAGGGCTTGCTGCATACACCAAGCATGCCAACGCACTTCTTAAAGATAATGAAAATGTTGATTCATTTTTGCAGGAAGCACTGGCAAAGACACTGGATGATAGCCTGTCCGTAGATGACCTGATTGCTCTTACATTAGAATGTGGCAAATATGGAGTAGATGGCATGGCACTTCTTGATGAAGCCAACACTTCTGCATATGGCAATCCGGAGATAACATCTGTAAATATCGGTGTCAGAAGTAATCCGGGTATTCTTATTTCCGGTCATGATCTAAAGGATCTTGAGATGCTTTTAGAGCAGACAAAGGGCACAGGAGTGGATGTGTATACTCACTCAGAAATGTTACCTGCTCATTATTATCCATTCTTTAAGAAATATGATAACTTTGCCGGAAACTACGGTAATGCATGGTGGAAGCAGAAGGAAGAGTTTGAAAAGTTTAACGGACCAATTCTTATGACCACTAACTGTATCGTTCCACCAGCAGAAAGCTATAAAGATAGATTATTCACAACAGGTGCAACAGGCTATCCTGGCTGCAAACATATCGATGGAGCTTATGGTGAGATCAAAGATTTTTCAGCGATTATAGAACTTGCCAAGACATGCGCAGCACCTACAGAGATTGAGACCGGAACAATCACAGGAGGTTTTGCTCATGAGCAGGTATTTGCGCTTGCAGATACAGTCGTGGATGCGGTAAAGTCCGGTGCCATAAAGAAGTTCGTTGTCATGGCGGGATGTGATGGCAGAGCAAAGAGCAGAAGCTATTACACTGATTTCGCCAAGGCACTTCCAAAGGATACAGTTATTCTTACAGCAGGCTGCGCAAAGTATAAGTACAATAAGCTTGATTTGGGCGATATTGGTGGAATCCCAAGAGTACTTGATGCAGGTCAGTGTAATGATTCATATTCACTGGCGCTTATTGCCCTGAAACTTAAGGAAGTGTTCAAACTCGATGACGTAAATGAGCTTCCTATTGTTTATAACATTTCCTGGTACGAGCAGAAGGCGGTTATTGTATTGCTGGCACTACTTTATCTCGGTGTTAAGAATATTCATCTTGGACCTACACTTCCGGCATTTCTTTCACCTAATGTAGTAAATGTCCTGGTAGACAATTTTGGAATTGCCGGAATTACAACAGTGGAAGATGATATGAAGCTTTTGATTGGTTGAGAGGATAGGAAATGAGTGCGTTTTTAGGACCAATTCATTCACTTATGTACGACCGCATTATCACTTGTCAGAAGGTGATAAACGCGGTTGGAGAAATGGCAAAGAAGCAAGATTGGGGCGTGCCTGTGGATGAATATATGATTACAGAATTTGCCCCTATAGAAGATGTCATAGATTTAAGCAATATTCACGCTTCTTTATTTGAAATGGTAGATGGCGCAGAAAAGAGATATGCTGGAATCATAGCGGCTATATTAAAAGATGACCCATCCAGGGTGGGAATTATAGAAGAAAAGATAGAAGCTGTTGGAAAAGATATGCATTTCCCTGCCGGCATGCGTCCTAAGGACACGTGCCTTAGATTGCAGGAGGTACTTCTGGACGGAATGCCATGTGACAGGGGCTCAGAAATAAGAGATGTTTCTGATAATGAATGCAGGCTTATCCGTAATACTGATTTGCACTCTGCATATTTTGTAGAGGCAGGTATGGATGGAAATATGTACTATCATTTTCTCGAAGCTTTTGTAAGAGGGCTTCTAATGGAGTACACATATAAGGCAGAAGAACAATTCAGAACCAGTCTGATGATAGTTGAATAATCAGCAGGCCTCATTTTTTGCTTTTGGGAATATCTCAGGAAAAACTGGGAATACATCGGGAAAAAGTGGGAAGGTTATAGGGTTTTTTTATCAAAATTACTGTGTTATATTTACAATGGACAAAGCGATAGGGAAAAACAAAAACACTTCCCAAGCCGCCGAGTCCATTTTCTTTTGCAAAAGAATAACGGTGAATGAAGCGTCAGCTTGTGACTGTGAAATGCAGTTGTAGGTCTGGCGCTTTTCTTTTGCCCAAAATCAGACAGCCAGTGGATGACGATCCAAGGCTTACTACAACAAAAGAAAGGATAACACATTTATGGATTATGAGAATTTCAAAGAGAAGTTCGTGGAGGACCTGAAGGATAAGCTTTACGAGAAAGGCATTGAGGCAGACGTTTCAGTAAACACTGTGAACAAGCTGAACGACAGCTACGAGGCTGTGACAATCAAGCCGGTTGATGATCAGGTCGGTGTGAACATTTCGCTTAATAAGTGCTATGGAGCATATGAGGATGGCACGGACTACAGTGAGACTGTTGATAAGACAGCGCAGCTTGTTGCTGACAGCCTTGAGAATAAGCCTGAGGTCGATATGGCAACACTTACTGATTATGACAAGATGAAAGACAAGCTTGTTATGGAGGTTGTTTCAGCTGAGACCAACAAGGATCTGCTTGAGACAGTTCCTCATAAGGACATCGAGGACATGGCTGTGGTTTACAGATTTGTTCTTAGCTCTGATGCAGAGGGCAGGGCATCAATCCTTGCTACTAATCAGATGGTTGAGAACTTCGGAATCACAGCAGAGCAGCTTCACGCAGATGCGTTGGAGAATGCACCTCGCATCAAGCCTGCTGAGATCAAGGGCATGGGCGAAGTTCTTGCCGAGATGATGGGAATTGAGCAGGCTGAAATGATGGGGCTTTATCCTGTAAGACCTGAAGATGAGCAGATCTTCGTTGCTTCTGTACCTGATAAAGTACACGGTGCCGGAGTTCTTGCTTATCAGGACTTCATGGATCAGGCTGCTGAAAGAGCTGGCGGAGATTTCTATATTTTACCTTCAAGCATTCATGAGATCCTTATCGTTCCGGACAACGGAAAGATGGGACTTCCCGAGCTTGAAAATATGGTAAAGGAAGTCAATGCCACTCAGGTTTCTCCTCAGGATAAGCTCACCGATAACGTATACCACTACGATTCACAGGCAAAGATTTTTGAGCTTGGTGAGAAGTTTGTGGAGCGTCAGTCAGAGCGTGATGAGGCTGATATCGATAAGGAGGACAAGGGCTCTGTTCTTGGTGAGCTTAAAGCCAAGAAGGAAGAGGTATCCAAGGCTCCTAAGAAAGAGGCTGCTGAAAAGGCAACCAAAGCCAAGGGCGGCGAAGCAATCTGATCGACCTGCTCAGGTATTGTTACTAATCAAATAGTTAGCGGATGGGCTATAAAGCGTCAGGCTGAGAGTATAACTCCGGTTTGGCGCTTTTTTGATGCCCTGGAAAGGATATTGAGATGTCAAAAACAATCGTAGATAGAACTTCAGGAATTACTAAAACAGTCACAAGGTCAGTGATTGGCCAGAAGGAGCCGCTTGCTCATCCTAAGAACTGTAGCCATGAGTGTCCGTATGGATATGGCAGAGCATTTTGCTGGCCCTGCATGGCAAAGATCATGAATGAGCACAGAGCAAACAGAAAGGTGCAGGAAGCGTGAAACCATGATGTTTGACTACTTTTATAAGGAGCAGTCAGAGAGCTATACCTTTTACAAGATTCCCAAAGTTCTTTTTACGGAGGGACCTTTTCAGAAGATGTCTACTGATGCCAAGGTGCTGTATGGACTGCTTCTTGAAAGAACAAGTCTGTCACGAGAAAATGGCTGGTTTGATGAGAATGGCAGGATCTTTGTCTATTACACAATCAAGGCTGTAAAAGCTTCAATGGGCTGCGCCAATGACAAGGCAGTTGGTCTGTTAAAAGAGCTGGAGAGGATCGGTCTTATTGAAAAAAGGAAGCAGGGACTTTGTAAGCCTACCATCATCTATGTAAAAGACTTTATGGGATTCCGGAAAACGGAACGCAGGAATTCCGATAATCAGAACTCCAGTGTTCCGGAAATCAGAATTCTGGACGACCGAAAAGCGGAATCTAATAATACTGAGAATAATAATACTGATTTTAATAAAACTAATCTTATCTTATCAGGATTAGATGTGGATAAGGATGAGAGATCAGTTTATCACGACATTCTTATGGAGCAGTTATCGATGGACATTCTGTATGAGCGTTACCCTTTTGACAGGGATACGCTTGATGCAATTCTGGACATGATGCTGGATATTATCTGTTCTAAGAAAAAAGACATCCTTATTGCAGGTGATAGAAGGCCTTTAAATGTTGTGAAGTCTCAGTTTCTAAAGCTCAATTCAATGCATATTGAGTATGTTATGGACTGCTTGAAGAGTAACCCTGTGAAGGTAAGAAACATCAAACAGTATTTACTGGCAGCGCTATATAATGCACCACTTACAATAAACAGCTATTACCAGGCCATGGTCAATAACGATATGGCTGAAGGAAGAATTTAGGAGGAAAACACAATGGGAAAGAGATTCTCAATGGAATTAGATCCAATGAAGGACGGATTTGTAGGAACTATAGAAAAGGCAGAAAGTACTGCCGGAAGATACGCAGTTATTGGTACCAATTATGCTCACAGATTCATTTCTGAAAAGCAGTTCAATGCTTATACAGACGAGCTGTCAAAGAAAGATACTATGGGACTTCTGATGACAGGCAGCTTCATGGTCTTCTATGACACGACAAAGCTGATTGAAATCGATGGCGAAAGTTATTTCGTGGGAAGTGTTCTTGTGGTGGAACCGGCAAATGAGAATGAAGCGCCTCATGCATATTCCTGGATGGATGATAGTGATATTGAAGAAGCAAAAGAGGATCTTTCAGACTATCTTACAGAACTGATCATTGATGGCGAGCGCTATGACGCTCTGCATGTGGACTAAGGAGGAGAAAATGAGCAGAACAATACCAAGAGCATATGTTACAGCAGCATGGAGTAAAAACCGCGTGGATGCAGAAGACCAGGCGAGAAAATATTGCAGCGAACTGGTAAAGGCTGGATATTTACCACTTTGTCCGGTATTAGCATTTAGTGGGATTATCAGTGACGACGATCCTGATGGCGAGAAGAAGCGCAGGGAAATGTCTGAGGACCTTCTTAAAAGAGCAAGATTTCTCGTAGTCTGTGGAAAGAAGATCAATGATGATGTCAGGGCAGATATTTCCGTTGCTAAGCGTTCCAAAGTAATACCCACAACGCTGGAAGGCGTTCTGGAATGCGGTGAATAAGGCTTCCATGCTGGCAGAAAGGAAGTGATTATTTGCAGGAAGAGGTATCTAAAAAGACGGTTCAATTCGCAGTGAATGGAACCAAACTGACAGCAAAGTTTCTCTGGAAAGCTCTTGTAGCTTTTAAGAGACATCACGATAAGAAAAAAGTCGAAAGAGAAGTAAAAAAGAATACTCCCAAAAGAGGCAAACAAACTGTAAAGCAGCTCGTAGGTCAGGGACAGGGTGTTTCTGCTATGGAAATAGGAGACTCCGGAATCAGTGATTTCAAGCGCATTGCCAACAAGTACGGTGTGGATTTTGCAATAACGAAAGATAAGACTGTTGATCCGCCAAAATACACTGTGTTTTTCAAGGCAAAGGATGCAGATGCCATTACAGCAGTATTAAAGGAATACGCAGCCAAGCAAACTAAGCGTAAGAAAACACAGCAGAAGCAGCGTCCTAGTATCTTGCAGAAACTTAAGAAGTTCAAGGAGATTGTTGCGAAAACAGCCAGACAGCCCAAGGAGCGCAGGAAGGAGCAGGAGAGATGACAAAGAAATCTAAGAAGCTCCTAATTCTGAATATTCCTTATGTTCTGGTAGGACTTGTAGGAACCAATGTGGGTGAAGCAATCCGTATAGCGACGGGTACTACTTCATCAGAAAAGCTGCAGAGTATAGTTCTGGATGGAACTTTTGGTACAGCTTTTTCAAATCCCATGCCAAGTCTTAATTCAAGAGATCTGCTTGTTGGACTTGCGATTGGCGTAGGTTTGAGGCTTGCAGTTTATATCAAAAGTAAGAATGCCAAAAACTTTCGCCACAATATCGAATACGGATCAGCCAGGTGGGGTAAAAGAGAAGATATAGAGCCGTACATGGATCCTGTCTTTGAAAACAATGTTTTACTCTCACAGACTGAGCGCATTACCATGAACAGCAGACCTGCGAATCCCAAGTTTGCAAGGAATAAGAACCTTCTCGTAGTAGGTGGTTCCGGTTCAGGTAAGACCAGGTTTGTAATTAAGCCCAATATATTGCAGATGCATTCAAGCTATGTTGTAACTGATCCCAAAGGCACCGTGGTAAATGAGGTTGGAAACGCACTTGTTAAAAATGGTTATGTGATGAAAATCTTCAATACCATCAATTTCAAGAAATCAATGCATTACAATCCATTTGCCTATGTGCATGATGAAAAGGATATCTTAAAGCTCGTCACTACGCTGATTGCTAATACAAAAGGTGAAGGAAAGGCCGGTGACGAATTCTGGGAAAAGGCGGAAAGACTCTTATATTCAGCTCTTATCGGATACATCCATTATGAAGCGCCGGAAGAGGAACAGAACTTTACGACTCTTTTGGAAATGCTTAATGCGATGGAGGTCAGGGAGGATGATGAGGAATTTAAAAATCCGGTTGACCTGATGTTTGAAGAACTGGAAGAAAGAGATCCTGAACACTTTGCGGTAAGGCAGTACAAAAAATACAAATTAGCTGCCGGAAAGACAGCTAAATCAATACTTGTAAGCTGCGGAGCAAGGCTAGCTCCCTTTGATATAAAGGAGCTTCGTGAGATCACAGCTTATGATGAACTTGAGCTGGATACCCTTGGAGACAGGAAAACAGCGCTGTTCCTGATTATGTCAGATACAGATGCTACCTTTAATTTCCTTATATCCATGGTATATACCCAGCTCTTTAATCTGCTCTGTGAAAAGGCAGATGATGTATATGGCGGCAGGCTTCCGGTACATGTGCGATGTCTTATTGATGAGGCAGCCAATATCGGACAGATCCCTAATCTGGAAAAACTCATGGCTACAATACGAAGCCGTGAGATTTCAGCTGCACTTGTACTACAGGCAAAATCGCAGTTAAAGGCGATTTACAAGGATAATGCGGACACAATTATAGGTAACTGTGATTCGCAGATCTTCCTTGGAGGCTCTGAACAAACTACCCTTAAGGACCTCAATACCACGCTCGGTAAAGAGACAATAGACATGTATAACACAGGAGAGTCCAGGGGAACCTCACAGAGTTTTAATACCAATTATCAAAAGCTTGGTCATGATCTTATGAGCATCGATGAATTGGCGGTCATGGACGGAAACAAATGTATTGTTCAGGTCCGTGGTGTAAGACCATTTCTCTCAGATAAATACGATCTGACACAACATCCAAAGTATCCGCTCACAGCGGATGCAGACAAAAGGAACTGGTTTGATATTGAAAAGTTCCTTGATCACAACTTAATACTGAAACCCGATGACGAATATGAAGTCATCGACCTTGATGAAGAAGAGTAAAGCCCGCTGAGGTGTCAATAAAAGGCACTTTGGTCAGGGCTTTTTCTTATGCCTGAAAACGGGCAGATACGGCCGTATTCCCAAAGCTCAGTCGACGGGGCTTTGGTTCGTAACTAATAAACCACAGATTTCAAACAAAAGAAAGGAGAACCGGAATTATGGGGACTGCAATTATAAAAATAAGAGAGAAAGGGACAAATACAGTCCCCGAAAAATTCCGGAAACACACATTATGGCATTTTTTCAGAGTTCAATTGGAGCATTACAGACAGTAGTAGTAGCACTTGGCGCAGGCCTTGGAGTATGGGGAGGCATCAACCTTCTTGAGGGTTATGGCAATGACAACCCTGGTGCAAAGTCACAGGGAATGAAGCAGCTCATGGCTGGTGGCGGTGTTGCCCTCATCGGAACTACACTTGTTCCTCTTCTTGCAGGTCTTTTTTGATCTGCCGGAGAGCGGAGAAGTTCATGGCAGGAGGCGGAGAAATCCGCTGCCTGCCTGACTATATAAAAACTGAATATGGAACTAATAAACAGAGTCCCGGGGAATGAACCGTTCATACCTGATGAAGGCAGACCCGGGGCTCTGACATTTTAAGGAGGTAACAAGTGGACAGCATAATTGAGGCGATAGAGGACTGGTTTAGAGGTC
>NZ_CAMVPU010000070.1 GCF_947169445.1 uncultured Butyrivibrio sp. | reverse complement strand
TAGACCCTATAAAGAATCTAACTCAAAACATCTTAACTTAATGACATTGGTTCACTCGCTTGCAGCTCCCTCCAGTAACTGATTCGCGCATTCATTCCAATTCGACTTCGTCGAAGGAATGCGCTCACTCCTGCATCATGTTCTCACGAAATGCGCAGCTTAGTGCGCATTTCTGTCTGAACAGTAACAAAGAGCCATCCTTGAATTCCTTCAAAAACGACTCTTAATCCAATCAATATTATATATGTAAAATCACGCTGTGATTGGTACTTGTGTCACTAGTTCTTCCACAAGTACTCGCATGATGGCTTTAGCAAGGTTTCTGTGACCGGATTCATCCATATGTTCATCGTCTACGCTACTGGGAGCAGCATAGTCTGAAGCTGCAAGAAATTTATTACCTCTCTTTGCTGCTATCTTTTTATATTCCTCTTTAAGCTGATGGCTTGTCAGAACTGAAGCTTCATCAAACTCAGGATCTTTTTCCGGACGCCACACATCATTTCCAAGATAAATCGGAGACACCACGAGAATTTTTGATGGTTCCAGATACTTCTCAAGCTCCTGCAGGCAAAGCTCCAGGCCTTTACCTATAATGTGAGCATTTGCATGGAAAAGCTTCTTGCAGTCATTGGTCCCAAGCATAATAACCGCAGCATCGAGAGGATAATTGGTCTCAAGAGTAAGCTGCAAAGTATCTGCACCTTTTCTAAAGGGACGCAGGTTATCATCAAACACAGTTGTCCTTCCGCAAAGGCCATCCTCTATAATTCTGACATCAGGAAGCACCTGCTGTATCAGGCTTGTCCACCTAACGCCCCAAGAGTACCTACTCTTCGTCCCCGGAATCAATCCCCACGTATTCGAATCACCAAAAACCAATATGTTTGACATATGCTATCCCTCATATTTTATAGAATCTTAGTTAATACTTTCAGGTCATTGCATTTACAGTTCAAAACTAAATAATACACTTCTCATAATATAATTATGTATCCAGCTCCCTTCACTGTAAATTAACCAAAACTGATAGTCACATATAAGCATAGGTTTTGTCACACTTTACGCCGTCTCCTTCTCTGCTATAGCGAACACCCTGTTGAATTCGCAGATAAGATCTCCAATTCCTTCGAGTCCTACAGACAGTCTCAACACCCTGTCATTAATTCCATTTTTCGCAAGAAGCTCTGCCGGAACATCCGCATGAGTCTGAGTGATAGGATATGTAATAAGTGTCTCTGTACCTCCAAGACTCTCAGCAAAAAAGATCAGCTGCACATTATTCAAGATGCTCTTTGCAAATTCCGGACTGTCCACTTCAAAGGTCAGCATAGCTCCAAAACCTCTGGCCTGCTTTTTCATAATTTCATATCCGGGATGATCTTCTAATCCGGGGTAAATAACCTTGGTCACGTGCTTTTGGCGTTTCAAATATCTAGCCAGTTTAATTGCATTTTCCTGCTCTCTGTCTAGTCTAACCGAAAGCGTTCTAATTCCACGAAGGATCAAAAAGCTATCAAAAGGACTAAGTCCCGCTCCTGTGGTCTTGAAGATAAACCTAAGTCTCTCATCAAGTTCCTTATCCTTAACAACTACAAAGCCTCCGATAGTATCGTGATGGCCTCCAAGGAACTTGGTTCCCGAATGAATAACAATATCAGCACCAAGCTTTAATGGATTCTGGAAATACGGTGATAAAAAAGTATTATCTACGATCAACAGCAGATTATGCTTTCTTGTCACCTCTGAAAGCTTTTCAATATCTGTGACATTCATCATTGGATTTGTAGGTGTCTCCAGATAAACCGCCTTAGTATTCTCTTTAATATACGGAGTAATGTCCTCACTACTAAGACTTACAGCGGTATAATCCAGACCATTCTTTTTGCTGATCTCATTGAAAAGACGAATGCTTCCACCATAAAGATCCTCGTCAATAATGAAATGATCTCCGGGTCTGAACAGTTCCATAACTGTAGCAATAGCAGCCATTCCGCTGGAAAAAGCAATAGCATCAATTCCACTTTCAAGATTGGCCACAACAGACTCAAGCTGCTGCCTTGTAGGATTCTGCATTCTGGTATAGTCAAAACCTGTGCTCTCACCAAAACCAATATGCGCAAAAGTCGCCGTCTGATAGATCGGAACGCTTAAGGCACCCCACTTATCCATAAGGCTTCTGTCAAAAAGCTGACACTTGGTCTCTATGCTACAATTAACCTCTGTACACTCGTTACAACCACTACAATCCATGTTTTTTCACTCCTCGCATAAACTGCTTATTTTTCTATAAATCCCTGAATTCTCTATAAATTATTAAACTATTTCTCCCCGCTTTATTCCAAAAGAGCTTTATTCTGAAATAGCTTCATACAACTGCTCCAAAGCCTGTTCTAATATACTTCTGGGACAGGCTATATTAATCCTTTCAAAAAGAGCTGACTCTCTTCCAAATATAACTCCCGCATCAAGCCAGAGCTTAGCTTTATCTACAATCAAAGTCTTAAGCTCATTTTTATCCGATACAGCCTCCGAAAAATCAAGCCAGATAAGATAGGTGCCTTCCGGCTCTATCAGTTTAACCGTAGGAATCTTTTCCTGAAGGAACTTGCGGACAAAATCAATATTCCCCTGTAGATATTCAAGCAGCTCCTCGAGCCACTTCTCGCCCTTGGTATAAACAGATATGGCAGCCTCCAGTCCAAGCGTACTGCACTGGCTATAGCCTGCTGCCTCATTCTCCCTTTTAAAAAGAGCTCTGGTCTTTTCATTGGGAATAATGATGTTGGCAATCTGAAGCCCCGCTATATTAAAGGTCTTACTGGGCGATGTGCCAATTATCAGTTTCTCCAAATACTCATTTCCCAAAGTCAAAAATGAAGTATGATGATATCCATTATAAACAAAGTCCGCATGTATCTCATCAGCAAAAATATATACATCATTTTCGCGGCAAATATCTGCTATCCGCTTAAGTTCTTCCTTTGTCCAGACTCTTCCCACCGGATTATGAGGACTACAGAGTAAAAAGAGCTTAACCTTCCCGGTCTTTATCTTTTCCTCAAAGTCATCAAAATCAATCTCGTATCTGCCATTCCTATATACAAGCTGGTTATTTACGACCTTACGCCTATTAAGCTCTATCATCTCCTTGAAGGGATAATACACCGGCTGCTGCAAAAGAACACTGTCCCCTTCATTTGTGAGAGCTCTTATTGCTGTTGCTATGGCATATACAACTCCGGGAGTAATGGTTACCCAGGAGTTTTCAATCTCTACGCCGTGCCTGTTTCTAAGCCAGTTTTTAAGGGCATCATAGTAATTTCCCTTAGGATCCGTATAGCCAAAGATTCCATGGCGGACTCTTTTCTCAAGGTCCTCTATGATTTCATCAGGAAGCTTAAAGTCCATGTCTGCAACCCAAAGAGGCAGAAGGTCATCTCTTCCTTTTCGCTCCGGTCCAAAGTCATATTTGAGACTGGATGTATTTTTTCTGTCAATTATTTCATCAAAGTTGTAATTCTCACTATTCATACTTCCCCCAGAATAAGAAGCTTAATAAGTTCCAGCATCTCCAAAAGTTCCTCTACTGTCGTATACTCATTAACTGTGTGTATCTCATGCATTGGATTATAGATGCAAAGACCATCTATCCCATTTCTCACAAGCACGTTTACGTCGCTCCCTCCAAAGGATTTCTTTGGAATAGCTTTTCTTCCCTGCCCTGCCAGAGCTTTCTGATATCTGTTTACCGCAGAATTACTTTCTGCAGAATCACCTTTTTGATAAGCTCTAAGTCTTATGTCTTCGTCAAAAGAAACTGTGGCACCAATCTCAGAAGCTTTCTTTTCAAAAATCTCTTTTACCTCTTCAAAGGAAGAAACTGCATCCTCGTGAACTGAACTTCTGATCTCGCCCTTTATCTGCACCCTGGAAGGAACTGCATTACTTACTGTACCACCGTTTATGGTTCCGAAATTAAGAGTAGTATGGTCATCCTTCCAGCCCTGGCTGATACTGCTTATGGCCTTTGCCGCAGCTGCGATGGCATTAATTCCATTTTCAGGCTCAAACCCTGCGTGGGCTGCCTTCCCCTCTATATCAATTTCAAAATAAATAAGTGTTGGTTCCTGTGATGAGTAAACTCCATAGCCCCCACTGCAGTCAGGAACAAAAGCCACCTTAGACTTAATAGCAGAATAATCAAAGGCTGCTGCCCCAACTGTATACGCTTCCTCAGAAACTGTAAAAAGAAGTTCTATAGGAGGATGAGGAACATCTTCAGAAACCAGTTTCCTTACTGCTTCATAGATAAGCATCAGAGCCGCTCTATCATCTGCTCCAAGAACCGTGGTCCCATCACTTGTGATCCGGCCATCCTCATGGATTATCACTTTTTTACCAAGCCCCGGTGCTACAGTATCCATATGTGCGCATAAAAGAACAGGTTCATCATTTTCTCTTTCTCCGGTTCCTTTTATAAAGCCATATAGGTTTCCGCTATCGCCGCCAATCTTTCCGGCTGCCCCATCTTCAATCAAGTCAACTCCCAGTTCTTTCCATCTTGTAATTAGGAAATCTGCAATTTTCCTTTCCCTGAAAGATTCCCCATCTATCTGCGCAAACTCTTTAAAAAGCTCTGCAAGCTTTTTCTTGTCATCACTATTATTCATCATTAACACCTTTATGTTCTCTGGAAATCAGTTTATCTTTAAGCAGGCACATTCTTTTCCAGAAGAACACAGAAGAATCCAAGCTTATTATTCGAAGGAGCATAATCACGTGGTGCACTACTGTAGTCTCCATCAGGTCTTTCTTCTATAATCCTGGGATCAACTCCCGGCACCAGTTCATAGCCAAGCTTCTCATAGAATTTTTGGGCTCTGTTCTGGCTGTTGATAACAATCTTTGAAACCTCACCTTCAAGGATCCACTTCTCAGCTTCTTTTATAAGAATGCTTCCTGCTCCCTTATGCTGATATTCTCTGGTAACGCATACCCTTGCTATTCTTGCAACATTTTTGCCGGGATATGTGATCTTGCAGCCTGCAACCGGCTTTCCTTCATCCACCAAAACCACTGCCTGATAAGTATCATCTATAGGTTCATCATGCCCATATTCAAAATTCACGGGTATTCCCTGCCCAAAGCAAAAAGCGTCTGTCCTCGCATAGTCATATACTTTAAAAAGCCACTCCGGCGAATCCTTTGTAACTCTGTAAACTTCCACGTCCTTATCCTCCCTTACAAAATGATTTAATTCTTCAAAAATGAAACGGTAATGGCTTTGGTTCCTCACCTGAAGGAATCGTTGAAATCCTATTTTTGCCATTTCCAAAATAATCAATTATCTCTTTTCTAAGCCCTTCCGGAATGAATCTTGGAATCGGGAAAACTTCTGCATCAGACAATCTCTTTACAAGAGCTATAAGAAATCCGGCCTCTCTTTCAAGAACGTCCTCATCTATTAGATCCATGTTGTCATATCTGGTGTGCATGTAGCCTCCGCCCCTTGGAGCGCCCTGCCCGATACTGATGCTTGGAATTCCTACATCATTGAAGTTTGCACTGTCACTACTCATAAGCTTTTTGACTGTAACTGCTTCGTAGCCAATTTCCTTTAATAATTGCCTTACCCAAATTTCCGTTTCATCTGATGCACCGATGAAGATCAGCTCTTTTCCAAGGATACTTCCCCCCACGTCAACATTGATCATTGCCCTGGTCTTTGCCAAAGCTTCCTCATTATCCTGGGTATAGGCTCTTGAACCACGTAGCCCGGTTTCCTCCGAACCAAACAGGATTACACGAACAGTTCTTTTTACCGGATTATCTTTTAAATGTTCCAATAAAGAAATCATCTGCACCGCGCCTGCTCCATTGTCCCAAGAGCCAAGTGAAAATGGAACGCTGTCATAGTGGGCTCCAACCGTAAGGATTTCATCAGCATACGTACTGCCTTCTACTGTAACCAAAAGATTCCTTGACTTTACTTCCTCTTCCTTCAGGATAAGCTTATAACGGACTTTCGTGGGCTTTAGCCTTAAAAGAGCCACCGCATCAATAAGTCTTATGGTAAAAGAAGGCACCGGCTCAAAATCACTTAGATTGTCCCTGAATCTCACCGTCTCAAGATCGCTGTTTTCATAGGTGTCACGAACTGTACCACTACTTGTAATAATAGCAACAACACCTGCATCGATAAGCCTTTTATATTCCTGCGCCGATAATCTGTCGTGGATAAGGACTATTTTGCCCCTGATTCTGGTAAGTGCAACTTCGTCAAAAGACTTAAGATAATAAAACGAAGCTGTTTCTCCCGCCTCACTAGTTTCCTTACTGTCAACTACACCTGTCACGGGAAAAGATATTTCTTTTCCCTCATCATCAATAGCAGCAATCGTCGCTTCCACAGGTACTTTGCGCTTGTATATAAATTCCTGAAATTCAGGCTCAAATCCGATATTCCTGATTTCCGAAGCCAGATAGTCCAGGGCTTTTCTCTCTTCATTAGTACCACTGGGCCTTGAATAACTTATATTTTCTAATCTCTCATATATCTTCCTTGGCATCTTTTTTCATCTCCTCACTAAACAAGAATTCTCAGAATATTCCTTCATCCATATTTCCCATCAGTTCTTTTATGCAAAAGCATGCAACCTGATGGTCTCCACCGATTTCCGTAAGGCTCGGTACACCCTCTTCTTTCCTGTTTGTTGCAAAAGGACATCTGCCTGCAAATTTGCATCCTGCAGGGATGTCTATAGGACTTGGAACATCTCCCTCTAAGAGCTTTCTCTTCTTACTCTGTTCCACATGAGGATCCGGAACAGGAATTGCAGAAAGAAGGCCTCTTGTATAGGGATGAATTGGGTTGAGGTACAATTCCTCTGCGCCCGCAACTTCAACCAAAGAACCCAGATACATAACACCAACTCTGTCCGAAACGTAACGGACAACGGAAAGGTCATGAGCTATGAATAGAATTGTAAGTCCAAGTTTTTTCTGAAGGTCTTTTAAAAGATTTATGATCTGCGCCTGGATAGAAACATCCAGTGCAGATATCGGCTCATCGCAGACCAGAAACTCCGGATTTACTGCAAGTGCTCTTGCGATTCCAACTCTCTGTCTCTGACCTCCTGAAAACTCATGAGGAAATCTTGAGGCATGCTCCCTGGAAAGTCCCACCAGTTCCAAAAGCTCATACATACGATCTGTCTGCTGCTTGCTGTTTCCTATCTTGTGGATCTTCATTCCCTCTTTTATTATGTCACCAATGGTCATTCTGGGATTTAAAGACGCATAGGGGTCCTGAAAAATCATCTGAACTTCAGAAGCATATTTCTTAGCTTCTTTTTTTCCAAAACCTGATATATCCTGACCTTTATATAATATCTTTCCTGAGCTTGGTTCATAGATACGCACCAGTGTTCTTCCAAGAGTACTCTTTCCGCAGCCCGACTCTCCCACAAGGCCAAAGGTCTCACCTTTTCTGATTTTCAAAGATATTCCATCTACAGCTCGAAGTACTTTACCATCTCCCACTTCAAAATTTTTAGACAGATTATCAATTTCAAATACTATCTCCTCCGACATTGTCGTTCCTTTCTGCCAGCTTTTTTTAACCGTTTCTATACCGGATCAGTACTTTGACAAAGATAGCCTTGGATATGGGCAATCACTGTCAAGAAGCCAGCATCTGCATTTATGACTCTCTGAGAGGCTACTTTCTTCCGGTAAATGTTCTTTGCAGACCTGCATAGCATATTTGCATCTGTCAGCAAATGGGCAGCCCTTTGGCGGATTCACCAGATTGGGCGGTGTGCCTTCGATGGATTCAAGTTTCTTATCTTTGCGCTCTCCGCCTTTTGGAACTGATTCCAGAAGACCTCTTGTATAGGGATGTTCATGACGGTAAAAGATATCTTCTACAGTCCCGGACTCTACTACAAGACCTCCATACATTACTGCTACTTTCTGAGCTATACTGGCCACAGCACCCATATCATGGGAGATCATGATGATTGAAGATCCGCTTTCCTTCTGCATTTCCTTCATGAGCTCAATGATCTGTGCCTGAACAGTCACATCAAGTGCAGTTGTAGGCTCATCTGCTATAAGTATCCTTGGCTGGCAGGCCATAGCCATTGCTATCATGATTCTCTGTCTTTGTCCTCCGGAAAATTCATGAGGATAAGAATTGATCCTTTGTTCAGGATTAGGAAGCCTTACCATTTTAAAAAGCTCGATGACCTTCTCCCTGGCTTCTTTCCTTGAAATCTTTTTTCCTCCGGAGTTCTTTTCATGCTCCCTCAGTACTTCAATTATCTGATTGCCAACTGTCATTGTGGGGTTAAGAGAAGTCATGGGATCCTGGAAGATCATACTGATTTCTTTTCCCCTGATTTCCTGCATATGCTTGTCACTTAGTTCCAGCAGATTCTTGCCATCCAGCAATATCTTTCCCTCTTTGTATTCAGTCATGGCCGGATCATGAAGCTGCAGTACACTCTGAGCTGTAACAGATTTACCGCATCCTGATTCACCCACAATCGCAAGAATCTCACCATCCTGCAGTTTTAGGTTTACTCCGCGAACCGCCTGTACTTCCCCCATATATGTATGAAAAGAAACCTTTAATTCCTTAATTTCCAGCATACTGTTATCTCCTTGTCTTTGGATCCAGGGCATCTCTTAGCCCATCACCAAATAGATTAAATGCCAGCATCGCAAGTGCGAACATTACCGCTGGTGCAAAGAAAAGCCACAAGGATGATGGAAACTGGCTTGCTCCGAACTGGAGCATATTCCCCCAGCTGGCTTCCGGAACTGAAATACCAAGTCCTAAATAGCTCATGCCTGCCTCGGCTCCAATGGCTCCGGGAATGCTCATTGTATAATTGACAATTATTGGTCCCACCGTATTTGGAATCAAATGGTTAAAGAGAATTTCTCTTTTGCTGGCTCCAAGTGCCTTGGCAGCAAGTGCATACTCATTTTCTCTTAGCGACAATATCTGTCCTCTTACAATACGGGCAAGTCCAATCCATCCGGTGATTGTAAGTGATAAAATAAGCGTTCCCATTCCTCTTTTTAAAACCGTCAGCATCAGGATCATCACCAGAGTCTGAGGAACACTCATGACTACATCAACAATACGCATCATGATGTTATCTGTTTTTCCTCCGCTGAACCCTGCAATTCCTCCATATATCACGCCTATCACCAGGTTAATGGTCTCAGCAGCAAAGCCTATAAAAAGAGATACTCTTGTTCCGCGAATAAGTCTTGTGAGGACATCTCTTCCCAGCTCATCTGTTCCTAATGGATGCTTGGCTGATGGCGGCTGAAGCATATTCAAAAGATCCTGCTTCTGATAATCCGGAAATATGATTGGTCCGAAAATTGCTACTATTATGAGAAATATTATGAAAAATAATGAGACCATAGCCACCTTGTTTCTCTTAAGTGACCTTATTACATCCTGAGTATAGGTCAGTGACTTTCCATAGATTTTCTGACTGGCATCTATATCTCTTGCAACCTTCGTAAAATCTTTTGTTATTTTGGTCTGTTCATTAGCGGCTATAGTAACTGCCATATCTAAAACCTCCTAGGAGCTCTTTTACTTTGTAATTCTTATTCTTGGATCGATCACGCAGTACATGATATCCACCAGCAGCATGCTTGCTACGATAAAGATTGAATAAAAAACTGTAAGTCCCATTGTCATGGTATAATCCCTCGCTGTAATACTGTTTACCAGATACTTGCCAAGTCCTGGTATTGCGAACTGGCTTTCAATGATATATGATCCTGTCACCACGCCGCCGATCATTCGTCCAAGAACAGTAACTACCGGCATCAGTGCGTTTCTTACTTCATGCTTCCATATAAGGGCTGTTCTGGATATTCCTTTACTTTTGGCAGTTCTGATATAATCCTGATCGATCACATCCAGCATTGAAGTTCTCATGAGCCTTGCCAGTCCTGATACTGCTCCCATTCCCAGAACGAAGCTTGGGATGATGGTATATCTAAAGCTCTGCCATCTTGCTATAGGAAAGAGCTGGTAATCTGTATGGAATACTGCCTTGAACCAGCCGGATACTCCAAGACCAAGTATTGTCTGAAGCACTGTTCCAAGAACAAAGCTTGGAACCGATATTCCTATGATCGCAACTATTGTTGAAAGGTGATCAACTGCTTTTCCGCGATGCATTGCTGCTTCTATTCCAAGTAGTATTCCTGCAATGGTTCCAAAGATAAGTGCTCTTATTCCCAAATCAGCTGAAACAGGAAAAGCTGTAAGTATTATCTCGCTGACGCTTCTGTACCCATTTGACATTGATACTCCAAAATCGCCTTTTAAAATATTGGTCACATATTTGATGTACTGCTTGTATAGTGGCTGATCCAGACCATATCTTGACATCAGCACATCCATACTCTCCTGAGATAAAGTATCGTTTCCTGTATTAAACGGAGTTCCAGGAATAGCGTGCATCAGGAAAAATGTAATTGTCATTACTACAAATATTGTTACTATTGCTAGTATTACTCTTTTCAGGATGTATTTTCGCATCTTTACTCCCCTGATAAGGAGAAAACGGAACAGCTTTGTTCCGTTTTCAACCTGGTATGTTTATTTTTTTAATGTATCAATATCTGCAAAATACAGATCAAGATAAGGTACTACTGCTCTTCTAAGTACGCCTGTAAGGTCTTTTGATACTGCATAATATTGACCTGTGTAGTACAAAGGAGAAATGCCCTGTTCCTCAAGAAGGATTGCTTCAGCTTCACCAAGGAGTTTGATTCTCTCTGTGAGATCTGTGCTGTAGGTTGCTGCATGATACTTGTCATTGAAGTTTGTATTTATGAACAGTGCAGGATTTGCTGACTCATCACGCTCATAACCACCAAGGAAGTTTGTTGCATCATCCCAGTCAGCGCCCCAGCTCTGAAGAACAATGTCATATTCAAAAGAACTTCTTCTTGTTCTTACTGATGATCCATCTGTTGTCTCAACTTCTACCTTGATACCAAGGTTTTCCTGTAAAAGCTGCTGCAGGGCTCCTGCTACAGATACAAACTCATCTGTGTTGGAGGCAAGGATTGAAACTGTAATTTCTGAAGGATCTGAAAGGCCCAGTTCTTCAAGTCCCTTCGCCAGGAGCTCTTTTGCCTTATCAACATCATAGGTGTATTCGAGGTCGCTTCCAACGATTTCACGGAAAGTCTTATTGCCATCTCCTGCAAGTCCGATCGGAATAAATCCATCGGCAGGTGAGCCTACATGAAGTACACCGTTTACAATTGCCTCTCTGTCGATTGCAGAGGAAATAGCCTGTCTTACATACTTGCTCTTAAGGAATTCGTTTGACTGATTGAAGTTAAGGTATGCTGTACGTCCATTGTTGTATGTCTTAGCTTCGTAGCCTGCACTCTCAATTCCGGAAAGTCTCTGGTATGCAAAGTCTACAACATCAAGTTCTCCATTGAGGAAAAGATTAACCTGAGTAGCCTCATTTGGAATAACATATACATTTACCTGGTCGATCTTGATATTGTCCTTGTTCCAGTAATAAGGGTTCTTCTTGAAAACAAGAAGATTATCATGCTCCCAGGAATCAATGTAGAAAGGACCGTTGCTGATAGAATACTCTGCTTCCTTACCAACGTTATCTACACCAACCTGCTCAGAAAATTCTCTGTCATAACCAAAATGCATAGGGTGTGTGATAAGGTATGGGAAGTAAGTTACCGGATAAGCAAGTTCAAAAACAAGTGTCTTATCATCAATAGCCTTTACGCCAAGTTCAGATACATTCTTCTCACCTGTATAGATCTCACGGGCATTCTTGATCTCATAAAGGAAGTCTGCGTAGCTAAGCTGAGCTGTTCCATCAAGCATCGCACCGATCGCATATACCCAGTCATCAGCAGTAACAGGTTCGCCATTGCTCCAGCCGCTCTCTCTTAACTTGAAAGTCCATTCTGTATAGTCGTCGTTGTGCTCATAACTCTCTGCAAGACCGTCTACAAGTACTCCGTCGCCGTATCTTGTAAGACCTTCACGAAGAAGTCCGTTGGTGGCCATGAGACTGTCACCGATAGCATCAAAGGTAAACTCAGGGTCTGAACCAATAGCAATCTTTACTACTTTTCCACCAGCTAAGTCTTCTGCTGCATCGCTCTGTACCTGTTCTGAAGATACTGTGCTGTCACTAGTTGTATCAGTTACTGCGCTGCTTACGTCACTGTCACTTGTATATGTTCCGCATCCTGTGAAAGTACCTATGGTAAGCGCAGCTGTTAACACACCACTAAGTAATTTCTTTATTTTCATAATTTTTCTCCTCCATCTATAATCTGTAATTTTCCGGTTTTATTTTTCGTTTCTGAGTTTTCCCTTAAGAGGGTTAACTGTCACATCATAATCCGGTCTGTAGTTAGTAGGCTCTCTGTCATCCCAGGATGGTGAATTCCAGATGGTCTCTGAAATCTCTGACTGGTAATCCTCAGGTGTTTCTCCCTTAGGATGCTTAAGGAACAGATTCTCCGGATCTTCTGAAAGCTTTGCTCTTTCATGATCCGTCTTCCAGATTTCCTCAAATGGGATAAGTGGTACGATTCTTTCTTCGTAGCCCTTAAAGAATCCCTTTGAGCTGCCAATTCCTCTTCCTTCTTTGAAGAATGAATATTTTTTGAACTGAGGAATTGAATACAGTTCTCTTAAGTAGCCCCAGATGTTCTTGTATTCAGTGATTCTCTTTTTCATAGGTCCTATTGATCTGAAGTACCCTGTTTCCCATCTGATCAGTGATACATATGCTCTGATGTCTGAATCTGTAATGTAATCACCGAAGATGAAACGGTTTGTCTCAAGTCTCTTATCCAGCTTTTCAAGTGAATCAAAGAAGTCTTCATAAGCTTCGTTATAAGCTTCCCAGGATACCCCAAAAGCCATACGGTAGTGTCCGTTGTTGATATGAGGGAACAGCCAGTCATTAAACTCATCGATTTCTTTTCTGTATGCCTTAGGATAAAGATCCGGAGCATCTACAGGCTGGTATTTCCTGAACTGTACCTCGATGTAATTGGAAAGACGGTGGTAATCATTGTTTACTGCCTTTTTCTCTTTTACATCTACAAGTGTTGGTGTTGTAGCTCTTCCTTTGTAGAATGGATTTGCATTCTTATAAAACTCTGAAAGGAAGTGAACTCCTGTGATCGGATCCTTGAAATCCTTCTGATCTGAAAAACCATGTCCGTACTTGTTGGTCTTTCCTGAATGGCTTGTTGTCTGATCCTTGATAACATTTTCAAGACCAAGAAGATCTCTTGCTATAACCGGACGGTTTGACCAGTTGCATCCGTGTGCCCAGTAGATTGCATATCTTCCATCATCTGCCTTGTGCTCGCCCTCTTTTTCACCGAAGGGAACGATGAAGGAATTAGGCTGTCTCACAAAAACTCCTCTTTCATTTGTCTCATCGTTCTGCTCATTTGGTCTTGGTGCAAGACCGCCTGCTTCTTTTGCAAACTGCTCTGCAAGTTCATCTGTATATTCTGTCTCCTGCTCTAACTTAATTCCATAATTAACTGCGCAACTGTTACTCATTTTTCATTCTCCTCTCATCTCTTTTTTGTTTTGGGTTCCCCTTGCTTTGTTGTATTTATGCTAATATGAGCTGGCCTTCATGTAAAATACTCAGAAATTATAGTGAGCTATAGCCTTGTCTTATCACTGAGTGTCATAACAAAGAGATTGCTTTGGTTATACATGATTTGCGAGTCATGCAATAACCAATCACAATCTCCGTGACATGCTTAAAGCTTGTCCTATACACACTCGTGAAAGACTTGCTTTTCTATTTTTTGAGAGGAGGCAGCCTATGGGTTTATTTGATGGTTGGGAAGGCTTTGATGTACAGGAAGAACGTCGAATTGGTCAGACAAAAGGCGAAGAAATCTACGGCATTGCTGTTAAATATGCCCCAGAGTATGATTCCGAGAAAATCTATAATGAATTAACCAACAAAAATAATCTTGTGAAAAGCTAAAAACAAGCGGAAATGCAGAAATTGCAACGGGCTTATTAAGGCCCGTTGCTATCACGCGTTCAATGTTTTATAAGTTTCTCCAGGGTCTCAAACAAAACTGCCGGCTCAACAGGTTTACT
>NZ_CAMVPU010000069.1 GCF_947169445.1 uncultured Butyrivibrio sp. | reverse complement strand
TTACAAAGCCGCTATTTCCAGGATTTAAGTAAGTGCCCATGAGCTTTTCCCTCTGTTTACATGTTATAATTAAGATTAGTATAGCACATTTCCTTTGGGCCATACCACAAGAGATACCGATTGTAAAAAGCCTTTTAGTCTATTAGAATATTGACAGAAGGCTTTTTATTACGGGCGCAACAAGGAAAACAGATTAAAAAACGCAATTACCCTCAGATATTAGAGCATTACAAAGGAAACATGTTACTAGTAAGTATTAATTATGATAAAGATCTCGGTGCATCAAATGAGAAGTTTAAACATCATTCCTGTCATATTGAGAAAGTTGTTGTGTAAGAGTGTAAATACCCGCAATATTACCTTTTTTGATTTCTTCGTCCTTGCTATAATATGGCTATGTTGAGTGGAGGAGTTATGCTATGGGGATCTATTTAAATCCAGGCAATGAGAGCTATAAGGCTATTCTAAAAGGAATATACGTTGATAAAACTGATATTATAGATGTAATTAATCAGACTATAGGAACTTCTGATAAACTTACATGCATCAGTAAACCAAGAAGATTTGGTAAGTCATATACAGCTAAAATGCTATGCGCCTACTATGATAAAACTTGTCTTGATTCAAAAGAGCTTTTTGATGACAAGAAGATTTCTTGTTGTTGTACCTACGCTGAACATCTGGGAAAATATAATGTTATTTACCTCGATATTACAAGTTTTCTTTCAGATACTGATAAGACGAGTGAGGTTGTTAAGAAAATCAAAGCTGCTATACTAAACGAGCTTGTCAAAGAATTTAATACTGTTAGTGAAAATGACTCACTCGTTGAGGCACTTTTAAAGGCAAGAATAGAGGATGATACCAAGTTCTTTTTCATAATTGATGAATGGGATGTTTTGTTTAGAGAGCAGAAGGATAAATCGAAGCTGCTTGAGGAATATGTTAGCTTTCTAAGAGACTTGTTTAAAAATGGTAATTTTACTGATAGGGCTATAGCTGGTGCATTTATGACAGGTATTTTGCCTATAAAAAAGTATGGACACCAGTCTGCAATATCTGATTTTAGAGAGTACACTATGATTCAGCCATCTATTTTTTCGCAGTATGTTGGCTTTGTTGAGGCGGATATAGATGTACTTGCTAAGAATTATTCATGCGATAGGGAGAAGTTAAAGAACTGGTATGACGGATATTCTTTTCCGGGGGTAGGAGCTATATACAACCCTAATTCGGTATGTCAGGCTATTAGAACTGGGGTATACGATACATATTGGTCGAAAACAGAGACATATACAGCACTATTAGATTATATTAATATGGATACTGATGGTTTGCAGGCTGATCTTATTCAGATGATTGGCGGAAATGAAATGCCTGTAGATACATCTACATTCCAAAATGACATGACATCAATTAATGGTAGGAATGATGTCCTTTCCCTTTTGATTCATTTAGGTTATCTTGCGTATGACAATCAATCTGAGAGAGTCAGGATTCCCAATGAAGAGATTAGGCGGGAATTTATCAGCACAGTCAGAAGTGGAACACATGATGTGACTACTAAAATTATTAAGAATTCTGATCAATTGATTGCGGATACAATTGATATGAATGAAGAAGCTGTAGCAAGAGCAATTCAGAATGCACATGATGCAGGATGTTTTGGGGTTTCTCCGCTATTTTATAACGATGAACAGGCATTGAGGTCTGTTGTGAAATTTGCTTATATTAGTAGCGCCAATAATTATCTTAAGATTGAGGAACTTCCATCGGGGCATGGTTATTGCGATGTAGCATATATACCTGTAAGTGGAAAACACTTACCTGTACTACTTATAGAATTAAAAGTGAATAGTTCTTCAGAAGGAGCACTGGCTCAGATAAAAGAAAAGAATTATCCTAAAATATTTGAGAATGTTGATAATGATATTATTTTGTGCGGTATAAGTTATGATCCCAAGACAAAGGCTCATAGTTGTAGGATAGAAAAGATAAAACTTTGATTGGGAATGTGTAAGAGAAAAGTCATTGAAAAGAATTTATCACGCCAGTAAAATGGTGGATATTTATAAAAGGAGATATTTATAAAATGCGTAAAATACTTGTTACAGGCTGCAATGGACAGCTTGGAAGAGCAATTCAGCAGGTTTACGGACAGGAAGTAGAGTTTATCTTAACTGACGTAGTTGAGGGGGAGAATATTTCTCCGCTTAACATTATGGAACTAGACGAGGTTCTGTCTTTTGTAGAGGAAAAGAAGCCGGATGTGATAATCAACTGTGCTGCTGCAACCAATGTAGATGGTTGTGAGAAAGATTGGGACTTTGCTTATAAGCTTAATGCAATAGGACCACGAAATTTGGCTATTGCTGCTACTAAGATTGGAGCAAAGCTTGTGCATGTAAGTACTGACTATGTATTCCCAGGAAATGCATCCAAGCCTATTACTGAGTTTGATCAGCCTGCTCCAATAAGTGCTTATGGAAAGACTAAATATGAGGGCGAGAGATTTGTCCAGCAGTTTGCTGACAAGTGGTTCATCGTTCGTACTGCTTGGCTCTACGGAGATGGTAAGAACTTTGTAAAGACAATGCTTAATCTGTCTCAGAATCATGATGAGCTTTCTGTGGTATGTGATCAGTTTGGCTCTCCGACATCAGCTCTTGAGCTTGCAAGAATGATTCATCACATTGAGCCTACTTCTAACTATGGCATATTCCATGGAACTTGCGAAGGCAGTACAAACTGGGCTGATTTTACGGAGGAAATTTTTAAACTTAAAGGAATTAGTGTAAAGGTAAATCATGTGACTAGCAAGCAATACAAGGAAATGAATCCTAATTCTGCTGATAGACCACATTATAGTATTCTGGATAATTACATGCTTAGGTTAACTACAGACTATATGATGGCTGATTGGCATGATGCACTAAAAGAATATTTGAATAGTTGAGTTGTATAAAAAGTAAGCCATAAGTGTTATTGGTAAGTACCAAAAACGCTTATGGCTTACTTTTTATATAATCACAGGAAACTACAAATATACGCATGACGATACGTCACTTTATGCTTTACTGAGAAAGATACAGTTCTGAGGCATGTGTCAGCCGTTGGCTGAAAGACCAGTGTTTGACTATGTAATGGGAAATCAGATAAAACTTGATTGACTGATAATGAAAATGTTGAAAAAAAGATTTACCAGAAACGATAGAACAATCGCACGACGATGCGGCGCTATATGCTTTGCTGCGATAATGCAGCTCTGAAGCATGTCGGCCGAGGGGCCGAAAGACAAGTGCAAAAAGTAATATACACTATAATTGTGTTAAAAGTGTGTCTAAATTATAAAATATAACAAACTAATTAACTTAATAGTGATAATTAATTCCATAATAAGGGCAGTAAAACGAAATAAAGTTACCAAAAGGACGATATACCACATGATAATGCATGACTACATGGATGCAATACAAGATATTGATGGTATATGTTCGAATTTTGGTTTGCTGGAGTATGCGTAATTATTGTTGAATCGTGTGTTGTAAAAAGGCCTCTGCTCTATTAAAATATTTCTATGGGGAGTTTTCGGATAGTCCGAACTCCCTTTTTTGTTTCTTTTTATGGATTGGAGAAATGCTATGTCAGCTATTTGGGGTTGTATAGAATTTGATAAAGAAAAGTGCAGCGTGAATACTATGGCGTCGGAATATCAGCGTAAGTGTAAGCTTGATTCCATAACTGAAATACAATTTGAAAATGCACTTATGGGAATGGGGCAGCAGATTATAAATGACGAGGATGTCTACGAGAAAATGCCATACATTGTCGATGACGGGAAAACATCCATTGTGGCAGATTGCATTATTGATGACAGAGAATTATTGATGGATGAACTGCAAGTAGAAGTTGGGGAGGATGAACGAAAAACGATTCCTAACGGTCGTTTGATTTGCCTTGCCTATGAGAAATGGCATTATGATTTTGTGAAGCATATCAAAGGGATTTTTTCTATAGCAATATATAGTTCTGATGAGAAAAAGCTCTTTATATGTACGGACAGAACTTCAAGCAGGTGTTTGTACTATTACAAGGGAGAAAAAAGCTGCGTTTTTTCTACGCTGATTTCTCCAATAAAAAAGCTTTATCCGAATATTCCACAAAACGAAATGTATCTTAAGGACTTCTTGTTGATACCAGGGCTTATGCCTAATATTTCTTCCAATGAAACTCCCTGGGAAAACGTCTTTATGATAGAGGCAGGCTGCAGTGTCACTATTACTGAGAATTCTGTCAGTGTTAATAGATATTGGGAGCCTGTCAAATATGATCTTCCATATGATATTGATATTTTGAAAGAAAAATTTCTTGACGTGTATGGAAGGGCTGTTGAAAGAGCCACCAGGACTAATGCCGGTGTCGCTATCGCTCTTAGTGGCGGCTTTGATTCGGCATCTGTGGCTGCTCTAGCTGCACCTAAGCTGGCCAGGCAGGGCAAAAATCTTATTTCTTATACTTATGTTCCACACTATGATATGTCCAAATACTATGATAGCAGGCAACTGACGGATGAATCTGAGGATGTAAAAGAAATAGCGAAGATGTATCCCAATATAGAAACTAATTTTGTGGACAATGATGGAAAAAGCTTTTGGGTATATATCGACGAGATGCTGGATATTATGGAGATTCCATTTAAAGCATTTGTTAATTTGCCCCAACTTCTGGAAATTTACCGAGCAGCTAATGACAAAGGCTGCAAGATTTTTTTGAATGGTCAGACTGGAAATACAAGTGTGTCCTATGGCTCAATTGACGATGCTGTATATGAACTATGTAGAAAAAAGATGTATTTTTCTGCTTTTAAGTATTTCAACAATTTCTGTAAGATTTCTGGACTTAGTAGAAAAGAGTCCTTTCTTATAGAACTAAAGAGAATAATTGGAATTCAAAAAGCGTATGGGAACCTGTGGGGAAATGGTGGAAAACAGCATACAGGCAGCCTGTCAAAGCAACCGGAGTTGACAAGGGAGGCTATAAGTCCTTTTGTAAACCCGGAATTACTTGAAGATTATAGCTTTGCAGACAGGAATAAATCAGAAACGGTTTTAAGGGGGAATTTTGCAATTGATTTACAGGAACAAAGAGAAAAGAAGATATTTTTTCTACCTGCATTTTCTTATATAGGTGCCATGGAGACCAAGCTTGGGCTGTATACCGGAATAGTTATCAGAGATTCCACAAGAGACTCGGATGTGCTGGAGTTTTGCCTTTCATATCCGTTTGAGTACTATTCTTATGAAGGCATTCCAAGGTATCTGATCAGAGGCTTTATGCAGGAATTATTACCCAGATGCATATTGTACCCTGTAATAAAAACGGGAATTCAAAGCGCTGACTGGATTTTGAGGCTAAGAAACATAAAAGATGAAATTAAAAAAGAAATATTGCAGGAGTTAAAAAATGAGTCTGTGGGAAATTATTTGAATGTAAATGAAATTTCAGATAATTTAGAGAAAAAGTTCGACTTTTCTTTTGAGGATGAGGAGTATTATATGCAACTTTTTATCGTCTATTTATTTGTCAGATACAGATTATTACAGAACTGAAAGATTCATTTACAAAATTGAAAGATTTATTTACAGAAACTATTTAGTCCATTATTATCGTTTCATGTTACAAATCAATTGTTTTATTATTAGTGAGGTAAATGAAATGAAAAAATGGGAAAATGCTGAGATTATGCAGCTGAATGTTACAGAGACAAAGGAAGATTTTTGCTTTCAGTTTTCGCTTGATGGTGGCTATTTAGGAGATGGAAAGATTTCTGGATGGTTCGGAAAGAAGAAGAACAATAATCCATGCGGACCAGAAAATAGAAGCTGATTATCAGTTGGATATGTTATCAATTGTCGCTGGTATTTGAAATAATCATCAGTAAACATGGTATATGCAATGCTTTTGAGAACAATACTCAAGGGCATTGCATTTTTTATTCATTAAAAAAAATAATAAAAAATAATTGCCAGGTTTTTGATTTTAACAGTATACAATCGCGCGTTGTGATGTTATAATTTTACCCGTTGCGGGCGCATTATGCCCAATTTGGTATGAGAAAGGGTTTGACATGTACAAGAATGAATTAGAAATTGACGTGTTTAGATGTTTAAGAGCACTTCTTAAGAAGTGGAAGTTTATTGCTCTTATCATGGTGTTGTTTTTTGTAGGGGGCTTTGCTTATACAATTGTTCCGGGTGAGGACATGTATACAGCTTATGCCACAGTTTATGCTGCTTCAGATACTTCATATGCAGAAGCTACTAATGCGGTTACTGCTATGAATGCTTATCTTGATGTTGCTAAGTCATACAAGGTTAGCCAGAGAGCTGCCCTTATTTTGGGACGTGGTGATATAGAAGCAGAAGATTTGATGAGATATGTGACTGTTAGCTCATCTTCCAAGTCAACATCTTCAACTTCAACAGTATCCAACTTCCTTACTGCATCTGCTACTATTATTACATTCCGTGCTTACAATCAGGATCCTGAATTGGCAATGGCAATGGCTGATGCAATGGCACAGTCTTATACAATTGAGATGGAATCCATTTTGAAAACGGATTCTGTTAAGATGCTTGATAATGCATTTACTTATAGCTTGTCATACAATGCAAAGCGTCAGGCTTGGAAGTTTAGATTAGAGGCTGTACTTGCAGGACTTGTTATTGCATGTCTTATTATAGTTGCATGTGAGATTTTTGACCGCAAGGTTCGCACAGTTCGTGATGCTACTATTAGAAACAATCTTCCAATAATTGGAATTATTCCTGATTACAAGGACTGAAGTGAGGTGCTACAGTGGGTAAGGGTAAACTTGAAATTTATAAAAACGACAATTATATATTAAATGATGCTTTTGATCAGGCTGTTATGAATCTTCATGTGCTGAAGAAGCAGAATGGTTACAAGAGCTTTGTTATTTGCGGATGTGAGACAGGTGATGGAACAACAACAGTTTCTATCAATCTTGCAGCATCACTTGCAAGCTCAGGATGGAAGACAGTCCTTATTGATGGTGACATGAGAAAGAAGAACCGTTATAAGAGACTCAATGAGAATGTATCATTAGGGCTTTCTGATTATCTTTTAGGAAAAGCTGAGCTTTCTGATATTATATGTGATACTACTACAGGTAATCTTTCATATATTGCATGTGGAGAACTTCTTGATAATCCTGTAAGACTTCTTTGCTCCAGCAAGATGACTGAGGTAAAAGATAAACTTTCAGAAAAATTTGATTTTATTATTTTTGATATGCCGGCTGTAAATGCAGCTATGGATGCGAGCGTTATTGCTACAAGTGTTGATGCAACAATCCTTGTCTCCAACATTGGTGAGACATCCAAGAAAGGACTTGTAGAAGCTGCTAATGCTCTTACAGAGGTTAAGGCAAATCTGATCGGAACAATCATCAACAAGCTGGATATGGATCAGTATGTGGCCGGACACGAGGATTATGATTATTTCCAGAACGAGAAATATCTGAAGAACAATAAGAAGACAAAGAAAAGATAAGAGGGAGACTACAATGAAAAAGATTACTTCTATAATTAGAACAAGCTTGATATGCCTCTTAGCTATTGTGTTCATGACATTGAACTTTTCTGTAGTTGCAAAGGCTACTGAGGGTGAGACAACAGTTGTAACAAGCAATGGTATTCCTGCTATCATCGAGGTCGCAAGTTATAGTGTTGATGGCGGCGTGATCGAAGCAGGCAAGGATATTACAATTAATCTAGCACTTCACAACACAAGCTCAAATGCGAATGCAAACAGTGTTATGCTAACATTGTCCAGCGCATCAGGAATGGCTTATCCTGTTTACGGATCATCCAATCAGATTTATGTTGGCACAATTTCTGCAGGTGATACTACAGTGGTTTCAATTCCTGTTTCAGTAAGTAACAAGTTTACTGGAAGTGTGCTTGATCTTACAGTAAAACTTGATTATGAGACAAAGGGCTCTAAGGCAACAAATACTTCCACAATGGTTATTCCTACTTCTGCAGGTAATACACTTTACGTTAAGAGTCTCAACGTTAGTTCACATGCTATCCTTAATGGTAATTCTCTTTTGACTATCAGCTATTCCAATCTTGGAGGCACTGATATTTCCGGAGCAAAGCTTGTGATTGACGGAAATATTTCAAGTGATAGCAAGACTATTGAGCTTGGAACTATTTATGCCGGAAAGAGCTATTCCAGAGATTATCATCTGACATTTACTCAGAGCGGTAGTCAGCAGATTTCTGTGAAGCTTGTATATCCTGGTGATGAGGGAGAAAACATTGAGACTGAACTGGGAACATATAGCGTAAACGTTGTTGAACAGCAGTCCGGAGATACTTCTGATGGTTCTGGCAACTTCGTACTTGTGTGGGTTGGAAGAGGAATTGCTGCACTTTCTCTTTTAGCTGCAGTAGGTGTTGTTATAACATATATTAGAAAAAGATAAAAGTTTCAGAAAAAAGTTTTCGTGGAGCCTTCATGTTAGATGGAGGCTCCATTGTGTTATAATGATTTAGCGGAAAATGTTAAGTATATGGAGGATAGATAATGCTGACACCTAATATTGATCTTAACAACAAAACTATTATAGTTACCGGTGCTGCGGGATTTATTGGTTCCAATCTTGTGCTGGAACTTCTTAATAAAACAGAGAACTCCAAAATAATCGGAATAGATAATATGAATGATTACTATGATGTTTCGATTAAAGAATGGAGACTTAAGAATATTCAGGAACTTGCGAAGAAGTCTTCGGATGAATTTCTTTTTATAAAAGAAACAATTGCAAATGCTGATGCAGTAAAAAAGGTTTTTGATGAATATAAACCTGATGTTGTAGTTAATCTTGCTGCCCAGGCCGGAGTGAGATATTCAATCGAGAATCCAGATGCTTATATAGAAAGTAATCTTATTGGCTTCTATAATATTCTTGAAGCCTGCCGACATTCATATGACAATAATGACGGAGATTACAAGGGAGTTGGACATCTTGTTTATGCATCGAGTTCTTCTGTTTACGGAACTAACAAGAAGATTCCTTATTCTACGGAAGATAAAGTAGATAATCCTGTATCTCTTTATGCTGCTACCAAGAAGTCCAATGAACTTATGGCACATGCTTATAGCAAATTATATGGTATTCCTTCTACAGGACTTAGATTTTTTACAGTATACGGACCTGCCGGCAGACCGGACATGGCTTACTTTGGATTTACCAATAAGCTTCTTAAGGGCGAGACAATCAAAATCTTCAACTTCGGAAATTGCAAGCGCGATTTTACCTATGTGGACGATATAGTTACTGGCGTATACAAGGTTATGGAATGCGCTCCTGAGAAGAAGATGGGAGAGGATGGACTTCTGATCCCGCCTTACAGAGTTTATAATATAGGAAACAATGCGCCGGAGAATCTTTTGGACTTCGTACAGATTCTTCAGGAGGAACTTATTGCAGCCAAGGTGCTTCCTGATGATTATGATTTTGAAAGTCATAAGGAACTGGTTCCTATGCAGCCGGGAGATGTTCCGATTACCTATGCGGATGTAACTGATCTTGAAAGAGATTTCGGGTTTAAACCACAGACTTCTTTGAGAGAGGGACTTAGAAAGTTTGCCAAATGGTATAAAGAGTTCTATTGCTGAAGCTATATGTCGAGTGCTGCTGCTTACGAATTGCAATAGACTAATGATAGAAAAAGAAATACTTTCGTTTTGAAGTTTTTGAGAAAAGTAACAAAATAAAAAGCTGTCAAGAAAAATTTGTAAAAATCTCTTGACAGCTTTTTGTTATAGACTTACAATGGAAAATGCACTATTGTGGTGTGGTAGGTCTTTTTATGCACTTTTTTAGAGAGACCTTTAAAAAATATTAAGAACGGGGTGAATGTCAATGGAAAAAAACAGATTACATCCTACCGGCTCTGGTAAGAACATTCGTATGAGCTTCCAGCGTCAGAAGGAAGTCCTGGAGATGCCGAACCTGATTGAAGTACAGAAGAATTCATATCAGTGGTTTCTTGACGAAGGCTTGAAAGAAGTCTTTGACGATATCTCTCCAATTGAGGACTACAGTGGCAAGCTCAGTCTGGAATTTGTTGATTTCAAGCTTTGCGAGGATGAGATTGACAAGAACAAGAACACGATTGAGAAATGTAAGGAGAGAGATGCAACTTTTGCTGCACCTTTAAAGGTTAAGGTTCGTCTTCATAATAAGGAGAAGGACGAGATTACTGAGCATGAGATTTTCATGGGCGACCTTCCTCTTATGACAGCCACAGGTACCTTTGTTATCAACGGCGCAGAAAGAGTTATCGTCAGCCAGTTAGTTCGTTCACCCGGTATTTATTATGATATTACATACGATAAGATCGGTAAGGAGCTTATGGCCTGCACTGTTATCCCTAACAGGGGAGCTTGGCTTGAGTATGAGACTGATCCTAACGATGTATTCTATGCAAGAGTAGACAGAACCAGAAAGGTTCCTGTAACTGTACTTATCAGAGCTCTTGGCATAGGATCTAATGAAGAGATTCTTGAACTCTTTGGTGATGAGCCTAAGATTCAGGGAAGCTTTTCTAAGGATTCATCTACAGATTACCAGAGTGGTCTTCTTGAACTTTACAGAAAGATCCGTCCTGGCGAACCACTTAGCGTTGAGAGCGCAGAGAGCCTTATCAATGCTATGTTCTTCGATCCAAGAAGATATGATCTTGCTAAGGTCGGCAGATACAAATTTAATAAGAAATTACACTTTAAGAACCGTATTAATGGACATGTTCTTGCTGAGGATGTTGTTGATGAGACAACAGGTGAGATGATTGCATCTGCAGGTACTAAGGTTGATCGTGCACTTGCAACAGAAATTCAGAATGCGGCTATTCCATATGTTCTTTTGCAGGAAGAGGAGAGAAATGTTAAGGTTCTTTCCAATATGATGGTTGATATCACAAACTTCATTGATTGTGATCCTGCTGAACTCGGAATCAATGAGAACGTTTATTATCCTGTTCTCAAGGAAATTCTTGACGAGTACACTGTTAAGAATGATCCTGAGGGACTTGCTGATACTATCAAGAAGCGTGTGCATGAGCTTATTCCTAAGCACATCACTAAGGAAGATATCATTGCTTCTATCAACTACAATATTCATCTTGAATATGGCATTGGTAACGATGATGATATCGACCACTTGGGCAACAGACGTATCCGTTGCGTAGGTGAGCTTCTTCAGAACCAGTACAGAATTGGTCTTTCAAGACTTGAGAGAGTTGTTCGTGAGAGAATGACTACACATGATACAGAAGAGGTTTCTCCACAGACTCTTATCAACATTAAGCCTGTACAGGCTGCAGTTAAGGAGTTCTTTGGTTCATCACAGCTGTCACAGTTTATGGATCAGAACAACCCTCTTTCTGAGATTACACATAAGAGACGTCTTTCAGCTCTTGGTCCTGGCGGTCTTTCACGAGACAGAGCCGGATTCGAGGTTCGAGACGTTCACTATACACACTATGGACGTATGTGTCCTATCGAGACACCTGAAGGTCCTAACATCGGTCTTATCAACTCACTTGCAAGCTATGCAAGAGTTAATGATTATGGTTTCGTAGAGGCTCCATATCGTATTGTTGATAGGACAGATCCTGAGAATCCAAGGGTTACTGATGAGGTTGAATATCTTACAGCGGATGAAGAAGATAATTACCATGTAGCTCAGGCTAATACTCCACTTGATGAAGATGGACACTTCAAGAAGAAGAGTGTTTCCGGTCGTTACAAAGAGGAAACATCTGAGTATCCTAAGACAGCATTTGAGTACATGGACGTATCTCCCAGAATGGTATTCTCAGTTGCTACAGCACTTATTCCATTCCTTGAGAACGACGATGCTAACCGTGCGCTGATGGGATCAAACATGCAGCGTCAGGCAGTGCCGCTTCTTATGACAGAAGCTCCTGCTGTCGGAACAGGCATGGAGAGAAAGGCTGCTGTTGACTCTGGCGTATGTGTTGTTGCAAGAAAAGCTGGAACAATTGATTTTGTTGATAGTAAGCTTATTCAGATGACATATGATGATGGTGAGAAGGAAGAGTTCCATCTCATTAAGTTCCAGAGATCTAACCAGAGTAACTGCTACAACCAGAGACCTATCGTATTTAAGGGTGATCATGTTGAAGCAGGACAGGTTATTGCAGATGGTCCTTCAACATCACAGGGAGAACTTGGTCTTGGTAAGAACCCTCTTATCGGTTTCATGACTTGGGAAGGTTATAACTACGAGGACGCTGTTCTTCTTTCAGAGAGACTTGTACGTGACGATATTTACACATCAGTACATATTGAAGAGTACGAGGCAGAAGCCCGTGAGACCAAGCTTGGACCGGAAGAGATCACACGTGATGTTCCTGGCGTAGGTGATGATGCGTTAAAAGATCTTGATGATCGTGGAATTATTCGTATCGGCGCTGAGGTTCGTGCAGGTGATATCCTTGTTGGTAAGGTTACACCTAAGGGCGAAACAGAGCTTACAGCTGAAGAGAGACTTCTTCGTGCTATCTTCGGTGAGAAGGCAAGAGAAGTACGTGATACATCTCTTAAGGTTCCTCACGGAGAATATGGTATCGTAGTTGATGCCAAGGTATTTACAAGAGATAACGGCGATGAGCTTTCACCTGGTGTTAATCAGGCAGTTCGTATCTATATTGCTCAGAAGAGAAAGATTTCTGTTGGTGATAAGATGGCTGGTCGTCATGGTAACAAGGGTGTCGTTTCACGTGTACTTCCTATTGAAGATATGCCTTATCTTCCAAATGGACGTCCACTTGATATCGTGCTTAACCCTCTCGGCGTTCCTTCCCGTATGAATATCGGACAGGTCCTCGAGATTCACCTTTCTCTTGCTGCTAAGGCACTTGGATTTAACATTGCAACACCTATCTTTGATGGTGCAAACGAAATAGATATTCAGGATACTCTTGAACTTGCTAATGACTATGTAAATAGTACATGGGAAGAGTTTGAAGCTAAGTACAAAGACCTTGTACATCCTGAAATTATGGATTATCTCTATGAGAACAGAGATCACAGAGAGCTTTGGAAGGGCGTTCCTATCAGATCAGACGGTAAGGTTCAGCTTCGCGATGGTAGAACAGGTCAGCCATTCGATAGCCCAACAACTATCGGACACATGCATTACCTGAAGCTCCATCACCTTGTAGATGATAAGATACATGCTCGTTCAACTGGTCCTTACTCTCTCGTAACACAGCAGCCTCTGGGTGGTAAAGCTCAGTTCGGTGGACAGCGTTTCGGAGAAATGGAAGTTTGGGCTCTCGAGGCTTATGGTGCTGCTTACACACTTCAGGAAATACTTACAGTTAAGTCTGATGACGTTGTAGGACGTGTTAAGACCTACGAGGCAATTATTAAGGGTGATAACATTCCTGAACCAGGCGTTCCGGAGTCATTCAAGGTTCTTTTGAAAGAACTTCAGTCACTTGGACTTGATATCAAGGTTCTTCGTGAAGACAATACTGAAGTTGAGATTATGGAGAGCGTTGATTACACAGATTCTGATTATCGCTTTGAGATGGAAGGCGAGAATGCAGGACGCGATTACGGCGAGAACTTTGAGGCTAATGGCTACTCCAAGCAGCACTTTGATGAGAGCGGCGAACTTGTAGCTGAAGCTGAGGAAGTTGATGATTTCGAAGGCGATGAGTCTTATGATGATTTTGATTCATCAGAGGAATAATTATCGTTCCGAATTACTGTAAATACAGTAACGAGTGATCAGAAATAAACTGTTTGGGCGGCTTTATGCTGCCCAGGCAGATTGCTGTAACTTAAACTCATGATTAACATATAGAAAAGAGGTTACGAATGTCTGATTCAACAATGAATAAAGCAATAAATGAAGCTTCAAATGGCAGAGGCAGCGGACTTCAGCAGGTTTATCAGCCAATGACATTTGATTCTATCAAGATTGGACTTGCATCACCTGAGAAAATCAGAAGCTGGGCTCATAGAAATGACAATGACCCACATAGTGGTGAGGTAACAAAGCCAGAGACAATTAACTACAGAACACTTAAGCCAGAAAGAGATGGTTTGTTCTGTGAAAAGATATTTGGACCTACCAAGGACTGGGAATGTCACTGCGGTAAGTACAAGAAGATTAGATATAAGGGCGTTGTCTGCGATCGTTGTGGCGTAGAGATCACAAAGAGCAGTGTTCGTCGTGAAAGAATGGGATATATTGAGCTTGCAGCTCCTGTATCACATATTTGGTATTTCAAGGGAATACCTAGCAGAATGGGTCTTATACTTGACCTTTCACCTCGTGTACTTGAGAAGGTTCTTTACTTTGCTTCTTATATAGTACTTGATCCAGGTGAGACAACACTTGAATATAAGCAGGTTCTTTCAGAGAAAGAATATCAGGATGCAAGAGAAGAGTGGGGCGGAAGATTCCGCGCTGGAATGGGTGCAGAGTCCATTAAAGAGCTTCTTCTTGATATCGATCTTGAAAAAGAATATGCAGAGTTAAAAGAAGGTCTTGATACTTCCAGCGGACAGAAGAGAGCTAGAATTATCAAGAGACTTGAGGTTGTAGAAGCCTTCAGAGAATCAGGAAATGATCCAGCATGGATGATCATGGACTGCATTCCTGTTATTCCACCTGATCTTCGTCCTATGGTACAGCTTGATGGTGGACGTTTTGCTACATCAGATCTTAACGATCTTTATAGAAGAATTATTAATAGAAATAACCGTCTTAAGAGACTTCTTGATCTTGGAGCGCCTGATATTATCGTTCGTAACGAGAAGAGAATGCTTCAGGAAGCCGTAGATGCTCTTATCGATAACGGTA
>NZ_CAMVPU010000068.1 GCF_947169445.1 uncultured Butyrivibrio sp. | reverse complement strand
CGAAAGTTAAAGACCTTGAGATGGCATTGGCTAAGATAAAAAAGTTATAAGGAAAGGAGAGACTAATGAAATTTAAAAGTGACTTTTTACTTGGAGCATCCACCGCAGCTCATCAGGTAGAGGGAAATAACAAAAATTCAGATTATTGGGCTATGGAAAACATGGAGCATTCACAATTTGTGGAGCCATCCCTTGATGCAGTTGATCACTACAACAGGTATGAAGAAGATATCAAGATGCTGGCGGACGCAGGACTTAATACCTACAGATTTTCAATTGAATGGGCCAGGATCGAACCCGAGGAAGGCAGATTTGATGACAATGAGATTGACCACTATCGGAAGATGATAGCTTGCTGCAGGGAAAATAGCGTTGAGCCGGTGATAACTCTTATGCATTTTACATCTCCCTTGTGGTTGATCAAAAAAGGTGGCTGGGAAAATGAAGAGGTTGTAGGGCTGTTTGCAAGATATGCTGAGTATGTCACCAAAAAGCTTGGCGATGATGTCAGGTATATCTGTACCATAAATGAGGCAAACATGAGGCTTCAGATAGGAACTCTTATGGAGCGCTTTAAGAAGCAGATGATGGCAAAAATGGCAGCCTCGCAGAAAGTTATGGCTGAGCAGAGTGCAAAGAAAGATTCCATGGAGGGACAGGTTCAGGTTGGTCTTAATCTTTCAGACCCAATGGAAAAGATGAAGCTGACAGCTATTGAAAATGCCAAAATATTCGGAGATCCACAGCCACATACTTTTGTGTCTGCAGCTTCTGAAAATGGTGACATGATAGTGATAAAAGCACATCAGGCAGCAAAAGAAGCAATTAAAAAGGTGAATCCTAAAATACAGGTAGGAATAACTCTTTCGCTCCATGACACCCAGTTTATCGAAGGTGGTGAAAATGGTGCAGAGAAAGAGTGGAATGAGGAATTTGGACACTACATTCCATTTATTAAGGACGATGATTTCTTTGGTCTTCAGAATTATACAAGAACTGTCTATGGGCCTGACGGAATAGTTCCGGCAGCTGAAGGAACACCTATGACTCAGATGGATTATGAGGTTTATCCGGAGGCTCTTGAGCATGTAATCAGAAGAGTTAATAAGGAAATGCCGCATGTTCCGATCATGGTCACAGAAAACGGAATTGCAACATCAGATGATGAGCAAAGATGTGAGTTCATAGATAAGGCCATTGCAGGAGTACAGAGCTGCATCGAGGATGGAATCCCGGTTATTGGGTATTGTCACTGGTCACTAATGGATAATTTTGAATGGCAGAAAGGTTATGCTTTAACATTTGGACTTTGTGCAGTCGACAGAAAAACACAGATGAGGACTCCTAAAAAGAGTCTGGGGCACTTAGGCGGATACAGATAATAGTTTTAGAGAAGGTAATGAATTGGAGGAAATTATGGGTAATATAAACGCAGAAAAAAACACAGGAACGATTTATCACAGAGCCAAAACATGGCAGATCATCCTGTTTGCATGTAATGGTCTTGTAGGAATGAGTATATATCAGCTTATCGGACTTGCAAGCTATTCAGCAAATATAGGATATGGTATTGCTACAGTTGCAGTAGGAGGGATACTGACATTTACCAGAATACTTGATGCAATAACTGATCCGCTTTTGGCCTTTGTATATGACAGGGTTAATACCAAATGGGGAAAAATAAGAATACTTATCATAGCAGGCTGGCTTGTAGAAGCCGCAGCACTTATTTGTATGTTCAGTCTTTTCTCCAGTAAGGGATTCGGACTTTTAGTGTTTCTGCTTTTTTACATAGTCTATATTATCGGATATACAATGGCCAACGTCACAGCGCTTACAGTTCCTAACCTTTTGACAAATGACCCTAAGCAGAGACCAACAATCGGTGTATGGCAGACTGTATTTAACTATGTAGTGCCCATTGTATTAAGTATTGTCCTCAATGTTGTGCTTTTACCAATGTTCGGAGGAGAGTATAATCAGGGCTTTTTGACAGCGGCCTGTTTTGTCACTATAGCAGTATCAGCACTGGGAGTACTTCTTGTCTGTATAGGAGTTTCTGAATATGATAAGCCTGAGAATTTCAAGAATCTGACAGACAACAAAGAGGATAAGCTCAGCATAAAGGATATGGTCAGTGCAATCAAAGAGAATGAACCATTTCAGTGCTATATAATAGCTGCTGCATCAGACAAGATTGCTCAGCAGGTTGCCAGCCAGTCTATTGTTGCTACACTTCTGATGGGAATAATCATTGGAAATATGGGGCTTTCTACAATACTTAACATGGTTGCCATTCTTCCGGCTATTTTATTTGCTGCCTATGGTGCCCGCTATGCAGGTAAGCATGGAAACAAAGAATCCATAGCAACCTGGACATGGGCTTGTATGGGAATCGCAGCAGGACTCGTAGTGTTCTTTGCAGTTATAGACCCACATCACATTGCATCCTTTGGTCCTATGATGGTCATCTATGTAGTATTTACTCTTTTATTAAATGGAGCAAAGATGTGTGTGACAACAGCCAATACTGCATTTATGTCGGATATAATAGATTATGAGCTTGATCGTACAGGTAAATTTATTCCTGCGGTTATAACCGGTACCTACAATTTTATTGACAAGATAGTATCAGCTTTCTCAGCAGTAATAGCAACATTTGCAGTTGCCCTTGTGGGTTATTCACAAACGCTTCCTCAACCGGGAGATACTCTCACAAGACCTATCTTTTGGATGACGATGTTCCTTCAGTACGGACTTGCAATGATTGGATGGGTGTGCACAATAGTTGCAATGCGCAGATGTAATCTTACAAAGGACGAGATGGCTAAAGTGCAGCAGCGAATTGCTGATAAAAAGAAGGAGTTTAAGAACTCACAGGAATAAAAAGCTTTAGAGGAATAATATATGAGCAGCAAGGTTTTTGAAGATGCAAAATGGATAACTCCTGAGGAGAAGGCAGAGCCGGAGGTCAGGAAAGGCGCAGGATATCTAAGGCGAAGCTTTGACATCAAAAAAGACTGTGGCAAAGCATCCATGTTTGCCACAGCACACGGATTATATGAAGTCAGGATAAATGGAGAACCCATAACACAGTCCCGGCTTACTCCGGGCTGTACGGAATACAATGACAAACTCATGTATCAGAGCTATGATGTTACGAAACTTTTAAAGCAGGGTACGAATGAGATTGTGGTAACTCTTGGCGATGGCTGGTACAGGGGATGTAACGGCATTGACGGTATCAGAAATCTTTTTGGTGAGGATATTTCCTTTATCTGCGCCATTGAAGATGAAAATGGTGAAACATTATTGTCTTCTGATGAAAGCTGGGAGGGCTCGGAAAATGGACCAATCCTTTTGACCGATCTGGAGCTGGGTGAAACCTATGATGCAAGAAAAGAGGACATAAGCGACTGGCATCCGGTGAGAATCCTGACATTTGAATCAGATAATCTTGCCATGCAGGATGCTCCTGCAATTCTTGAGCATGAAGTTTTTCAGGGAAAGTTCCTTGAGACACCTTCAGGGGACCATGTGTATGACTTCTCACAGAATCTTGCGGGATATACAGACTTTGTTATTGAGGATGCCAAAGAGGGAGATAGTCTTACCCTTATCCACGGCGAGACTCTCGATGAAAATGGAGAGTTCACTATTGCTAATTTTCAACCGGGAGACCGCAATAAATCCGGAGGAATAAAGCAGGAGGTCAACTATATCTGCAAAAGCGGGAGGAATGAGTTTAAACCTCATTTTTCCATGTTTGGCTTTAGATATGCCAAAGTAATAACAGATATCCCTCTCGAAAAGATAAGCATCAAAAGTATAGCGGTATATTCCGATATGGAGGAAACAGCCGGTTTTGAATGCTCAGATGCAGGTGTCAATCAGCTGTTTAAAAACAGCGTATGGAGTATGAAATCCAATTTCTGCGATATCCCCACAGACTGTCCCACCAGGGAGAGAGCGGGATGGACAGGTGATGCAGGCGTATTTGTAAACACAGGGCTATACCTGATGGACTGCGCAGGGGTGTATCGCAACTGGCTCTCCAGTGTGAGAGTTAACCAAAAAGACTCCGGCAAAATGGCCTATATAAGCCCCAGGAACGGCCTTCCCGGAAAGATTGCAGAGATGTTCTCTGCATCGGTGGGCTGGGGAGATGCCTCGGTTATAGTGCCATATCATATATATAAGAATACCGGAGATAAGACTGTTCTTTTAGAAAACTACGATATGATGAAGAAGTGGGTAGGCTTCCTTGAATACAGGGCTGGAAAGAGCAAGCTTAAGAACAGGTTTAAGAGAAATCCTTATAAAAAATACATAATAGATACAGGCATGGATTATGGTGAATGGTGCGAGCCCGGAGCAGATGTTATGAAGACCATGGCAGCAGCATTTAAGGATGGGCAGCCCGAAGTGGCAACCGCATATTTTGCATATTCATCGCGACTTTTATCTGAAATCGCAGATATACTTGGGAAAACAGATGAATGTCAGTATTACAGGGCGCTGTCAGAAAATGCCAAAAACGCATACAGGAATCTTGTCCTTAAGGATGGTCATATTCATTCAGAAAGGCAGTGTGAATATGTAAGACCTTTGGCCTTTGACCTTTTGGAAAAAGAGGAAGCTATGGCAGCTGCCGAAGACCTTAATGCTCTGGTGATAAAAAATGACTATCATCTTAATACCGGATTTTTGTCTACACCTTTTCTTTGTAAGGTGCTATGTGAATATGGCTTTTCCGATACTGCGTATAAGCTCCTTCGCCAGAGGACATACCCTTCATGGCTGTATTCGGTTGAGAAGGGAGCCACAACCATCTGGGAGACCTGGGATGGAATCAGGCAGGACGGGACAGTACACGACTCGCTTAACCATTATTCCTACGGAGCAATTTCCGGATGGCTGTTATCAGGTGTTCTTGGAATAAGATATTCCTATGATGATGTGGTAATAGAACCGTACGTAAACCCTGAGCTTAAATATGCAAAAGGCTACTATGACTCGCCCAGGGGAAAGATCAGCTCGGAGTGGAAATATGACGATGCCGGAAAGGTGTCCTATCACATGGAGATTCCTGAAGGTCTTTGCGTGACCGTAAGATTGCCGGGGCTGGAGGTAAAGAAATTAACCTGCGGGAAATATGATTTTTAACTGTCAGACGAGGAGGAACACTTGTGGCTTATATTTGCAATCCAATAAAAATCAATTACAGATATCAGTTTAATGCTGATCCAAGAAAACATGGAGAAATACAGATCTGCCGAGAGGCAGCAGACCCTTCAATGATTCTATTTAAGGGCAGATATTATATATTCGCTTCCATGACCCTGGGGGTATGGGTGTCTGATGATCTTGCGAACTGGGAAAATCACAGCCTTCCCAATACACTTCCACTCTATGACTATGCTCCGGATGTAAGGGTTATGGGGGATTACGTTTATTTCTGTGCCTCAAGAAGAGAGGAAAACTGTGACAGATACAGGACAAAAGATATCTTAAATGGTCCATATGAAAAGCTTCCGGGAAATTTCCCTTTCTGGGATCCGAATCTTTTTATTGATGACGATGGCAAAGTCTATTTCTATTGGGGATGCTCAAATATTGATCCGATTTATGGCTGTGAGCTTGATCCTGATACGATGCTTCCCATTGGAGAAAAAGTAGCTCTGATATATGGAGAGCCTTCTGTCAGGGGATATGAGAGAGTGGGAGAGAATAACTCTTTTCTCCCTGCCATAGAGGCGGAGATTGAGGCTAAATATCAGGGCTTTTTAACTCATCAGGGAATTACGGAGGAAATGGTTCCCGAGGCTACCAGACCTCTTATAAAAGGTATGTTCTCAAACAAGCCATATATTGAAGGCGCATGGATGGACAAACACGATGGCAGATATTATCTTCAGTATGCCTTTGCAGGCACCCAGTACAATACCTATGGAGATGGTGTATATATTTCTGATTCTCCGCTTGGACCATTTGAGCTTGCTGATAATAATCCATACTCTTATAACCCAGGAGGATTCTTCCCCGGCGCTGGGCACGGTTCCACAATGGAAGATATAAGCGGAAATCTCTGGCATACGGCTACTATGAGAATCAGTGTAAATCATGATTTTGAACGAAGAGTAGGACTATGGCCTGCAGGTTTTGATAAAGATGGTGAATTATTCTGTAATCAGAGATATGGAGATTGGCCAAGAGAGGTAAGTTGTGCCAAACAAGATCCATGGAAGGACCCTGACTGGTTTCTTTTAAGCTACAAGAAAAAAACTACATGCTCATCATACCGTGACGGGTGCGTTGGTGAAAATGCTGTTGATGAAAATGTGCAGACCTTGTGGAGTCCTGAAACAAATGGGAAAGACGAATGGCTGATGTTGGATCTTGGAAAAGAATCTGAGGTACATGCTATACAGGTCAACTTTGGAGATTATAAGGTTGATATCCAGGTTCCCGGAGAAATACGAGGTACTTCTCAGGCCCGCTTTATTGATGATAAAACCTATTTTACAAGATGGAAGCTTGAGGGCTCTATAGACGGAAAAGAGTTCTTCTTGATTGAAGATAAATCTCAGGCAGATACGGACCTTACTCATGATCTTTTTGTTTCAGAAGAAGGGATTAGTGTTCGTTTTATCAGGATCTCAAATATGGAGGTTCCATACGATCAGATTCCTTCAATTTCAGGTCTTCGAGTGTTTGGTAAAGGAGGCTGCGATGTTCCACAAAAGGCATCATTTTCTGTTTATAGAAGCTCTGACATCGATATGACCATAAAAATAGATGCACAGGCTGACGCTGTTGGTCATATGGTCTTATGGGGAAGTTCTCCGGATAAACTCTATCATAGCTGGATGTGTATGGGAGATGAAGCAGCTTTTGAACCCAAACGAATTGGTGCCCTGATTTCAGGTAAGAGCTATTACGTTCGTGTAGACAGTTTTAATGAGAGCGGGATTACTGAAGGGGATATACTGCACCTTGAATCACATCCTAAATGATAACTCTATGGAACACTATCGAGAAGAGTACTTTCGGGAATGGTGCGCAATAGGAAACTTGAGGGCGCAAGTCCCGTATGCTCCATTCGCAAAATAAAAAATCAAAACAATATATAGCATGAGTCATTATCTGATTTTCTCAGGGTAATGGCTCTTTTTATATGGCCCAGAGAAACGGAGACAAACTGATCCTGTGGACATGCGCATGAATACAAATATCTCGGAGAGGTAAATCTTGCAGGGATAGAATCAGCACTTATAAGATATGCTGACAAGGAGGCATATGCCTGCTTGAACTATGGCGAGGCTTTTTGTCCGGAAGAGATAGAAGACAGGAGTATCTGTATAGATGGGGATATTGGAGAAGTTCTGGCACGATAACTCAGAAATTAAATGGTTTACGCATGCATGTGAAGTAAAGAATAAACATGCATGCGTAATACGTCCGGGACTACTAAAGGTGCAGGTACCCTTTTTTTATTTTATATGTTTTTCCTTTATAAGGAATACAAAAAATGATTATTGGTACATTTAATTACCTGATACGATAACAACGTTGCTTATTACAGCATCAGAGCCTGAACCCATCATACCGCTTATTGTGATAGTTTCGCCGGATGCCCAGTATGTATTCCAGGCAGGATTGGTAATCTGATAGGTATCATGGTCAATAGCTGTAAGAGTTCCACTCCAAACCTGGGTGATAGGTCTTGTGGAATCAAATTGCAAAGTCCATCCATTAGTATAGGAGACAGAGGTGTTATTGGTAACTGAAATATCGAAAACAGCTCCGCTTCCCCAGTCTGATGAGATATTAAGGGAAGCGCTTAAATTGTCCTCATAAATAGGGGATTCCGGCTGTGGCTGAGGCTCCGGCTGAGGTTCCGGCTTGGGATTGTTTTTTTCTATATCCTCTACGATTATTTCTTCCTCAACAGGCTCAATATACCAGCTCTGGCTTGCTTTGCCGTTTCTTTCCCATTCAATTACTGTTGTCCCACATTCTATAGAGTCATAGGCAACTCCCAAGCAGCTATTGTCACCGCTCACTGCAGTCGTTATCTGGTATGTTCCGTCGTCGTTTGGAACAAACTTAAACTTCTGGGCATCGCAATTGGTGCTCTGGTATATCTGGATATTTGTGCCGTTATTTGGTCTGCCACAATCCACGTCAAGATAGTAGGTAAAATTGTCGTCCACATAGGATCTGATATAATAATAACCATTTCCTGCGTACTGGAATTTCCAGCTGTTCCAATTGTAGGCCTTGTCGGAGCTCCACTGCTGGATATTTGTGCCATTAGCAGCACGGCCATCGGTTACATCCAGATACTTATTGCTGCCTACATTCTTTATCTGATATTTTTGGTTTACATCGAAGGCATGAGCTACCCTTGAATCAATGCCATAAATCGCATCCTCAGCGGGCTGGGAAACAACTTCATTTCCATTATTTGGCATGTTTTCATCATTCTTTGGGGGCTCATTTGCTGTGGTCGCCCCTACAGAAATCTCTTTAAGAAATGGGGCAGTGTAACTATAGGCGACCCAACCCTTCTGAGACTGATCTGTAATATAATTCATGGCTGAAGCATCTGTAACACTTCCTGCATTTATGCCCACGTAGGTTTTTACATCATAGTTATTTGATCTGTATGCAGAAACAACACTGTAGCCATAGGAGTCATAAGGACTATGCCATTTTTTTCCATAGTTCTGAAAATTAAGAACTGACGGAGTCTGATTAACGCTCGCTGAAGTGTAGGAATCTTTGTCATAGGCAGATAGTGCAGTTCTGTCATAAGTAAACTCTTTCCCTTTATAGCCTTCAAAACGGTTTGCTTCGCTAAAGACTTTAGAGCCTTCACCTGCAATTATCTCTGCGGAAGCGTTAGGGTTGGAACTTCCGGTAACGGTATAGTAATTGCTATAGTTGTGAAGAGTACCATTACCTATCTGTGGTGTTCTGCGGGAACACTGCTCCCATCTATTGAACATCATTGTTGCTCTGACCCTGGAGGAGTCAGTATTTTGTGATCCATAGGCTACTGTCCAGAATCTGTTCTTAAAAGAGCAGTAGGAGATAGAAATGTAATCAGGATTGATTCTGTTATAGGTAGCATCCAGCCAGTTCAACGCCGGAGTGTTGATCCATATAAATTTGCCAACCTCTTTGTCTTTGTTCTGACCAAAGGTTGCATTGAAAGAGCAGTGGTCAATCCAGATGTTTCTTCCGCTATAGATATACAGGCAGATAACTCCGCTGCCGTTATTATCCAGGGTCTTTGCTGTAAAGTTGATGTTACTAAAGACAATATTGTTACTGGGCATATCCGAAGAGCTGCCATAAAAATCATCATTCCTAAGCTGAGAATCAAAAAGAGTTTTGTTTCCATAAGAACCGATAATGGTTTTATTGTCTCTGACTCTCTGGTTTGTCTTATTCTGCTTCCACATCTCAAAATTGCCATTTACAACAATAGTGAGAGTCTCTTTAGAATTGCAATAGTTGATAAAAGAGTTAAGATCCTTTGCAACTACTGTTTTGCCAAGAAGTCCTCCTATGGTGCCGGCTTTTTCCCTTCCGTTTATGAGACAGTTTGCGGCGTAGCCTTCAAGACCATTGAGGTTAAGCTTGAACTTCTGATAGGTTGAACCTGTATAATTACTCAGGGCAAAAGAGTTCTTCTCCGGAGTAAAGGTAAAGGCATAAGAGCTGTTTGTGCTGCTTACTATCTTGTAATAGAGATAGTTACCCTCAAAATCCTTGTCAACTCCGACAATATTGAATTTCTGCGAATCGTTGCCGGAGTCTTTTCCCAATACAAGGTTATAACCGTTATTGGTTATTACCATGCCTGTTGCAGAGTTTTTCAGTTCATATACTCCGGATGAAACATAGATTATAGACCATTTATCCGCATCGCTCCCTGAGGACACTTCTGAAGTTAAAAGCGATCCCTGGGCATTTCCCGAAATGCTTATGTTGCGGTTCGTATTTCCTATTGCTATGTGAATCTCCTGAACTGGGTATGAAACCCCTGAAACCTTACTACTTTGCTGCGCAAAACCGGTAAGTGCAAAAAATGGTGATAGAATTGTTCCGCCAAGAACAGTAAAGAATCCCACCAGCATTGCAAAAAGCAGTGCTGTTATTTTTGTCATATAGCCCCTTTTCAAATACATTTTTTCTCTTCCCTTCAGCCTAAAAAAGGCGTTATTTAGTAGTATAGTCATTCCCCCTCGAAATGGCTACATTCTTATTTTTTTTGATTTCCATGGAATAATATAGATTATCAGATCTGAACGTAAATATGATAAGATGTCTGATAATAATTATCTATAGCTTTAATAGACAAAGATTAATGTTCTATTTTGTAAAATAGCAACAAATGAGACGTAAAGAGCAATATTTGATAAAAATATTAAGACCTGCCCCCAAGTAGAAACTGTGAGCGCAAATAGCCAGATAAATAGCGCGTTTGAACTAACTAATGACCCTCGATGATAACTCATCGGGGGTTAAATAATACCCCAAAGGTGCCATTGCAGAACAGAACAAGTCCCACTTTGCGCACCAATATGTAATATCAAAAATAAGCAATGTGCAGCTTTATAATGGATTTATTGAACTATAGCTTACTAACAGTGAGAGGTGTAAATTGAAAACAGTTAAAAAGACAAGATAACTTAGAATGACAAACTTCAAGTTTGTCGGGATGAAGCTATACGCTGAAAGGAGGGGGTGATAAATTATCTTCAGTATTATGCCTTTCCTGACGAAGAAGCTGGGAATTTGACGGACAGGTTCATTACTGCTGTTTTCAGCTCTTTTCAACGCTCCTACCACCATGGGCAGCTACTATCAGCCCGAGGTTAGCCATGATCAGGCCTGCATGGCAATATAAAAGATTGACATATGTGTTCGACACTCATATAATTAAAGCGTGCAGAACCGTTCGACACTCATAGGAGGATGAAGATATGCCAAGAGTTAATTTATCACTTACACAGGACATGTATGACCGCATTGAGAAAGAGGCCAAGAAACAGAATATCACTGTTAACTACTACGTATGTGAGATGCTGGAAGAGCGCTTTGGTAAAAGAACTACCTACGATTACACAGTAGCAGTTGGCGAGATGATCAAGGAAGCCAAGAAGATGGATAAAGAGTTCACTCTGGCAGATCTTCCTACTTTTGCAGATGTTAACGAGATCCTTGTAGAGTACAAGATCAAGGAATCTCCTGCACAGGTAAGAGCACGCCTTGGCAAGATGTTCAACGAGGCAGTCAAGAAGGGCACTGCCAAGGGCATCGAGAGAGCTACAACTATAAAAGATGGAGAGGCGCAGCTCAAGTTCTATTGCAGAGCTGCAGTTTATGTGAATCAGTTTAACAAGCTGAAAAAATGAGGATAAGACTATGGCAGCTGTGTGAGAAACTTGGTATGCGAAAAGAGGGATTGTTCAAGGAGTTCATAGGCTGTTCACCAATACTCTCCCCTTTACGATGGTCTTTTCAAATAGTACCCTTGGAAAAAATCTGCTCCTAATTCCTTCATTGTTTCAAACTCGCCTTCGGTCTCGATTCCTTCGGCCACCACGCTTATTTTTCTTGCATGAAATGTATCAATTATTTCGCGCAATTGTTCCTGTCTGTACGTATCTTTATCAATATCGGTCAGTAATGTCCGATCTATCTTTACAATATTAGGGTTAGCAGCATCGATCACATCAAAATTATTAATGCCTGTACCAAAATCATCTATGGCAATCAGGTTATTATTAATATCTGCATATTTTCTTTTTATCTGCGCAATTTCTACTGATAGATAAGGGTATTCCAGTGACTCCAAAATCATTGCATTCTTATGTCCGCCATAGTACGAAATAAAAGCATCAACTTCCTCTTTACTAAACAATTCACTGGGAAATGTATTAATCGATAAGTATTCCTTATATCCCCTGATAAAATATGCTTGAGTTGCACCAAATAAAGTAGCAACCTCTAATACATGTAATTTGTCCTGCTTTTCATATTCCGCTATAAGTTCAGTTACATCCATATCGTGGGGCCTCATAAGTGCTTCCCACGCATAGACAGTCTTTCCATCCGGGTAAAATATGGGCTGAAAGACATAATCTATTTTCAATTCATTTAAAGCAGCTAAGATATCTTTGGATAATGGTAGACCATCAAAATAAATCATAATACTTCCTTGTCTTTACAATTGACCAATTTTTCGCTAATCTTATAAGAATATAGTATCATTATAACGACCAATAAATAAGTGAAATATGTATAAATAATTGATAAAACGTAAAAATAAGAGATCAGTCTCCAAAAGAGACTGATCCGGCAACTGCGACGCTTAAGAGCCTGAATAAGTAATAATTTATGACTATTTAAGCCCCAACGCCCGTTTACATGCGGGTTTTGGGGCTGATATTTTCTTGGGGAAAGGATATTTTTATGAGAAAAGCACGTTCAGAAAAAGAGGCAGCAATGAGGGAGAAGATGATCCCGGAATTGTATGCCAATGAATATAATCATTTCATTGGATTTGAGGTTTTGGAACTGAGCTCCACCTACAGCAAGTCCAGAATTAAGGCCGATACAAGGCTCCACAACACCTATGGAAGCATCCACGGCGGAGCGCTGCTCTCCTTTGTAGATGCCATGGCCGGGGCTACAGCCAGTATGAGTGGCTACTACGCCACAACAGTGTCCGCCAATCTGAACTTCCTGCTTCCTGCAGTAAATACTGAGTATATCTACTGCGAGTGCATGAAGCTCAAGACCGGTAAGCACATTTTGGTTTTTGATATCAGAGTTACCGATGATGAAGGGAACCTGCTTGATAGCGGAGAATTCTCATTTTTTGCCAGCAAGGTTCCGGTGCTGGGGGATAATCTAAAGTTTGGGAAGTGAAGTCATCTATACTAACGGTATAATGCAATTTTCCACCCACTTTAATAACGATTCCAAAGAAGGAATGAGGATATGTTCGATACAGTCAATGTAGGTGTTATTTCCCCTGGACAACTGTGAGTTCGCAACCAAATTTAACGAAAAATAGCAAAATATGTAAGCTTCGCTTGGTAGACAGGCGGAGCTTACTTTTTTATGATTAAGAAAAATGTTAAAATATTTAGCAAAGGTGGTAGAAATATGAGAAAGGTATATTTGGATAATATTCGTTGGATAACAGTAGTGCTGGTTGTCATCTATCATGTGATCTACATATTCAACGGCATTACACAGCATGGAATCATCGGTCCCTTCAGTGAACATCAGCCACAGGATATATATCAGTACATAGTTTATCCATGGTTTATGTTACTTCTGTTTGTGGTATCCGGCATGTCAGCTCGCTATGAACTGGTTAAGCGAACAGAGAAGGAATTCATCAGAGTAAGGACGAGAAAATATCTTGTGCCATCAACAATCGGCCTTCTGGTTTTCGGCTGGGTTCTTGGCTATTACAACATGCTGATGTCCGGTGCTTTTAATTCCATGAACAACGTACCAGGGCCAATCCTTTTCCTGATAATGGCAGTCAGCGGATCAGGTCCTCTGTGGTACATTCAGATGCTTTGGCTCTTCAGCCTGATACTGGTACTGATCAGAAGGATTGAAAAAGACAGATTCTATAATATCTGTGGCAAAGCAAATCTTTTGACACTTATACTTCTTGTCATACCCGTATATGGAGCGGCGCAGATACTTAACACACCGATAATAGTGGTATACAGATTCGGTATCTACGGACTGGGCTTTTTGATCGGCTACTTTGTACTGTCCCATGACGAAGTGATGGATCGACTTGGCAAAAACTGGCTGTTATTAAGCATCCTTGCCCTCGCATCCTGCATAGCCTTTGTGATTTTATATAAAGGTCAGCCTTATCCGGATCACGTGGTTCTGGATACAATCATGTGCAATGTATACGCATGGTTTGGAACTCTCGGTATACTTGCCTTCATGAAAAAATGGGGAAATTTCACGAATGCTTTCTCAAAGTGGATGTGCCGAAAATCATGGGGCCTCTACGTATTCCATTATCTGATGATCGCGGTCAGCGGATGGTATCTGCATACATTATGTCCGTCTCTTGCACCTATCATCGTATACCTCTTGGTTGCAATAGCAGCATTCGCAGGCGCCTACCTTCTGTATGAGATCATGAGCCGCATACCTCTCATAAGGTGGTGTGTTCTGGGGATAAAAAAGGAGAAGAAAGAATGAGCTTTGCTGATAACCTTATTGAATTAAGAAAGCTTAACAATCTGTCGCAGGAAGACATCGCCGAGAAAATAGGCGTATCCAGGCAGACGCTTTCAAAATATGAGACCGGAGAGTCACTGCCGGATATAGAGAGATGTAAGAAGCTGGCGGACCTTTTTGATGTAACCATGGACGACCTTATATCATATGAAAAGAATGATTCGGACAATCTGGGATATGCAATACCGCCGAAAGGAAAACATATCTTTGGATTGGTCAAAGTGGGGGATAAAGGTCAGATCGTTATTCCTGCCAAGGCAAGAAAGCTCTTCGATATTAAAACCGGCGACAATCTGATTGTCCTCGGAGATGAATTCCAGGGTATAGCTCTTATTAAGGAGACAGGCCTTCTCGGTCTTATCAACAGTGCGAAAGAAACTATGGAATGACTATGAAAAAATGTATGATAATATGTAAGCTATCGGAAAATTTTGGCGGCTACGAGGAGGATACGTCTGATTACAAGAGATGAAGCTTATGAATTACTGAAAAAATACAACAAGGATCCATTTCATATCCTTATCAATGAGGAAATGGCATCAGTAGCCTAAGGAGGTAGCGATAATGGAAAGAAAATCAATTCTGATCAAGGATACAACCAAAGAAGAGCGCGAACAGATAGTAAAGAACTCGCTTGATTGCGGCGGTGGTTGTGAGAATTGCTCATCCTGCTGGCTTGGCGGAGGAAGCCCCTGGGATATTTATCAGGACTATATTGATGGCAAAAAGGAAATCCGCGAGATAAACATGGAATACATGGAAAAGTATCGCCAGGACAGGCAGATTCATTGAGAGGACATGCGCTTATGTTAGATGCACCTGAGATGAACTACCCTCACCGACTCTGCGTCGGAAAGGGTTTCTGTTACGCCGCTTCGCGGCATGAA
>NZ_CAMVPU010000067.1 GCF_947169445.1 uncultured Butyrivibrio sp. | reverse complement strand
TGGAAGAGCCTAAGAATATTGAAGATCAGCTCATGAATGCATTAAGCATCTGCTAAATAAATATACACGTTTTATGTATATCATTGTATGCAATTCAAGTCATTCAAATGCTGATATCTTCTGACTTGTACCAAAATTGTACTGATTTGTACTAAATGTATAAAATAAAGAAAGAGGCTGCAAACTCAGATAAAATCTAAGTTTACAGCCATACACATTACTGCCGGCGACCGGGATCGAACTTTTGCGACGTCTCATAACCCGCATGGAAAGGAGCCTTGCGGACTCACCTCCTTTTCTGGTCCAATTTCTGCCCCACTTTCGCATGATAACTGTGTCCTGCAAAACTCTTATTTCTTATTAACTCTAGTATCCATTAAATACGGAGCAACACTTTCACCGGACTTTTTGATAGAGGATAGATCATTCAACTGTGGCACTATTCCCTGGACATTCATTTAACTCTTTCTCCCTTGCCTATTCTAATACAAAACGGCGCGTGATTTCATATTCATTCCGTTGAAACCCTGCGCCATCCGTAGCTGATAACATAATCCCTGTCCTATAAATCTTTTTTCGAAAGCAGTCTACTACCCGCTCTCTAATTTTTTTCGGATATATACGGCTATTTCTTTATACCTAAATTCCCGTGGTATGATTACAAAGTCTACTTAAAGTCCACTCAAAGTCTACTTTCAAAGTATATTTTTTTGAAATTTGTTTATATTTCCCATCATCCTTCGCATCTGAATTTTACCTTATCATGGTGGAAACTGGATTACCATCGCTTCATATTCCTTTCAAATTTCTCAGTATATGACTTCTTAAGCTCTTCAGCAGAAATCCCGTAGCAAAGCATAACATCATTGTAATACATCAGAACATCCGCCATTTCTTCTACAAAATCATTGCGCAATCTAACATCAGATGAAGACTTGGCACCACCATTCTTCTTTACAATATCTATTACTTCACCAATCTCTCCAACCATCCAAAGAAGCTTATTCTTCCCTGTCTCCGGTCCTATTGGTTCCCATTTGTCTTTGTACTTCTCCTGAAGAAGTTTCTGCATTTCCTGCATTTCATTTATTGTAAAGTCCATTTCTCCAAAACTCTCCAAATCCATAATATGAAATTGTTTTGACTATGCTTTTAGTAAATATGCAAATTGCATATAATAATCTCTTATTTGCTCTTTTGTACAATTCATATCACGATTGCCTATATAATCCTCCAATATATCCTTACCAAGTCTTAATTCGGGAATTACTGTGTGATTCTTTGGATCGTCTATAGTCATATCTATATATTTCAATGCATTGTCAATAAAGCTTTTTTTCTTTTCGATATCTTTATCGAACCGTACAGCTCTTTTTACCTCATTCCCAATGTTTATCATTTGCTCAGGAAGACTAAGCTTATACCAACTTTCTATCATAGTTGTATCCATTTTTTTATCACCTCCGTAGCACGCTCCTCTATACCCGGATCCATAATGCTCATTCCGCCCCTTGGGAATCCATGAACCTGATTATTATGAATGTTGATAAGTGAATCATATTCCAAAATATCTTCAAACTCATCGTTTTCAAGCCACAGGTTAAATCCCCACATATCCTCTTCTTTGGATTCTTGTTCTGCCTTCAAGTAATCTGCTAATTGATAGTGCATATCAGCATCAAGCGCCACACATCCCTTCTTGACATCAACCACACCTTTTACAAAACCATTTGGAAACTCGTTTATTGCAAGTAATTCATCCTTTGTGTATAAATGATCCAATATTATCATTTTTAAAAGCCTCCCCTGCTCTAATCTATTTCTTTGTCAATAATAATCATTTTTCAATTATGCCTTCGTAAATTATAAAACAGATTATTCAAAGCCAACAGATATTGCATGTTCGCAAAACGTATTTATCCTCTAAAACCATAATTCTTCAGTGCCTGAACAAATGACCTTCTTCTCGGATATTTCGCTTTATAACTCAGCATTAGTGACTGCTTTGCTCCTTTTTTTCCCCTTGACTCTATTACTTCGCCATATGCCGCAATGAATGATGCACATTCACTGTAGTAGTTACGTCTTTCAGCATCCATTATCGCAACAAACCGCTTTTCAATCAATTTTCCTATCTTTTCAAGCCATTTTCTTTTATCCGCTTCAGAGACATTTAATTCCATCTTCAAGATGGCAAAGAGCTCCGTGAACAAAGAATAGCTGTCCTTGTGTTCCAAATCCCATGTCCCTTTGTAATAATCATCAGCATTGAAACCACATCCTGACATTGCTAATCTGACCATACTCTGAAGTCCGTTCTGATACTTATCTCCCTCATAAAGCATCAGCATAAACATTGCCAATCCCTGCTTCATAAAGGTACTCGACCAGCCTAACATTTGTTTTTCACAAAGTCCCAGGTTAAAGGCTTCGTCAAATTTCTTTTCCCAGAAAAGTAATGCACAGTAATCATTTTTGTATAGAGCATTTTCGTTCAGAACGTAATCTCTATTATATGCATCTACATTTTTGCTCCGAGTTAATGTCTTAGCGTATTCACTCTCGATAACATCTTCAACTTGCTTAGCGTATTCCTTCCACACCCTCGCGAGAAAACGTATGCGAAGATAATTTATAACAGAACTGTCTGACCTAAAAGCTTCTAACCAACATAACTCTACTCCCGGTATAGTATTTATCTTGCCGGCATGATTCGCAGTTAAAAGAGCTATTTCTCCTCGAATCGTAAACCTAACCGGTATCTTCTCCAAAGCCTCCATCCCTATCTTAAACAGTTTGAACGCATCTGTTTCAGATTCTCCAATTTCAAGTAACTGCTTATATAATTCCGGATGTGTTTCAGCATGTGTTCTAGCCACATTTAATGCCTGATACTCATCTTGAATCATAGAAACGGCTTCTTCCAAAAGTCTTTTAGTTCGCCAGTCATTATGAGTACCAAGGAGTGTTATCCAATCTGATAAAAAGATGTTGAAGTCAGGAAGAAAATGATTCCCTAACTGCATGACATCTTCAAGCCTAAGATTATCACAATGATAGTTTCCCATTATGGTAAATATTTCGCTTGCCCGATCCTTTGATTCTTTAGCCATATATGTCAGATACAACGATTCTGCAACTAAATTGTCAAAAGAACCTACTATAAGCTCATGTTCATATAGGTCCTTGACGCCTAAAGCATTTCCATCATAACTATCCCAATCTCCATCAGCGAAAATCTTGGTCGATGATAAAGCTGCCGCCAGCTCATATCCTTCTGTATACGTCTCAGTGTCAACGCATTCATGGATTAGTCTAATAGCTGTAATAAAATCAGGTACTATTTTCTGCGGATCCGAAAATAATACTTCATCAGCATCACTATTATACCAATCATCCCACTCTTCATTATACTCACTATCAAGGCACCGCTCGCCTTCATCAATCTTCTCAAGTACAGATAGGATGTCCTCAACTTCTTTCTTTAATGACGTTTCATCTCCGTCATGTTTAATTATCCCATCGCTATTAACAATAATACTAAGGAAATGCGCTCTATCCTTTTCAGGAAGAGTTCTTGCCAATTCACGAACACAAGACTTCAACTCCTGTTCTGACATTTTTTCAAGTTCTGAATCTACTGCTGTCATAAACCTTGGCAGGTTCATGTCGTATCCTCCCACTTCTCCAAAGCTAATAAATCATACTTTCTTAATAACGATTACTTATTTCAACAGCTGATCTGTAATTTCAAGCAGTTCTTCTGCCGCCTGCATATTCTCTATCCTGATAAGATTATCCCCTTTATATGTATTTCCAAGCAAATTCATTCCACCGTGCCATACAATTATCTTGTCTATTACAGCATAACATTCAGCATATTCGTCGGTGGTCCTCACTACAACACCCGCTTTTTGGAGTGAATCAATAAGAAGCTTGTGTTCAATAGTATCCTCGTATCCTACAGCTTCAGGATTCATTGTTATCAGCGTCACACCAACACCGTTTTCTTGCCTAGGTTTTAAAAAGGATATTGCTTTATTGACCTTATATCGATTTAGTCTTGGACTGGATATCACCACTTCTTTATTGGCTTCCACAAGATCTCTAAAGAAGGCTTCCTCATAATCTCTTCGATCAAAAATTGCATTTGTAACCTGCTTATCGGCCTTATCATCTGCGATTATCTTATATCCCAAATCCTTGTATGTACGTAACCTGTTCTTATATTGCCTGTCAAAGAATCTTATATGTGAATCCACATAATCATATACGACAACATCTCTTTTTCCCTCATAGGCACGATGAAGCCTGCCAACATATTGAGTTAGTCTCCCTTCAAACTTAACAGGTGCTGCAAGCATAAGAGTATCCAGTCTTGGGAAATTAAAGCCTTCTCCGACCTTTGAAGCTGTCGCAACAAGTACAAGACTTTCATTTGAAGGTGTATTTAGCATTTTTTCACGTATCAGTTCATTTTCTTTTCGGCTATTATCACCATAGATGACAAATACATGATCTGCCTTACCCTTTAAGCTCTCCTTTAATATATCCACATGTTTTTTGAGCTTGGTAAGCACTAAAGGTGTCCTGCCCTCAGCTGTGGTTTTTTCAACATCACTGATTATCTGCTCATTTCTTACTTTACTTTCTATAATAAGGCTATCTGCTTTGTTTATATCCAGCTGTTCTCCTGATATATTGATTACTCGTGTAAATCTCGGTATCAAAAGCCTTTCAATCCCCTGCTCATCAGCCTGCTGCTTTGCAGTATACTTGTGCCTCATTGGTCCAAGCATCATAAACACTATTTCATCAAGTTTATCGCTTCTTCCTGGAGTTGCTGACAATCCATATACATACTTTGCGCTTACCTTATTTAAAACCGCCTGTGCCTGTGAAGACGCAGCATGATGGCATTCGTCAAATATTACCATCCCATAGGAATTTATATTGTCAAAAAACTCTCCACCATGATAAGCTGAACCTACAAGTGCAAGGTCTATAATACCTGTTGACTTGTCTTTTCCTGCCTGAAGTGTACCTATAACGCTGTCTCTTGTCCTCTCCTTACCCGTCTTAGTGTAATACTTAGGAGGCTGCTCATCTATAATCAGAAACCGCTCCAATTCTCCTTTCCATTGAGATATCAAATCCGCATTCTGGAGAAGAATGAGTGTACTTACCTTTTTCTTAGAGATAAGATATGCTGCCAAAACAGTTTTTCCAAACGCTGTAGCAGCATTAAGGACGCCAGTATCATATTTTTCAAGCTTATCAGCAGCATATTCCTGTTGTTCTTTAAGAGTTCCATTAAAAGATACTCTGATAGGGCGTCCAAATTGTCTTTTATCTATAATCTCACATTTGATTCCGGCTTTGTCACACTTATCTTTTATTTTCTCCTGGAGTCCGCGCGGAACTCTGATATATCCCTCATTTTCACTCCACAGAGAAATCTGCCTGAAGTTATAATAATTTGATTTCCCAAGTCTCTTTATCTCATAGTATTTTGGATTATCTATTGTCGATAATCCTTTAATCTGATTCTGAAGTCTGACCATTAGATTCAGCGAATCAACATATACTCCATCATCTAGAACCATATGCATTTCATTGCCTATAACATCAGCAGAATTGAATGCATCATCTTTTTTCCATGGTCTTAATTGTCCGTCTGCATATTTTGTACGTGTTCCAACTTGCTGCTTATCTATATTCCACTTCTGTAAAAAAGACATTATCTCATTTTCAGAAATCTTCTTGACCCTACTCAATTTATCCCATTGATCAGGATATGCATTCCAATTTTCATCGATAAATGCACTATTTCCATCTAGTAATGCTCGCCCCTGTAAAGGCAGCGCCACAAGATTACCTATTTTACTTAGTACATCCTGAGATGGATACATTCTGTCATAATACTTAAAAGCTGGCAAATTAACTGATAGCGCACCATTATCCAACAATGCAAAGCCAAAACTTCTCGCCAATGATGCTTGAATTGGCTTGCTGAAAAAAATCCATAGATGTGCACCTCTTCCAGAACGTGATCTTTCCACAAGGGCATCTATACCGTTCAATTTGCAGATTTTACGTAACGCATCAACCTCAATTTTCCATAAGTCATCTGTATTCGCATCATCATTTTTATATGAATCTTTCTCGTGATTATCAAAATCAAATACCAAAAATCTACAAGTATTATCTTTAAAAAGTGGATAAACTCCCATCACATCTGTGCAATCATCTCTTTTGCCTTTAAGATGATTTTCAAGCATCCATAACTCTATTTTTTTCCATTTTCTCCCTAAACAATCATCATCACATATTGTCTTTATACCATCAGCTTTCGGACAGATTCCTTCTTTATAGCTGTTTTCACATTTAGGAAAGTAACCTCCTTTTTTACCTCTCAATGCATAAACATCTTCTCTCCCATGGAACATATAAAAGAAGAGTTTTGCCATATCTTCTGTTATTGGATATTTTATGATTCGTGCTCCTTGATCAGGATCATAAACATCGCTGTTAAACACATTTTCATAAAAAACACTTTTGGATTCATAAGCAACGCCATTATCTGATAAAAGAGACTTTAGGTTATGGTTTTCTTCCTCTAAATCCCTTATGATCTTTCTTAACGTATTTAAGTCATGTGATTCCAACTGCATGTCCATTCTCCTTGGCTCAGAAAGCATTTTATGAGTATTATTCTACTTCATACAAAAAAAGAAGAGAAGTACAAACATATGCTTCTCTTCTATACATTACTGCCGGCGACCGGGATCGAACTTTTAGTGGTCTCTGGAAGCCGCATAGAAAGGAGCTTCGCCGACCCTGCCTTTCTTTTGTACCAAATTTGTACCACTTTCATGTGCCTGAAATCCGCTTGGGTACTGAATAAAATGTGAATATGGTTGTACCACTTTTTATAATCCTTTATTCAACATTAATCTATCCCCAGCTTGTTAAGCGCAGCTTCCCAATCCTTATCTGGAATGTTATACCATGCATCCATATAATTGTTATGATTCATTGCTTCATTTAAAACAGTGCCATGCGAAATTGTACCTGTTTCTATAAGATGCATAGTAATTCTGCACCAATGCGGAGCAAGCAAGAACAATCCCGAATCATAGATTTCCTTTTCAACATGTTCAATATCATATTCCACATCGAATGGCTCTATATTCCAATTTCCTGATGCAGAATCCAATATCACGTATTGGGCTACTCTTCCTTTACCAGAAAGAGCCACCCCAATAGCTCCAACATTTATAACTCTCGTTTCATTACTATAAAAACATCTTTGTACATGTGTATGACCACATATTACATACTTCTCTGTGATACTTAACAAGAGTTCATCTGTCGAATCATTATCAGGTAAAAGCTTTGCATTATTACTATATGGTGTCCCGTGACAAAATAGTAAAGGCGGCATGCCATCTATTTCAATTCCAGCGCTAATAGGCATTCCTTCAAAGAATTTAAAATCCCTTTCAGAAAGATTTTCATAATTATATTTCATTGCAGCTACACTACTGTTTCCATTTTTCCATTCACAATCAGTATTGTTTCTCCTATTTAGCCAATAATCTTCCTTGTTTCCTCTAATAAACAAACAATTCTCCGTATCATTAAGCTTATATAGCAGTTCCATAGTCTTTTGCTGATACGGGAACTCCCCTAAATAATCTCCTAAAAGAACATACCTATCAATTCTTTGAGTTTCTAAGTGCCTTAAGCATTCCTCTAATGCAATATGATTACCATGAATATCCGAAATAACCGCTATTCTCATATTTTCCCCATACTCTATTTCTTATATGATTAGACACAGTTTTGCATATATCTCTTAATTTTCTCTGCATAACCCATGACTTTTATAACATCTTCATCGGTTTTGTTTTCCCTAGCGTAAGCATTTATTTCACGTAAATACTGTAACCCATATCCATATTTTTCCTGCATCCATTTATGATTTGGGAAAATCCATATATGAAAATGCTTGGAGCGCTCTTCCTGTACCAGCGTTACAGTTTCAGCAATTTTCAGATCTTTTATAGCCCTTTCAGCAAGCGCTATAATATCCCCAATCTCTATTCGCTCTTCAGAAGATAATTCTGCGAAAGACTGTATGTGTCTTTTGCTCGTAATTATCAGGAACCCCGGTATCGGTATCTCAGGATCTGCCGCAAGAATGATTGATTTGCCATCATAAATCACGCCACCAGGAAGTTGTATCTCACCCCTTACAATAGCACAACCGACACACTCTGATTTTATTTCGTTCCCCAGTATATCTTTTCTTTTCATACCCTCTCCTTTACATATTTGCTTACTCCTATGAGGATAAAGCATGCCCTTGGGGCAAAGTCAACACTTATAAAACTGAAGTGCGAAGAGAATTGCCATAATAGAAACTCCATCCTTTGTTTCATTATTCCTAAGAAGTTCTTTTACCTCAGAAACAGGCATCCATACTTTATAGGCAACTTCGTCCACATCTTGAATTGAAGCCTCGGAATCCACCTTCGCTCCATAAAGATGAAGCAGGTGATCTGACATTCCATTCGCAGAATTAAATGAGCAAAGAAACTTAAGATCTTTTAGTGTACATCCTGCCTCTTCCATAGTCTCTCCCTTGGCTGCCTCTTCATTAGTCTCCCCGTCCTCGACTCTACCAGCAGGAACTTCCCACTCAAGCCTGCCCACAGTATATCTCTTTTCCCTGATCATAAGTATCTCGTCTTTGTCATTGAATATGACTACTACGACAGCATCATGCGGATAGTGAATTTGGTGGTACTTCTCAATTATGTCGCCGCTTGGTAGCTTGACCTTGTCAGTATACAAGCACACATAGTTGCTCTCATATATGGCGGTTCTCTCAAGTCTTTCGGGAAGCTTTTCTTTTTCGTTTTCCATAACTGTCTCTCCTGTAATGAATTATTCTTGGTCATCTTTTTCTTACCAACTGCAAATCCATTGTATCGTATAGCTTCAGAAAGCCTCCATGCTCATTGATTGCCTGCTTTATTTCGCCGAAAAATCTCTTCCTGATAGGTTCATCAATAGCTATATGGTCAGAATAAGTTCCAATAAGTTCAATATATTCTTCTGCGCTAAACTCCCTTATTCTGTGAAATAATCTGTACTCCATATCTTCAAAACCATATTTTTCTGCAATCCGTGCGCGCTTCTCCGCCTGCTCCTCAGTATACTCGCTTGGTGTCGTAGCCTGCTTATTATGAAACGGATAATAATATTTCCTATAAGCTTCATCTATTGCCTTCGCAAGCTCAAGTTCATTCTTGCACCTAAATGGGTGATTTGAGAATCTTGCAAATACACCGCCCTTTTTCAATGCGTTATAAACCTTAGTATAGCCAATCTCTTCAGGAATCCAATGGAATGCAGAAGCAGAGTAGATAAGGTCATACTTGTTATCATCCAAGCGCGCATCTTCAAATTTGGAAGTAATAACACTAAATTTTGGAAAAACCGAGAACTTCTCGCGACAGATGGCAGATAGTTTCTCCCCATATTCAATTGCTGTAACTGAGCATCCCCTTTGAAGAAAAGGCAGAGTAGCCTGGCCTCCCCCAATGCCAACTTCAATTAGATTGCTGTCTTCACCTATGTCACAGTAGTCAAATATCGCCTTATATAACTCAGGAACATACCCCGGTCTCATCTTTTCATATGCCGATGCTGCAGTATCAAAAGTCCATTCAAGTCCATCAAATACAGGCATTAGTATCCCCTTCCGTTATCTCTGCTATCAACATTCTACATATTTAGTCATTCCACGGCTCTTCGAAAATCCGAATCTCTCATAAAAGCCTTCCTTACCCTCTGCAGCAGTAAGACCAACGCTTGTGAAATTCCCCTTTTCAGTGTGTTCTGCTATATATTCCAAAAGCTTATTTACTATGGCAGTTCCAATTCCTTTGCCTTGATACTCCGGAAGTACTACTATCTCCTGAAGATACCAGTACATAACTCCATCGCCAACAAGTCGCCCCATTCCAACTACTTCATCATCTACTAGAGCCACCACATCATAGAGATTATTCTTAAGTGCTCTTTCGACAAATTTTGTCGGCCTTTCTCTAAAACCTGCAGAAATCTTCAACCTAATAAAATCTTCAGCCTTAAGCTTATTTTCTAAGAGCTTATACTCTAACATAATGAAATATCCCCTTTATTCATAATTTCAGAGTTGCAATCAATTCCTCTCCATCCATTTCGCCTGTTTCTTCAAATCCAAAGGATGCATAAAGTTCCTTCGCTACTACATTCTCAGGCTCATAAGACAACCAACAGTAATCCGCCTTTCCACAGGGAAATGTCCTGATAAATTCAAGCGCAAGCTCGACAGCTTTTCTTCCATATCCTTTATGCTGATACCTCTGATCTATCATCAGCCTCCAAAGGTTGTAATTGCCATTCGCGATATCCGGTACATCATACCAGTAATCGTCTTTGTCAAAACCAATCATAAGAACCCCCACAAACTGCCCATCATCGTATATCCCAAATGGAAAAGCATAACCATTTGCAGTTATAGTCGTATAAGCTTCTATGATACTAACGTCATTACTGGCAACAAAAACTCTCTTTGATCTTCTTGTACAGAAAGCCTCAGAGCATCCCAGACGTTTTTCCATCTATTTTCTCAAGTCTTACCATAGTGCATATTTCCTCATATGTAACAAAAATTACCAACGCTTCATATTCTTTTCAAATTTCTCAGAATATGCCTTTTTCAGCTCATCAGCAGAAATACCATAGCAAAGCATGACGTCATTGTAATACATGAGAACATCAGCCATTTCTTCAACAAGTTCTTTTCGCAGTGAAGGATCTGTAGAAGCCTTGGTTCCGCCGTTCTTCTTTACAATATCCACAACTTCTCCAATCTCGCCAACCATCCAAAGAAGCTTATTCTTTCCTGTTTCCGGTCCTATGGATTCCCATTTATCTTTATACTTTTCTTGAAGCTGTTTCTGCATTTCCTGCATCTCATTTATAGAAAAATCCATTGCTTTCCCCCTCGTAAAACATTAGTTTATCCAGCGTCAATCTTGGTCTCCACCAATCTCTCGCCGTTTCAAATTCTTTATAATCGGTATACCACTGCCATGATATATCAAAACCGCCATCATCTTTCTGTATTTTCCCTAATATATCTTTTTCAGCAGATACAAGTGGTTTTATCTCATCTGTCAGGAACACCTTGTATATTCCGCAAAAGAAATCTGACGGTACAGGGACATACTCTACTCCATACTTGGTAGTATCACTACATATAATCTCGAGGAGTTTGTCCTCTATCCCCTTCTTAGTAGCTTCAAGATTTATTACATCCTTTATGCCAAAATCTGATAACATCTGATGAGCCAACATATAACATTTAAGTTCATCCCCACACTTCTCAAGCTCAAATAGTACAGAAAATGCTTCTTGAACAATCTGTGCATAATATTCTCTGTCATTGACACTTCCCATACACACCATAAATGCAGCAAGTGAAACAGTTGGATTAAAATGACTGATACCATCACCATCCTTCTTCCACCAAATAGCATGAGGATAATCCGCATTACTGTCTATAGCAAACAGCCATCGTTTCTTTTCTTCATCGAAAGAATCGTGAGAAGAAAGATATCTGATAATACCTTTCACTATTGCACTGTCTTTATCGAGTGCACCTATCCTGTCCAAAGTGATTATTGCGTCATTTGTTGCAATCGGATTGGAATGAGGATTCCAGTTGTCAGCTTCAAGCCCATTCCCGAAACCACCATCTTCATTCTGATACTTTGCAAGTTCTGCTATAACCGTTTCTTTTTCTGCATTCTCATAAAAAAAATCATACAGTGCCAGTTCCAATGGTCTTGCATTATTTATAATAAAATTCTTAGCCGCCTCAGTATTCATGTCATGCTCCATCTTCTTAATCAAATTTCCTTCTTGTAATCACACCATTAGGTATATCGATGATATCCTCACCTTATCATGTAGCTTCATTATCATTCCGATTCTTTTTATTCAACATGAATTCTGCCTCTGCTTGTTCTAAGCGTTTCTGAATTTCTTCAGCAGATGGCAGTTTCTCACTAATAGCTTTTAACTGAACATTATTGTATGTAGCAACTCCCATTGGCGTCTGCAAGCCTTCGAAAGCCCATTGTACCTCCGTCTTGTTCATTCCTCTGCAAATAATCAATCCTATTGTAGGATTATCATCCTCAGTTTTAAGTATCTCATTGACTGCGTTTACATAAAAGTTCATCTTGCCCACAAACTCTGGATCAAATGGCACTACCTTCAAATCTACAACTATATAACACCGGAGATTGATATGATAAAACAGCATGTCAATTTTTCGTGTTTTACCCGCAACAATTATTTCTTTTTGCCTCCCGACAAATGCAAATCCTCTTCCAAGTTCAAGCAAAAAATCTGTAATATTCTTTTCAAGTGCATCCTCAAGATCAGCTTCATCGTACTCAGGCGGTAACGAAATAAAACCCAAGTCATAGTTTTCTTTAGTTATCTCCTGTGCCAGCTTACCCTGGATGGCAGGCAACTTTTTCTCATAATTGGTGATAGCACCTCCTGCTTTATGAAATAAATCAGCTTCAATACAGTTTATTAAAGCACTTCGAGATAATCCGTCTTCAATTGTTTTCCTCACATAAAAAAGTGCTTCTTCCACATTCTTGCACTTTGTTACGATTTCCACATGATGTCGCCATGGAACAAATCCGAAGATTGGTGGGAATTCCATTTCTGCACCAGCTTGGTGCAGTTTTTCGGTGGACTCACGTTCTTGTATTTCTGCACCAACTTGGTGCAGTTTTACAGAATCAAGAGTCACCTGTGCATTCACCTTATCAATCAGGCTCCTAACTTTCTCATCGCAAGCATAAAATGTATACCATTTTTTCATATTCCAAATATTACGTGCTGAAAACCCTTTGGCCTTTGGAAACTCATTCTGAAGATCCATACTTAATTGCTCAACAACTCCACTTCCCCACTCGCTGTCAGCGTCTTTAACAACAAGATCTCTGCCTAATTGCCAATTAAAAAGCAATTGCTCAGAATTAACTTTTATAGCAGCCTTTATCTGAGTTCCTCTATATCGTTCTTTTAATTCATGAATCCATTCTACGTATGCTCCATTTAGACTTATATCATGAGATTTTACAATTCGAGCTTTCATATCAGTTATCTCATCAATGTTTCTATTGTCCATATCACATCTATCCTCTTTTCAGTTTTTGTACATAAAAAAATTATTCAACAAAACTTATCGTCAAGAATCTCTCGTCTTAGTTTGCCCAAAGCCTTTTTCTCTATGCTCTTCAAATTATTCTTTGATAGATGAAAATACTTAGCGGTCTCTGGAATTGATTTTTCTTCCTCAAATACTATTAAACCATATCTGAATGAAAGAATCTTCTGCTCTCTTTCTGATAAACCACAAAAGAACTCCCAAATCCTTTCGCTTCTCAAACGTCGTACTACAAGATTGCCCACAGGATCAGGAATATCTCCATCCGGAATCTTTTCCTGTTCTGGAATACCGTCATCATCAGTTGGATCATCGTCCAAAAACACCTGTACATCCCCATCATAAGCAAGTCTACGTTCAAAAGACGAATCACCTTTTCTGCACAGGTCATTCATGGCATTACGCATAACTTTGTAGGCAAACGTAGAAAACTTAACTCCAGATGAAGGATCATAACTCTTAGCTGCTTCTATCATAGCAATACGACCTTCTTGTAGAATATCTTGAAGCTCAATTCCACCGTAGTGATTTATATCAATCTCATGAATTGCTTCCAGCTCTCTTGCTATCTGAAGTATCAGACCTTCGTTTTCCAAAAGTAGCAATGTCAGCGCATGGGAATCATTTTGTTTTACACGACAACAGATTTCCCTGTTATGTTCATCTTTTCTCTCTGTTTTTGTCAGTTTTCTTTTTTCCATGGCTTAGTATAAAGATCAAATAAAAAATCAACAGCAGCTTTCTTTTCATCGTCATCCTTATCAGACATATTGGGATCAAGATTAATCCCGTCCAAGATAGCCTGCTTTACAATTTTCTCCTTTTCCCCCATTGGCAAGTCCTTCATATTAGGTATCTCTGATGCTGATTTCTTTACAGCATCTATTATTTCATAGCATAATTTATCATTGATTTTTGTATTATCAGCTATTTCCTTAGAAACCTTTCCCTGAATTTCCCTAACAGCTTTCATAAGATACATCTGTATCTTATCCAGTTCAAATCTACTCGTAGGAATTTTAGCAGCTTTTAGTTTCTTCTTTGTTTCAACAACATCTTTGTCGTTAGGAATCTTACCTGACACAACCAGATCATTAAGGATATCTACTGATGAATTCAAAAGAGCATTATGTGCTGTAAGCATCTGAGTTACCGCACCAGAAAAAAAGTCTGCCATCAACTTAGCAGCCATTGCAAATCGGTCATTGACCAACAATTCATTAACCACACGCGGATCTACTTTTTTCGAATACAGATTCTTTGCTGCCTCAACTGACAAACCAAGCTCTTTAATATCATACCTTGTATCTTCCGGTGTGTCCGATATTCCTAAAATGTAATCTGTGGGAACCCCATAGAGTTTAGAAAGCTTGATAAGGATGTCACTGCTTATTGTCTTTGTAGAGCCGTTTTCAATTCTGCCATAAGTTGTCCTGTCAATGCCGATTTCATCCGCAAGCTTATTCCGACTGTTAAAGCCATTCGCTTCTCGTAATTCTCGTAATCTCTCCTGTAAATTTCCAGGCAAATATTCCCCCATTTTTCCATCCCTCCAAACAAACGTTCCTGATAATAATATCATAACTGATGCAAATTTGCACTAAAACTATGTTTTATCTTCATACTTACCCTGCAAAAAATGCAAAAGCCTATCAAATCAGCGTTAGAGCCATTTTGTCACGAATAATTAATTAGAGGCAGATAAAAGCGATCCGCCTCGCTGCAACCTTAATTCTTTCATACCTTGCGAAAAGCAAGGGCGCACTTCTATACCTCTTTCAGAGGTATGTGCGTTTTACTCTGCAAAAGTCTACCCGGCTTCGCCAAATTGCGTTCGCTACCGCTCCGGGACTGCAGGTAATCAAGAAGAAAAGGCATAAGTAACTATAAACAAAGCTGCTCCTCAAATTTGAGGAGCCGAAGCAAGTGACCCCCAAAAAGTTGCCAAAAGAAAGAGAGGTAAATTATTATGGCAGACAAACCAAGTTTATTAGCACA
>NZ_CAMVPU010000066.1 GCF_947169445.1 uncultured Butyrivibrio sp. | reverse complement strand
GAAGTTCATCGTTAAGATCATTGATCTCATCCTCAGATACATCTGAGCCCTTAAGTTTCTTCAGAGCATCATTGCCATCACGTCTTACATTTCTGACAGCAACCTTACAATCCTCACCCTTCTTACGGATATCCTTGGTAAGCTGCTTTCTGCGCTCCTCTGTAAGTTCAGGGAATACTAATCTGATGACAGTTCCGTCATCACTTGGGGTAATGCCAAGATCAGACATCATAATAGCCTTCTCTATATCCTTGATAAGTGACTTATCCCAAGGAGCGATCTGAATAATTCTTGCTTCAGGAACAGATACGTTACCAACCTGCTGGATAGGTGTAGGTGTTCCATAGTAATCAACCTTGATCTTATCAAGAACATGAGGATTAGCTCTTCCTGCACGGATAGATGCAAGATCCTCTCTTAAGAAATCAAATGATTTCTGCATTTTGTCGTTGTACTCTTTTAACTTCTCGTTCATACCTAATTCTCCTATATTATCGACAGGTGTATTAATCAATCTGTAGTAACTGTTGTTCCGTTAAAGGTTCCGGTTGCAGCCTTAACGATACTGTTCTCTTCCTGAAGAGCAAATACTTTCATAGCAACCTTGTTGTCTCTTGCAAGAATTGAAGCAGTCATATCAACAACCTGAAGGTTCTTGGCAATAACTTCATCAATTGAAACTGTGTCGTATCTCTTAGCATCAGGATTCTTGGCAGGATCACTGTCATATACTCCGTCAACTGCCTTGGCAAGAAGGATGTAATCAGCCTCTACCTCGATTGCTCTTAAGACAACGCCTGTATCTGTTGAAAAGTAAGGATGACCTGTACCACCGGCAAAGAATACAACCATATTCTTCGCAAAATACTTATTAGCTCTGTCCTTGGAAAAGAGCTTGGTAAAAGAGCCACACTCAAAAGGTGTAAGAATGTTGGTCATCATGCCTTCGCTTCTGAATATCTCAGAAACATAAATGCAGTTCATTATCGTAGCAAGCATTCCAATCTGGTCAGCCTTAACGCGGTCAATATTCTCACTGGTACGACCTCTCCAGAAATTGCCGCCCCCAATAACGATTCCAACCTGCGTTCCGTTATCTACAAGCTGCTTAACCTGAAGTGCAACCTTCCTGACAGTCTCTTCATCAAATCCTGTCTTCTTGTCTCCGGCAAGTGCCTCGCCACTAAGTTTCAATAAAATTCTCATAATCTGCTCCAATTTTTTATCTTATATTATCTGTTCTTAAGTGTCTCAAAGAACTCTGATGGATTAACATCAGCATATGCCTGTGAGCACATACCTTCGATTACAGCACCATTATTGATCTGTACTGACTGAGACTTGATATTACCCATAACGATTGCTGTAGTATCAAGAACAACTGGTCCGTGAACGTCGATATCACCCTTTACAGCACCTGCAATAACAGCGCTTGAACCAAAAATATTTCCAACGATAACTGTGCTCTGTCCAACCTTTACACTGCCCTTACTTCTGATCTCACCAGTGATTCTGGCAGCCTCTGCATAAATCTCAGCTGCATCGGAATCGCCAATGATCTCACCTGTAACATTGAGCTTACCAAGAGCCTTAATATTTCCTGTAACCTTTCCAATCAAATCAAGTGAACCTGTAGTCTGAATGTCACCGGTAATGGCCATTCCTTCTGTAATGCTGGCAATTTCATCTGTTGGTGTCTGCTGTTCGAAATCCATAGTTTCATATCCCCCATTATTTGTGTAATTATCCTCAGTTGCAATTTCCTGTACAACAACCTGCCTTAAACTCTCGTTTCTAATTTCCTCGATGGCTGACTGTGGCTCCTCTGTCCTGATCTCGCCCATAGTAGCTTCCTCAATTCTAGCCTCGAGATCTGAAAGCTCATCCTTCTCTTCTTCAGCTTCAGCATCATTTGCGTGCTGCATCTGTGCCATAGCATCAAGTGCACTCATAGGTGCTTCCTTAGGTTCCTCTTCAGGCTCAGGTGTGATAACCGCTTCTTCCTCTTCCTGAACATTCTCCTCTTCTTCAAAGGACTCTAAACTGTCATCCCCCTTATCGTCATCCAGCTTAAAATCATCCAGACGGCTAAGCATGGTGTCGATGTCTACATCCTTTGAGTTTCCCCCTTTGTCCTTGCCATTATCAAGAGTAGCTGCATCGTCCAACTTATCATCAGGCATCAGGGTATTTACAGCCTGTGACAGGTCATTTTTCAGCTCAGAAAAAAATCCCATCTTGATCTCCTCCATTCACGTAAAAATCTTAATATTTGATATGTTGAACCGGTAACGTATCGTCAGTTATCGGAACTATCACTGTGTCATCCATTCCCTGAATAGCTTCTATGATACTGGGAAGTGCTGCAACAGTATCCTTCTTGTCAGCTGCATCATGCATCAGAACAATGCAATGCTTGAACTTGGGTATGTTAGTAACAATATTGTTGTATATAGTACTCTTATTGGCTCCGCTCCTGTCATCTCCTGCAGAAACATTCCAATCAAAGAATGTAATATCTGCTTCATCCAGATATTCTGCAAGTTCCTTCATATCCACCGTACTCACAGTGTTAGAGCTGCCACCGGGAAATCTATAGTATTTGGACCACTGTCCTGTAGTCTCATACAAAAAAATCCGTAGCTTATCCAGATCCGATTTAAAAGAATCCACCGACTCGTATATTACATTATATTTGTGACTGTAGGAATGCATTCCAAGAGTGTGGCCTTCATCAGCAATTCTCTTGTACAGCTCTGTATATCTGGCATCAGGCTTACCACACACAAAAAAAGTAGCCTTCACATCATACTCTGCCAAAATATCCAGTATCTCATTTGTAGATGAGCTCGGACCATCATCAAAGGTAAGGTACACATACCGTGTTCCTTCTATATCCTCAGGATTCTGAGCCCCACTCACTTCTATGCTGGCATAATCAACATCCGCTTCCGTATCTGATGGTGTCTTCGCCTCACTCAAATCCTCTTCCACCGGCGCTACAACCACCTCTGCTTCTGCCAAAGTACTGTCGGGAGTAGTCTTCTCTCCACCGGTCAGTATTTCCATCTCAGTTCCATATCTATTTCTATACCACTCAAGATCTGCAGTGGCCTTATCATACCCCTCTTTTAATCTGTCATATCTGACAGCGAGAATAACGCAAATACACGTTGGAATCAAACAGGATGCGAAAACTGTAGTTACAATGAGCCTTCTCAGATTCTTAATACGTCTGCTGTATTCTTTCTTAGGCTTTTTCTTGTCCTTGTCAGGCTTCATTTAAAAAATCTCTTTCAATAAAAAATATAAAACAAATAGCTGAAAACAGCAACACTAGTATACCATAGTTTGGCAGTAAAATAAAAGAGCGCAGGAGTTCTTTTCCCACGCTCTAAAACACTTAATTAAATTTAACTATATTTCTCTCAAAAGTCAGCTGATGATGTATTTCCTGCTGAAGTGTAGGTCATGATATAGTCATCATACTGTCCTGCGTTAATTCCAACAACCTGTGAATTGGTGCTACCGCCGTGGAAAACATAGCCCACATCTGCGATATTGACTGTATCAAAAGCTACCGGCTCACCGTCCTTCAGAAATACAGTTCTTACACCCACGCCCTGAATATCATGCTCTGAATAATTGGTTGCCTGAACCTGCAGACCATCGCCTTCAACTTCCTTTGCAGCGTCCAGATTAACTGATGAATAAGTGCAGTTATCTGTCTCAGCCACCTTCAGGTTATAATCGAAATTCTTGGCAGAATCAATATCCTCATTCTTGAACTGACCATAAAGAATGAACTGCTGACCTTTTTTAACTGCCTCAGAATAATCATGCACCTGAGAAAGAACCTGTGAATCGCCGTCAACTGCCACAAAATCAGCACCGATTGCTATATCTTTTCCGGTATTATTGGTCGCAACAACAACATAATATGTGCACCAGTCATATCCGTCAGGAATTGTATAAACATTGTCGATTGTGATGCTGTCGGAAGAAAATTCTGACGCATGAGCGGTAATCGTACCAAAACCGCATGCATTTTCGCCAAGGAAAAGAATTAAAGATGCCCCAACTGCGATAATTGTAGAAAAAATCCGTTTTTTCATAACCAGAACCTCCCGAGAAATTTGATATATTAATTATGCTTTACCGAGGCTAATTAATCGAGAGTATCAGCAGTTATTTAATCCTTTTTTTAGCTTTATAAAAATATTATTAAGTCCGCGCCAGTACTGGGCTAGCGGGCATTCATCGCCCCGTTCCAGTCGGCTATTCCCATGTACGAAGCAGCCCTTTGAACATAAGTCCCTGAGCTTGCGCCATTCATATTTTTAAAGTACTCGTAAGCCAGTTTCCGTCTGCCATCCATTGCTGTCAGTCCCACAGAAAGGCCGTCGCTTACCTCTAACGGAAAATCAGTCTGTCTGTTGAAGATTATCATCTTGATATATTTGTTGTTCATAACCCTCTGATAAGCATAGACAATAGCTGATGCCTGGGCCTCATCCCCCTGAGTAGATGAATAACCAATCTCTGTCAAAAGAACCGGTCTAACAGCCCCCTTCGTATTCCTCATGGCGGGAAGCATCAGATAGTCCGTAAGCTGCTCTATATTTTCCATCGAAAGATATGGTGTATCTATACTATGCTGGATCATTGAGGCGCATTCAGCATCCTTGGGTGTCCAAAAGCTGGTCCAGATCATAGGATAATTGTAGGGATGTTCAGCAACTGCCCAGTCAAAATTTCCCTGATTTATCACAACTGCATTTATAGCTTCTATCATGCTTCTTGCAGAATAATAGCCGGTGTTGTGAACCTTGGTCCAGTTCTGATCAAGGCTTATGCAGACCGTTGCTGTAGCATTCTTACTCTTTATGGCGTTATAGCAAACTCTTAAGGAATCCGCATAAAGCTGGGCATATGAGAGTTCATCCGCAACAGAAGAATAGTTCCATGCATTCTTGGCATTAATTTCGTTGCCTATAACCCAGTTTTCAATCTGGCCATAACCATTTTGTCCGTTATATCTTTCTGCCAAAAAAGAAACCACTGCCTCCAGATACTCAAGCCCCTTTTCTTCAGAGGTATTCATCATATAATAGCTGCATTTTCCGATTCCGCCTCTTGATGTTGGCGAAATCATGAATTCTTCTCCCTTGGAATATGGATTAAGAAGAACCATCGTAAGTCCTATTCCCTGTGAAGAAGTGGTTCTGACGCAGTGATCATACTGGCTCATATGCACAGAATCAAAACCATAGCTCTTGCCGTTATAATCGAACTTAATGGCACCGTCTCCACCAACTACATCCTCAAGATTGATGTTATAGGCTGCCTGTTGTACGCCAAGATCTACCACCTCGTTATTGCCATTTCCGATTTTTGCTGAATCCAGTATAATACCCTTTTTTCCGCCATTTTTAGCCTTAGGCGCAGCTGATGCAATAGCTTCAGGATTGGTGATATATCTGGCATTTGAAACCGGAACAAGCCTTCCGCCCTGAAGAACTGCCACCTGGAACTTGTCATACAATCTGTTCTGAGCAGTATTAAACCCAAGAGGAACCTGAAAAGCCACATTTGCAGCCATCGGAAGCGCCGCCAGTGCAGAACCCGTTGGTTCATTCTGATATACTTTTTCTGCAAACAGGTAAAAAACGCCGTCATCACTATCCGGCAAATCAGATGCTGCAACAGCAATGTTCACATTGCCGCCGTTTATGGTTACCGAAGTGATTGAAACCACTCCGCAACCTGCAGCCTTAAGATCAATAGAATCAAAAAGAAAAACAAGAGTCACCAAAAAGAAAGTCAGTGCCCCCACAAAAAGACTTTTTATGGCTCTTTTATTCATATTTCCCCCAATATTAGTTTTTTGCTATCCCCATTAAAAATCAATAATCAACCTTCATCATGCAAAGCCCCTCCGGCCTTGCTGTCGGACCTGCCATATTTCTATCACAGGCTTCAAGAACATTTTTGATATCCTCGGGCTGCATTCTTCCGTACCCCACTTCAAGAAGCGTTCCCGTAAGGATTCTGACCATATTCTGCAAAAATCCATTGCCATGAAAATAAAACCTGATGTAGTTACCGCTTCGCTCAATATTAATAGTATCCACATTTCTGACTGTAGATTTCTTCATATGAGTGTTACCGCAAAAGCTTTTAAAATCATGGATTCCCACCAAATATTCTGCCGCCTTCTCCATCTTGGCAATATCCGGTGTACGGTCCAAAACAGTGACATATTTTCTGTCAAAAACAGGCTTGGACTCACCGCACCAACAGGTATATCTGTAGGTTTTGCCAATAGCATTGTATCTGGCATGGAACCTGTCTGAGCAAACCTTAACATCATTAACGCTGATGTCCTCCGGTAGATACGAATTCATGTACTCCATTATCTCAAGCTCAGATTTCTCTGTTTCAAGTACAGCATTGGCTGTCATGGCCCTTGCATGAACCCCGGCATCTGTCCTTCCGGCACCAATAACGTTTACTGTTTCACCATTATTCTCGCCCACCATTCTGCTAAGCACGTTCTCGAGCTTGCCCTGAATTGTCATGTCGTTTCCCGGCTGTTTCTCCCAGCCGTGAAACCTGGTGCCATCATAGCTGATTAAAAATTTATAATTCTGTTTCATTTAGATTTCTTTCACACCGTCCCCTCTTTATTTCTTACACAAATCCTCCTTAAAAGAATATTATACCCTATTTATTAGTCGCTTGTCTGCATAAAGAATTAATCACTTTCTCCCGAGCGCATAAAAGCATCCATATCTTCCGCAATTCTTTTAGAAACAGCAACGGCAGCTACGACGGTTTTGGCGCCGGTTACTACATCTCCTGAAGCGAAAACACCCGGAATCGAAGTCTGCCCCATTTCGTTGGTGGCAAGATTTCCTTTTTCGTTGAGCTTTAAATCTTTTTCCTTGCTGATAATCCTATCCTGTGGAACCTGCGAAATAGCTATCATGATACTGTCTGCTGGAATCAGCTTTTCTTCATCTCCAATTTTGAAAACCGGACCATCATCCTCAATCCTGACTATAGACATGTTGTATTCAAACTTAACTCCATCTACCTGGGCGTATTCGAATTCGCTCTTTGAAGCAGAAACCTCTTCACCGCGAACATAAACAGTTACTTCTCTGGAACCATGACGGATAGCGGTTCTGGCAACATCCATTGCTGCATTACCTGCGCCGATTATAGCCACCTTATCTCCAAGCTCGTAAACATCCGGGTTATTCAGATAATTGATAGCATAAAAGACATTTCCAAAGGTCTCACCGGGAATTCCAAGCTTTCTTGGTTTCCAGGCTCCGGTTCCAATGAATACACTCTTATATCCATCATTCAAAAGATCCTGAATATTGGTGGAACCGCCTATAGAAAAGTTAGGTCTGAACCTGATTCCCAGTTCTCTCATCTTCACATAGTATCTGTCGAGAATTGACTTAGGAAGTCTGAACTCCGGAATGCCATATCTTAAAATACCTCCAATTTTGTCATGGGTTTCAAAAACAGTTATAGAGTAGCCCTTAAGCGCCAAAATGATTGCTATTGTGATTCCTGCAGGGCCCGCGCCAATGACAGCGGCCTTCATTCCATTTGAAGGTGCTTTCTTAAGTTCAAGCCTTTCAAAGCATGAATCCGATATGTAGTTTTCAATTGAAGAAATATGGACGGGATCGCCTTTTATCCCACGAACGCAGTTTCCCTCGCACTGATTCTCATGATTGCAGACCAAAGAGCAGATCATGGAAAGAGGGTTGTTCTCAAAGAGCATTTGAGCCGCTTCCATCATCTTATTCTCTTTAAAAAGTCTTATCATCTCCGGAATATTGGTGTGAATCGGACATCCATTTTCCCTACACCTGGGATTTGGACACTGCAGACAACGATTTGCTTCATCAATTACATGAACAGACATAGAATAATCCTCCCCTTGTTATGCGCCACAGTCTTGCCTTGGCAATGGCGACTATATCCTTCCCTTTTGGATTATTCTATAGAGATTTGGGCAATAGAAAAACCTAAAATCATGTTAAATTTCTTGCTAAAATTGTAATAATGCAAAAAAAGAAATTATATCGTAAAAAAGTATTTCGCTTGCAACATTCTCACGCATGATATAAAAAACTCGTGTACCTCCAACACTTTGGAAGCACACGAGAAAAACATCAAGCTTCTTTATAGAGATTATCCCGGCCAAGTCTTTTGCTAAGTACCGCCCAGATAATAAACGCATATACAAAACCAATGCAGGCTGTAACAAACTGTGTTACTGAAAATGTAGTCTGGAAAACAGGAAGTTTTTTCATCAACGGGCTCTCTGCAGGAATGAAGGTCGGGAGAAGCCAAAGTGAAATGGTAAGTCCCATGAAAAGGCCTTTGCAGGCTGCGCAGATAACAGCTTTAACATAGCTCTTTATATCTCGAAGCCCTTTCCCATTTTTAATATCTTTTTTCAGTAAAAAATTAGTAGCAATAGCCAGTACTGCATTTCCTGCCATGATAAGCGGGATAATTCCCGGGACAGCCATCATCACAGGAGACGCCGCAATAAAGTAGGCTGTAACCGGTGTGATCACACTTAAGATTATTCCCCAGACAAGGCCCGATGTAAGAACTGCAATAACTATGCAGGCATTGATAATAGGACCTGTGATAAACACACTCAGATTCTTAAAAATCTGACTCACAATGCAAATTGCAAGAAGGACCGCAGTATATGCGATCTGTTTTGACCCAAATAAATCTTTTTTCATACTATTTTTCCTCCAAGTATCGATAATAAGCTTCTTCTATAATAGCACAAAAAAACGCTTCTTAGTTCTTTTTATTCCACGCAATCTGCTTAAATAAATTATGATAATTGTTCCATTCCCAATCTAAATCAAAACAGAGGGTTCAACGTTTGGATAAAAGAACTACCGTCTCTATCGATCTGGTAAATGGGAACATATCAACCGGAATGGCCTTCTTAACTTCGTAGCCTCCCTTGGTAATCAGTTCAAGGTCACGGGCAAGGGAATCAGGGCTACAGGAAATATAGACCACCTTTGCCGGAGCGAGATTTATCATGGAAGTGATAAACTCAGGAGTTGATCCTGCGCGAGGAGGATCCATAAATACAAGATCCACGTGGTCACCGGAATCAGCCATCTGCTGCATGAATCTGGTAGCGTCATTCTCGTAGAAAGTAATATTGTTCACATCATTTATTTTGGCATTTATCTTGGCATCTTTAACAGCGTCCTTGTTAAGCTCGACCGAGATCACCTCTTTAACATGAGGGCTGGCAATTATACCGATGGTGCCGACTCCGCTATAGCAGTCCAGTGCAATTTCATTGCCGGATAACTGAGCCATGTCAATTGCTGTATTGTACAGAACTTCCTGCTGAATCGGATTAACCTGGTAAAAAGATTTAGGACTAATCTTAAACTTCATGCCACAGCAGGTATCATATATAAAACCAGGACCATACATAGTCTTCTCTTTATCACCAAGGATCATGCTGGTCTGCTTATCGTTAATGTTCATAACAATTGTTGTGATCTCTGGATGTTCCTTCAAAAGAGCCTTCACAAAATTATTCTTGGAAGGGAAAATAGGTGATACCGTAACAAGTACAACCATTATTTCTCCGGTATTCTTACCAATTCTGATAAGAACATGACGAAGAAGTCCGAATCCATTATCTTCATCATAGGTCTTTATCTTGAAAGATTTAAGCATTCCTCTGATGCTGGCTATAATAGCATCAGCCTTCTCATCTTCCAAAAGACAACTGTCAATCGGAACAACATCATGGGTTCCCTCACGATAAATACCGGACAAAGGATTTCCCTTTTTATCATGGGTAAAGACTGCGTGTACCTTGCATCTGTAATGCTCCGGCTCTTCCATTCCAATAAAAGAAGCAACTCTTGTATAAGGTTCCAAAAGCTCCTGAACGTGGGCATGTTTCTGACGAAGCTGCTTGTCATAAGGAGTATCGATCATCTGGCAGGCGCCGCACTTTTTGAAATACGGGCAGCGGCTCTTGGATGCTGCGCTAGTTTCTTCATGACCTTTATATATACTCTCGTCTTTTTTTGCAAAGCAGAGATTTTTCTTTGTTTTACCTTTATCTTCTGCAAATGCTTTATTATTGCCAGGATATTTTCCAGATGTTTTCTTCTTATCAGCATCAGCCTTAAATTTGGTACTCTTCTTCTCAAAATCAGCCATTGCTCTTGTGCTTTTCTTTACTTCAGAAGCAAAAGCTACCTTATCTTCTTTTATTTTCTTGCCCTGCTCTATAGATTTACCAGGCTTGTTCTTCTTAGCTGCGCTGTCATCAGAATCCTTTTTTTTCTTGCCCTGGTTCATCTTCTGATTTATTTTCTCAAATTTTCTTACATTTTCATGGTATGACATATATATTCCTCACTAAGTGAAAAGATGTGGTTCGCACTCGAACATTCCGCTTTTCGTGCTCTACACAAAAAGTAGGGGAGTTTTGCTCCCCCACTTAATTATTCCTCTTCTTCGTAGTCGTCCTGACTATTCTCAAATTTAAGCTTAGGCATTTCCATGTCGTCGCTTTCTTCCTTGACTGCTTCGCTCCTTCTGCGGATGCGATCCGACTGTGTCAAATCTCCGAATTCCTTGAACTTGATACCCTCAATTCCCTTTGCAAGTTCTCTGGCTCTTAAGATCTCGCCCTTATTAATCCTGAAGGTGCAGACTATCTTATTGCCCTTCCTGTCAAAGATTCTCTGCAGAAAAGATCTGTCCTGCCACTCTATGAAATAGGAAATTCTGTGAGCTAAGAATCTTTCTTCAAGCTGTTTCTTGCTCTCCATGCTATAAACTCTGCAAAATGGAACTTCGTTATTAAATACCTGATTATTCTGAATTATAGATGACATAAAAACACACTCCAAACTTGATATCTATGAAATTATAGCATAGTAACAAGTTCAAAAACAACACGAAATCAATAATATGATCTCCAGTCCAATCCAAAATCATGAGAATAGAAATATTTAATTCCATTATTAAGGATGGCTGCAACAATTTCCCTTTGCTTGTCAAGGCCAGCTCCGCTCCAGGCTCCTGAATATTCACCATAATCATTGTAGCTGCTCAGATTGAAACCGCCCTCAGCACCATAAGTTGTGATTGTTATTGTATCCTCACCGTACTTTTTGGTTGCTTCCACAGCATCTCCGCTTCCTGATGTAATGTTCCATCCGCCCTTTCGAAGCATCTCTTCTATGGTCATGCTGGTGTCATAGCCACCACTCTTTTTTGATGAGCTATCAGCTTTTTCAGATGAAGACTTATCATCAGATTTTTGACCATTATCCTTGTCAGAATTTCCGCTCCCTGAAGCACCTGTATTCGTCTCATTGCCGCTCTTTGATCCTGCTTCATCATTATCTACTACAACCGGCTCATCCTCAGCAATGTCGATCCCCTCCAGGCTCATCTCAACTCCATAGCTGCTTTTTAGTGCGTCTCTGCTTTTTTCGAGAAGTTCTTTTTCCTCGGATATTGTCTGGTTCTGCTCTGTCAGATCAGCTATCCACTCATCAAGAGCCCCATCACCAACGTATGGAATCTCTACTGTTTCTTCCTGCTCCACACTAAAATCCTTAACCGGGCGAAGCCATAATGGTTTTTCATCTCTTGTTAGCTCCAGTTTATCTCTCGCAGATACGAACTGAAAATTTTCACCTATTTCCGCCTGGTTTACGGTATCATAATACGCTACTTCCTGAAGAACAGCACAGTACTCATTCCAAAGCCTATTATTCTCCGCAAAAAGCTCCTCGAACCTTTTTCTCTTTTCTTCAACTGTTTCAGTTTCAGACGTTTCCTTAAGGTTACTTTCAGCTACAGATACTTCTTTTGTTGATTCAGCAGGTGTTTCATCTGCTTCTTTTCCGCATCCAGCAAGAATCAGATTAAGAGAAAACAAAGCGCATCCCAGATATATGCCTATTCGTCTTAATTTTTCAGAATTTGTCATAATTACAAGGCCATCCCTTTCGTTTACAAATAATTACAGCTTTCATCTCCGGTACTGCTATCTTAATAATAATCTGTATACCCAGACATACCATTATCGGTTTCCGTCTGTCCATTACTTATGTGACCTAAATTGCCACTCATTCCTGCATCATTAGTTCCATCAACTCTTAAAATGACACCACCATTATCAATTATGCTAACCATTGTAAAGTACACATATTGATAATCTGTAAAGCCTTTATCTGTGCCGTTGTCTGAACCGCATATAAAATTATAGTCCCTGTCATAGATGTTTAATAAAACATGGCCATTACTTTCCATAGTGATACAATATTCCGGCACCATACCATTAATAGCCACAACATCGCCGACAATTTTCTGTGTCCATGAAGTATTTCCGTTAATCATAGTTGAAGATGCTGCAGCTGCCTGCGTCCCTTCACCAGCAGTTCCATCCGTTTCACTTACATTGCCCATTCTGTCAGTTCCCTTGACAACTGCATCCTTAAGCTTTTGCTGGTATTCATCCTGTTTCCTAAACATTTCTTCTGCTTTTGCAGAACGAGCTACTGTTATTGTCGGAGAAGCAAGCAGTTCATCATAAAGATAAAGAGGACATTTTTTCAAAATAACATCATAATGGATAACCCTCTCTTCGCCTTCTCTAATGCTTCTGCGGACCATAACATCTTCATCTTCCATAATTTCAATATGAGCCTGGGTAAAATACATTATGCTTTCTATAACTTCGCCATCTTCCCTTGTCTTCAAAATCTTAACAGGTTCAAGTGTCTGTCCCGCCATCAAATATGTGTAAGCAGGGCAGATGTGATAATCTCCTTCCTGAAAACATGGCTCAATGGATTTCCACTGCTCTTTTGTCAAAGAAGCAGGTTCTCTTAAAGAATACTCAAAATCCTCAAAGAAAATTCCTTCTCCATCCTTCCACTCGGAAACAACCTGTCCATCTATGATCATCTGATTTTTCTCGCTAAAACCATTTTCATCCCAGTAAGAATCATAAGCAGTTATTATCGGTTCTTCCTTACCATCAGGATCATATGTATAGTTCTCGCGATGAGTGGAATTACTTGATGCATCAAACTGCTCCATCGAACGAGGATGGGCATTATCTGTAGAAAAGCTTGCAGCCTTTCCTTCCTGATATCTGAGCTTAGTAACTGTATAGTCAGAATACAAAGTATTTCCCGCGCTATCTTCCATAAAGACCACAAGCTGATTAGCCATATCCCTTCCTGCACGGAAAACCTCAGTTCCTTCCTCATCATAAACACTTATGCAGGGATACGCCTTACCATCTTCAGCTTTTTTCCACCATTTAGTGGCAGTCATCCCGTTATCAAGCTCCATCTCCTCCTTCTCCTGCCAGGTTCCGGGCTCCCAAACAGACGGATCCATCGTAGGCGCAGTAAGCATACTTCCATCTGCGCCCTTTAGTTCAAAGGTTGTAGGAAGATAAAAGCCATTACCATAGTCTTTAAGTGTCAGCTCGCTTGCATGGGTAGTTACAGGAAAAAGAAATAGTCCCAAAATAAATGATGATGATAACAAAAAAATCTCTTTTTTCATTCTTTTATTCTCCAAAAAAATTGCCCTATGCCTCACACAAAAAACATTAGTCACTATATCATTTTTACATCAAAACATATTATATTATATCCTTAATTCCGTATAAACATCATTATCACTATACAATATAAAAATATTATTAAATATAATGCATTACACCCATAGCGTAGTGCTTTTTATGTAATAGAATTAGCAGAACAATTTCCTCGTATTACACAAAACCACCACTAATGAATATTTCACTAGTGGTGGTTTTAATATACTTTTATTTCACTTAAAGCACTACAAATAATTTCTGTCTAATACAGTTTTATCCGATATCAGGCTCATCCTTAAGTTCAATTGTGTCACGAACTTTGCCGTCGGTCTCAAAGATTATGATTTCATTTTCTCCATCCTTAAGAAGTGGCGCAGGTATATAGAGTCTCTTCTGTGGTCCGATTTCCCAGAAACGTCCAAGATTAAAGCCATTAATAAAGGCAACGCCCTTACCCCATCCTTCAAAATCAAGGAAGGTATCTCCCTTTTCTGTTACATCAAAAGTAAATTTGTAGAATGCAGGTGCTCCCTCCTTGTATTCCTTAGTAAAATCTACTTTATCGATATTATCCAAAGGAAGTGTATAAATATCCCAGTCATTATGGATGTGTCCATTAATCTGAACGCAGCGTCCAATTCCCTTTCTCTGGGTCTCCATACGAGGTCCAAAATTAACCCTACCCATATTCTCAACAAGAACATCAAATTTCTCATTAAGCCCATGAAGTGATCCGGTAGAAAGGCCTGCCTCTCCAATTGCTGCAGCTGCAGTTTCAGGAGTAAGTCCATGCTCCATCATAAACTTTCCTGCAAGCATCTGCGCAGGCTGACTGCATGCCAGGTATTTTTCCATAGGAATATTGTGTTCCTCGTTAAGCTCCAGATCGTAAAGTGTAATAAGTGGATTCTCTTCTACAAAAACATTTGCCCTGTCGCCTGTCTCCCACAGCTTAAGCTTGGCAATTCCAGCCTCTGAATGAAGTCTTGATCTGTACAGAATATATCCATAGCTCTGATCAAGCTCCTCCATATTTACTGTGTAAGGAAGGTGCACCGGAGTGCTAAGGTCATCGAGAGTTGCAAAAAGAGATACTTTTTCCTTGCAGCTTAGAGTGCCATAGCTCTTTCTCTTTATATCCATGCTAAACTTAACTTCCGGAATATCAACATATTTGCCGATTACTTCCTTATACTTTTTGTACTTCTCGGTAATCTGGCCATCCTCTGTCAGGATTCCATCATAGTCATAGCTGGTAACATCCGGAGTAAGCTCATTGTAATAATTGGATCCATTCATAAATCCAAAGTTTGTACCACCCTGGAACATGTATATGCTCACGTTACCAAGCTCAAGCATCTTGTCTAGATCTTCTGTGCTCTGCACCAGATTGCCCTTCATATGACCGCCATTTCCCCAGTGATCAAACCAGCCAACCCAGAATTCAGCACACATAAGAGGTCCGCCATTTGTATATTCCTTGATTACATCAAAACGTTCCTCTGTCTTGGAACCAAAGTTACCTGTAGGATGTGCTCCCTCGGCAAATCCTCCTCTGTAGCTCTCGTGATAAGGGCCATCAGAAGTAATAAGCGGAACAGTTACTCCATATTTAACCATCAGATCATGCATAAACTTCATGTATTCATGGTCGTTGGCATAATATCCATATTCATTTTCTATCTGCATCAGTATAATATTGCCGCCCTTATCAATCTGATACTTGGTAATCTTCGGCATCAGGACCTTGTAGTAGTCCTCTACTGCGTCAAGAAATGGCTTGTAGCTGACACGAAGGTGCATATTTCTATCCTTTAGAAGCCATGCAGGAAGTCCTCCAAACTCCCACTCAGCGCAGATGTATGGAGATGGTCTGATAATGATATAAAGGCCAAGCTCTGTTGCTGTCTGTATAAACTTTTCAATATCGCAGAAGCCTTCAAAATTAAACTCGCCCTTCTTAGGCTCTGTCAGATTCCAGGGAATATAAGTCTCTACTGTATTGCATCCAAGAGCCTTAAGCTTCTCAAGTCTGTCCACCCAATATTCAGGTACAGTCCTAAAATAATGAAAAGAACCTGATATAACCTTGAACGGTTCTCCATCCAGATAGAAGGTATCCTTGATTTCAAAATTTCCCATAACTACTCTCCTTTACTTCTCACGGTAAAACTGTGATTACCCCTCATGAACGTTTTTGTTCTAATAAATTACCTCTTGCAGCTTGTAGCAAAAAATCATTTATTAACACAAAAGCCCGAAAACTCTATTATTTCTTTCGGTTTCCGCATTATTTAGATAAAGGGAATACTGCAAAAGCTAACAGTATTCCCTTTTTATCATTGTTCTATACCGGCTTCAAACCGGCCTACAAGTACTAATTACTTGTAAAGAGCATCAAACTGAGCCTGAAGCTCTGCTGTAACATCATCGATGCCAGCCTTCTTAAGAGCTGCCTGATATTCAGCAACGATATCTTCAGCTGATCCCTGGTACTTACCAAATGCGATCTGCTTCATGTATGTAGTGTGAATATCGTTGATGTTATCAATCTTTGACTGGATGTCATCTACGTTAGGAACGAACTGTCCATATGGATAGTCGATCTTGATTGCATCGTACTCTTTGTAAAGCTTCTCGATAGCATCCCAGTTCATTGTAGCATCCTTGATTTCAAGGTCATCGTTACGTCCCCACCAGTAGTTTACAGAAATTCCATCTGTAGCTGAGTTGTATCCGTCAGGAGTCTTTCTCATGCCATCAGCTGTGATTTCGTAAGAAACGCCTTCAACACCATAGTTAAAGAGTTTGTAGCATTCAGGATCGTTTCTGATAAGGTCATAAACCATAAGTGCTCTCTCTGGGTTCTTAGATGCTGCTGAAACAGCCATAGCACCGTGTGTGATTGAAAGGGCTACAAGGTTCTTGGTCTCTTCACCAAAGTAGAAGAAGCCTGTCTCTGCGTTAGGATCATCATAGATTGTATAACCATCTTTGTGTGAGCAAAGATCTGTCCAAGTCTGTGTGTGGTGCTGCTCAGCTGCAACACGGCCAATCTTGAAATCTTCTCTGTTATCAGAAGTTGTGTTGTTGAGAACGTCTGTCTTCCAAACACCAATCTCATCCCACTCCTTCATCATCTTAGCAAACTCAACAAGTGAATCTGTATCTGTTACATAAGGTGAATATACTGTGTAGAGGTCATCCTTTGTGCCGCCCCACATAGCGCCTGAGTTGATACCATC
>NZ_CAMVPU010000065.1 GCF_947169445.1 uncultured Butyrivibrio sp. | reverse complement strand
CATGAAAGCTTTCTGCTTCCTCCTGCAGCTCCTTTCTGGCCACATCTACAATTTCCGGTCTGGGCTCATCCATTCTTTTTTGGCATCCAGAGTCAGTAACTTCATAAATAGCGTCAAAACCTTCACTAGGATTAGGAAATTCAATATTCTCAGCCATACTCTTGAAATACGCTAAATCATCAGTAAACTCACGCTTTTTTATATTTGATTTCCACCTGGCATCCCCAGGAGACATAACATAAACATCAATCTTTACATCTCCGTTTTTCCTGATCTCGTCAATGTATGATATACGCCTTTTGGCTTTAAAGAATGTATTTTCAATCACAATATCTTTTCCCGTTTTAACTGTCTTTATAACATCCTTAATAAGCCTGTCATTTGCTATTATCAGGCATCTCTTCTGTTCTTCTATAGGAATAGAATCTCCATAACCCTCTTCATCATAAACCTGAATTTGATAGTCATAGGCATTAAGTATAGTTACATCCTTATTATTAAAATATTCCTTTATAAAGTACGTTTTGCCGGATGCCGTGGCACCCATAACAAAAGAAACCCTGCTCATTAATACCTCCCGTTTTCAAATGTATCCAAACCCTTTCAACGTGCGTAAATAACAGGTCATATTGGGATGCTTACCCCTGTTATCAAAAATAGGATCATCAAAACCTTCTTTTACTCTCATGATGGCTGCAGCCACTCCAGCGCTTCTTGATATTCCGCCATCACAATGTACAATTATTAGCTCTGTCTCGTTATAATGCTGATTTACAAAATCAGCTATCTTTTCTCCGTCTTCATAAGACATGCAATACTCTGGCGTTTGTTCAAATTCACAATCATCAAAAGACAAAGACAGAATATGTTTCACATTGTTTTTATCATTCATAGGCAAGGACGGCAGTTCTCTATCCCATGAAGATTTAATTGAAATAATAATGGATGAACGTTCATGTTTTTGATGGCAATACCTTTCGCAACAATGCCTGCTCATGACCTTATACCTATTCTTCCGTTTATAATCCATTCGTATCGGCATAATCGTTCTCCCAAACAAAGAATTTCTTGTTTAATGTCATTGTCCTTTGCCTAAATTAATTACTCCTGCCGGGTATAGATCACCATCAGGAAGTATCGGCTTTTTCTCTTCAACATTTTCTTCTGCCACTTCTTTCCTATCACCTGGCTCCAACCGGATTGTCCCAACATTAGTACTGGCATAAAGAACTACATCGCCGATATTTTCAATAAAAAGTGGATGTCCACCCGTTCTCAAAGCATAAAATTCTATATTTTGAAAATGAGGGAAGTATCTCAAATCAATACTTTGATCTTTTGTTCCAACAAGAAAGCTGTCCTGGAAAGTGCCTACATGCGGCCAGCCTATGTATTCTAACGGTTCACTTGTCTCCGAGTCCAAAGGCACATAATAAAGCGAGTGAAAATAGTATTCGCTGAAGTTTGACAACACAAGAAGGACATTCCCGGGGTCAATAGTGGGATAATCTATAGCATTCTGATATCTCTCCTTTATTCTTTCATATTCTGGAATAATATCCGAAAACTCTTCCTGCTTCTCGAAATCGCAGTATGAAAGCGGGCAATGATACACACTGTTTCTAGTTGTAACAACTAATTCTTCTGCAGCTTCATCAACATGAACTGCCCTTACTTCTGACGAGTGCATGTCTATAGCATCCGGAAGTCTCTTGTGGCCAGTTACTATGCCATGAGCTATATGGTACGTGTTTCCATCTCCGTATTTATGCTCGTCAATATGCCAATAATGCAACTGGAGCCTTCGGCCATCACTGTTGGAAACCAGATTCATAATGTACGATTCAATAATGTCCCTGCCCAAATCTTCAAACGAGATGTCTTTCAAGGGATTATTGTTTATTCCCATCTCAATCTTTTTGTCGTCATAAGAAAAATACAGCTTTGTAACAAATCCAAAATCTCTAATAACTCCGTGAACGTCATATTTTTCTGAATAAACCGGTACCTCATTTCTGATCAATGTATCTGACATTACCTCACCTCCGGTATTACGTATCCATGTATAGGAACATGAAAGGTATTACGCAATCTCAGATTACACAATCTGATGCCATATTACCTGATATAACAATGATATGCTCAAAAGAAGACTGTGTCATTGAACTTGTCGTTCAATTAATCAGTAAAGGCCGGCACAAAGCCAGCCTTTACCAGTTTCATATTGTGAACATGTAAGTCCGCTGGAGCATTACAACCCCAACATGCCATTCAGATCCTGTCCAACCTCCTGCTTCTTTTCATCACTATAATCCGCGTAAATGTCCATAGTGGTAGAAAAATCAGAATGCCCCATGACACTCTGAATAAACTTCGGATTTACTCCTGCTTCACAGAGCCTGGTGCAAAAAGTATGTCTAAGTACATGGGCTGTAAAATGTGGAAGTAAAAAAGGCTCTCGTCCTTCCGCCTCAGCCTCAGCAGTTTCTTTAGCATTGTAAGACTTGATTATCTTGGCAATTGCCTTATTTACCGCACTGGGAGTAACCATCGTATGCTCAGTTGTCGAAAAAACAAAGTCTTTGTATCCACAGATTTCCTCTTCGCAAAAACCAATGCATTTCTGGAACTGATACTCAAGTAGAAAAGCGTCGAATACTTCCTGTACCATAGGAATAGAACGGTTACCTGCCTCTGACTTTGTACTTGTGATGCGGCGCTCACAATGACCATTCTCATCAGGCCTATTATTAAACTCATGATCGACATAAATCATGCGATTTTTGAAGTCTAAATTGCCCCAATTAATCGATACGCATTCACCAATACGCATCCCAGTACCCAGTAGTACTGTAATAATTGGTACCCAGCCTTCAAATTCATGGTTCTCCCTAAGATGTTTCATGAAGGCTTTCTGTTGGTTTACGCTAAGGGCTATACGTTTTTCTTTATCAGCTTTTGTACCTTTTACATCTTTCTTCAGATCAGCCATGATGTCATCTGTAGGATTATTTCTAATAAGTCCATCCCTCACCGCCATTCTAAACGCTGGGTGCAAAAGAGTATGAACTCTGTCCACAGTTGATATTTTTAGTTGCTTTTCATCCAGCAGAGAATAATAGAAGCTCTTCACATCAGTGTATTTGACATTGACTATTTTCCTGGTTCCGAAGGTACTTCCCTTAATGTAGGTATTGAAAGTCTTGACGTATCCGCCCTTAGTCGTAAGCCTAAGATTACGTTTCTGATTCAAATAGTTCTCAACCATATGATTGACTTCTATTGTTGCTGCCATGCACGGATCAAGACCATCAAAATAATCTCTCTGGATATTCTTTTGCTTTTGGCGTAACTCAACCAAAGACTTGGCATAAACAAAATGTCTTTTCCCAAGCCTGTCTACATATGCGTAAACATATCGTCCATCCGCACGTTGGTACTCACCCTTTTGCAATGCGTACCCTTTTTTGTCTTTTCTTGATGCCATGTTTCCTCCTTTAAAGATGAGGAATGGCCGGTTCATAAGCAAATTATAACCGCGCCATTACTTGCATTCAACAGTTCTTTTTCGGCCCTTCACTCTGAAAGGTCGATGTATTCTGGCGTTTACCATCCTATTTCATCAATTTCATCTGATTACTTTTTTGGGCCTTCTAAAGTTCTCCAAGAATTCATCAACAATCTGAGTGTTAACAAGACAACACCCTTTGTACTGATATACTGCCCCTGCCTCATCAGCCAGATCCCGAAAGGTTTGTTTGCCCATTGAATATAGTTTTTGACCTTCCTTGTACCTGACAAATTTTTTCTGACCTGATTCAATAAGTTCCTCTAACTCTGGTATTTCTTTTCTTGCTCTTGGCATAAAGTATTCCTCCTATGCTATTTTTCCTTCAAGATAACTAACCATCTGGCTTTTAATCTTCATCTTTGTTCTGTGGACCATCTGCACAGCAGTATCAACCTCCACCCCGAGTTCATTTGCCATGTCTATATACCCTTTGTTGCCCTTAAGATACGGAACAAAATATGATTTTTCCTTGTCGCTCAACCTTGAAAGCTGCTTATTGAAAAGAAAATAATGTCTTCTCATATCATCCAGAAGATATGCTTCCTTAATAAATTCGTTTCTTCTGCTGCTTTCTTCCAGAACGCCACCAGAAAAATCACATTCAATTATTGCCCGTCTGATTTCATCCTCTCCTGCTACTGTATTACCAGTCGGATCAGAGTGTCCTGACGTCTGAACCCTAACCCCCAATGCAAGCTTCTCAGCTCTTCTTGCGTTAATCTTCTCATCCTCGATCAGAAAAACGAGCCCATCTACACTGCTTTCAATGATTCCAATGAATACTGCATAATGACTGCATATAATATCCACCCTTCCGGAAGCATCCGCTTTCGCATATCTGTTCACAATACTATCCCCATACGACTTGATCATACATCCTCCCTTACATGTAAAATCTATGCATAGACCCAAAAAACATACAAGGGGATGTCTCCCCTTGTGTGCTTTACAGGATCCATGTAGTTTAATTGCATTTACACCGTAACATGTCTCCAAATGTTAGCCACCGCAAAAGCATCTGTGCATTTTTAGCTGCGATCCAGAATTTTTCTTCTTCAGTTACCGCATCATCAATTTCCTTCAACAACCTCTGCAGCTCCGTTTCTAAACAATCGTTAGGAATAAATACTCTTGGTGCAGCATTTTCTTCAACAAACAGTTCAAATCTAGTATCATCTGCCAAGTATCTATCCAAGCATACTCCATATTCATAATGAAGCCTCGCATATTTAATAGCGGATGCAGCCGGTGGTTGATATTTAATGTTTTTTACATATGTCTTTTCTGTTACAAAAAAACACTTAGCCATCGCATCATCTGAAGCATTCGCATGTTCCTGAATTTTCCTGTTATAATGCATTAGTCTTTCTAAACGTGCCTTATCAAATCCTGGTAAATCGTTATATGTTTTGTCCATATCGTTCTCCCTATTTCTATACTTTAATTGCTAAATATCAAAATGAAAATTCCCCAGTTTTTATGGTTTACCGTGATTTTTATGGTGGTGCTCTCGGCCATCGACTATAATTCATAAAAATGTACATACAAAAAAGGAGCCTTGGCCATAGTCGTGCCAGACTCCCCACTATCCACATTATGAAATTAGTATTTTTACTACCAATCATTAGTACATTGATAGCTAAAACACTTACGACTAATACAATCCTGCCATTTTTAACTCCTCGACCTCTTTAATGGGACATTGCTTCCACTTTACATCTTCATCCTAGATCCTATGCTGTCCGATAAAAATGCCAGCACAAAAAGAAGACACTGCCTATGTCAAATAATGCAGTGTCTTTGTATCTTTGTATCTTATTCACTTCTTTAATCCCGGATTAGGCTTCAAAAGCCATACGAGATTTCCAAGAATATCATTAGTAAACAACAGAATTTTCAGAATACTCTTTGATAAGCTTTTCAACATTGGATGGCACTAATAATGCCATAATATCGGAGGCATCTTTATCATTTCCGATAGCCTTAAAGCCAGCCCATGCATATGGCGAATCCTTTATAGCCATGGCTACTGCCTTCCTGTCGCAGTCATACTCTTCGAAAAGCCGTCTTGAATACAGTATCATGTTCTCAGTTTTATGCCTGACCTCAGCAAACTGCCAGTCATAATACTTGATAACGTGCGCAGATGAAGGAAAATCTTTCGCAAGTTTAGAGAAATCCTCACCTTGGCAAAAAAGCTCTGACATCCGTTTAGCAGTAAAAACCTTATTTGTAGATATTCGATGCATAGCCACATATGAAGGGGATTTTATCTTCACTCTGTTATGATTTGCATCAACCACAACAAAGCCTTCATCTTCTATGTCCTCTCCTTTGTTCAGTTCTAAAGCGGCGGACATGCACTCATCAAGGGATTTTAGAGAAAAACTGCGTGGTTTCCTAAAAGTACCTAATTCTGTATCAAATTCCTCTCCTGTCACAACATTTCTGGCAGCAAGGAAGAATAATGCTGTCATATCATATTTGATAACAACCTGTGTAAGTGGTGATACCAACTCAAAGATATAAGTACATTCTTTATTAAGCTGGCCAAATGGTATGTCCTTTATGTTCTCCGCTCTGGCAATAACATCCGCATATGTCAGCTCCTTATACCCCTGAACAGATGCCTCTTTTGCATCACATGTAGAGCTTGTAGCAAAATGCCACTCACCCTTATACCAGAAAAGTTTTATCATAGATCCATCGATTTTCTCTAACACCCTGGCATTCTGCCAGTCTATGTCCGCAGCATATTGCTCCTGGACATTAAAAAACTTGTCAAAAGGCCAGCAAATTACCTTTTGTTCTGCGATATCTATGATAATTCCCCGTGCTTCACACACCAGAGGATTAGAGAAATCCGCTTCTACACCATACTTAAAACACACAAGATCACCGCTGCGATTTGTGCGTATAACCATTTCATTAAATTTTTGTTCCCAGTCATTGGGATTATTCTTTATATATTGCAGTATTCTTGATTTCATTTCATATTATCTTCAAGCAATGCCTCTATGAAAGAATTCATAATAATAACTAATTCGACGAAAGGAGTCATCTCTTTTAAAGCTATACCTCGCCTCTCTGTCTCCGGACAGCAGTTCATCTACAGGCACTCCAAGAAGATCACTCAGTCCATATATGTTATCAAGCGTGGGAAGGCTTTTCCCCTCTAACCAATGATAGATACTCTGCACGCTCGAGAAATTAAAATATTCCTTGATATCTTTTGCAGTTATCCCCTTCTCTTCCATCACGCTTTTGATCAATTTCCCTGTCTTGAATCTGTCAATTTGGCTTGTCATCCTTATTCTCCGTTTCTTTGCTTTTCCCCAAGAAATCATCCATTTCTATTGTTTGTTCTTTGGATAAGTCAACCTTCCCAAACAGGCGTTCATATAGTTCAAACGCCATGACAACTATATATCCATTTTCAGTTATGACTTTTACAGGATTTCCAAACCTCCTGCAAAAATCGTCTGAATCCAGATTTTCCATCAGTTCTTCTGGTGTTATTTCTATCATGTCCATGCTTTTATCTCCGCTTCGCTAAAATAGCCTTCCTTCTTGCACTCTTCAACCCAGGCTTTAAATTCATCAGGTTTGTTCACTGTCCATTCCACAAACTGCCTAAGCCCCTCTTCAACGGTAAGACCATGTTCTGCAAATGCATCCTTAAGTCTGTAATATTTCTCAGTTGGCAGTGTCACTTTCATAAAACCATCTCCAAAAGAAACATCTATGTCCAAAGCCTGTCCTGTCTTTATCATATCTTCTATATCCATGTTTCTGCGCCGGTTCTTATCCAAAGCTATCCACTCATCAAGAGAAAGCGGCACATAGTCAGAAAACTGGCAAAAGCAGTTGATCATATTGCAGTGAATGTTATGATATTCTTTATCCCTTTCAAACCGCTTATAATCCCTTGTTCGCTGAATAAAGTCATTTAGAAGATACTCATCAAAGGTATTATGTACATGCCCATAAAGCATATATACCAGTGGGTTATCTCCCACGTCTTTTCTGTATTGCCCGTTATAGCAAAAGATCGGATAGTGCGACAAAATCACCTTCCTATTGTCATCATTCAGTTCCTTGTAATGTTCTATCCACTTAAACCGTTCCGGTTCAAATTCCTTATCCTTCAGGAACCTGTCATGATTCCCTACAATTAGGTATTTTTTCCCTCTAAGACGTGCCAGTATTTTGTTTGCTACTTCTCCACTCCCAAAACAAAAGTCACCTAGCACCACCACTTCATCCCCGGTTTTCACCTTAGAATTCCATTGCTTAATCATATATTCATTCATGGCCTCAGCGCTTTCAAACCCGCGTTTGTCCATGTTTTTATTCATATTCCCATGGTTAAAATGAAGATCTGCGATATAGTATCTCATACCCTTATCTCCTACCTATACTGAATTTTTCCGGCATATTCCGTAAGATAAGAATCCTTTTCAAAATCAATTTTCCCTTCAAACAAGAAAACATCCCTGAACATATTGGGATTAAGCAATCTAAAAGCCTCTTGCGAAGATATGTATAGCTTTACCCCGGAATCTTCACATAATAAAAGGTCCGCGCCAGCATCTTTTACACTTTTACGAAGCAGTATATAGAATATATTCTCAAAAACTCCAAACAATCTATAATCTCTACCATCGTTATCATATCCTTTATTACAGTCCTCTATGTCATCTCCATTCATGTTAAATTCGGGTACGATCAGGTTGTTATCCTCTACTCTCAGCTCCGTATATATCTCGTCAGAATCATATGAAACATGATAAAAAATACCCTTCCCGACTATAAATTCCTCGTACCACGGCCTTCCGTCCTTTATCTTGGTATATCCCTGCAACTGTAATCCATATTCTTTTAGTAATTTAACATCTATATTGTCCTGATTATTGGACTTATCACATTCATCTCGATATACATCTAATACTCCTGAGTCTTTTTTCAGATTATCAAATGCCTTCTTTACCTCATTGGGATAATCAACCTCACTTATATATTCTGATACTGAGCTGTATCCTGCCATTTTAGCACCATGTTCAAAAAGTTCTCCCCCAAACAAAAACTTTAGTGGATAAATACTTTTCTGTATTTCTGTTTCAAATCTCAGCGTATCAACTCTAGTTATCTCAAGATGCTGAAGATTTTCGAACAAATCATCATTCTCCAAAACCAAAGCATTAAAGTCTGTTTCCAGTACAAGTGGAGGCATACAATCAAGATTACATAGAATTTCCCTGTAATCTTCAATAAATTGAGTTTCTCCATATCCCATAAGTTCAGCTATGTCAGAAGCAAGCAAATATACCTTATTATCGTGAAAGACCCTTGTTTGCAATAGTTTTATCTTTTCCATGGTCATTATCTTCACTCTTTTCCCCTATTTTGCTATTTCCATAAAGAGTCCATTACCAGTTGTTGTTCATCGGCCTCTTTATCATTCTTTGCTTCAGTTATTGACGTTAGTTCTATTACACAGACATCACATTGATGCATATATTTGTAAATATTTCTTTTTTCTGTTTCCGTTAATTGGTCCAATAATGCATCAGCATCTAATGCCTTGGCTACCGCCTTCTTACATAGTTCATCTGTCTCGTCATCAATACAATGCCAATCGCGGTTAAGCTTCTGACATTCTCTTGTATATCTATCCCATATCTGTTCAGCTACTTTTCCAAACCTCTGTGGTATCGGATCTTCAACTTCATCAGACTCGCATATTTTACGTACAAATTCCTCGATAATTTTTTCATTAATATACTTCAAATAAGCACAGTCTTCAGTAACCGCATAATCATAATCCTTATCCAAAAAAACACCCGCAACTACATAGGGATCTTCACCTTTAATCAAATTATAAGTGTAAATCGGGTTACTACCTGGAACAAAAAAATCCTCTAGGTACCCATCTCTAAGATTTTCTCTCCAACACACTAAGTAATCTTTCACTATTTCTCCAATAATGCCCACAGCACAGCCATGAGGTATCACTTCAGGACAACCGGCTTGACACCAAACCTTCCCATGGATTTCAACATATCGCTATGTCTATATAAAAGTTTTCCACTGATAATTGAACAAAAATCGCCAAAACAATTAAAAGTTTATGCTTCACATATAACAGAAAAAATAAAACCCAAAATAGATTGAGGCTATCTCACAGCGAGCCTTACTGCCAATGGAATCATGTAACCATCGGGTCCAAAAGCAGGATTTGAACCTGCATATCAAGCTTATAGGGCTTGCGCCGTATCCATTTCGACCATTTCGGATTTTTGCGGTTAATGCTAACCAGCTTGTAACTTAACCCTGTTACAGGGAAGCCGGGTTTGAAGTTTTCGTGCAGCAGGCAATTATTCTTTTTTATATTTCTACAAAAGTTGTAGCATTTGAAACCTTTATCTGTGTATCAAGCTCGGTAAGCAGCGTGTCTCTCTTCTCTTTAAGCGCATCAGCTTTTTTCTGAGCGTCGAGAGGATCTACTACTTCTGTCGTATTCTCTTTTACATAAGCATTGACAACCTCAAGGGGCTTATCATCTTTTACTTTGGAATCTTTTCCAAGAATAGACAGTCTCATATTCTCGGCGGTACCCTGAAGCTGCTTATTTTTTGATTCTGCAAACTGAATCATTTTTTGAAGATCACTTTCAATCTTCATCATGAGCTTATATTCAAAATTTGCATCGCTATTAAATGTGCCTGTGCTCTTAAGTCTTTTTCTAAGCGCTATAGCACCTGCAACCGTATACTCACCATAAGATGTCTTGATCATGGTATTTGCGTTAGATGCTACAATTGCTGCATCTATCTTCTGATACCTGTCAATCAGATCCTGTATCTGCTGATATGCACTTTCTGCATTCTTTGCAAATTCGTCCCTTGAAACTCTTTTTTCAAAAACCTTATCTTCATTTGGTTTAATGGTATCTATAAAGCTTGCTTTGTTGATCTTATCAGTTATCTTACCAACAAGAAGATCTCTTTCATCAAGTGCCTGCGTTACTAACATTTTCTCTGCCATATTATCCACGCCCCTTCATTCATCATTTTTAATAAGATACTTGTTATTAATTACTTTCATGGAGAGCGGTCCGCTAAGAATATATGAATGAACCGGCTCTATAGGTCTAATTACAATCCCTTCCCTTACAGTACCGTTATATCCAACACCTTCTGCCCTTGCTAAAAGCGCTTGTTCATCAGGATATCTCGCAGGAAGGTCATTTCCTTCTTCCTCTACAGGGACCATTTGGCATCCGACATATTTACAGACATCCCTTAGAGTTTCGAGATTTGTTCTCTTGTCATCAACTCTAGCCGTAAACACAAACCATTCAGGAGACTTCAGCTTTAAGCGATTCTTCTGAATACCTTCGCCACACCATTCCCCCTGAAGCACAAGCGTGGCACTCTTATTATCATCCACATACTGCTTCATCTTTTCAGGAATTCCTCTATTCTTCACAAATTCAACAAAAGAAGACTTCCCATCATCCTTATATGTAAAATTATGTCCAGTGAATGAAACCTTCCCATCCCTTATTCCTATGGAGTGGCTTGATCCATCCATTTTTGTTGTTATGTAATATGGAAGCCCTGCAAATTCCTTCAAAAGTTCCGGCGCAGACTGTATCCTTGTCTCATCTGTCTTCGGAATGAAGCCTGGCCTGTCTCCTATAATTGTTCCCGAGGAGCCTGCTCGCTCAGGCATTTCCCACTCTTTTACACCGAGGATTTCAGTCACATCCATCCCTTCACTTAATTCCAATCCATTCAATTTAGGTAGCTTGTCTGTACCCAGGCAAAGCCCCTGCGATATCTCGCCCCTAAATTTCATTGTCTTAAGCCTAAATCCCTCGCCCATGAATTCATTGTTTTTATATGAGCTTTTCCGCAGGAATTCAAACTCTTCACAAACCGGAAGGAATGAATCAATTTCAAAATAGACCACCAGGTCACCCTCATGAAATTCATTTTTTCCTCCCACACATTTCCAACCAAGAACCTGTACAAGTTCCAGTCTATCCGCATCAGGTATAGGCAAAACTGCCTTAACCCTCTGAATCGAAGCCAGTTTCCTCATGATATATACCTTCCCTATTTCGTATTCACAATGAAGTCGTATAATTTCTCTGCGGTGCTGATATCCACACTTCGTCCGCCCGCATCTTTAACCATTCCAATCTTGAAAGATCGCCCATAATCAAGACCATTTACAAAATAGTCAACCCAGACATGGTTATCTTTCATTAACTTTTTCAGTAGCATCAGAACGAGACCTTCATTAGTAAGCAACATTCCACTACCACTACAAGGAGAAAGATCCATTTTACCTTTACTACATTCAATCAGCCTGTTTATCTCTCTGACTACATCTGTAGTATCCTGAAGCTTATGCATTATCGCCACAAACTCTTCCTTTGTTAATTCCAAGCTATTGGCCTCAGACTTCTCATGGACAACCCTATGGATTATTTTGTCGAGTCTCTGATAATGAACTATTCCAATAGATCTTGGCGAAATAAAGCTGCTCCCTTCTTTTGCCTTGATATAGAATTCGTCTGGAGATTCATTTATAACGTATACATAATCCGTCCAATTGTCAGAGAGGTCTATAACGCAATTCTTTGGTTTTCTATATAAATCAATCAGATCATCTTCATATTCATAATGCTTGCCATTAAAATCATGTACAAAACGATCAAAATCCTGATATGTATCCAGACCGCCCTCTTCGAATCTGTCGATTATTTCAACTGCGTACCCTTCCGGATACATATCCCCATTAAACTCACGCGTTTCATAGATGTCTAAGTCAGAACTTATATATATAATTCTCCCTCTTGTCATGCTTCCTCCAGTTATTCCGCCTCTTTATAAGTTTTATTCTCTGTATCAACGATATAAAACTTCCTGTTTCCATATGGTGTTCCATCAGAGTATGTTGAAAAAAGATCTAGTGAAAGCACTCCACTTGCTTCAACCGCCTCCTCTACAGGAGTATGCCCTACAACCTGATACAGATCCTCACGAAACATTCTGTAAAACTCCATCTGCGGTCTAGCCCATATTGGAGAATTATTTCTCCATAACTCTCTCATACTCATCCTGTTTATGCGGAATAATATGTCTTCAATATCTGTTCCATGTCTACCACAAGTCTGTAAAACAAAGCTTTCCGTAAGCCCAGCATGACTGAAAATGGTGTTTTCTATTTTATGTACAAATTGAAGTCTTTCTTCTAATACTCTTTCCAGTCTATTCACCCCATCAATGGCTGCCTGCCTCGCCTGTACTGAGTAGCCGGATTCCATGGCATCCCACAAATATGAAACATCATGATTTCCATAACACCAAAGAGACTCCTGATGTTCAGTCGCAAACCTGGCAGCCCTGCTAAGAGTATCCTCATAAGCCTTAATATCATTCCCTTTCCCCCAGTCATCTACCAAATCTCCAAGGACAACAATTCCATCATAAGAATCACGGTCAATTTTATCCGCTTCGTCAAACATCCATGCTTTCAAATGAACGTCTGGTATAACAAGTACTTTTCCCATTACAAAATCTCCTCAAACACTGCCAATTCTCAGTAATACATTTTCAAAGTTTTAGTCCCCGCTCCAGACTCCATCAGGTCTCAACTCTGCAAAAGCCAAAAGCTGATACAATGGCTTGATTGCATTTGCAGCCGTGGCAATCCAATAATCATCGTTTGGACCCTCATTCATCAGCTTTTCAACTGTCTCAGTTGAATACTCCGTAACATGTTTTTCCAAAAGGTCAATCAAATCTATCTCTTTTCCGTCTTTATCCTTAAAAATCTTCTCCGTTCGACTATTTGTTATCCACTCGCCATCATGTTTATATTTTGTTTCAATTCGTTCAGCCAAATCCTTAAGCATTGGTATTGTCTCTGCGCCTGTTTTTCCATAAATTCCCCTTATGCCCAGGTTAGCGTTTCCACCATCAGAATCGTCGCCATAAAAACGCTCATCGCCATCAGCTGCTTCATAATAGTAATGGCTATAGTTATAAGTGATATTAAGCCATGCATCCGTTATAGCTGCAGGAGTGAATTGACCAGTTTTTTCATCATAGTCTGCTCTATAGGTTCCGCCTGTCATAACATGTTTTATTGGTAACTGTATTGTTTCTCCAGATACTCTTTCTTTTAAATAAATATCATAGCTCACTGTAGTTTCCTTTCCGAATCCGACTTTCACGGCAAGGCCCAGAAGGTGGACCCCATCTGATTTTCACACCTCCTCCGGATTATTGTGTCGGCGCACAATTAAATGATATCCCCAAAAACACTGGCTGTCATTGAACTTGTCGTTCAATACCATCGCATTTATCAGCCTTTCTTACTCTCACTTTCAGTTATTCTCAGCATCTTTCTTCTTAGCCTTGGCATGATCAATTGTTACTCTATGAATGCTATCAATGTCAGACAATATTCCACTCTTAATAATTTTCCCAAGATTGATTGGAGTATAACCACAAACATTTGCTGCCAGATTCAGATGCTTGCATCCATCTTTGTAGGCTTCTATGTTGTTATGATCATGCCCATGGATATTAAGACACCATCGTAATCCGTAAACCGGTTCATGAGATAATAGTATTTTTTCTGCTATAAAAAGCGGTCCAGCATAGATTTCATCAAAGTAGTCATGATACTCTCCACGTCTATCATGATTTCCGAGAAGAAGGATTTTTTTCCTAACCTTAAGTTCCTTCAAATATTGAGGTCTACCCACATCTCCAAGGCACACAAAAGTGTCGTTCTTCATGATGTTCCTATTGATTATTTCTATCTGTTCCTGCGGAGTAATCCAATTTGGATCCATGAGCTTGCAATCTTTATCATCAAAATGCATATCCGAAAGAATATAAACGGATCCGTTCTCAGACCAATTTCTAAAGGGTTCATAAAGTGTCGATATCATTCTGGCTCCTCCTCGCATTATCATTAACTGTTTTAGATTTTATAGTCGCGGGGACAGGAGTCGAACCTGCTATCTCAGAGGTTATGAGCCTCGAATGGTAATTCCGTTCCACTCCCCCGCAAAATAAACGACTCTACAGAGAATCTAACTCTTATCTCCGGATAGACAGTCCGGCATATTAGCCTTTATACCATAGAGCCATGTAAGGCCGGATGAAGGATGTGCGCCCTCCTCTGATGATTACAGGTCACCTGCATCGCTATCTATGCTTATCCGGCGTATGGTTCCGATAACAGGGATCGAACCTGTGGCTTCTTCCTTGTAAGGGAAGCACTCTCCCAGCTGAGTTATATCGGAATGGACCGCACGGGAATCGAACCCGCCATCTCGAGTTTGCAAAACTCGCGTCACCCCATTGCGACTTCCGGCCCAAGTCGCAGAAAGCCGTGCCTGTGGCCTCCTGCTTTATTAAGTTGTTTTGCATTCAGAAGTAAGGAAGTGCCTGCTTTCTCTCTTCTGAAAGCTCCATGTCGGTGCTGCCCCGACTTCCTTAGCTTGGAAGGCTAATACACTAGCTGATGTGCGAATGGAGCTGATCGGGCAACCGAGAATCGAACTCGGATCAGATGCTTATAAGACACCGGCTCTCACCATTGAACCTAAAGTCCCGTCATTTTATACCAAGGATTATGTCGGGACAGGTACTTCCATAAGCTCATAGAGCTTACGTTGTTTATTAGTTATTTCAGACAGATGATGGGCTTTGCCGGGCTGCTGGTAGTATTCGATGACATCCAGCTCGTCAAGCAGTGACTGCATTGTGTAATCACTGAACAGGCCATTTTCATCCATCTGCTTTTTGATATAAGACATCAGCTGCAGTGCTATGAACTGCACGAAGAGCTTGCCTTCAAAGTTTTCCTCTGATGCGACAGACATCCTGCGCATTGAAAGGCGCTCTTTGAGGTTGCCAAAGGATTTCTCGATAAGATCCTTGAGCCTGTAGATGCGCAGTGCTTCAACAGGATCCTTGATGCCATTGGTCATGAGAGCAAAATAGCCATAGTTACGCTCAGCCTTGCGAATTGCATCCTCATTGAATGAGTAGGTTTTTCCTCTTACTGGTGTCTCATGTATTGTAAAGTACTTCTGATACAGCTTTGCGTCTTCCGGATCAGGAGTGCCATTTACCAGGTTGTTTTCAAGGCGGTCAAGCATTGCATTGAACCGTACCTTGTCATCAGTAGCTTTCTGGTCATTGTAGTAGAAATGGAGATATATACGGCGTTTGTCAGTAATGACTTCACCGGAGCGGGGCTTTTCCTCGGTGTATTCCCATTCCTCTGTGAATGACATGACATAGAGCTTTAGCTCGGAATTATAGTTAAAGCGGGTAACAAAATCATCACGGATCTTGTTAAGGCGATTGTTTACAAGGTTAAGTGAGAGTCTGGCTCCGATGAGAAACTTATGATGATGCTTCATCAGGTCATTTATGTTCTTCTCGCTGTAGAAGCCTCTGTCCATAACAAGCTTGAGCTTTTCAAGTTTAAGGAAATCCACATCCTTAACGAGGTTCTCTATAGTCTTAACATCAGTGATATTACCTGCAAGCTTCCTGTAGTAAACAGGGAGCATTGATTCCTCTCCATACAACAGAGCAAGATTTATCTGCGGAAGGGAATCACCTTCTTTGTTCTTTCCGTACTTGGCCTGCTTTATCAGAGTCGAGTATGAAGAGATAGATGTTGTATCAAAAGCGAGGTATTCATCGCAGGAGTGGCGTTTTGCCTGATATTTGAAGTAATCCATCTTGGATTCTTCAGTGATCAGTCCGAAAAGTTCACTGCTCCTCTGAGAAGGAATATCCTTGCCATAAGGATGCCTGTGGGTGCTGCCCCATTTGGTGAAACGGTATAATGGCAGCCCTTCCTCGATAACGAGGTAGTAAGCTATGGAGAGTATCTGTGGTGCCAGTGAGCCGTAGCACTTTCCAAGATCACCGGCGATGCCTGTCTTTTCAGCAATCCTGTCAAGCAGGTATGTGGCTCCATGGAACTGTCGAAGACAAATGTCTGTCGGTACAGGTCCGGTCTTGGGAGCAACAAGGCTTTGTTCATACTCAGCCTTGAGGCGGTGGAAGGTTTTGTTTGGTGTGAAGTTCTTTCCATCGTACTTGCCAATGTACTCGCGCTTGTGATCAGCCTGTTGTTTTTCAACGTTCCAGAATGAGTGATCAATATATGCGTATCCATTCTGAATGCGGACTTTATCAGTGATCCAGGGCTCATTTATCTTGATTTCCATAACTCACCTCCTTGGTATAATTATACCAAGGAATTAACGGAATATCAAGTAAAATCTGTGTTTTTGATACAATATTTTGTGCTTGCAAAGCCAGTAATATCAAGGATTTGCGGTGGTAACTGTTAATGATTTATACCTG
>NZ_CAMVPU010000064.1 GCF_947169445.1 uncultured Butyrivibrio sp. | reverse complement strand
GGAATTTGCGAAAAGCAGTATTCATGCGGGTTTTGGGCTTAATTTGACCACATTGAGAACCGTCCCCTTTGGTGTCCCCATTGATTAGTGATATCGTCCGAATAATACATTTTCTTCTTTGAAGATTAACCGTACGTAGAATACGGCATCTTCACGTCTTTTACTCCATTCACCATCCGGATATTCTTTTTGTAATAATTCAAAGATATGTTCAGGATTACATCTTTCTTCAAGTCTAACGTATAAATATTTCTTAATTTCATCTTTTACATCATTGTCCTGGGTAATACTATCTAGGGCATCATTCATTAAGTCTTGTAAATAAAATTTTTGATAAGTACAGTAAGGAGTACTGTCGCGCTCGTCAAGAATTCCTTCTGCACCTGTTTCTTCATACGAATGAATAATGAATTTATCAAGTATACTATCAAAGTTATCAATATCTTTTTGCTGTAAGTTAACCATGCAATGTCCCACTAAAATGAATAGTTTTGTGCCCCATGGCACGTTATATATTATACCTTTTTCTTGGCATCATTATCAGTTAAATATTAGCAATATCTTCCTGAGAAAGAATCTTAAGACCTTTTCCTGTAAGTTTTGCTTCTGCAGCCTTTGTATCACCAACGCGGAAGATCATGTAAGCGTGGCCTTCTGTGCCGCGACCTGGGAAAGCATACATGTACTCGATGTTAACTTCTGCGTTTGCAAAGACATCAAGGAGCTTATCAAGTCCGCCTGCTTCGTCAGGAATCTCAACTGCAAGGACAGGAGTAAGACTTGCTACAAAATCATTTTCCTTAAGTGTGTTGACAGCTTCTAGTGCGTCATCAACGATGATTCTGGCGATACCAAAGTCCTTGGTCTCAGCAAGAGAAGTAGCACGCATGTCGATGTTGTTCTTGGCCATAACGCTGGTGAGCTTTTTTAACGTGCCAGGCTTATTTTCCAAAAAGACTGAAATCTGTTTTATACTCATGGGATTCTCCTATGTTGTTCATGCTAAGATTTTTATATCAAAGAATGTATATACGGTAGTTTTCATGAAAAATATTAGTCTATATATTTAGTTTAATTATTTGTTTTCATACATTCAATAAAACAATAATTAAATCTTTCTCTTGTCAATGACTCGTACAGCCTTTCCTTCACTTCTTGCTATTGACTTAGGAGCAAGGAGAGAGATGCGGACCTTGATTCCAAGCATCGATTTCATATCTTCGACAAGCTTCTTCTGGCGTTCCTCGATTTCACCGACATTATCTGTGAACATCTCAGGAGTCATCTCAACCTGAACATCAAGAGAATCAGTATTGTTTTCGCGGTCAACAACAATCTGATAATTTGCTGCGTATCCATTGTTGAGAAGAACTGTCTCAATCTGGCTAGGGAATACATTTACACCACGAACAATAAGCATATCGTCAGAACGTCCCATAGGCTTAGCCATTTTTATAAAGGTTCTGCCACAGGAACATTTTCCTCTAGTTAGCTTACAGATGTCACGAGTTCTATATCTGAGCATTGGGAAGGCCTCTTTATCAACAGCAGTAAATACAAGCTCGCCCTGAGAACCTTCAGGAAGAACTTCCTCTGTATCAGGATCGATTATTTCAGCAATGAAATGATCTTCATTAATGTGCATTCCGTTTTGCTCACAGCATTCAAAAGCAACACCGGGGCCGGAAAGCTCAGTAAGACCATAAATATCGAAAGCCTTGATTCCAAGGGTTGTCTCTATTTCATGGCGCATTTCCTCGCTCCAGGCTTCTGCACCAAATATACCTGCCTTAAGTGGGATATCTTCCGGGCTGTAGCCTTCTTCCTTGTATTTCTCTGAAAGGTAAGCAGCGTAGCTGGGAGTGCAGCACAGGATGGTAGCCTGAAGATCCTGAATGAACATCATCTGTCTTTCAGTATTACCTGAACTGATAGGTACAGTTAAACAACCAACCTTGTGTGAACCACCGTTAAGTCCGGCACCACCGGTAAAAAGTCCAAAACCGTAGGCAATCTGACATACATCGTCGCTACTTCCGCCTGCAGCTACAATAGCTCTTGCGCAGCAGTCTTCCCAAAGGTCAATATCATGCTGTGTATAAAAAGCAATAACCCTTTTTCCTGTTGTTCCTGAGGTGGAATGGATTCTTACGCAGTCTTTCTGTGGAACACCAAGAAGGCCTGTTGGATAGGCGTCTCTAAGGTCTTTCTTTGATAAAAATGGGAGCTTATAAAGGTCATCAACTGACTTGATATCATCAGGAGTTACCCCTTTTTCCTCCATTTTTTTGCGATAGTAGGGCACGTTGTCCCATACATGCTGTACCTGTTTTACAAGCTTTTCGCTTTGCATTTTACGAATATCTTCGTAAGATGCACATTCTATTTCTTTTTGAAAATATTGCTCCATATTTTTTCTCCCCACTAACTTATTCTGCAAAGTTTTTTCCAAGTTCAAATGCCTTTTTATTCATAGCAAGAAACTTTTCAGGAACATTTGCTTCAAGGGACTTCATCCATGCATCTTCCGGAAGGTCGAAGTAGTGTGAGAGTCTTCCAAGAAGAACGATATTTACAGCCTTTGAAGATCCAGCTTCCTCGGCAAGTGACAGGCAATCAAGAGCATCTACCTTGGCTCCGCTTTCTTTGAGCTTATTAACTAAATCCTCCGGATACTGGGCTGCTCCTGTAATAACAGGCATAGGATCGATCTGCTGAGTGTTAGTTACAATCTGACCGTCCTTTTTGAGGAATGGAAGCCATCTTGCGGCCTCTAATAATTCAAAAGAAACTATGTAATCAGCTTCTCCCTTGTCGATGACAGGAGAGTAAACCTTATCACCGTATCTAACGTAGGTAACAACGCTTCCTCCGCGCTGACTCATTCCGTGAACTTCAGAAACCTTAACATCAAAGCCCTGAGATAAAAGAAGATGTCCAAGGAGTTTGCTTGCAAGAAGAGAGCCCTGACCGCCAACTCCAACAATCATAATATTCTTAGTTTCCATTTTATTAAGCCTCCTTCTTTGGAGCATCTAAAGCTCCTACTGGACAAAGCTGGCTACATACATTACATCCAACGCAGAGTGTGGTATCAATAGTAGCCTTTCCATCTTTCATAGAAATTGCAGGACATCCGATTCTCATGCAGGACTTGCAGCCTACACATTTATTTTTGTCCACATTAAGAGGAGGATTATGCTTTACATATTTAAGAAGAGCGCAAGGTCTTCTGGAAATGATCACTGATGGTGCATCAGCAGATAGTTCTTCTTTAAGTACCTTATCGCACTGCTCAAGATTATAAGGATCAACTACGCTTACTCTATCAAAGCCCATAGCTCTGCAAAGTGCTTCAAGATCAATCTTACCTGCAGGATCGCCCTTTATATTGTAGCCTGTAGTTGGATTCTGCTGATGGCCTGTCATACCTGTGATTGAATTATCAAGGATAATAACAGTAGAATTGGACTGGTTGTAAGCTACATTGGCAAGCCCTGTCATACCTGAATGCATAAAGGTGGAATCACCGATTACTGCAACACTCTTGTGCTCACTTTCTGCGCCTTTAATTTTGTTAAAGCCGTGGAGAGCACCGATTGATGCACCCATGCAAAGAGTCATATCTGTTGCAGCAAGAGGAGCAACTGCGCCAAGGGTATAGCAGCCTATATCACCAAGAACTGTGCAGTTATTTTTCTTTAAAGTATAGAAAAGACCTCTGTGAGGACAGCCTGCACACATTACAGGTGGCCTGTTTGGAATATTTTCATCAAGAGAAAAGCTTTCCTTAACCTCTTTTCCGAAAACTTTCGCAATAAGATTCTGTGAAAACTCATCAACGATAGGAAGAAGGTCTTTTCCCTTTACGTCAAGACCAAGTGCTTTTACGTGATTTTCAATGATAGGATCAAGTTCTTCAACAACGTAGAGCTCCTGAACTTTCGAAGCAAAATCCTTGATAAGCTTTTCAGGAAGAGGATTGGTCATACCCAGCTTAAGAACACTTACGCTGTCTCCAAAAACTTCCCTTACATACTGATAAGAAGTTGAAGCTGTTATAATACCAATCTTGGTATCGCCCATTTCTACGCGGTTTAGAGGGCAGTTTTCGGCATAAGTAATAAGATCTTTGGTGCGCTGTTCTACGATAGGATGACGTTTTTTTGCATTTCCTGGCATCATAACGTATTTTGCAATGTCCTTTTCATACTCAAATTCAGGAACATTTCTTTCACCTGTAGAAACAATCGACTGGGAGTGTGCAACACGTGTACACATTTTAAGAAGAACAGGAGTGTCGAATTTCTCGGAAAGCTCATAGGCAAGCTTTGTATATTCTAAAGCTTCAGCAGAATCTGAAGGCTCGATCATGGGAACCTTAGCAGCAATAGCGTGATGTCTTGAATCCTGCTCATTCTGAGAGGAATGCATACCTGCATCATCAGCAACTACTACAACAAGACCTGCATTTACTCCTGTATAGGACATAGTATAAAGTGGATCTGCTGCCACATTAAGACCTACATGCTTCTGAGCACAAAAGGCTCTGCGGCCTGCAAGAGATGCACCAAAAGCAGATTCCATGGCTACCTTCTCATTGGGAGCCCATTCACAGTAAATATCATCATACTTAGCAGCTTCTTCAGTTATCTCTGTGCTGGGTGTGCCGGGATAGCTTGAAATAAAGCAGACACCGGCCTCATAAAGCCCGCGGGCAACAGCCTTATTGCCCAGCATAAGCTGCTTATCATTGTTAGAACTCATTAAAATAACCTCCTACCAAAACAATTTCCACTTATTATTCTAAAATCAAGTTCATGATTTAAAGCGGTAAAGTAAAACCCTTATAACAGAATAATAAATCTCTTACATAAAATCAAGTGTTTGACCTTTTTTCGTTTTATGGATATACTATACTTTAGTACTTTAAAGCGTACAAGAAGGGGATTACATTATGCCAATTACAGATTTACTAGAACGAAACAGTAAGCTCTATGGGGAGGAGGTTGCACTTGTAGAGATTAATCCTGAGATCAGGGAAGAACAGAGGGTAACCTGGAGGGAATATGAGCTGATACAGCCTACATCTACTGCATATTACAGAAGGCAGATCACATGGTCGGTATTTGACGAGAAGGCTAACCGTGTTGCCAATATGCTCATGGAAAGGGGCATTAAGAAAGGGCAGAAATGTGCGATTCTATTGATGAATTGTCTTGAGTGGCTGCCTATTTATTTTGGAATCTTAAAATCAGGAGCGGTGGCTGTTCCGCTAAATTTCAGATTTGATTCTGAAGAGATTGACTATTGCTTAAAGGCTTCTGATTCCGATGTTTTATTCTATGGACCTGAGTTTATCGGTCGAATCGAGGATATTGCACAGAAGCTTAAAAAAGAGATGCTTCTTTACTATGTAGGAGATCAGTGTCCATCATATGCAGAGGACTATTTCAGACAGGCTTCAAATGCTTCATCTGTAGCACCAAGGGTTCTTGTAGAAGACAGCGATGATGCAGCGATTTATTTTTCATCAGGAACTACGGGATTTCCGAAGGCTATTTTACATATTCATACTGCTCTTATGCAGTCAGCCAAGATGGAGGCTATGCATCATGAGACCAAGCATGAAGACTGCTTTTTGTGCATTCCGCCGCTGTATCATACCGGAGCTAAGATGCACTGGTTTGGCTCTCTATTCACAGGAAGCAGAGCGGTTCTTCTAAAGGGAAATTCACCTGAATCTATTTTCAGAGCAGTTTCAGAAGAACACTGCACAATTGTATGGCTCCTTGTTCCGTGGGCGCAGGATATCCTTGCAGCACTGGATTCCGGAAGGCTGAAGATTGAGGATTATAAGCTGTCTCAGTGGAGACTTATGCATATTGGTGCGCAGCCTATTCCGCCATCACTTGTCAGACACTGGTTTGAATATTTCCCTGACCACAAATATGACACGAACTACGGACTTTCTGAATCTACAGGTCCAGGCTGTGTACATCTTGGCATGGAAAATCCTCATAAAGTCGGCGCAATCGGTATCCCCGGTTATGGCTGGAAGACCAAGATTGTAGATGAAGAGGGAAATACTGTAGAAAAAGGAGAAATTGGTGAGCTTTGTGTAAAAGGTCCCGGAGTTATGGTCTGCTACTACAAAAATCCGGAGGCTACTGCAGAAATCTTAAAGGATGGCTGGCTCTTTACCGGTGATATGGCAAGACAGGATGAGGACGGTTTCATTTTCCTTGTGGATCGTAAAAAAGATGTTATTATTTCCGGTGGCGAGAATCTGTATCCTGTACAGATCGAGAACTTCCTGATGAAGAATGAAAAGATCCACGATGCCGCTGTTATAGGTCTTCCGGATCCAAGACTTGGAGAAATTGCAGCTGCTATAATTCAGGTAAAAGAGGGTATGACACTTACAGAGGATGAAGTAGATGCTTTCTGCGTAGATCTTCCAAGATATAAGAGACCACGAAAAATCATATTTGATATAGTTTTAAGAAATCCTACAGGTAAGATTGATAAACCAAAGCTTCGTCAGAAATACTGCGGCGATCACCTTGTAGAGAAACAGAATCAGGGCTGATTATAGATTTTGATAAAACTATAATTAAATGAATATTTACGAAATACTTAAAACTGTTGTGCTTCTTAAAGTGCAACAGTTTTTTCTTTTTATTTAATAATTGCCATAAAATCATGTATGGTATACTGTTTATGAACTGTTGTTTATACGTTTTTGCAGGAGCAATTAATGAATTATTGGATTGCAGTGGTCGATGACGACGAAGTATATCTTACAAACGCAAGAAAACTTCTAAATGAAGAAAATATGCGGGTAAGCTGCCTTCGTGGTGGTAATGACCTTTTAAAATTTATAGAAAAAAATACGCCAGACCTGATCTTGCTTGACATTATGATGCCAGGAATGGATGGTTTTGAAACTTTTAACGCTCTTAGGGAGTATGAGGATAATCAAGGTAAGCCTCATATCCCGATCATTTTTTTGACGGGTGAGAATGATAGTGAGATTGAAAAACAGGGATTAAAGCTAGGAGCATCTGATTTCATCCGTAAACCTTTTTATAAGGATATTTTAGTTAAGCGTATTGAAAACACACTAAGCAGTGTAAAAACCATTGAAATTCTTACCGAAGAAGCAATGTTTGATAAGCTCACAGGCTTTTTGAACAAGGCAAGGGGAACAGATAGAGTTTCCAAGCTGTGTACCAGAAAAAGCGGAGCTTTAATGATAATGGATCTTGATAATTTCAAACTGGTCAATGATCTGTTTGGCCATGACATGGGCGATAAGATGCTTATGGCCTTCGCTGATATTGTCAAAAGAAATACCAGAGAAACTGATACTATCAGTAGAATTGGCGGCGATGAATTTATGGCTTTTTATGAGGATCTGGTGGATGAAAGTGCTGTAGCTTCAATGGCTCTTCGCCTTAATAATGAGCTTGTGTCTGAAGCAGCAGCTCTGCTTGGAGCTGATAATGGCATCCCTCTTGGAATATCTATTGGCTGCGTCTTTGTCCCAGAACATGGAAGAGACTATGAAAGCCTGTTTACTATGGCTGACGGAGCCTTGTACTTATGTAAGAAAAATGGTAAACATGGCTACTTAATTCACAGGGATGAGGCTGAGAAAAAGGAAAATGAACAGGAAAATCTGAATAATAAGCTTGACCGTATCCTTAAAACAATGGAAGAGCGAAATGAATCAGAAGGGTCACTATTCCTTGGAAGAGATTCCTTTGCTACAGTTTATAGGTTTGTAATGCGTTTTTATAAAAGATATGGTGGAACTGCAGCATTTATTATTTTTTCTGTTAATGCAGATGAAAAATTAGACAATGTTGTTTTTCTTGAAAAGGTTCACCAGCTTGAAACTATCCTTCAAAAGACATTACGTGTAAGCGACCTTGTTATGCAATGCTCTTCAAACTGCTTTTTTGTCATGCTGACTGAAAGGTCTATTGATGAAGCTGATTCAGCTGCACTTCGTGTTATGGCAAGGTGGGAAAAAGAAAACGACCTTGATGCTGTAAAAATAGAATATGTTACTAGAATAATTCATAATATTGGGGTTAAGTATACAGGCGGCAAAAATTCATAACTTTTTGCAGGTTTCTTTTTAGTAACGGAGGACTTCATGGCAGATAACATTAAGAAAATCGCGTTTTTAATGGATAAATCAAGTATTGTTGTTAAGGGTCTTGAGAAAAGAACGCAGGCTGCAGGCTATGAGACAATTTCTATAGCCGGAAATTTTGACAAATTAGGCGAGCAGATTAAGGATGCATCTGTTGTAGTTCTTTATAATCTTCAGGATATTATTGAGGACAAATATGGGACAAAAAATCTGATACTTATTAAGGATCAGCTTGCTGACCATGACTGCAATCTTATTCTTATTGGTGAAGCTCTTGATAGAGAGGTTATTATGAAGGCTCATCCTGAGTTTATTGCCTGCAGATGGATTGATCGCCCGGTTGATCCTGATTTATTCATTACTGAAATTGAAGATGAAATTGAGAGACATGAAGAAAAGCTTATAAGAAAGCAATTGGAAAAAGAAGAGGAAGAAACAAAAGAAAAAAAAGAGAGTAGAGAGAATAAAGAGGCACCCGCTCCTGCAGGGCCTGTAGATGATGGCGATCCAAGAAAGAAGATCCTTATTGTTGATGATGATTCTAACTATGCAGGAATGGTCAGATCCTGGATCAAGGATAAATATAAAACTGATATTGTTACTGCCGGAATGCAGGCTATTACTTTTTTGATGAAAAAGAAAGTTGATCTTATATTACTTGATTATGAGATGCCGGTAGTAGATGGCCCTCAGGTTCTTCAGATGCTGCGTCAGGAGGAAACTACCAAAAATATTCCGGTTGTTTTTCTTACAGGAGTCAGCACTGTAGAAGGAGTTAAAAGAGTTATGGAACTTAAGCCTCTTGGCTATATTCTTAAATCAACAACCAGCGAAGACCTTATTAAATTCCTTGACGAGAAGCTTTTGAAATAAGATGGAGCAAAAGAATGGATCGTAAGACTAATAATATATATATTATCTCAATGGTATCAATTTCCTGTATTGCAATGCTATTTGAAGGAATTTTCCTGGGATGGGAATTCTGGGTTCCGCCGATAATAATTGCGGGAACGATTGCTCTATGGGTTATGCATATCACTGAGAAACCACAGGAGAATATACGCGAAGTATGTTATCTTGTGTACGCTATGCTTGCAGTTTTTTATCATGGAATCCATTATACCAGCTTTGTGGATATAGCTATCGTTACTGCATTTGTTATGGTTGCTTATTCTTTAATGGATCGTATTTACATAATGAATATTCTCTTGGCGGAGTATTTATTAATCTATGTAATTCAGATATGGCTAAATATTAGTCTTAAGACTATTCAATTAGACTTTTTGACAGTAACAAGAGCAATATTTCATTTAGTTGCTGTTCTATATATCTTTTTCGGATGCCTTAAATCAATTCATGGACGTATTGATGTCAGAGAGCAGATGAATCAAAAGGACAATTATATCGAGTCCTACAATCGCGATATTGAAGATTTCCTTTCTAATATTTCTCATGAACTTCGAACTCCGGTAAATGTGGTAAGCGGTATGTCTGATCTGCTTCTAAAAAAAGGAGCCGGTGAGGAAGCAAGTGCCATAAAAGATGCCGGTTTCCGTTTATCAAGCCAGATTGAGGACATTCAGGACTATACAGAGACTATACGAAAATCCATGATCCTTGAAGAAGAAAATTATATGAGTACATCTCTTATCAATGATGTAGTCACTAATTTCCGTATGCAGAATCATGATAGTGATATTGAACTTATTGTAGATATGTCTCCTGATGTGCCTACGATGATGTATGGGGATGTAAAAAAGCTCCATAAGATTTTCAGGCATTTACTTGGTAATGCCCTAAAGTTCACAAAACAGGGCGGTATCTATGTAAGACTTTATACAGAAAGAAAAGAGTATGGCGTAAACTTGTGCATGGAGGTTACTGATACAGGTATAGGAATGAAAAGAAAGGACCTGGCTTACGCCTCCCAAGGGTTGTATCAGGCCAATAAAAAGAGAAACAGAAGTTCCGGCGGTGTAGGCCTTGGACTTTCTATTGTATATGGCTTTGTACATAGAATGAACGGCTTTGTTAAGATTGAAAGTGAGTATAAAAAAGGAACTACTGTAAGGATCACTATTCCACAACATATCGTTGATCCAAGGCCTTGCCTTGCAATAAATGAGTCTTTTACAGGGGATGTATTATTCCATGTTAAATCTGACAAATACTTAATTCCAAGGGTAAGGGATTTCTATCGTGACATGGCTGCAAATCTGGCAGCCGGCATTAGGGTACCGCTTTATCCTGCTGAAACAATAAATGAAATAGAACATCTTATAGTTAAACTAAACGTATCCTTCATATTTATGGGGGAAGAAGAGTATTTGGAAAATTCCAGATTCTTTGATGACCTTAGTAAGGGTGATATTGTTGTTGCAGTATCAGCCGATGATGGCTTTAAAGTTAATCCCGGCAGCCGGGTAATGGTTATGCCTAAACCTTTATATGCTTATCCTGTTGTAAAAATTTTGAATGAAGGCCTGTCAGCAAGAAATATTGAGCTCCAAGATATTGTTGAAAAGCCTGAACTTGAAGGAATCAAAGCTCTTGTGGTTGATGACGAACCTATGAATCTGGTAGTAGCAACAGGACTGTTTAAAGAATATGGCATGATAATTGATACAGCAGAAAGTGGAAAAGATGCTATCTCAAAGTTCAGGGAGAATTATTATGACATGGTATTCATGGATCATATGATGCCTGAAATGGATGGCGTTGAAGCTATGCACCGAATCAGGTTTGCTGCTGAGGAAATGGGTAGAACTGTTCCTATAATTGCGCTTACAGCCAATGTGGTTTCAGGTGCCAGAGAAATGTTTGTTAAGGAGGGCTTTGATGGATTTATTGGAAAACCAATAAACCTTGCTGAGTTTGAACGTGTAATGACGAAAGTTCTCTCCCGGACTAATAAAACCGAGGGAGGAAAAAAACTATGAATATAATCAAGGTTTTTAAGAAAATCATTTCGACTATAAACGACCCGAATAGAAGTTTTAATGAAAGGCTGTTTGTCCTTCTGACTATAATTTCTGATATTGCAGTTTCCATAGCACTTATAGGCGATATTATTACCGGCGAAAGTGTTTTTGAGATAGCTCTTTTGGTAGCAACAATCATAATTGTTCCTATCATTACTTTTACATGCCTTTATAAAAACAAGATCAACTTAGCGATAAGAGTTATCATTATCGGAATGGTGTTTATAGTTTTGCCCGGTATCTTCTTTTTTGGCGGAGGTATCGAAGGCGGCGGTATATTATGGATTATCTTTTCTTTTATGTATGCCGGACTTGTACTTTCCGGGGCATGGAGAACGTTGATTCTTTCTCTCTTGTTCATTTTGGCGCTTGTTTTTTATCTTGTTGAATATTTTTATCCGCAGCTTATTCCACAGCATGACAGAGGTATGTTTTATATAGATAATTTCCTGTCTCTTATCCTCGTAAGTGTTGTTTGCTTTGTTATGGTTATGTTCCAAAACCGTCTCTTTAAGCAGGAAAATGAAAGAGCCAAAAAAGAGGCGGAGCGAGCAGAAGAACTGAATCGCTCGCAGAATAGATTTTTCTCTAGTATGAGCCATGAGATAAGAACACCTATCAATTCAATCCTTGGTTTAAATGAGCTTATTCTTCGAGAGGAAAACATTTCAGATGAAGTTGCAAAGGATGCATCCGGAATACAGGGTGCTGGTAAAATGCTTCTTTCGCTTATAAATGATATTCTGGATTTTTCTAAGATGGAAGCTGGAAGCATGGATATTGTTCCGGTGGATTATAAAATCAGTGACCTTTTGTCTGAAATTGTGAATATGATATGGCTCAGGGCCCAGGAGAAGGGGCTTAGGCTTGATATTAGTGTGGATCCTTCTGTACCGGCAGTTCTATATGGTGATGAAGTACGAATCAAGCAGATTTTGATCAATCTTCTTAATAACTCCGTTAAATACACAAAGGAAGGTATGATTGGTCTTCATATCGAAAGTGAGGATGTCGGTGAGGATACTATACTTCTTAGAATATCAGTTACTGATACAGGAATAGGAATTAAAAAAGATTCAATTCCATATCTTTTTGATGCCTTCAAACGTGTTGATGAAACCAAAAACAGATATATCGAAGGAACAGGTCTTGGACTTAGCATCGTTAAACAGCTTGTTGAGCTGATGAATGGTAATATAACGGTTAATAGTGTTTATGGCGAGGGAACTACCTTTAACGTAATCTTAAAGCAGAAAGTAGCTGACTCGCAGCCGATAGGAGAGCTTAGTCTTCATAACTATGGTAAGGTAAAAAAACATGCTTATCAGAGTCAGTTTATTGCGCCTGATGCCTGTGTCCTTATCGTTGATGATAATGAAATGAATCTGGAAGTAGAAAGAAAGCTTCTTCTTGGAACGAAAATGCAGGTAGACACTGCTATTAGCGGCAAAAAAGCTCTGGAGGCAACTCTTAAAGTGCATTATGATGCCATATTTATGGATCATCTTATGCCTGAAATGGATGGAATTGAGTGTCTCGGAGAAATTCGAAGACAAATAGGTGGCCTAAACCAGACAACTCCTGTTATTGTACTTACTGCGAATGCAGGTAGCGACAATAAAGAATTATACAATCATGCAGGTTTTGACGGATATCTTGTTAAACCTGTGTCCGGTGATGCTCTTGAGGAAATATTAATTAATCATATTTCTTCGGACAAGTTAAATATTAGAAATCGTACTGAAAGAATGGATTACGGAACAAATGCAACATCGGGCTATATCAGAAAGGCTCCTGTTGTTATTACAACCAGTAGTATGTGTGATCTGCCGGATGTTCTAACCAGAGACCCCAGACTTCCGATTATTCCATTTACTATAAATACTGAAGATGGAGCCTTTAAGGATGGAGTGCAAATTGGTGCTGATGAACTTGTTAGATATATTAAAGCTAATAAGCGCACTTCGTCTTCTCCACCGGATGTTTCTGAATATACTGAGTTTTTTGCAGAAGCTATAAAAACAGCTCATCATGTTATTTATATAGCGCTTACTACCAGTATGAGCATAGATTATGCATTGGCTACTGATGCATCAAGAGCATTTGATAATGTTACTGTCATTAATTCTGAATGTCTTTCAAGTGCTACGGGACTTCTTGTTCTTATTGGCTGTAAGCTGGCTCAAAGGGATTTACCTGTTGAAGAGATAATAGCTGAACTTGAAATAGTAAAGAAGAGATTAAAGTGCAGCTTCATCATCGAAAATACTGAATTTATGATGCGCAGCGGGCGTATCAATTCGAAGGTTCATAGATTAGCTGAATCCTTGAGCCTACGACCATGTCTTAAATTCAGTGATGATCAATATGGAATTGGTGGTATTTTTATTGGAAGCAAGAAGTTTGCCTATAAGCGCTATATTAGAAAAGCTTTCCCTGTTGACCAGATTCCGGATTCAGATGTTCTTTTCATAACCTATGTAGACATTGACGAAGAGACATTGCTTTGGATCAAGAAAGAAGTTAGTAAGATTGCTTATTTTGAAAATGTGGTATTTCAACAGGCTGCTGCCGCAATTTCCTCAAACTGTGGTCCCGGATCTTTTGGCCTTTTGTATTTCCTTAAGGGTAATAAATCTTACAATGTTTCATCCTTGTTGCCAAAAGATGGTGATGATTCGCAGGAAGAGGAAGATGTAGTAAACGCTTTTGAAGCACATAATGAGATTGGAAAAGAAGATCAGAGTACTAATGATAGTGAAAGCGAAAAATCTTCGATTGAAAACGAAGACTCTTTGGCAGAGGAAGAAGCAAAGTGGTATGACTGCATCGAAGGAATTGATGGCGCTATAGCAATTCAAAATAGTGGCTCTGAAGATGCATTTAAGACTGTGCTTAAAATCTTCTATGATTCAATAGATGAAAAGGCAGAGGAACTTGAAAACTATTATAATTCTGAGGATTGGCAGAATTATACTATTAAGATCCATGCTCTTAAGAGTTCATCAAAGCTTGTTGGTGCTATGGAGCTTTCAGAAAAAGCCCTGGCCCTTGAAACAGCAGGTAAAGAAGGCAATATTGAATTTATACATTCCAATTATAAGGAATGTATGGATATGTTCGCTAAATATAAGGAACTTCTTTCCGGTATTTATGGAACAGCAGATGGAGAAGATAATGATGACAGCAGTGGTAAGCCTCTTGCCGATGAATTTTTAATGGAAAGTGTCTATGAAGCTGTTGCCCAGGCTGCTGATGATATGGACTGTGAGGCAATAGATGAGGCACTTGCAGAACTTTCCGATTACAATATTCCGAAGAAGGATCAGGAAAGTCTAAGTAAGATTAAGCTTCTTGCCTCTAAGTATGATTATGATGGGATCACTAAATTTCTGGATTCTCTTAAGTGAAAGGACTTAGATGCTTTATGGAAACAGTAAGACGTGTCAATGATGCGGTCAATTCTTTTGCATGGGGATCTTTTGGTCTGGTACTTTTACTTGGTACGGGGCTTATTTGTACTGTGATCACCGGCGGATTTCAGCTAACACATTTAGTTCATTGGGTAAAGAAAACTATTTTGTCTTATAAGGGCGAAGGAAGGATAATTAATGATGCCGGTGCTTTGTCCCAGTACAGAGCTTTTTGCATGGCCCTTTCATCTACCATTGGTACCGGAAATATAGCCGGTGTATCCACTGCCATCTGTGTTGGTGGTCCGGGAGCTGTTTTCTGGATGTGGATTGCGGCAATCCTTGGCATGATGACCAAGTATTCCGAAACTGTTCTTGGTATATATTACAGGCGCAGAAATTCTGAAGGTGCCTGGTCCGGCGGACCCATGTATTACCTTGAAGATGGCCTTGGAAGTATAAAAAACTGTAAAAAATTAGGAAGAATATTAGGTATATTGTTTTGTATCTTTACAGTTCTTGCCTCCTTTGGTATTGGAAACTTAAGTCAGATTAATAAGATAACTTTAAATACACAGGCAACATTTCTTCATGATATAGATATGGGTGAGTTCCTGGGAAAACCAACAATCAACTGGTGGATTGGAATTGTTCTTATGCTTATAGGAGCAGTGATCATTATGGGAGGTTTCAGGCGTCTTGCCTATGTATCGGAAACTCTTATGCCTGTTGCTTCTCTGGTGTATGTTTTGGGGTGCCTTATTATAATACTGTTTAATGTTACTGAGATTCCGGCAGTATTTGCGTCCATTTTTAAGTTTGCTCTTGGACAGGATGCTTTGAAGGGCGGTGTGGCAGGTACTGCGGTTCAGGTGGCCATGAATACCATAAAAAGTGGTTGTAAACGAGGCGTTTTTTCAAATGAAGCAGGTCTTGGATCATCTGTTATGGCCCATGTTAATACCTGCGCAAGAGAACCGGTTAAGCAGGGAATGTGGGGAATTGCAGAGGTCTTTTTTGATACAATAATAATTTGTACCATTACAGCTGTTGTTGTTCTTACTTCAGGGTATATTGATCTTAAAACAGGCCTTACTAAGGAAGAAACTAATGATGCGACTCTGGTTGCAAATGCTTTTGGTAAGATTTTAGGGCGCCCAGGTGAAATTTTTGTTGTTATAATTATCGTCCTTTTTGCATTTACTACAGTTATGGGCTGGTCCTACTATGGTGCGAAGGTAGTTGAGTATCTTATAGGTGTTACCTGGGCTAAGGTATATCGAATCATATTTATTTGCCTTATGGTATTTGGAGCAGTTATGGAATCCTCCCTTGCCTGGGATATTTCTGATACCTTTAACGGTCTTATGATGATTCCTAACCTTATCGGTGTTCTTGTTTTGTCGCCTCTTATAGTCAAGCTCACGCATAATTATGTTGACAGAAGGATAAGAGGAAAAGATATTACGCCAATGCTTTCATATAATAGCGATATTCAGGCAGAAGCTATGAAAGCTGTAAAAAAAGGCGCGTATTAAGATATGGGAATTAAAAATACTCTTGTTGTTATTGTCTATAACGAGTAGAATTATTTGAATAAATAATTTAAAAGGATTATCAGACAATGAATAAAACAATTAAGATTAAGTATTTTAATGACAAGCTTGAAAAACTTCAGTATATCGATGGAAAATCAGATTGGATCGATCTTAGAAGTGCTGATGATATTGACCTTAAACAGGGTGAATTTAAGCTTATCCCTTTAGGAATTGCAATGGAGATTCCTGAAGGCTATGAAGCTCATGTGGTTCCGAGGAGCTCAACCTTCAAGAACTTTGGTGTGATCCAGGCTAACAGCATGGGTATCATTGATCATTCCTACTGTGGAGATAACGATCAGTGGTTTATGCCTGTTATTGCTATGCGTGACACTCACATAAGCTTTAATGACCGTATCTGTCAGTTCCGTATAATGGAAAATCAGCCTCACATTGATTTCGAAGAGCATGAACACCTTCAGGGCGCTGATCGAGGTGGCTTTGGCTCTACCGGCAAGAATTAAACGACTTTTGACACTGATATTTTATTGTGCTATAAATATCTTTTGTGTTTTTCTTTCATAACGATTAATTTTAGATAGGAGACAACCAAGCTATGGTTAAGATTCGTACGAGATATGCACCGAGCCCAACCGGACGTATGCATGTAGGAAATTTAAGAACGGCTCTTTATGCTTACCTTATTTCTAAGCATGAGGGTGGAGATTATATTTTAAGAATTGAGGATACCGATCAGGAGCGTTTCGTTGAGGGCGCAACTGAGATTATTTATCAGACACTTAAGGATACAGGACTTGTTCATGACGAAGGTCCCGATATCGGTGGCCCTGTTGGTCCTTACGTTCAGAGTGAGAGACAAAAAGAGGGCATCTACATGAAATATGCCAAGGAGCTCATTGATAAGGGCGAGGCATACTATTGCTTCTGTGATGAGGAACGTCTTGCTACTCTTGTTCAGGAAATAGATGACGGAAATGGCGGCAAGAAGACTATCAGCGTATATGACAAGCATTGTCTTCACCTTTCTAAGGAAGAGATCGAGAAGAACCTTGCTGAGGGTAAGCCATTTGTTATCAGACAGAATAACCCTACAG
>NZ_CAMVPU010000063.1 GCF_947169445.1 uncultured Butyrivibrio sp. | reverse complement strand
GGATTTTTTAGACGAGAGAATGAGCTTACCAATTCAAGGTGTAAGCATTGACTGGAACAAGGTAGATGGAGGCAGTTACCTTCGCGAGATTGAGGCACTTAATGGGCTTGACTATCTTTCTTTTAACAAGAAGATCACGATATTTGTTGGAGAAAATGGTAGTGGAAAGTCTACTATGTTGGAAGCAATAGCTGTGAATTATGGATTCAATCCTGAAGGTGGAACCAAGAATTACAGCTTTTCAACGTATGATTCACACTCTGAATTGTGCGATGCCATAAAGCTTTCTAGAGGGATTGGAAAGCCCAAATGGGGATATTTCCTTAGAGCAGAGAGCTTTTATAATGTGGCAACAGCTGAGGAAATGTACGCAAAAGAGGATCCGAGAGGCAGGCATGAACATTTTCATGAAAGATCACATGGGGAAAGCTTCTTGCAACTTGTACAGTCCAATTTTCAAGGCAATGGATTATATCTTTTGGACGAGCCGGAGGCAGCATTGTCGCCACAGAGACAGCTGACTCTTTTACTTGAGATTGTAAACTGTGCAAAAGAGGATTCGCAGTTCATTATGGTAACACACTCTCCGATACTGTTAGGAATTCCTGGAGCGGAGATACTAAGCTTTGATGACGGGCAAATTCATCCGATTGATTATGAGGACACAGACAGTTATCAGATTACAAAGATGTTTATAGAGAATAAGGAGCAGCTTTTAAAGAGGTTGTTAAGTGATGAAGATAAAGCAGATCTTTGATGGGGACTATGGCTGCGAAGAACTGCAGCCAGGCCAGAAGCCCAAGGTATCAGTTACACTTGTAGATGATGCCGGCAATGAGAAATATGTGTCAGTGGAAGATGACTGGCTTGCGGAGAATGGATTAGACGTTGGCTCGGAGTGGCCGGGAAAATGATGGAGATGCCCAAAACTATGGGCGTGAATGGAGGGCAAAAATGGTGAAGCATGTGATTTTATGGACACTGAAAGAAGAGTTATCAGCTGATGAGAAGTTCAGCATTAAGCAGGGAATCAAGGAAGGTTTGGAATCACTTAAGGGAAAGGTTCCAGGTATTATTGATATTAAAGTAAACATCAATGGTCTTGCATCTTCAAATGCAGACCTTATGCTGGACTCTACATTTGAAAATGAAGATGCACTTAAGAATTACGCAACGCATCCTGAGCATGTAGCTGTTGCTGATTCTAAGGTTAGGCCTTATACAAAAATCAGAAGCTGTTTGGATTATGAGGTTTGATGATGGAATACCTTGATATTGTTGATGAAAATGGAAATCCTACCGGTGAAAAAGTGGAAAGAGCATACGCACATAAGAATGGTATCAGGCATAGAACAGCGCATGTTTGGATCTTGAGAAAAAGAGATGATAAGATTCAGGTCCTTTTGCAGAAAAGGGCAGAGATTAAGTCTTTTCCCGGATGTTATGACATTTCCAGTGCAGGCCACATTACAGCAGGACAGGATTTTCTTGAATCTGCGGTAAGAGAACTTCATGAGGAACTGGGTATAACAGCTTCAGAGTCTGATCTTGTATATTGTGGTGACAGAAGGATTGTCTGGGACGATGTGTTCTTTGGAGAGGAGTACCATGACAGGCAGTTTACTAAGGTTTTTCTTTTGTGGGCAGACGTGAACGAAAACGACCTTGTTCTTCAAGAGGAAGAGGTAAGCAGTGTTCTTTGGATGGATATTGATGAATGTATAGCTGGCGTTAGGCAGAATGCGTTTAAGAACTGCATCTATCCGGAGGAACTTGAGATGGTTAGGAAGAAGGCAAAAGAGGGCAAGCTGTGAGAGGAATAGCATGAAGATTGAACATGTTGCAATATATGTAAATGATCTGAAAGCAGCCAGGGATTTCTTTGTGAAATATCTTGGTGGTAAGTCAAACGATGGCTACCACAACGTGAATACAGATTTCAGGTCTTTCTTTATCTCTTTTGATGATGGAGCAAGGATCGAGCTGATGAATAAGCCTGGACTTGTTGATTCTGAAAAACAGCTTACCAGGACCGGATATATTCATATTGCCTTTTCTGTTGGTAGCAAAGAGAAGGTTGATGAGCTGACTGATCGCCTTGAGAACGATGGTTTTGAATTGGTCAGTGGCCCAAGGACTACCGGCGATGGATATTATGAGAGCTGCATCGTTGCTATTGAAGGAAATCAGATAGAGATTACTGTTTAAAGGAGAAGAGATGGATATATCGAAATTCACTTGGACTAGAGAACCTAAGAGTTACAGTAAGACAGAGAATAAGATTACTGTGACGACATTACCGCATACAGATCTATGGCAGAGGACGTACTACCATTTCAGGAATGATAATGCGCCTGTGTTTCAGATGGAGACTGAAGAAAAGTTCTTCTCTTTTGTGGTGAAAACGGATTTTGCTGACAGCCATCACCGCTTTGACCAGTGCGGAGTTGTTATGTACCTGGATAGTGAGAACTGGCTGAAGGGCTCAATTGAGTATGAGAACGAGGAGTTCCAGCACCTTGGATCAGTTGTTACCAACCACGGTTATTCTGACTGGGCAACTACTGAGATTCCTGCGTCAGTGAAGTCTATGTGGTATAGGCTGAGTCGCAGAGAAGATGACTATTGCATCGAGTGTTCAGATGATGGAAATAAGTGGAAGCAGATGAGAGTTTGCCACATGCATGAAGGAGCTGGAAAAGTGCGATTTGGAATCTATGCATGTTCGCCAGAAGACAGCTCCTTTACCGCAGAGTTTACAAACATAGCCCTGACAGAGTGTGCGTGGAAGGCGCATGATGGTCAGAAACCGGATGAGGAATAAAATGAAAAAACGTTTGAGACCCCACCATGGTATGTGCTTTCAGTTCTATGAAGGCAAGGGTTACAGTGCTGATTTTACAGACCATATGGGAAAGGTGATAAAAGAGCTTGAGGCTGATTCTGAGCAGAAGGTGGTGCTCAAGGCTGAAACAGATATTGTATGCGAGAACTGTCCTAATAATGAGGGCGGTGTATGCACTACTCAGGACAAGGTTCTTAGATATGACAGAGAAGTGCTGAAGGCATGCGGACTTGGTGATGGAAGTGAGATTTCTTTTGCCGAGTTCATAGGACTTGTGAAGGATAGAATAATTGATGCGGGTATCCGTGGTGATATCTGCGGAGATTGTAGTTGGGACTATATATGCAGAGAGAAGGAGTTAAGATCATGAGCAGAAAAGATTTTGGAGCAAAACCTTTTAGTTACCCACAGCCAGTTTGGATCATTGGAACATATGATGAGAATGGGAAGCCTAATGCCATGAATGCTGCATGGGGTGGAATCAGCGAGATGAACGAGGTTTCAGTATGTCTTTCTGTTGATCACAAGACCTGCAAGAACTTCGAAAAGACCGGTGCATTTACAATCAGCATGGCGGATGCAGATCATGTTGCAGCATGCGACTATGTGGGCATGGCTTCAGGCAATAAAGATGATGATAAGTTTGCAAAGGCCGGATTCACAGCAACCAAGAGTCCTAACGTAAATGCTCCTATCATCAACGAGCTTGCTGTGTGCATGGAATGCAAGGTAAAGAGTTTTGACCATGATTCCTGCATCCTTAAGGGGGAGATTGTTAACGTCAGCGTGGATGAGGCTGCTCTTACAGATGGCAAGGTTGATGTAAGCAAGGTTAAGCCAATTACTTTTGATCCTTTCAACAATGCTTACCATGTTGTTGGAGAGAAGGTTGGAGATGCCTGGGGAAGTGGAAAAGCTTTATTGTAAAGAGTTTCGCGGAAACGAGTTCAAACCGATGCGAGGGAACCGAAAATCGGCTTGCATCGGCTTGTCTTATGATATGTAAGGACATCCCAAAATCCTTACAAGAGGTGTTTCTATCATACTATAATTACATTGAAATTTATATTAAATACCGATTAAATTTGAGCGGGGAGAGAATATGCAGGGGAAATATCCGGTAATTACCTTGTGCGGGAGCACCAGATTTAAAGACCAGTTCATGAAGGCACAGAAGAGGCTTACTCTTGAAAGCAACATTGTCATAAGTGTAGGATTGTTTGGACATTCCGGAGACCAGGAAGTCTGGGAGAACATGGATGAAGGCACCCTTACCAAGACAAAAGAGATGCTGGATGACATGCACAAGAGAAAAATCGATATGGCGGATGCCATATATGTGATAAATGTTGGAGGCTATGTGGGCTCCAGCACTAAGAGTGAGATTGAATACGCAATTGCTCACGGCAAAGAGGTTAGATATCTGGAAGAGCCATAAGGAATATTAGTGAGTGGTATAGAGGTTTCACGGCCTCTATTTTTTTTATTTTTTTTTATAAAAGTGTTGACTCTGACGTTACGTCATGGTTTAAGCTATACTTACACGTGAAGGAGATAAAAGCCATGAAGACAGTAAATGAAGTAAGTAAACTGACTGGAGTGAGTATACGCACTTTGCAGTATTACGACCAGATAGGAATCTTAAAGCCGGCAGAATACACAGAGTCTGGCTATAGGCTGTATGACGATGCAGCGCTGGAGAAATTGCAGCAGATATTACTGTTCAAGGAGTTGGAGTTTCCGCTTAAAGACATAAAAGAAATAATAAACAGATCTGATTTTGACAAGAAAAAAGCACTGGAGCAGCAGATTGGCCTCCTGGAACTCAAGAAGGAGCACATTGAGAATCTGCTCAATCTGTGCAAATACCTTAAATCGAGAGGAGTGAGAAGATTGGATTTTACAGCATTTGATAGTAGTAAGCTTGATGAATATTCAAAGAAAGCAAAAGAGCAGTGGGGACAGACTCCCGAGTATAAAGAGTTTTCGGAAAAGAGCAAGAATTGGACCAAGGAATACGAGAGCGACCTGATGGCTGAATTTTCCAGGATTTTCGAAGAGTTCGGACCCATGATTAGTAAGGACCCGGCTTCCGCAGAGGTTCAGGCTCAGGTAAAGAAGATACAGGACTTCATCACCGAGAATATGTATAAATGCACCAATGAGATTCTTTACGGCCTTGGTAAGATGTATGCAGGCGGTGGAGAGTTCACTGAGAACATCGACAAGATGGGCGGCAAAGGAACCGCAGAATTCGTATATCAGGCAATAAAGGTTTATTGCGGGAAGTAAGCATATGAACGCTTTAATACGGTGGGTGTCTATATTAGATGCTCACCGTTTTTTGCGGTGTTTTGCTGGAGCTATCCATCATCGACGAAACAGAGCATATGGAGGTTAAACCACTGTATGCCTTTCTTTATGTAATAAAACAAGCTATAGTTTTATTATGTGTTTGATGGAGGAACGGAAATGGATGAGAGACTAAAGAAACAGCTTGATTTTGCATTAGAAGTCGATAAGGAAAAGAATATTTTCAGACAGACACACCTTTCCGGTCATGGCAGAAATGAGAACGACGCGGAGCATGCCTGGCACATGGCGCTGATGGCTTATCTTTTAAAAGAGTATGCTAATGAGCCCGTGGATATCGCAAAAGTAATGCTAATGTGCATGATTCATGACGTGGTGGAAATCGATGCCGGAGATACTTATGCCTATGATGCGGAAGGGCTCAAGACCCAGAAAGAGCGTGAAGATAAGGCGAAGGAAAGAATCTTTTCTCTTTTACCTGATGACCAGAAAGTGGAGCTGATAGCTCTTTTTGATGAGTTTGAAACCTATGAAACACCTGAGGCAAAGTATGCTCATGCCATGGATAATCTTCAGCCACTGCTTCTCAACAACAGCAATGGAGGCTCGGATTGGAAGGAGCATGGCGTTACTATTGATCAGGTCTATGGTAGGCAGAGCAAGACAAGACTTGGTTCTGAGAAGCTGTACCAGGAAGTTACTGATAAGCTGATCCAGGAGCATATCAGAAAGGGCAACATCAAGTGACAATGAAGACTATAGAGACTGATGGAATTACATATATTGAGCCTGTTCATGGAGCCACCAATGAATGGTATTTTGGACTGGATTATGAACATGGAGATCTTTATGAGGCAGAAGAAATATTTCGAGAAGGCCATGTGGTAAAAGGAAGAAAGCTTTGCCTGGTTCACTATCCGGACGGTCAAATCTTCTTTCCTGTACCGAAGAAGGAAGGGCATTACAGCGAAAGACCCATTTTCTTTGAGAACGGAATCTTTATTATCGACGTGGACTTTCCGAATGAATTGATCAGGATAAAAAGGTTTGATTGCAATGACTATCAGGTGAGTACGTATGCTGAGCTTCCGCTTTCTTCCGTGAGAGATTGTTATAACCTGCAACTGCATATTGCACCACTTATGCTTTCAAGACAGTGCGGAAATGAAGTGGAAATTGTATGGCCGGAAAAGCTCAGCCTTTCAATAGGCGATCACGATTCTTTTTTTATGAGAGATGGAGAGAAACTGTTCTTTTCAAGGTGGCATGAAGAGGGAGAAGGAGTGAATTATAAGTACTGGGAGGAGACTATTGTCAGGAATCTTGCTGGAGACGTTATAGAGACTCTTCCTGGTGATGTAATGCAGATGCCCAACGGAGAGATATGGCATTTAAAATAGTGATAGGGAGAAATGAAAACTAATGTATGAGTTATTAGAAGGAGATCATATTATTCTTCGCAAGGCTGAAGAAAAAGATTATAAAACCATGCTAAAAAATATTTGGGGTGACTCAGAAGTGTATCAGTGGATGCTGTTTCAGCCTACGCTTACTGAGGAAGATGCATTGGAAAGATGCCATAGAAGCATGGAATTTCAAAAAGATCATTATGCATACTTTGTTGCTGATAAAGCGACTGACGAAGCATTTGGATTATGTGCAATAAAGGAAATAGAGCCAGGGCATTTTGATGAATCTGGAATAGGTATTGGCACAAGGTTTCAAGGTAAAGGCTATGGAAAAGAAGTAGTGGGACTTTTGCTTGATCTGGCATTTAATAAACTTGGTGCTCTTGACTTTAGATATGGATATTATCAGGACAATATAAGATCAAAGAAAGTGGCTGAGTATTTCGGCTTCGAATATGAATATACTTACGAGATGACAAGGCCTTGGGATGGATCATTGAAGGTTATAGATTCATGTTTACTGAAGCGAGATAAATACTTAGCGCGAGAGCAGTGAGAGAACATTATTTACAAAGACAAGACGAAACCAGGCTAGAAAGCCTGGTTTTCGCTATATATGTTGGATTATGTGAAATATCGTCAAAGTTCTTGTTTATTGTTCTGATGGTACGGCGTATGTAAAGCCGTTTTCCTTATCATAGAGAACTCTTTTTACATAGCGTTCATGAGTGTACTCACCTGGTTCGGATACAAAGTAACCATCTTCGGTAATCGTGGTTTCTCCAGGATAAAACGTCAGATATGCATATACAGTCCCATCTTGAAGGCTCAATATAGCTCGGTAGTCTTTGTTTTGTTCATTTTCAGATAAGTAGAAAATGCATTCATATATGCCGTCTGAGTTTAAATCAGCATATGTTAGTCCATGTACGTTAAGATAGCTATGAGTGTATTCATATATCTGACCCGGTTCAAGTAACATACTGAAAGGCACTTCTCCTGGAGTATTCATGAACTGATCAAGTGCTACAGCGCTTACGATCACATCATTTTGCATTATGTCAGTATAGAAGTCCGGGTTATTATCAGGGAAGCTATAGCTTGTTGGTACAGATTGGATGTTACCAGAGGAATAATCTGCGACAACATCATACATTTCGATTGGATAGGTGCTGTAATAATTGAAAGCCTCAAGATAATATGCGCCTTCAATTATTTCATTTGCAGCTTTATACCAAGCATCTTCGTCATTCTGTAATTTCTCATTAATATCTTCAGAGTACAATTCTTCGGATTCAAGAAGTCCATTTTGAAGTGTCAGCTTGGAGGCACTTCCGTATCCCATATGCCCCCAATAGCTAAGTATTCCGTTTTCATCAGGAACTGCATAGAATGAAGTATGGCCCATGCCAATCCCATCTATGAGTTGGAGCTTCCCTTCAATAAATGTATAAAGCTTTCCGTGGAAGGCAGCCTCACAATGACCATATCTTATCAAGAGTTCAGGAGTATTGTCCTTGTCAATGTCATATAGCCAATAACAGTCAATGGTATCCTCATATTCGTCATAATCATCTGGCGAAACAGAAGCTAATCTTTCCTGTTCATATTTGATAATTTCTTTATAAGCCTGCTTATAATCAGTTGCAGAAGATGGTAAATAGCCATTTATTTCTGAAGAGTTTTCGGTATTAGAATTGTCTTCAAGCGTCTCGGCTATTGAAGCTGACTCTTCAGCTGCTTCTATGCTGATAGCTGATGAGGCTTCATCAGCAGAATCCTCTTGAGTATTGGTGGTGCTATTGCTTCCGCAGGCACTTAATACAAAAGCTGCACTAAATGCTAGTAACAGTGTCTTTTTTCTCATAATAAAACTCCATTTTGGATATAAGATGTCATTTCTTGCGTTTATTGGATAATAGTAATCCTGCAAGCAAAGTAACCGGTACAGCAAGTACTGATATCAGCGCAGTTGCGCCTGCAGTAATGCTGCTTTTATTGTTTTCTGTATTATTCTCGCTCATGGTTATCCCCCTCTTAGATCAGTGAAAAGCCATTTTGATTCATATTTCGCAGAAATGGTGGAATATGTGCTTTCCAGACACAAACATAGTTGTATATTCGTGATACCGCCTCAAATATAAAGCCTCTGCAGCTAATCTTTTATTCTCCTCTTGGATTCGTTTGCGCTCGGCATTTTCATTCGTCCTCTTAATGTACTGGGCTTCTATCTCAGGTAATTCTGTTTTATTGATAATGTCGTAAGGAAAATCATAGAAATCTAGCTGAGATATTGGAAAATAGTATGCGTTACATTTATTACACCATTTTACTTTTTGGATTGTCTTTTTTCCTTTTTTTGTCTTGAGGACGATAGGAATAGTTTGCAATTCATGATTTTTACAGTCTTTATTTACGCATTTGATGGCTTTTTGGTCATGTATGAAAAAGTTTGCTTTAACAAGGAGTCTTTCTTTGAGAAGATTATGATTTGCATGATCTGCCCGGTTAAACTTAGATGTTAAATTTGTGTATATTTTCCCACTAACTGAGATTTGATGCTTGTTAGGATATATGGATAGTGAAGTGTATAGTTTTCCGCATGCCGGACATTCATATATTGGGAAAGTAATAATCTTTTTGTCGCCATTTCTTTTAAACTTTGCGAACTTAGTAACATGCATTTTTGTCTTATCACGAGAACATAACAAATCTATGTATATATCCTTATGCTCATCTTCAAAGACTTTCATTGTGTTGTGCGGCTTAAAGTTCGGCTTTGCATTATCTCCATCTTTTATTGGCTTTTCTTTTATTTCTTTGCCTTTCGTAAATTCATCAATAAGATTCTCATATTTGAGAAGTCTAAATGCATCAGTACTAATTGATTCTGCCTCTTCAAGCTGCTGCTTATAACTTGATAGAAAATTGTGTGCATCAGACGCAATTGCAGCTTTTCTAAGAAGTTCTTTATAGTGCTTGCGATCGTGCAAGTAAATGTAGATTACTGAATGCCAGTTTCTGGACAATATAAGTGATTTAGAATTAAGAAGTAAGCTTAGAAAGAAAATGCATAGACCTAAGAAAACCAATCAAACAGCAGAAAGGACAATTGAAATTATGGAATTAAGCCGAGAAGCAGTTATAAATCAACATACTAATCAGGTAGTAAAAGGACTTCAAGATATAACAATCAATCTATATGTAGGCTGAGCAGGAGAGGAAATATAGAAATGTCCAAAGAGACGCATTAACTCTGGTCAATGCACTTTTGGGCGGATCGTTGGGACTTACCAGAGAGAAGATAGAGAGCGCATTAGCTCAGTTGGACCTTAGCCCTACGATACGAGGCGAAGCCCTCACTCTTGCACAGTTCGCCGAATTGGCGGATATATTGAGGTGACATTCTTTTAAGAAGCACTTAGGGATCCATGAAAAAATATATATGATCAAAGAAAAAAACAGCGGACTTATCATCCGCTGTTTTCATATATACACACTTCATTTTCCATGTTAACAAATTTTCAAATACAAGTCTATACCTTTTTTTATATCTCTGCTAAGATTTAGGAACAAAAAGGAGACTGCCGATGAGCGAAAAGAAGTTAACCGGAACTTTCTACGGAACAAACCGGGAAGACGAAGAAAAAAAACTGAATATGGTAAAAACGATCGCCGAGGAGAGACTTAACAGAGTAAGACAGCAGGCGGTACAGCTGCAGGATGAGTTAAAATCCCTTAGAGAGGTCTATGATGCGGACGATAAGGAAGGACTTGCTCAGTGGTTTAATACCGATGCGAAGTTTTCACAAATGCGCAATGAGATAAGGCGGGCAGAGAGAGCAGGCAGAAAGCCGTTTTTCGGACGTATTGATATTGAAGATCCTGACGAGAACAGGCGCGAGACCTTCTATATCGGTAAGACTGTCATAGCGGGAGATCCCAGCAAGCCAGAGGTTATTGACTGGCGGGCTCCCATATCTTCCGTTTATTACGATCACAGTCTTGGTATATGCGATTATAAAGTCCCCAAGGAAGGGATATATAAGGTAGATCTTAAAAGAAAGCGTACCTATGAGATAGAAGACGGAGCGATCAAGGATTATTACGATTCTGATGTGGTAGCCAACGACGACCTGCTTACCAAATATCTGTCCAAGAGTAAGCGCAATGTATTAAGTGAGATCATTGCCACGATACAGCAGGAACAGAATGAGATAATCCGTAAGAATCCAAAGCATAATGTACTGGTACAGGGAAGTGCCGGATCAGGTAAGACTACCGTAGCTATGCACAGGATATCCTATATTCTCTATAACTATGAGAGAGAGTTCAAGCCGGACGGTTTCTATATCGTGGGAAGCAATAAGGTTCTGCTTAACTATATCACCGGTGTTCTCCCGGATCTGGATGTATACGGTGTAAGCCAGATGACAATGGAGGATCTTTTTGTAAGATTACTCTATGAGGACTGGGACAGAAAAAAGTACAAGGTCCGGTTATATGACAAGAAAGAAAAGAGTATAGGAATAAAGGGAACGGAAGAGTGGTTCAGACGCCTTAAGGAATTCTGTGAAAAGACGGAATGGGAGCATATACCAAGAGAAGATATCCGCATAGAAAAGAATGATAACCTTATAATGAGTAAGGAAGAGATAGAGAAGGCGATCCTGGATTATCCGGACTGGCCCATGGCGCGAAAGTTTGAGCGTATGAATGATATACTCATGGGCAAGCTTGAGACGGAGATATACGGAAAATACTATTCATATAATCAGGAAGAGCAGAAGAGTCTTATAAGAAAACATAAGAACTACTTTAACCGCTATATTTGGAAGGATTCGGTATTTGATCTGTATGAGATATTTGTAGCTGCGCAGAAGGCAGCAGATCCGGAAATAATATATGTGAAAGATTCACCTGATCTGTATGATCTGGCATCGCTCGCATATATATATAAGCGCATCAAGGAGAGTGAGATCATCCAGGAAGCCAGTCATGTGGTCATTGATGAAGCACAGGACTTTGGCATGATGATATACGAGTCACTTAAGTACTGCATGAGCAGATGCACATTTACCATAATGGGAGATGTATCCCAAAATATCAACTTCGGATGCGGATTATCCGATTGGGAGGATCTTAAGAAGGTGATGCTTCCGGATAAATACGATTACTTTGGCCTGCTTAGGAAGAGTTATCGTAATACGGTGGAGATATCCGAATTTGCAACGGATATACTGCGCCACGGTACTTTTCCGATATATCCCGTAGAACCGATAGTCCGGCATAGAGATAAGGTTGAATGTATAGAATGTAAAGATAATGATGCATTGCTTAAGGCTGTTACAGATAAGGCCGTAACGATGCAGGATAAGGGATATGAGACCATAGCCGTAATATGTAAAGATATTGCAGAAGCCGCGGAAGTATTCGAATATATGAAGCAGCGCACTAAGACTAAGGTAAGCTTTTTTTCGGGTGAAGATACGGAATTCGGAAACGGGACATATGTGATACCGGTTGAGTATTCCAAAGGTCTTGAGTTTGACTGTGTGATAATCTTTGATGCTTCTGAAGCGGCATATCCGGAGGAAGACGGGTATGCGAAGCTTTTGTATGTAGCGGCCACCAGAGCACTGCATGAACTGGCGGTATTCAGTAACGGTAAGTGCAGCGGCCTGATAGCCAATCCTGTTCCGGAGGAGCGTAAGAATATCTCATTTGAAGAAGATGATTATCATATCAAACCCCGTGTATTAGAAGAGGAATTCCTGACAAAAGAGGAACTTGCCAGAAAATCGGCACTTGAAGGAGACATGGAGAGGGCTTACAGGGATAAATACGGACCGAAGAAAATAACAGTCAAACCCGATAAGTCAGAACAGGACAGAACGACAGTCAAAGCCAATGCAGCATTAACAAGACCTGCAGTCAGTATTAAGCAAATATCCGACAGCCGTGACAAGACTAAGGAAGATAAGAGAACGGCATCCGAATACAATACGATGCCAAATACAACATCCATCAAACCGCCGGGTCATTCCGCGATCAACAACGGCGTAAGGTGGATCAACAAAGACAGGGAAAAACTGGAGATATTCGGTGGATACGGGGTCATGACGATCACTCCGATTGCTGATGAAACGGTAAGAGTAACATTCTCCAAAGAAAACTGCGGTAAGCTTAAAAGTCTTCCGGAAGAGGTAACACAAAAGAAACCGGTCAAATGGCTGTGTGCCGATATGAGGGAGTATCTGGAGATAAGACTTGACAAACTGACGGTAAAGATCGACAAAAGAACCGGGAAATTAAGTTTTATATCAAAAAGCGGAGAGCTGCTCCTGTCTGAGAATCAGGATACTTCAAGACAGTATAACAGTGCAACGAACACATGGTGGAATTACTTTGACTGGAACAAAAAAGAGATATTAAGTGCAAGAGGAGAGGATGATCTCTCATGGACTGATCTTGGTAACGCGGCAAAATACATATCACATGGAGAAAAAAGCGGCCGCACGACAATACTTATGTCAACCAAAGGTTATCAGATCCTTATTCCCGCAGGTATCAAAGTAATGTCATGTACGGTTAAAACATACAATAGTTATCTCTGCTTTGAAAACAGTGCGTCCATAGATTATGTATTCAGGACTGCAAGATAGATTTCAGATCCTGCCTCCTGCATCATTATATGTGGCAATACTACAGCCGTTATGCTACAGTCTTGATGAGATCAGGCCTCGCTATAAGTGGAATGAAAGCTGTCAGGGCTCAGTACCTGCAGCAATGAGATGTTTCTATGAGAGCAGCGATTACGAGTCATTCCTTCGAAATGTCTTTTCTCTGGAATGTGATTCGGATACCTTCGGAGCAATAGCCGGCGGCGTGGCTGAGGAATTCTATGGTGGATTTGGGAAGATTGATGCTGAAGGACTTCTGAAGAAGTATCTGACACCGGAGCTTTATGAGATATTGAATATGTAATACCCCATAACGTAGTACAGGGAGAACAACCAAGAACATGGCGTCTCCCTGTTTTCTTATGATATGTAGGTGCTCGACGGCTCCCTACATGGAGTGGTTTTATTGTATCATGACTGCATTGAAATTTTTATTATAAAAAAATGAAATTATTGAAATTCCGTGAAATTTTGGCGAGCCCCAGGAAACTGCACACATTTTGTTCAAAATCATTTTAGGCTGCCTTAAGGTTCAGGGAATATTATGAATACATCAAGAAGAACAAAACTTCTTGACCCCCACACAACACTTTTTCATAGAAACTTTCATAACACACAAAGGTCATCCCAAATTGTTGATGGCCTTCCTCCCTACAATAACCCGCTTAGAAAAGGGGATTTACCATAGATGATACTCTGATGACTCATATAGCATCAGAGTATTTTTTTTACTATAATTGAAAGAGTGATTATTTGGGAAAAAGAGGCATTTATGGAGACTTCCAGAAAGACAATAAATGTAGTAGCCGCGCTGATCAGAGACGGGAAAAGAGTCTTTGCTACAGCCAGAGGATATGGCAATTATAAAGGCTGGTGGGAATTCCCTGGAGGAAAGATTGAGCCGGGAGAGAGCCCTGAAGATGCTCTGGTAAGGGAAATCAAGGAAGAACTTGATTCCGAGATCAGCGTTGATGAGTATATCAGCACAATCGAATATGATTACCCGGAGTTCCATCTGTCTATGCGGTGCTATTGGTGCAGCCTTATATCTGGGGATCTGGTTTTGAAAGAGGCTGAGGATGCCAGGTGGCTTGATGTAGAGACCATTGATTCAGTCAAATGGCTTCCGGCAGATATCACTTTGATAGATGAGATCAAGAAAAGGATGGCGTAAGTTTAATAAGAAGCATTGGTTAGGGGAGACTGATCATAAATGAGAATAGCATTTGCCCACGATATCTATGCGTTTCGGTTTGGACTTTTTGAGTGGTACACAGTGGACAGCAATGTGTTACAGCTTGTTGTATCGGTATGGGTGATTTGCTGCGTTTTGAGAAATAAACAATTTCCGAAGATCCTCACTGTTGCGCATTTTATTAGTGCAGTTGGCCTGACGGTCACATTTCTAATAGCTGCATTTGTTCTTGCTCCGGAAGGCGGGATTGCATATTACTTTCTTAACGATGTGGCGCCCATAAACCATTTTATCGGGCCGTTATTATCAGTAATCTCACTTCTCTTTTTAGAAAAGACTGAGAGGCTTTCGCTGAGTACAATCATATGGCCGGCGGTAGCGAGTCTTACATATGGTGCGATAGCACTGGTACTGAATGCTGTAAGAATAATGGACGGACCTTATTTCTTTCTAAAGGTATATGAGCAGTCTGCTGGTGTGATAATCCTGTGGTTTGCGATAATCGCTGTATTGTGTCTTGGACTGGCATTGTTGTATTACAAGATCAAATGGAGAAAGAGAGAAGTTAATCAGTAAAAATACTAAAAGAGATACTATCGGGATATCAGTAGAGAATGTGAATGAAGATGTAAGGAGCAGAACACGATGGCTCAGAGGACTGAGGCAATATATCAGGGTAGAACCATAGGAATTGAATCTATATATACAGTCATTGACGGTAAGCAGATCAATATACCTGAGAAGCTGAACTGGGTGCGAGAAAAGAGCAGAAACGGAGAATTGTTCTGCCCGTGTGGTTGCGGTGCTAATCTTATTCTTGTGGCTGGGGATAGAAATCTTAGGGAACAACATTTCAGGATAAAGGATTCTGATACAAAGCTTGAGTGCACAGCAATAACTGAAGGAAGGACTTCGATAGAATCAAAAATAGTATTGAAATGTTGGCTTGATGATAAGCTTAGAACTGGGGATATAGACACCAGAGTGCCTATAAATGCAGTTGATGACAGCACTGACAGGAAGTATGAGTTTTCTTTTGTATCAAAGCTCCATAAGCTTGCAATCAGCTACTTCCATGATAGGGCAAACATCACAGATGAAAAGCTTGATATTCTTGATATGAATACACAGGATATCAAGATTTATTATATTGCTGATATCATGAATTGTGGCTCCGAAGGTCAGTTTCCGGAATGGATGATGAAAATTGAAAGCAGACAGGGTTATTGTCTGTTTTTGTCGATAGATGGTATTGATTATAAAGATGCTCGCCTGGAAGCAGCCTTTTATGATCAGGATATAGATGGACTGTGGTGTGAAACAATTGTTACAGAAGGAATGCTCCGTGACTATTCTTTTGATGAGAATAATAACCTATTGTTTCACAGAGATAGTTTAGATACTTTATATGATAAAGCATATTATGAATTCAGAAAGAAGCAGGATCGTGAACACGACAGACGTATCATGGAGCAGGAAAAGCGCGAGGCTGAACGCCAAAAACGCTTGGAAGAAGAAAAGAAACTCCAAGAGGAATACGAGCGAAAGATAAGAGAACGTGAGGAGCAGTTGCTTCGAGAGAAGGAGGCGGCTGAGTCAGAAAAGCGCAGAGCCCGGGAAGAATTTGCCCGCAACATGGCTGCTGGTTTTGAGCAACAGGAAAAGCCTATTAAAGATCCTGATGGGAACAGATGGGTTAAGTGTGAGTTCTGCGGAAAGATAGCGATGGATAAGGAGTTTTCTTCATATGGTGGGAAGAATCATGTGAATCTGGGAACATGTATCGAATGCTCTAGGAACAATCCTAAGGCAGCAGTACAAATTAGTATTCCACATAGGGAAAGTAATGCTAATAGATACGATCCGACCGTGTGTCCCGAATGCGGTAGCAGGCTTGTTGAAAGAAATGGTAGGAATGGCAGATTTGTTGGATGCAGTAGTTATCCTAGATGTAAATATACTCGGTCAATTCGATGAAATGAAGGAGAAGTTGTAAAAGGGATGAAATGCGAATAAAAAGAACTCTTGGAGTAATTGCAGCAGCTACCCTGATTATGGTTACTGCCTGCGGGAATGCAGTTGACGAGAATGTTGAAAAAGAAAATACTCCGGCACAGGAAAGTTCTGTACCAGTTGAACCGACGGAGTCTGCTTCCGATGAGCAGATAGAGGAACCAGCCGCAGAGGCAGATTCAGATTATAGAGTCGTTTCCGGAGGACCTTATGGACAGATATCACTTTTTGTTCCTGATGGATGGGAATATATAGTCTGTCCGGTAGATGATGACCAAATGTCATATGGGCTTTATGGCTTTATCTTGAAACCTCTGGAGGCTTCGGAGGGACAGATAGAGCTCTTTTGCTCAGACAGTTTTGGAGTATGTGGGACAGGTCTTAAGCAGGAAGAGATGGCTCTTGCGGGTGAGACTGCTCATGTTGGAACTTATGATGAGCATGAGCACTGGGATTTCATCACATTCGGAAGTGATAGCCCACAGATTGTTGCCCAGAGCATAGGATGCGATGGATGGACTGACGGTATGTGGGATGAGGCTATGACAATCCTGGATTCCATGAGCTTTGATATCACAAAGACAGAAGGTGGAATAGGACAGTATATATCTGATTCTGAGGTAGAAGCTCTAGGTCTGGTGATGGATGTTAGAAATGTGTCATCTACAGGCCTTACTGTACATTTCAGGCAGTATGAGAAAAAAGATGTGGGTGAGATGTTCTATGGTGAACCATGCACTTTGGAAAGACTTATAGATGAGAAGTGGGAGGCTGTCCCTCGGATTGTAGCTGAAGCTTCATATCATGACATAGCTTATATTATTCCTCCGGAAGGCGAGTCGGAGCTAGAGACTAACTGGGAATGGCTTTATGGAAGGTTTGATCCTGGAACATACAAGGTCACAAAGCTTGTAATGACACAAAAAGAAAGTGGAGACAGTAATCCTAATTATCCGCTTAGTGCACAATTCTTGATTGCTGATTCAGATGTTGTAAGGACTTATGAAGTGACGGATGGAAACCGGGCAGAGGAGCTCATAGCAAATAATCAGTTGTTGACCATGGTGCGCTATTATGAGATGGCTGACGGAACCTGGAAGACAGATGAGTGTGCTTATAAGTATCGCCTTGAGATTACCGGCAGAATGGGCGGAGCTGTCAAGGACAGTACTTTTGTCTATCTTAGCAATATAGAGGATATTTCTTTTGACCAGGCATGGAAGGCTGCCGGGCTAAGCAGCAATATGGATGATTATTTTGATAGAAAGGATGCCG
>NZ_CAMVPU010000062.1 GCF_947169445.1 uncultured Butyrivibrio sp. | reverse complement strand
AGAGGGACCCAGGTTTATTGTTTATAAGGAGCAGGGCAAATGAATTTCAAGAAATATGCAGATAATGATTATGAGGCAGTATGTGATTTTCTTATAGAACTAAATGCTCGGGATACAAGCCATATTAATTGGAACTGGGCGAGATTTGAGTGGATGTATGAGCATCCGGAATTCAATAAGGATTTGATTGAGTCCATTGGGCTTTGGCTTGATGATGGTAACGTTGTTGGTGCAGCAATCTATGATATGTATTTCGGTGAGGGATTTTGTGGAGTCTTACCTGAGTATAAGCAGTTATATCCTGAAATATTAGATTATGCCTGCACTAATCTCATGGATGATTCTGGATTTTCCCTTGCAGTCTGCGATGACAACACAGATGAAATAGATTTGGTCTTAAACAAGGGCTTTATCAGGAATGAGCAAACAGAAAATATCATGGAGCTGGACTTGGAAAGGGAATTTGGAGCTCCTTTGCCAGAGGGCCTTAAGTTTGTGAACCCGAATCCTGTTAAGGATATTTATGAGCTATCATGGCTTTTTTGGCAAGGGTTTGATCACGGAGAAGATAAACAAAAGTTTGAAAAAGAAGGGATCGCTACCCCAAGGGCGCGTAGGCACTTTAACAGGGATATCTGTGTGGCTGCATGCAATGAGGAGGGAGAACTCATTTCCATATGCGGTCTATGGTATAACCCCAAGACGGACTACGTGTATGTAGAGCCTGTCTGTACTATCCCAAGCTATAGGGGAAGAGGAATAGCTAAGGCTGTAATTCATGAAGCGCTGAGTAGGGCAAAGAGGTTAGGTGCTAAGAGAGCTTTTGTAATATCAGACATGGATTTTTATTCCAGACTCGGTTTCAGAAATAAATACCACTACAGTTTTTATCAAAAACAAGGGGATTGAGAAAATGTCCAATAACATAGTATTAGCTACAGACAGTGACAGAGAGCAGTTAATGACTTTATACAAAGAGCAGGTTGGAAGAGAGTTTTGCGCATGGGATGAGGACTATCCTTCTACAGAAACCATAGATTTTGATCTTTCAAGAGATGCTTTGTTTGTCATGAAAGAGAATGATGCAATCATAGCTGCAATTTCCATAGAGATAGATGAAGACGTGGACAGGCTGGAATGCTGGGATCGAAATCTATTCCCTGGGGGAGAATTGGCGAGACTTGCTGTTACGCCTTCCAGGCAGGGTACAGGCATAGCGAGACTGATGATGCAATATGGAATGAAGGCACTTAAGGAGCGAGGATATAAGAGCATACATTTTCTTGTAAACAAGTATAATATACCGGCAATCCGGTCATATGCTAAATTCGGATTCAGTGTTGTAGGTGAATGCCATATGTATGATCAGGACTTCTTGTGCTATGAGAAAAAGTTGTCGTGAGCAAACATAAATATCTTACTATGCATGCCATAGTTGAAGTAGAAATTGATTATGTTAATTGAACAATTGAGTGGCAGATTAATAGTATATTTTGATGATCCCTTCTGGGTTGGAATTTTTGAACGCGTAGAAAATGGGAAATTGTCTGTGGCAAAAGTAACTTTTGGAGCAGAGCCCAAGGATTATGAGATTCAGGAATTTATTATCCGAAAATATTATCGGCTGAAGTTTAGTCCTGCTGTAGATACAGTGGTCAAGGAAGGAAAAAGGAATCCTAAGAGATTACAACGTGATGCAAAGAAAATGGTCTTAGAAAAAGGTATTGGCACAAAATCTCAACAGGCGATAAAGCTATTGCAGGAGCAGAATAAACTTGAGCGCAAGGTCAAAAGCCGGGAACAGAAAGAGGCAGAGGAGTTAAGACTTTTTGAACTAAAACAGCAGAAAAAGAAAGAGAAGCACAAAGGACATTGATGGATAATGTAAGACCAGAAGGAGAGGAAAGAATGAGCGAATTTCGCACAGCTATGTAGTATGAATGAGTTCAGAGGAATGACAAGCATTATTTTGAATGATAACATATCATAGAGGAGGAAGGTCATGATCAACTGCAGTGTTTGTGCTCCATGCAAATGAAAACATATTTGTATGGAGGTTAAATATCATGAAAAACAGAATAAAGGAATTAAGAGATTTTTACATAATTTGGAGCACCCAGAGTCTGTCACAGCTTGGAAGTGCAATAACGTCATTTGCATTGACACTCTGGATGTACGAGAAGACCGGATCAGCACTGAGCACAGCGGCGCTTACAATCTGCACATATGCACCATACGTTATTATGAGCATTTTTGCCGGGGCAATTACAGACAAATTCGATAAAAAGAAAACCATGCTCATTTGTGACCTTTTGGCGGCGCTTACTACAGTTATTGTATTTGTCTTGTACAAGACTGACACACTTACTATGTGGCATCTGTACGCAATTAATGCGTTTTCGGGGCTAATGAATACTGTTCAGCAACCGGCTTCAGAGGTGGCATATACACTTTTAGTTCCCAAGGAGCATTATCAGAAGACCAGCGGCTTTCAGCAGTTGTCACGCTCGCTCATATCAATAGGAAATCCGCTTATTGCTGCAGCGCTTTATGGACTGGCAGGGCTGGATGTTGTAATAGCTGTAGATCTTCTGACTTTTGCTATCGCTTTTATTTCGCTGCTGCTCTTTATCAGGTTACCAGAGATTCAAAGTGGAACTGATAAGAACGAAAACGTGATCAAGCTGGCAAAAGAGGGAATCAGGTTCCTTAAGGAAACACCACTTATACTTACTGTAATCCTGTTTATGTCAGGTGTAAATCTCACGGCTTCAGCTTTTGATGCTGTACTCCCGGCACTTGTTATCCCACAAAAAGGTAACAATGTGTATGGGATTGTAACAGCCTGTTCAGGGCTTGCAATGGTAGCAGGGAGCTTTTTGCCAATGGTTCTGCCGAAACCAAAGGACAGAGTCAGGGTCATATATCTGACGATGCTTTTTGCTCTTGGAATAGAGAATTTCTTATTGGCATTTTCGAGAAGCCCGGTTTTGTGGTGTGTTGGTCAGATCATTGGATGGGTGTTCGTACCGCTTATGGCTGCTAACCAGAATGTAATAATGCGGAATGTTATACCGATTGAGCTCCAGGGAAGAGTGTATGCCTGCAGAAATACGTTGCAGTTTTTTACCATTCCAATTGGACTATTTCTTGGTGGATTTTTTGTAGACAAAATTTGCGAGCCATTTATGACTTTGAGAAGCGATGATACATTCTGGACATTTCTTTTTGGAAGCGGAAAGGGCTCAGGAGCAGCACTGATGATGTTCATACTTGGAGTAACCGGAACTGTGCTATGCATAACATCAGGTCAGATTATGAAAAAATACAAATATTCAGACTGATTCGAACCGATATCAAAAACAATGAAGTGGGAGACAGGCATAAACCCGTGTAAGGGCTATGCCTGTCTTTTTGTAGCACAAGACAGGCAAGCGAAACTATGCTTGCATAAGAATTCATTTGCCGGTCGTAAGAACATATAGCACGATAGTGCGGAATGTTCGCGTGCGGAATCGAGTAGGAGTCAGCCTACTCGATTGTAATAGACTTCAAGTCACATTTTTTCTGATATCATAGGCAATATCCTGACCACGCATATTGCTTATTTCGATTTTGGTGATCAGGATCACAAGCGCAAACACTACGACAATTCCCAGCACCAGCGATAGTACCGGAAGCTCATATCTCACCGGAAATACTTTTCTGATGGAAAGATTTATAACATAGGGCAGAGCAATTCCTGCTATGATGCCGTGAATGCAGGCTTTAAGAGAACAGAGGGCACTTTCGCTAAGAACCATCTTTTCGATGGAACTTCCTGTCATACCAATGCTTTTTAGTACAGCAAATTCTCTTTGCCTGATTCTGATGTTGGAACTCAATGTACTGATGACGCTGGCAAAGCCCATGACCATTAAAAGAACAATAAGCCCGGTAAGCAGTATTTCTCCAAGGATTATGGCTATGTTCATCACCTTGATCATCTGGTCGGCTCTGCTGATTCTTACGGAATATCCCTGCTCCACATAGGAATCCTCGCTGTGAATCGGGAAGTATTCATCCATCACATCTCTTGCGTATTTGGTAAAAGAGCTATCGTCTGCAGGGTCTGAGTACCAGGTGAAATACCTCATGTCACCCTTCGGAACTATAACCCTGATGGGATCAGGCGCAAGGGAGTTAAAGGCATTTACCGGAAGCTGGTCCATGTGCAGCACGCCTGCGATATCCAGCTCATTTACATTGTTTGCAGAATCCACAAGCTGCAGACTGCTTATGCTCTCTGAAAAGGGCTCCAGCTCTTTCATTTTCCCGTTGTCATTATAGGCATAGTAGTTTATAAGAATGTTGCTGCCCACAGGAACTTCTGCTTTTTGGCAGAGTATTTCATAGTTCTTTTTATCGACTGTAATAAGTTCCGTGGCTATTTCGTTGTACTCATCTATTACTCCGGGAACCTTGAGAAGTTCACTGTTCATGGCGTTTTCGTCGGGAAAAGAGCTGTAGGTTGCCCTGTCAGAGCCGACTCCAAGAACTTCAAAATTCTTCTCGAAACTTCGAAGTTTCCCGGTTATTTCCTCGGCTGTAGCATAGGAGATAGGCGCGACAATGATGGACTGCGGCTTTCCGGTCGCATCATTTTCTCCTTCATCCATTATGGATACATAATCTACCAGCATGTCATTGCCTATGGAGCTCATCCACTTCATGGCATTCTTCGCCTGATTCTTAAAGCTTCCGGCTACCAGGACCAGCATGATGGAAAGGGCCAGTGCCCTGATGGTTGATCTGTAGGCGGCTTTGTTTCTTGCGACATTGGTTGATCCTAATAGGCCTTCATATCCAAATATCTTTTCCATAAAAAGGCTGTCGCGATTGCCTGCGGCTTTAATGTCACGTACCTGCAACCCCCTGATACATTCTATAGCTGTAATCTTCCCTGATTTCCTGGCAGGCTTCGCTGTTGAAGCAAGAACCACCAGCATAGAAAAGATCACTGCGAATACATATGTAAAAAGTGATACATGAAAGCTCAGTTCAAACGAGAAGGGGCGCATCACTATGCTCTTTGAAAGCTCATTAAAATAATCTATGTATCTGCCTGCTACGGCCACACCGATAAATCCGATCAAAGTGCCGAATAGTAGACCAATTGGTATAGCGAAAAGGCTTATCCAGAGACTTTCAAAAACTACGGTTTCTCTGATCTGCTTACGGGTTGCGCCTATGCATTTCAATACGCCGAATTCTACAAGGCGCTTTGTGGCGCTGCTCTCGTAGATGTTTGCAATTACAGTTACGGACATAAATGCAATGAGAAGTCCCAGGAATATAGCCGGAATAAAGAGCATCAGAAGATATGTGCCGGCATACTCTCCAAGACCCGGCCCCAAAAAGTTTTCCAGCATTCTATATCCGCTGGTCACAAAACACATAACGGCAGTCAAAAGAGCTGTAGAGAGAGCGGTAGCAATAACCGTGCCCGCTGTTCTTTTCCTGTTTCCCTTTACCTGATTAAGTGCAAGTTCTGCTGTCAGTTTCATCTTTTCATCACCTCGTCTCTTATGATTTTTCCATCGCCGATGGTGATGATCTTGTCCGCTGAAAGAGCGATCTTTTCGTCGTGAGTGATAAGAAGAATAGTCTGTTTCAGTCGCTCGTTGGTATATTTCAAGAGATCTATGATCTCTCCGGAAGTCTTGCTGTCCAGATTGCCGGTGGGTTCGTCCGCCAAGATAAATGCCGGCTCGTTTATAAGTGCTCTTCCGATGGATACTCTTTGCTGCTGGCCGCCTGACATCTGACCCGGAAGGTGATTAGCTCTTTCGCTAAGCCCCAGGACTTGCAAAATTTCTTTTACCTTTTCCTTGTTCTCCTTACGTCCGTCAAGCCTCCAGGGAAGAAGAATGTTTTCCTTTGCTGTGAGAGTGGGAATCAGGTTGTAGAATTGATAGATCATTCCTAAGTTTCTGCGTCTGAATATGGCAAGCTCATCCTCTGACATGGAAGAAATGCACTTGCCGTCTATGATAACTTCCCCTGATGTGGGGGTGTCGATTCCGCCTATCATGTTCATGAGGGTTGATTTGCCGGAGCCGGAAGCACCGGTAATCGCCACAAATTCCCCTCTTTCAACAGAAAAAGAAATATGGTCGATGGCTACAACAGCAGAATCCCCCTGGCCATATTTCTTGGTTAATTCTTTTACTTCAAGTACTGCCATATCTGTTATCCTCCTTTGTACATTCTCATCTTAGAGGATCAAAATGACTCTAAAGTGACTGAAAACAACTTTTTTCTGCGAATTTAGTCACTTATACATTTTAATGGTGAATGTGGCACCCTGTCCGTTTCCACCATAGTCCACGTCAATGTCACCGCCCTGTCCTTTAATTATTTTCAGTGCCAGAGGCATTCCGATACCAAAGCCGTTTTCATTGGTGGAATACTCGAATCTTTTAAAAAGGGCAGCATATGTGGTCTTGTTGAGGCCAGCGCCGCTGTCCCGTACAGAAATCCAGCTAAAGAGCGGATTGTCACCGCTGTCCACGGTTATGACGCCGTTATTCGGTGAATGTTCGATGGCGTTCTTGACGATGTTTGTCAGGGCCTCTGAGGTCCACCTTTTGTCGCAGAGGATTTCATGGTCATTGTTAAGCACAAGGCTCTGATCATTGATATCAAGAAGGATTGCCACTGATGCCTTTACTTCCTCCATGATAGCGGAGACGAGAACAGCTTTTTTGTTAAAAGAAATTGCTCCTGCGTCGATCTTGGCCATCTTAAGGAGGGCTCCCACAAGCCACTGCATTTTGGTCAGGGAGAACTTGATGTTGCGGATAAACTCCCGGCGCTTGTCATCATCCGCTTCCTCCAGAAGATCCAGCATAATTAGCATGGAAGTAATGGGAGTTTTAAGCTGATGGGAGATATCCGACATATACTCAGACAAGCTGTCCCTTTGCTTATAGGCGCTGTCGAGCTGCTCGTTTCTTGTAGTAACCAGGTTATAAACATCATTTTTCAATATACTAAGAGGCCCCTCTTTGTTATCGCGGATGTCCGGAAGGTCTTTTCCGTCGGCATTTTTGATGAATTCAGAGAGCTGCTCAATGTCTCTTTTTCTAATCCACACGATAACCTATCCCCCTTATTGTCTCTATATTTATGGCATCCCCCAGCTTTTCACGGATTCGCTTTATATAGACCGTGAGGGTATTGTCCTCCACGAAGTTGCCGTCCATGTCCCAGATCTTATCAAGAATCTGGCTCCTGCTTAAAAGAGTTCCCTTGTTGGCAGCAAATATAAGAAGGACCCTATATTCCAGGGCTGTGAGCTCAACGAGCTTTCCATCGGCGTAGACCTTTCCGGCCTCGGTATCAATCTGGGTTTTGCCCACAGTGATAAGCTTTGAGGAATCGCCCTGATGGTGTTCTAAAGTTCTTTTAACCCGGGCAAGGAGTTCCCTGATTCTGAAGGGCTTGACAATATAGTCCTCAGCGCCCTCATCGAAGGCTTGCACTATCTGATTTTCATCATCCACAACTGTAAGGAAAATTACGGGAACTTTTTTATCCGTAAGAATGCTGGAAATATCAAAGCCGTTGCCATCCGGAAGCTGCATATCAATAATGGCAAGCGAGAAAGCACTGCCTGAGATAAGGTTTTTGGCGGTAGAGACATCCTTCGCGTGTTCCACCTCATAGCCTTCGTTTTCCAGTGCGTATTTTACCCCCGATGCAATCATCACATCATCTTCCAACAAAAGAATCTTCATCGCCCCTCCTCGAAATGACTAACCATTTTTTCTATTGTACTTGTTGCGATAGTATATTTAAATAGAAAAATAAGTGAAAAACAGACAGATATTCGTGCATGGGGTGAATACTTATCGCAAAATGCTATTTACATTTTCGGAGATGGAATATACAATAATAACCGACAATGTGTCGGTTTGAAATGGATGAATTTGGTAAATATATGAGAACTGTAAAAACAGCAGAGGAAAGAAAGAATGAAATACTGGATGTCGCTGAGGAGCTGTTTGCAGAGAAGGGCTATGATAATGCAAGCACAAACGATATTATAGCGAGGATTGGAATTGCCCGTGGAACGCTGTATCATCACTTTGGCTCTAAGGAAGAGATCCTGGATGCAATAGTTGACAGGATGACCAGGGAAGGAATTAGTCAGGCCAGAAATATAGTAAATGATAAAAGTCTTCCCATCCTTAAGAGGCTGACAGGAGTACTTGGTTCCTTGCAGGTAAAAGGAAGCGCCAAAGATGAAGTGATGGAGCAGATACATAAGCCTCAAAATGCTCTTTTACACCAAAAGATGCAGGAGCGCCTGATAAGTGGAGTTGTTCCGCTTATTGCCCGACTGATAGCCGAAGGAAGTGAGAGTGGTATCTTTGAAACAAAGTACCCGGGAGAAGCTGCCGAAATGATCATGCTCTATGGGAATATCGCATTCGATGATAATGAAAACCTTACGCCAAGGCAGAAGAAGCATAAGGGAAAAGCGTTCATTTATAACATCGAAAAGATGCTCGGGGCAGAGGCAGGGAGCCTTGAGAAGGCACTGTTGCAGTTTTTCTGAGCAAAGCAATATCCGTGCATAATTGAGCTTAATAAGTGTAACAGAAGATGCAGCGCGACTTGATATGTAATATAGAGTCAGATATATGTGGGACTTATCTGTGATTTGGTAAGTCCCGATTATTTGACAATTAGACCGACAATCTGTCGGTAAGGAGGTAACGCATGGAAAAGCAAATGAAAAGGTATGTGGCATTAAGCTATATTATATTCTGGTTTATGGTGCTGGGATTGTGTGGGACTGCAAGTATGGTGTTTCACTGTTCGCCGGTGGTAATGAGGATTCTGTCAAATGTCTGTGCATGGGCACCAAAAATAGTTGGAATATGTAAGCGATCGAGGTCGTGTAGGAGGTTAAGAAAGTGAATAAGTATATTGCATATTGCGGACTAAACTGTGAAGCATGTGAAGCACGTATTGCAACAGTAAATAATGATGATGATCTGCGTGAAAAAGTTGCAAAGGAATGGTCAGAAATGAATAAAGCTGATATTACACCGGAAATGATTAACTGTGCGGGATGCAGAACCGCCGGTGTTAAATTTCCCTATTGCGATTCAATGTGTACGATCCGTCAATGCGCTATGAGAAATGATTATGAAACCTGTGGAACTTGTAAGGAGGTGAAGAGCTGCGACAAAGTGTCTATGATCATCGGGAATAATGAAGAAGCGCGCCGGAATTTGAATCTTTAACAAGGTGTACTGGTTCTTATTAGTTTGTTTTTCTTTGACACATGGAAGTAGGAGGTCGCTTTGAGCAAACGAACTATAACTAAAGAGGAACTAAAGTCGGCATTGCAAAAGCTTGGAATTGAAAAAGGAATGACTTTGGAAGTGCATTCTTCACTTAGCAGTTTTGGAGAACTTGAGGGTGGTGCAGAGACTGTCATAGATACATTAAAGGAGCTGGTTACAGAAGAGGGCAGTATCTTTATGCCTGCACTCAGATTAAGTAAAGAGTTAGAGCTTTCAGAGGAAGACAAGAAGCTGGGGATTACCGTTAAGATAAAGATATTACCAGCTGATGTTGAAAAAACGGCGATGGGTGTTGTAGCTGATACTTTCAGAAGGCTCCCTGACACTTATACTGGGGCGGACACTATAAGTACGTCCGGATGGGGTAAACACGGCAGGGAAGCACTAAGTGGCGGCTTGGATTATCCGATTCATAATGGTGGAAAAGCACTTTTGCTGGGAGTTGATATTTACAAGCTTACGGCAATGCACTACGTGGAAGGAATAACCCCGGATGATATAAATGATATCTATGCTCCATCAGAAGAAATTTGTAAAATCTATCCGCCAGATAAGTGGATGATAGAAGCCGGACACCCACCTGTGAAGGCATGGTATAAGATACAGGATATGGCTTATGAAAATAATCTTATAAAAGAAGCTTTTATTGGAGATTGTAAGGCTATGTTTTTTGATATTTGGCCAGTAGTTTCTTTATATGAAAAAGAATTAAAGCAGGATCCATATGGACTATGGGGGTTACGGAGATGATTTTGAAGGAGTACAAAAAATGACGGATACTGCAAGATTTGTTTTGGGAATTATCGGAATAAGCGGAGGAATCCTGTGTGCTATAGCTGATCTGCTTTTGGACATCAAGGGACCGGACAACAAAAAGCTTGGGAAGATGGGAGTTATCGACAGCGCATGGGAGAGAATGGCTCATTTTAGATTTGTGTTGTCAGGTATATTGGCTATGTTTGCAGTTCCCATGTATTCATGCGGATTTATTTCACTTATGCAGATGGACGAGAACCATGCGATAAGTGCCGTGATTCTCAGAATTATTTTTTTATGTGGTGCCATGGGTGGCTTTATGATACACATATTTTTATGCCTGCAGCCAACGATGCTTGCCTGCAATAATATGCCCGGTGTCCTGTGTGGTTATGCCCCTACTCCTAAGGACGCATTTCTTTTTGCGCAGATCAATAATGGTAATGCCATCTCACTGCCGCTTGGTGAAGAATATACATGGAGTGGAGAAGATAATCTGGATAAAACGATAGAAAGCCTTTTCTTGGAACCCTTTGGTCAGGGATATCCTAAAAGTGAAAGCAAGCGCAAACAAAAAGACACTGCGCTGCTAAAAGACATAAGGAGGAAGTCACAAGTTGATATTGGAATCCTGCTTGAAAAAATGGATGCAGAAATAATACACAAAGTGCTGAGAAAGAACGATGTGATAGGCTTTATCCTGTCAGAGGGTAAGAATAAGGAACTAAAAGACTTCTTGAGGCAAAAATCCGGTAATTAAGTGTAAAACAGACAGGATTCAGTGTAAAAAAACTGTCTGTTTTATATTGGGATAAAATGGTAGTGGAGATGGTGGTAGAATAATTACGTGTGATGTAAAATGCGGGGGTAATTCATAATGCTTCGTATAGCAATATGTGATGATGACAGATCCGACAGAGAGCGGATTTGCGAGTTTGTATCTGAATATCTTAAGGGAAAAGAAATCCGGGCTGAAGTAAAGGTATTTGACCATCCGGACAGACTGATTCAGGAGTGCGAGACCTTCAGGCCACAAATATATCTTCTTGACATAGTAATGCCTATGGTCACAGGTATTCAGGCGGCAAGGGAACTTAGGTGGAATCAGCCGGATGCTCAGATTATTTTTGCAACTTCTGAAAGCTCATATGCGCTGGAATCCTTTGATGTAAATCCCATAAACTATATACTAAAGCCGGTGGCTAAGGACAAGCTCTTTTCAACTCTTGACCTTGCACTGACAAGGGCCTTGACAGATGACAGGAAATCTGTGACGGTCAAAATAAAGGGCGGTATGTGCTCCTTAAGACTCGATGACATAATGTATATTGACTACCGCAATCATGTGGTCAGCTATCACATGTCAGATGGGGAGGTTGTTTCTACTCCAACTCTCAGGATTGGATTTATGGAATATATGGATGAGAACCATTCAGGGCAGTATTTCATCAGATGTCATGAGTCCATTAGTGTTAATCTTACTGCCATTGATAAACTTACGAAGACAGACATTACTCTTCGAAGTAAAGAGGTGGTGCCGGTATCCAAGAGCAGATATGCCGAGGTCGCTGACAGATATATGGATTACAGATTGGAGTAAAGACTAATGCATGATTTTCTTTTAGGCGCCATGATTATCAGTATATTCGCCATGTTCCTTGAAGGGTTCATTGTTTTTAGGAACCTTAAGAACAAGCTTCATGGATATCTTTTCATTAATTGCATGGTGATGCTGGTAAACAATACAGGCTACCTTTTGGAACTTTTATCGAAAACAGAGGATGAATATATTGCTGCGTTGAAATTTTCGTATGCCGGGAGAGTATGGATCATATTCTCTCTTTTTATGTTTACGGTAGAGCTTTGTCATATAAGGGTTCATAAGCTTTTGGTAAGAGCATTTGTATTGTTTAACGTGTTGGTCTATATTTTTGTCTTCACACTGGAAAGCCACAATCTCTATTATTCAAAGACCTGGTTTGATAAGGATGGGCTTTTCCCAGTTCTTTTGCATAGAAGCGGCATTGTACATCAGGTGTTTATGCAGTCTCAGGCCGCTGTTATTATAGTTGTGTTTTACCTGCTGTTTAAGAGTCTGAAAAGCTACAGGGGCAAAATTGCAAAAAAACGAGCGATGATAATAATTGCCGGGTTCCTCATTGAGGCAGTTCTTTTCATCTGCCAGATCTCACATATATTCTTTGTCACATACTTTTTTGACATATCTGTATTTGGAAATGTGGCAGTCACGATCTCCATGTTCATTGCAATATTCAGATATAACCTTTTGGGAATTATCGACATGGCAAGGGAATATATTGTGGACAGGCTCTCTGAAGGTGTTATAGCTGTGGACCCGGATGGAAGGCTTCAGTACTACAACGAGCACGTAAAAGAGCTGTTTCCGGAGGTAACAAAGGATGCGGAAGGTGTTGTGGAGCGGCTTAGGGAGGCTATCGTAAAAGGGGATACGCTGGCAATAGGCGAAAGATTCTTTTCTCCGGAAGAAAAAGAGCTTTATGCAGATGGTGAACTTATTGGAAAGCTGTATGCTCTGGTGGACACGACTGCTCTTAAACAACGGGAATATAAGCTAAAAGCAGATGCTGCCATGCTGGAAATGGCGGCAGACAGCATGAAGGAGCGACTTGGCGCCACAGAAGAAATGCTCAGTCAGGACAGGGCAATGCGACATGACAGGAGACATTTTGAAGCTCTTATTCTATCCCTGATCCAGGATGGTAAAGTGGAGGAAGCCAGGAAATGCCTTGAGGAAAGGCTGTCCCAGGAACCTCGTTCCGGCCAGCGGTACTGTGAGAATCCCACAGTCAATGCAGCTATCACGCATTATGTAACAGCTGCAGAGAAAAATAACATTAAGGTAAACGTGTCTGCAAATATCCCTTACAATCCGGGTGTTGATGAGATGCAGCTTGCCATTGCGATAAGTAACCTTTTTGAGAATGCCATCCACGCCTGCGAAAAGGTGACCGAGAACGACCGCTTTATCGAGATTACAGCCAAGTTTAAAAAACAGCTCCTGTTTGAAATCGTTAATTCCTGCGATGGAAAAGCAGAGCTTAATGAAGATGGATACCCGATCACAAACGAAGTTGGGCATGGCATCGGAACCCGCAGCGTTCTGGATTTTGTACAGAAGACAAACAGTGAAATAAGATATATTGCTGAGGACAATAAGTTTAAAGTGAGAATGATCATATGAAACGAGTAGCATTGTTTTTATTATCCATAGTCATATACGCAGCGTCTATCGCTGGCTGCAGTGCAGGAGAAGGTAAAGGAGTAACTACCGTAACCTTCATGACCTGGAATCCGGCAGATTACGGTCCTGACAGTCCTATCTACAAGATCATAGAGTCTTTTGAAAAAGAAAATCCTGATATCAGGATCAAATATATCTGTGAAGGTTCGGGGGATTACCAGAACCATCTCAGGGTAAAGCTGATGGGAAGCAGCGGTCCTGATGTGTTTGGCATCGCTACCGGTACGGATTTTGATACCACCAGGGCATTCGAGGAAGAACTTACGCCATATTGCATCAAGGCCTGGGGAGCCGGCTGGCAGAATAAGTTCTTAGGCTCCTGCATAGAGAATGTAAGTGATGAAAACGGGAATATTTATGGGCTTCCTCTGGGACAGACCTACGCCGGATACCTCTGGGCAGATGTTAATATGCTTAAGGAATATGGCTGCAGCGTACCATCAAACTATCAGGAAATGCTTGAAACCTGCAATAAGCTACGGGAAAATGGCAGCTATCCACTGGCAATCGGAGCTAAGGATTCATGGCTTGATCAGGATATATGGATGTCAATAGCAGCGGACTGTGACAGGGATGCACTGTATGATGCCATTGAAGGCAGGGCATCCTTTGAAACGGAGCCTATCATAGAATCCTTCAGGATATGGCAGGAGAGTTTTAGTAATGGCGTGTTTCAGGACAGAGCCATAAAAATGACGCTGTACGATGATGTAAATGACATGTTTCAGCGTCAGGGAAGCATTCCGATGTTTGCAAATGGTTCCTGGGCCATGAACATGTACACTCTTCAGGATGAAAAAACCTATGATAATTTCCATAGTGAAGGTGCAGATCATGAAGTTTTCCTTATTGACTGGAATGGCGATGGAAAGATTGCGCCGGTGACAGCGGCTACAGATGTGATCCTCTGCATGAATCCTGAATCGAAGAATAAGGAAGCAGCATTTAGATGGATGGATTACCTTGTGAATGAGGGACAAGAGCTGCTGGTAAATCAGTATCTTGAGTACATGCCCTCCAGGGCTGACATGGAACTTAAGGTTCATGGGCTTAATGAGGATGGTCAAAAGAACCTTGAATATATCATAGAAAATGGCGAGACAAATGTAGCAGGATCAAGGATAATACCTTATGAAGACCTTTACATAGCTGTTCGAGATGCCCTTGCAGATCTGGCAAAAGACGAGATCACCCCGGAAGCCGCCGCAGCCAGAGTTCAGAAGATATCAAGAAATACGTTACGGTAGGTGTGTGTAGCACTCTACTTTCCGTGGATGGTTAAAATGAAAGCTCCGATATATCATTACATTTAGATATTACTAATGTACTGATGAGGAGGGAGATTATGAACCAGTATGTAACAGGTGAAGTGATAAAGGAGATGCGTAAGCAGAAGAATATGACACAGCTTCAGCTTGCCGATCATCTTGGAGTGACCGATAAAACAGTCAGTAAATGGGAAAACGGAAAAGGATATCCTGACATAGCTCTTTTAGAGCCTATTGCCGATGCTTTTCAGATTTCAGTTACTGAACTGATTTCAGGAAACATGATAAAGAACGAAAACGTATCTGCAAATATGCTCAGGTCCAAGTTTTATGTATGTCCCATATGTGGGAATGCTGTACATGCCATGGGTGATGCTGTCATACAGTGCCATGGAGTGCAGCTCCTTCCGGAAGAGGCAGAAAACTCAGATGAAAACCATATGATCTTCATAGAACGTATTGAGGATGAGTACTATGTCAGAATTGATCACGAGATGACCAAGCTCCATTACATTTCATTTATCGCAGCCACGTCCACGAACAGCATCCAGATGGTAAAGCTCTACCCTGAAGGAAATGCCGAGGCGCATTTTAAAATTTCCGGGGTAATGAAAATCTTTTTCTACTGCAATAAGGACGGACTCTTTTCTATAGATGTGGTTAGGGGCATTGACGACAGGGAAAAATCATACGATGATACGCAGGAAAGACGCGAGCTGGAAAAGACAGCGGATATGCTATTCTCGCGGAATAAATGAATTCAGTGCAAAAAGTATCCAAATCAGTGTAAATATTGATATGTATATGTATTATTGATAAACTCTAGGAGTAATAAATCTTAAAGAAAAGCGATGTGCAGACCACTTAACGAGGTTCTTTCGAGCTTAGTGGGATGTCATACGGAAGGAGGTAATCATATTTATGTTTGAGATGAAAATAACCGGAACAGAGATTGTAACTGAATATAGTATGAGACCCTCGGTTTATGAGTATTATATGGAAGAGTCATAATCAACTTTTACTTCTTTCATTATATGACAATTTGCATTTTTGCGTTTTAAGCCGTGGCGTCCTGGTCACGGCTTTTTCTATGCATTTTCAGCAATATTTTCATAAACAGGGTCTCCAAGCAGATGCGGCAAATGACATTAACAATAAAAAAATGGAGACAAGACAATGAATGATAATGAGAACAGAGGAAGAATTTCTGAGATACAAAAAACACTTACACCATTAGCTTTCAGGGAAAAGAAGTACCCGCAAAACTAAAGGGGAGTTTTAGGGAGACTACGGCCAGTCAGCTCCCTGTTGTGGGGGACTATGTGATATTTAACTACAACCCGATCGGCGATTCTGTAATAGAGTCTGTGTGTGACAGAAAGAGCTTTTTACAGAGACCTGATCAGGCAAAGAGCTGCACAATGCAGTATATGCTGGCCAATGCAGATTACACTTTTATCATTACGTCACTCAATGAGGACTATAGCTATAACAGGATAGCCAGATATGTCAGTGTTGTGCTGCAGGGGGGATCTGTGCCGGTAGTTCTTTTGACCAAATCAGATCTGTGCAGCAATGTGGGCAGATATGTAAGGGAGGTGGAGACTATATCCGACAAAGTGAGAGTTCATGCTATCTGTGCTCTCTATGATATAGGACTTGAAGAGCTTTCAGAGTACATGAAGAGCGGAATTACCATCGCCCTTTTAGGATCCTCCGGGGCAGGAAAGTCAACCCTTTTAAATGCCCTTGCCGGAAAAGAGATCATGAAGACCTCAAAGGTTCGCACGTCGGATTCAACAGGCAGACATACCACTACTCACAGACAGCTCATAGAACTTGAAAACGGAGTTTCAATAATTGATACTCCGGGTATGAGAGAGATTGGTATCGCGAGAGCGGAAGCTGGGCTGGAAGATACATTTTCGGATATCGTAGAGCTGGAAGCCATGTGTAGGTTCAGTGATTGCCGGCATGATTCAGAACCCGGATGCGCAATCAAAGCGGCGATTGAAAGTGGAGCGCTGTCTGAGGAGAGGTATGCGCTCTATAAGTCTCTTTCAACAGAAAACACTCGCAACTACGCAAAGAAGAAGGAGATTGCGAAATGGGCGAAGACTGCGAAGAAGTTCAAAGAAGCCAATAATACATGGATGTAAATCAAAGAGAGGAAAGAATATAGATGACAACAGCAGCAAAAATCAGAGACAGATTTTTCGGCTCTGGTAAATTTTATATAAATGCCCTGTCAATAGCTGTTCCGATAATGCTTCAGCAACTCATACAGAGCATGGTTTCACTGGTAGACAATTTCATGGTGTCCGGGCTTGGAGATATTGCAATGTCAGGAGTAAACGTGGCTGGACAGGTCATGTTCATTTTTATGGTCTATGTCAATACGATCTGTACAGCAGGCGGAATATTCATGACGCAGTACTTTGGAGCAAAGGATAAGAAGGGAATGGGACAGGCCTTCAGATTTAAACTGATCATGGGTCTTGCTGCCGCTATCCCCTACTACCTGGTGTGCAGGGTATACCCTAGACAGATACTATCACTTATGGTAATTGGTAACACCCAGGCAGATGCAATTCTTGACGCAGCTGTGAGCTATATCGGGATCTGTTTTTATATGGGTGTCCAGATGACCATATCCGTTGTTATAGCAAGTTCTCTTCGTGATCTTGGAAAGGTTAATATTCCGCTTGTGATCACGGTTGTAGCAACCCTCATCAATACATGCCTTAACTGGGTGCTCATCTATGGTCATTTCGGGATTCCTGCCATGGGAGTAAACGGAGCGGCTTATGCTACGGTCATTGCAAGAAGCTTTGAGCTTATAGCTTTTCTTGTAGTATATGTGAAGCTAAAACCGGACTTTATGGTTAAGCTAACAGATTTCTTAAGAATAGATGGAAGACTCTTTGGACGTATGGCAAAGAAAGGGGCGCTGGTTCTTTTCTGCGAGATGGTATGGGTGCTTTCGGAGACTGTTACAACTGCTATCTATAATGGAAGAGGCGGGGCTGATGTTGTTTCAGGGATGGCATCCGGCTTTGCAATCGCAAATCTCTTCTTTGTTGCCTTCAGCGGTATTTATTCAGCAACTGGAGTAATTATCGGCAAGACACTGGGTACAGGAAAACTTGAAGAAGCACGCCTCCAGAAAAGATGGCTCTTATCAGGAGCAGCCATTCTGGGTCTTTTTATGACAATCATAGGTTTTGGAACTACTCTTATTGTTCCTGTGGTGTTTGGCAGATTAAGTGACAGCGCTGTAGGCATCTGCAGGAACATGGTAATCCTACTGGCCTTCTTCATGCCGGTATGGGTCATCATGAATGCTCAGCAGGCTATAGCAAGAGCCGGAGGCGATACAGCAATGGGAATGTATACGGATGCATTTATAACAATCCTTGTTATGCTGCCAATGCTGTTCATCCTTGCAAGATATACCAATGTTGGGCCTGTGACAATGTATCTGGGAGTAAAGCTTCTGGATCTTGTGAAGGTTGTAATATTTCACTTCTGGCTTCGCAGGGAGCGGTGGCTTAAAAATCTGACTGTTCCCCAGGCTGCCTGATAAATAGAGGAGATTAACCATATGAAAGTAATTCTTGAGACAAAGAGACTATTTCTCCGAGAAATGAATGCAGAAGATTTTGAAGCGCTGTATGCTGTTTTGGCAGATCCGGATATTATGCAACACTATCCTTATGCCTTCGATGAAAAAAGGGTCAGGGATTGGATAGAACGCAACATGAAGCGTTATGAAGAAAACGGATTCGGACTCTGGGCAGTGTGCCTGAAGGATACAGGAGAAATGATTGGTGACTGTGGACTTACCCTTCAAAAAATCAATGGCGAGATGTTACCGGAAATAGGGTATCATATTCGGCGTGACTACCAGCACAGGGGTTATGCAAAGGAAGCAGCTATAGCGGTTAGAGACTGGGCATTTCATAAAACAGAATATCCTGCATTATATTCGTATTGTAAATATACAAATACCCCTTCTATCAAAACCGCAGAGGCGATAGGTATGCAATATTATATGGAATATCCAGACGAGGCAAATGAAATCACGCATGTTTCAGTAATATATCAAAAACCGAGAGTGTAATTTTACACGGACTTTGTGAAGGAGAATAAATGATGTTTTTACACAAGAGTACCATAAACGATATTAAAGAACTTACAGAAATTTCAATTAAAGCATTTGACTCAGACATACAAGTCGGCGGAAATGAAGCAGGTGGACCACCGGATTATGATTCGGAAAACTGGCATAGAAAAATGATGGAGCAGAATCACCTATATACTTTTTGGAATATCGATGAAAGTATTGTAGGTGGTGCGGTTTTGTTTGGCGCAGAGGAATTATACGTCGGAAGAATATTTATTGATCCTAAGTTTTTTCGTCAGGGATACGGCATGAAACTTATGATGGAAATTGAGGATTTATTCCATTCTAAAATAATAAAATTAG
>NZ_CAMVPU010000061.1 GCF_947169445.1 uncultured Butyrivibrio sp. | reverse complement strand
CGTTATCTCCAAGAAAAACTCTCTCCTTATCAAGAAGATTGACCTTTTCATGTAATGCATCCGGAACATGCCAGCTCTCACTGTCATCCTCAAAGCCTGAGTTCTCTATAAGATTGATGGTTCCTGTTTCGCTCTGATCATTTGATGAGGTCTTGGCATAATATTTTACATCATCAGAAAATGTAACAGCATTTGCACCAAGTATTTCATCACTTGAGTTTTTGGAATATACAGATACAACTCTCCCTCTTTCGTCAAAAACTTCAGTGTTGAAGATGTCATCAGTGCTTCCATATTCGTCATCAATTCCGCTGAAGTGATATGTAACAGTGTTATTATCACCATAATCTATCGAAAATGTCTGTCCGTTTCGGGCAGTGCCGTCCTCTTTTAGAACCATCTCGGATACGGTTATGATTCTTCCTGCTTTATTTGTATAAGAGACTCTGTAGCCGGAATTATCCTGCATAAAGTTCAGCTGCCCGTTTTCATCATTATCATATCCATAGGCGGCTGTCTTTGTTACTAATGTAGGCGCTTCGTCTTTAAGCCGATTTATGTATTTAAACACAATTAAAGAAACATCATTAGATATACCGTTTGCATCATCATAGTGATATATGGCTTTTCCGTCTTCTTTACTGGGATCTGTTATCTGAAGAAGTCTTCCATAATCATCGTAGAAAACCTCTGCTGTATGCATCGCAGCATCGGTAACAGAAGTGATATGGCAGCTTACAGGCTTATCTTCCTCTGCCAGTTCTTCTGCATTTTCAGCTATTTTCAACGTGCTTGATGCTGATGTTGTAAGATCAGATCTTTTCCTGTCCTTAAGATATTCCTTCTGTCTCCTGAGTTTCCTTCTGATCTCCTGCAGTTTAATTGCAACACGTATATCAGTCTTTGCTCTTTCTTCCGTGCACAGTTCATCAGCTACAGTGATGCTTCTGTCTAAAAGGGCATTCAGCTCCTCTGATATAACACTAAGCTTTTCTTTTCCGCCGGAAAGGGTCTTTATCCGGCCTATGTTTTCCTTAAGCTCTCCATATCCTGAAGGAGTTTCGGATGCCGAGGCTGTACTTTCCAGAGCTATCTTTATCTCATTATTTTCTCTTTCAACCTCTTTATTATTTTTATCCTTGGGATTCTTTCCATTCTCGAACTTATTGGAATCTCTGATAAGCGCAAGATATCCGTTCTTATCAAAGTATTTTACAATGGATGAGCTCTTGTTTATGAGTTTGAGAGGATACTGCTCTTTAAGCTCCTCATCCTTTACAGGAACGATATAGAGCTTGAGACCGTCCTCATCCTCTGCAGCAGGATATGTTCCGGTCTTCTGAGCAGTTGCTTTTACGCCGTTCTCAAGGTAGGTGACGTTCTTAGCCTTGAAATAATGCCTTGTCTGGTCTTCGTCTATATAAACATAGGGGTATTCAGATACATCGACTTCATCAGAAGGAATGACAATCCTCTGGTCGTAATTTAAATGCCAGCGGTCTCCTCTTTCAAGGTTGGAGTTATAAACGTTCTGAATACTGAAAGGCATTCTCAGACCTTCTGTATGTGAAGCAGTATTAACAACTGTAACTGCACCTGTATAGTCATTTATATAGCCGCATCCTGCTGTTCCCGCAGCAACGTCATGAGTACTCCAGTATGACTCAAGACCAAAGGTATTCTTATAGCTAAGTTTGAAAAAGGGTTTTTTATTTCCGCCAAGAAGTTTAATGGAATCACGCTTAGTTGCATTTTCTTTATATGTCATAAAGGCAAGTCCGTTGTTGTCACACTTGCCGTATATCCATTCCCTGACAGGCTTTGTTATGTTAAAGCACCCGCCGGCTACCGAAAAGTCTATTATCCTGTCATCAACTGAAGGCTTAACCTCACTTACATCCCCTCCATCTGTCCATGAAGAAGTTATCTTCCTTGCTACAATATAGTTTTTATTCGAAGCACTTGCTGTTCCTGAAAGATAGAGCTGCGCACCAGTTATCACAGCGCCGGGGCTAACGTAAGGAAGGTCAAATCTGATACAGGTAACATAGTTTTCCCCATCCTTATTGCCCACATAAAGAGTATCTGTCTCAGATTTTTTATCATTCCTGTAGCAAGCCCCTACCACATTTGACTCACTCTTATACTGCTTGATAACAGGATCGATCACAACAGGATAGCTGGCTGTAGAAAGAAACTCTTCATCAGCAGTTAGAGTGAGATAAATGCAGTCATCCATCTCATCTTCTGTTTCTGATTGTGTAATCTCATCTTCGGAATCTTCCAGAGTAATCGTTTCACTTTCGTTTTCCTTCTCCTGCAATTCCTCTTCAAGTGAAATTTCCTCCGACGTTTCTTCTACAGTTACGGAGGTATCCTCTATATCCTCGCTTTCTACAGATATAGCATCTTCATCAGGCATAGTTATAGCATCTTCATCTGCCGGTTCAGCAGCATCCTCATATGGATAAGTTTCTGAAAGGCTGTACCATACCTCGTCTGAGTACCTGCCCTCTTTGTCCTCCATAAACGGAGCGGGGAAATAGTACTTTATCTCATCTGTATTTTCATCATATAGTTCAACTTCATTAGCGGAGCTTACTCTTGCCTTAAGGCCTTCAAGCTTTACACGGAATGTGAACGTGCTTCCAGCCTCAGAACTTGCAAGTACAATGTTCTCCTTTACACCGTTTGATGAAGGAGAATACTCCAACGATACATCGTTGTCATATCCATTATAGGTTATTGTGGATGAAGGAATTATATATGGTTCTGAATGATTGTCAACGCTTTCATTTAACAAATCTTTTTCGTCCGATTCAGTCGTATCCTCATCTTCATGCTTATCATCAAGTGTACTTTCTGTTATTGCTGCATCAGAAAAAGAGCTGCCATCAAGTGTAAGGCTCACCGTCAGCTTGTTTTCTTTATTTTCATTATCATTATCAAAGGAAAAAATATCCGTATCAGGATCAGACTGCTCCATTATCATTGAGCTATTAAGATATTCATCCGGATTAGAATCTGTTACCGGATCATTTGTATCATCAACATAGGAGAAGTCCACCTTATACCCATCTTCTTCAAAAAGGACTTCTCCCTGGCTCTCCTCATTGTCAGTAAACAGAACATGATAGGAGTTGGCAGAGTTTTCATAACCATTCTCAGTCTGTAGGATTGTGTTATCAATCTCCTGCCAGGAGCCATCTTCAGCTTCGAAATGCACGGGTTCTGCGTAATAATATACCGCCCTGGAATCATCACTAAGGAGATACTCCTTGCTGTATTCCTCCCTTGCATCTATGATCTCGCTTATCACGTATGCTTCATCACTTGTGTTTCTTACAACTGTAGTATCATCAGAGTTTTCATTCTCCTGATAAGCATCCTCATCATAGTCATAAGGGCCTTCTTCGTCACGAATAGTAAAATCTTCCCCCTCTTCCCAGATGACCTCTTCCTCTGCATCTAACAAGGCATCGTCCCCTACCTTGTCCTCCGCCAATGCTGTGATGTTACTCTGGGTAACAAACACAGTAAGAGCCATTAGCGCACTGATACTTCTCAAATACTTTTTCCTCATTCTTTCACCCCCATTTTTTCGATAATAAGTTTCTGATATCATATTATATTTTTCTGTTTTCAATTTTGTCAATACTATTATCATATTCTGTTATTAGTATTGACTTAATCAAAACCTGATATATAATTAAATTGTCAAATGTCACTTTTTGAGGAATCACTTTATGAGATTAAATCAATTAAACGCTAGGGAAAAAACTATAATGGATTTACTTTGGACCTCTGATTCAGGTTTAACCAGTATTGAAATGCTTGACAGATTGGACGACACTGATTGGAACAAGCTAAGCATTTTCCGTACAATCAATAGCCTGATTGACAAGAATCTGATAGAGGTTTCAGGCTTTGAACAATACAACACTCAGTACGCCCGTAGATTCAGATGTTCCATCACCCAGGAAGAATATGCTGCCAGGTTATTGAAAATGGATGGTCTTACGTACAAGTCTCTTGGAAACATTGCCATGGCGATGATAAAAAATGATGGCGATGATAATGAAGAAACAAGGGAAGAATTGATTGAGAGTCTTCAGGAAATAATTGACAGTCTAAAAAAGAATCAAAAAATTGATCAGGAAAGATGATGTATCAAATGAGCAACCTGGAATTGTTCTGTGACTTTTGGATTTGTGTGCTATATACCAGCATTTTTATTCTCCTGTTTTACCATATTAGAAAAAAGCTCATGAAACTGAGGCTTATAAGTGTTAGAGCTATCTGCTTCATCTATTTTTTATGCCTTTTACGACTCCTGCTTCCCTTTGAAGCCCCATGGGCCATCTGCATAACCAGCAGAATCTTCAATCCCATTATGGATTTCATGTTTTTTAGAAGAATTAGCTTTGATCACCATAGCCTGTATTTTAACCAAATACTATTCACTTTGTATGTCACAATTAGTATCTTCTTACTATTAAGGCTTTTATTTACCTATACTGTAGTTTCGGCACAAACCAGAAAAAAATCGCTGGATCCTTCTGATAAAGCCTACCGTTTCCTAAGCGATATACAGGATGATTATTCAACATCTCTTAATATCAAACTCTATGAACTGGATAATCTAAACAGCCCATTGAGTATGGGCTTACTGAGGAAATGCATAATCCTACCAACAAGCTACAGCACTCTATATTCGGATGAGCAGTTGCACTTCATCCTCAGGCATGAATACAATCATTTAAGCAATCGAGACTGCTTTTCAAAATTACTTGCAAACGTCGTTGTTTGCCTGTTTTTCTGGAATCCCTGTGTATATATTTTCAGAAAAGACATTGAACAGTCAATGGAAATTAGATGCGATCAGATGACACTTGATGGTTTGACTGACAATAAGCGCCTTCAATACCTGGAAACAATGCTTCTTGTTATAAAGAATCAGAACACATTGAAAGCCTCTCGTTCATCAATATCGGAACACTGTGCCCTTAAACTGATTTCAAATTATCCTGTAGATCTCAAGGAACGCTTCCTGGTGATATCAAAAAAGCACTATGCACATTCATTTTTTAAAGACCTTGTCGTCTACACTTTTGCGGCAACACTATTTATTTCTTCATACACTGTATTCTTCAGTTCTCACTATGATCCGCCACAAGATGATATTGAACCTGATTGTGCATGTCATGAAATAGATCCCACTACAGATACTCTGGTTATTGATGATTCAGACTGCTATATTCTCTTAAATGATGGATCAACACTGTCAGTATCTGATAATACAATACAATTATGGGAAGAAAAAGGAGGAAGAGTTATAAGAAAATGAAAAAAAGAATCCGATTATTAACTATTGTTCTATGCTCGCTACTATGCTTTGGAAGTACTACTTTCATATCAAATGCAAGTAGTAACCAGCCAGCCGGTTTCGAAACCGAAACCAAAGTAGTAAAGATTATCACAAAGTATCGAACGAATAATGGCAAAGTTCAATACCGTCGGTGGAACGTGTCTGTAGGAGTATGGGTAGACGATCACTGGATTGATCTTTGAATTAGATTTAAGCTTGTACCTGTCACTGGTATAATACATTGGTGACAGGTGCCAATGTGTTAAATAAGAACTTTAGCAACTATATCTTTTTCTTTTGATATCAAAGGGACGGTTCGTTCGGCTTATTTTCATGATAAGTCAAATGATCCGTCCCTATGACTTGAAATTACGTGAACAGAATTAAATATTCATTCTAATGTAACTGGTATCTTAACTCCGTCCCCAAATATTATTAATCTTTTTTCAAGCTACTTTCTAATCGCTTCCAGAATACCGCTATTATAACCAATAGCTGAGAAGAAAAATCTTCCGCCCTGCCATGTGAATTTTAAGAACGGATAAAAGACAAAGTAACTACCCTTAATATTTTCCATCTCTTTAATGGGTATTTCAAAGAGAGTTTCTCCAAGCTCTATAGAAGACAGCTTAACTGAAATCACATCTATCACAACTATTTTATCCTTATTAAATCCAAGTCCTACCATTCCGTAGCCTCCTCCGGGAAGCCTTTTGGCAGTAACAATAGTAAAAATGCGTCTCTCGTCTATTTTCCCTTCATTAAACAATTTTTCATTTAAATCATTCTTTTTCTGTGCAGCCATTCCTTTCTCCTCCTTAGATATTTACTTGCACGATTATTTCGAAATTCTTTTTTGATCAAATATCCCCAAAACAATATGCGGTCTATCAGACAGCCGCTTCAGGACTTCCATCTTCATCAATATAAAGCTTATTGATCTCGTATGACTTTATATTTCCGGTATTACCTTTATCAGAGCCTTCAAGTCGCCTTTTTATCTCCTCAAGATAATCAGTTTTGGTAAAAAAGAAGTAGTTATCTGCCCCTGCATTATTGCTGCTCCACTCATAAACAAGATTTCCTTCTCGTCCACGAAAGGTGCTTATCACCACCTTGGAAAAACCATATTTCATCCCATCAGAGGTGTTCTTGCTCTCAAGGTCATTAAGCGCTTCCTCCGCCTTGTCCTTACTGCCAAATATGCCAACTGTAATGCTGCGTTCGGAACCACCATACCGGTAATATACCCTGTACAGTTGAAACTCATTGCCTCTGGTATTTTTCTTCGTCATCCATCTGATGACTCCCCAGACAATTACTGCGGTAATGATACTTATTCCCCAACTACTCATGTTTAAATCTCCTTTTCGGTATGTAATGCAGTTCATGCCTTTTCTTTGCAAATTATACGCTAAGCACAAGGCTTCCTGCCATATCAGAATGCTGAAAGCCTCATGTTTTCACAAAAAAACTCATGATAAACTGTATGTTCATGTAAATAAGAATATTCTAAGACAATCTTCTCAAACTAGTGGGGACACAGTCCCCAAATCGTATTTCTCCCCGTCTAGTCCGAAATTTTATTATACACCAGCACATTCTTTGTTCCGACAAAATATGTATGGTAGTCTTCAAATGCGAAGTTGTAGATTTGTACAGGGCTCTGAAGATATTCCCAACGCTTGATCTGAAGGTGGAGTTCATTGCCTTCCCGGTCGATGAGTGTTGTTCCTACTTCAAGATCTCCTGCCTTGATGAAGCCTAAATCCTTGACATAGTAAGGATGTCCGGGAGTTGATACGATCTCCTCACCGTCGATTGTCAGGTGAACAAGTTCATAAGTATCATTTACATAGGTCTCAAGGACTCTCTTGTAGGTAACATCTCCTGTTTCCGGATCTTCTGATAGGACAAATTCTCCCTCTTCTATCTGCTCGATAGGAATCGCTCCATCAATGGTCTGGACCAGGGTTCCTGCAACAAAGCAGTGATTACTGTTCATTCCACCAGAGATAAATCCTTCTATGGCTCCACTCATGAAACCATCGCAGGCCCCACGCTACTGTAAACAGTAGCGATATGGGGCGACATTGGAAGTTTTGCTTCGCAAAAGGTCGCCCCATTTTGTTCATCATATTCTCACGCAAAGCGCAGCGGAGTGCGCATTGCTGCTTCCAAGTCTGTTTATGTCCTCACATAGCAGCCTGCTTAGTCTTTTTCAGGTCATCGCCGCTGGTGATGAAAGTTATTCCACCGTTTATTCCCGCTCCGGATACAGAGCTCATAAAAATACGTACATAATTACATGCAATACATTTTATTTGTCCTCTCACAAACACCGATGTTTGCTGATTTTGCACCCTATTAAGGTCAGAACCCAATGGGCCCCAGGCTTCGTACCCAATTTGGGACAGACCTCAATGGCGAAACAGCGCATTTATCAGATATCCTTAACCAACAAGACTATCTAAGTCAAAAACCAGATCACCTAATCCGTTCTGATCTACTTTAAAACATTTTCCGTCTGGTTTAAAAATGTATATTTGTTCATCTATCAAAAAGAACATAAAACCTGCAGGCTCAATATTAAAGCTCTTAATGACCTCTCCTGAATCGTAATCAACAATGATACTCACGCCTCTAAATGTATAGCAATATATCACTTTATGAATACTATCATACATAGCATTAATAATATGACCATATTCTCTTGTTGCTGACTCCCATACTTTATTGCCGCTTGCATCATATCTTATCAAACAATTGCTCACTTCCGAAGCCAATAATCCATCAGGAGTTCCGATAACGTCAAAATAAGCAAATGTAGATGATTTTATTTTCTTCCCTGCATAATAAATCATATTATCATGCTTAAGAATTATATCTTCACCAAAAGCATTATGAATCATATCATAGTAATTCTGAACATCCTTAATTTCTCCGGAAGAAACATCCATTAGATATGTCTTTTCCTTATGCATAATCCGAAGATCATTTCTATCCGAAAATGCTATTCGGTCGATTCTGTTAAATTTCCTGGAGTCAAGTACCTCACATCCATTTTTATATACATGTACATGTCCCTTGCCAAAATCTTCCCATATAGATGTAGCCACATATTCACCATCATCAGATATAGCTATTCTATGGTCCTGCCAATCACCATGTGCATTAAAATGATATAAAACTTTAAACTCAGGAATTTTTACAACATCTATCTCAAGATAGTCTTCTTTATCCTTATCGCGCCTGCATAGTGCAATAGAATTACTGTTGTTTGAAGCTGAAAACACTATAAAATCCATACTTTTTCTACCATAACCTTTCAAGTGTTCTGACAAATTCCAAAAAATTTTTTTCAATTATCTCAGGAGTCAATCCTTTCTGTGCATCCCAAAATGTTTGCCATAATCGATTATATGATTTAGCATTAGTTAAATGCTCATGTGATTCGATCCATAAACCAAATCCACTATAATCCACATCAATCCCAATAGATTTAAATTGCTCCCTAAAAGTTCGTGGAAATATATGATGCGCATGATAATCAGCACTTGGCCTCATGTTTCCGGCTTTTTCCATATTTTTTCCTAATTTGCATATATTATGCACCAGCACATTCTTAGTGCCGACAAAATAGGTGTGGTAGTCCTCAACCGCAAAGTTATAGACCGGTACACATTCCTGGAGCTGCTCCCAACGCTTTATCTGAAGGTGAAGTTCATTGCCGTCGGAATCAATGAGTGTTGTGCCTACTTCAAGATCTCCTGCCTTGATGAAACCTAAATCCTTGACATAATAAGGATGTCCGGGAGTTGATACGATCTCCTCACCGTCTATAGTCAGGTGAACAAGTTCATAAGTATCATTTACATAGGTCTCAAGAACTCTCTTGTATGTTACATCACCGGTGTCGGGATCTTCTGATAAGACAAATTCTCCCTCTTCTATCTGCTCGATCGGAATCGCTCCGTCGATGGTCTGCACAAGAGTACCGGCAACAAAGCAGTGGTTACTTGTCATTCCTCCGGTGATAAAGCCTTCTATGGATCCGCTCATGAAGCCATCGCACGCACCATCGATAGCAGCCTGTTTCGTCTTTTCCAGGTCACCCCCACTGGTAACATAAGCTATTCCACCGTTTACGACCGCTCCGGATACAGCACCTGTTGCTGCCCCTACTATTGCCCCCTCCAAGGCTCCTGTTGCAAAACAGTTGACCGCTGCGACTACTGTTCCTGCAGCTGCTCCACCTGTTGCTACAGTAAGAACTGCTGCTACAGCAATGACCGCAAGGCCTACCGCAACCTTCTGCTTGTTGGTTAGTGTTGGCCAGTTTCCTGAGGTGTCGATCTTGTTGACAGGATCGTTATCACAGTAAGCAAAAAGGTTATAACCAAGAACATCTGATGATACCCCGGCTATCACGCTGTCTGCATTTATGAACCTGTGTACCTTGGGATCATAGTATCTTGCATTAAGGTAATAGAAGCCTGTCTCATTGTCGTAGTAATAGCCTCTGTAGCGAAGAGGGTTCTTTTCAAGGATTCCCTGCTCATCCCTTATGGTTACGGTCTTGCCATTTACCTTTTTTGTTGTGTTTTCAATTACGGAAACAGGATTGCCCCAAAGGTCGTATTCATAGCTTCCAACCAGCGTAGAATCAGCGCTTCTGTATATTCCTACTATATCGCCCTGGCCGTTTCTGGTAAAGAAGTAAAATGTCTCTTTTCCGAATTTGCCACCGGCTTTTTCGATATAACCGATTTCTGTTGCTATTCCGTTTGAATCATAATAGAAATTAATGCGATAATCGGGATTATCCTCTGCAAGAAGCATGCCTGCGTTATAAATGTAGGTGGTTGTCTTACCTCCCACAGTCTTGCCGTCCACCATCTCGCAGCCCACCGTCTTGGAAAGGCGCTGGCCGTCGCTAAGGTAGGTATAGCGATGGATCCTGCTTCCATCCTCATATGATGTCAGGCTGTTATTTACTGAATTCCAGGTCATTTTATGGCCAAGATATTCATTAGGATTACCACCTTTATCATAAGATATGGTCTTTTCCCCTGTGCCATCATTATAGGAAATCAGCTTATCCTTCCACTTATCGTTATACTTATAGGTATGATGTTCTTCTACTGTCTTTTTGCCTTCTTTCCTAAGGATATGCTCTTCTTTGATGTTCCCGCCATTGTCGTAGCTGTATACATACTCCTTCGTACTACCGTCAGAATAGCTCTCCCTTGCTCTTATGATTTCTCCGAATGGATCATACTGGTAGATTCTCTCATTGTCTTCATTATTCTTTGCATGAGGCTTTTTGCTGTCAGGAACTGTATTAAACTCATCAATGGCACAAATATTTCCTCTTAAGTCATAGCGGTACTCGTAAGTATTTTCTGTGGCCTTGGAAGCACTTCCAAGCCTGTTTACATAGCTGCTTATACTATTGTGAGTTCCGATAAGGTTATTGGAGGAGGACATTCCGGACATATCATATCCAACGGAAGTGTACAGCTTTTTCCCATCAGAAGCTTCAGCCTTCGGAGTATAGATCACCTTGGTATTTCTTCTTAAGGAATCGTATTTATATTCCTTAGTACTTTTATCAGGAAGTGTGTCTTTGGTGCTAAGTCCGTCCTTTGCAGATTCATACTTGTAGGACCTTAAACTGTTCTTTTCTCCTTCTGCTATCTCATAAGTCAGTTCCTGGACTTTGCCCTGATCGTTATAGATATACTGGAGCCTGCTGTACTGGTCGGTTCCCGATACCTTTCCCTTTACAGTTGTTCTTGAAATCTTGCCGTTCTCATCATAGTCAAACTCCGTCTTAAGACCAGTTTCATCTGACCTTACGCCATCACTGTCTGTGAATACAGTTTTATCTGTATGAACTGCCAGGCTTCCATCGTTATAGTAAGCATAGGTATCTGTTGTAAGCTCTTTGCCACCTGAAAGAGTTGTTACTTCAGAAGCCACATTTCCATAAACATCATAGGTAACATTCTTGATGCTTCCATCGGCATAAGTGGTTTTCGTGAGGCTTCCATTATTGGGAACGTACTCATTTGATGATAAGAGCTCAATTACTTTTTCATCCTCACCGGTGATACTTGTACTTGTTACATTTCCAAATTCATCGTATTCATAAGAGTAATAGAATCCATTATGTTTGATGCTCTTAATATCCCCAAGACCATCATTATCATTATAGGTATAAGATATGCTCCTTCCGATTTCCCCTTCAGGGTCTGTTTTTACGGCATTTCTGTCATCTTCTACAATGCCGCTCTTTACGGTATTTATCCTTCCCAGGTCGTCATAATTATAATCAAATCTAATACGCTGCTGAGGAGACAGCTTATTTTTCGACCAGGATAATATCTGTCCCCACAGGCCTTCGCTCATAGCCTCAAGGTCTATAACGTTGTACTTTGGCCCCGTTTCATCAATAAGAAGCCCGGATCTCCCCTCATAGTCATATACTAAAACCGCTCCGTTTGTCTGGGTAGTGCTACTTAGATAGTTGCCATCTCCGCTGTAGGTGTTCTGGGTAAAGAGCTCTAACTGCTTTACCGGCTTCCCGTTCTCATCATTACTTACAGCCTTGTGGGCAGAAATAGATTCCTGATTTCCGTACTCATCATATTTCATGTAACTGTTAGGCCCAAGTGAAGCGGTTATCTGAGTATTGTTACCCGTCTTGTCATAGGTGTAGGTCTGAGTAACTCCACCGGGAATTACCATCTTCTTCATGCGACCATAATCATCATAGTCATAGGTGGTCTGCTTCTGGGACGCTGCAATTCCTGTCACCCTGCCTTTAGAGTCAAAGATTTTTGTAGAAATCTCATTCCTTGACAGTTGGAGACCATCTATATACATATGTCCTATGTTGTCATAAAAGTCAAAGCTTATGGTAGTATCCTTCCACTTATGTGCAGGCATAAGGAGAGTAAAGTACCTCCAGCCATCACTGTAATCGCTAAGTGTAAGGGATGATTCAAGCTTTTCCTCGTTACCTTCATGGGACGCCATGACTCTTAGCTGCCTTCCTTTTCTAATGGGAGTTGTCATGGTCTTTACCCATCCTGAGAGTACATATGCGCTTGTTGTGTCACCAAGATCAACTGTACATCTTAGAAATTTATTTTTTCCCGGTTCTCCGATTATGTGATAGCATTTTCCGAAATCTATCTCTTCATCTTCACAATCTACTATCATGTCAGAGTGAGCAGAGTCTTCAAAGCATTTCCATGTATAAGGCTGTTCCTGCTGCGTAAGCTCAAAGCTGCCATCCTCGAGAGCATTGTAAACGTTGGCAACATCACTCTTTTCCAGCTGAAGGCAGTCAAAAGATACAAATCCTTTTGCAGCATCTGACATACCTGCCACTTCTGCAGCTATGGTATATACATCACCTTTTTTTGCATCAAAGGATACTTTTAGTCTGTCCCAGCCTTCACTAAACTGTTTAACAGTAGCTGCTGTAAGCTTTTCACTTACAGACTCTTCCTTGCCTGAGCAGTTAGCAGTCAGATAAGCTTCACCGTCTGTAAGGCCATAGGACTTAACATAAGCGGAAAGTGTATATCTCCCATCAGAAGGTATGACCACCTCCTGGGATATTCCTGCCCTTTCCTTTTTAATATTCTTGAAGTTGCATACCAGGGCATTATTACCAAGGTAGCACATCTTTTCAAAAGAATCTGTTTTGACTTCTACCTTATTTGCGTTTTTAACATCAATAGCGCTTGAATTTATGCTTTCGCTATTTTTATATATTCCCCAGCCTTCTTTCTTGTGCTCGAAACTATGGTTTTTAAGAAGGTTCTGGGTCTGACGTCCTATAACTGCGCTGTCCTTAATCTTATTCCGGCCAGCACTGTCCTCGTCATTATTTTCAGGAGATGACAAGCCACCTGTTGAATAGTTGTGGGCCTCTGTTCCTTTTTCAAGATGGATACAGTCAAAATATGCAGTAACATTTCGGGTCTCAAGGGTGATATAGTATTTACCCTTTTTCTCCACCGAAAACTTTCCACTTACAATGACCCATTTCCCGGCGTCAGTGATGCATTTTACGTCGTCAAAATAGTACGCTTTATTATCACTGTCCATAAGGAGAGCGGCTATATTTTGCAGGCCTTCTTTAATCTCTATGTCAAAGCTGACTCTGAAAGAAATGGCATAATCGCCTTTGTCAAGCTCTGCCTCCTGTTGGGCATAGCAGCTCTTATCAGCAGTCGCATTCACTTTAAGGCACTTTAAGCCAAGATATTGCCTGCTATCCGTTGCCTTTGCCTCACCACCATAAATCGGATCAATATATTTGACTTCTATGCCATATCTTCTTGCGATCTCGTCTGCCCCGGGCACAATCCAGCTCTCAAGTCCGTCTTCAAATCCCGGATTACTTATCAGATTGACATAATCCCCGGGATCTTTATCATCATATGAAGCCTTCACTGTTTGCTTCACCACAGCGTCTTCATAGGTGCAGGCGTTCGCCCCGAGAACTTCTAACTTGCCGGCAGAACCGCTATTGCTTCCATCAGGACTTCCCGTTGAATAGACACTTATCACACGACCTTTCTCATCAAACACATATGTGTTAATGATGTCATCAGCGTTTCCATAGAGATCATCTATGCCGCTGAACCTATAGGAAGTGGTATTGTCATAATTATATTGAACAGAATAGGTCTGACCTTCGATATCGTTCTGATGTTCATGGTCTTTTGCAAACTCCTGCACTTCTACAACACGGTTTTTATCATATCTGTATTGGATTTTGTAACCACTGTGATCCTGCATGCTGACCAGCAGGCCATTTTCATAGGTATAGCTGGCAGTTTTTCCATTGGAAAAACTGACTGTTTCAAGTTGACCTTCTTCGTTATATGTGTATACGTTTTTGGCATCAGCATCTTTTTTTGTAGGATCACTTATTTCACGAATTCTGTCACTTACATCCTCATCATATCTGAATACAGAGGTATTATTAACCGCATCGGAAACTGACAGGATACGCTCGTCCCTTAAGTCAAGGATATCTACCATCTCAACGGCTGACACAATTGCATCTCTTGCAGCCTTTGACTTTTTTTCGACGTCTGAGGACTTTAGTTTTCCAGATGAATACAAAAGCTCCACATTATCTCTCGCAAGCTGGATCTCTTTGGCAATCTTATAATCCGTTTTCACATAGACATCATTTATAAGGTCGGTCATCAGAGAATGAATACTGATAAGGTTTTCCTTATATACACCATCCTGTGCATAAGTAGCCTCTTTTAACCGGGCATATTCATACATCTCATCAAGTATTTCAGATGCTCTGGTATACTTATACTGGTCCTTTATTTCTCCGTATTTTTCCTGTGTTATTGTGATACTGTTTGCGAATCTCTTATCTGCGTTAGCCTTGTTCTCATATCTGTTTGAGTCGGTTATCATGGCCAGATGCCCGGCATTGTCAAAATACTTTACAAGAGAGCCGCTTTTATCCAACATCTTTAAGGGATATGTGTCCTTAAGATCTTTGTCCGTCACAGGAACAATATAGAGTTTTAAACCATCCTCATCCTCTGCAGCAGGATATCCTACTTTCTCTGATGGATTCTTTTTGGCAGTTTTCTTTTCTCCGTTTTCAAGATAAGTAACATCTTTTGCCTTAAAATAATGCTTTGTTCCATCACCGTCATAATAAACATACGGATAAGTCCCTATATCCAGCTCATTGGCAGGTATCACTATCCTCTGGTCATAGGATATTTTCCAGCCCTCCTCAGTATTGGAGTTGTACACATGCTGAATGTTGAAAGGCATGCGAAGTCCGTTGGTACTTACATCTGTATTGACTACAGTAAGGGCACCGGTGTAGTCATTTATATAGCCAACGCCTGCAGTTCCTGCTGAAGCGGAATGACTTGAAAAATAGTTCTCAAGACCGGTGAAGTTCTTGAAGGTGACCTTAAGATATGGTCTGCTTGAAGATTGAGACAGTCTTATGCTGTCCTTTGAGGTTATTGTCTCATCATAGGCACTAAACTCAAGGCCGCTGTTATCGGAAGGGTCAGCATACCAGTCTCTTACTGCTTTTGTTATATTGAAGTATCCACCGTTTTTTGCATAATCAAGAATCCTGTCATCTGTCTGTGGTCTGTCCTTCCAGTCCTTTATCCTGGTTTCATTGTCTACTTTTCTGTAACTCCACGAGGAATTGACTTTCTTGACGACAACGTAATGTTTATTGATTGAACTTTCAGAGCCGCTAAGATAAAGCTGGGCATCTGTTACCACACTTCCTTTTTCTATATTGGGAAGTTCAAACTTTATATATGATCTGAATATTACAGGTTCTTTCTCTCCGTCAGAGCTTTTGATCTTTTCGGATCCAACGTAAAGAGAGTCTTCATTCACGGCATTATGGTCATTTATACAAAAAGAGTCCAGCAGAAGATCATTTCTGACTTTCTTGATGACCGGGTCGATGGTGACAGGGTATTTTGCATTGTCAAGCCACTTTTCATCTGCTGTCAGAGTAAGGTAAATATAGCCATCTTCAGTTGTAGCCGTATCCTCCAAGGCAGACTGCTCGTCCCTCAAATCATCAATATTCTCGTTATCAGGAGTATCATTATATTCCTCTTGTGGCAGGTTATTACTAAGGCTGTACCAAATCTCATAGCTTTCATTATCATCGGAATCCGTCATGAATGGAGCCGGAAAATAATATTTTACCTCCCCACTGTTTTCATCATAGAGTTCAACTTCATTGGCGGAAGTAACTCTGGCTTTCAGCCCCGAAAGCTGTATCTTGAATGAAAAAACATTTCCGCTTTCTCTACCGGGAAGTATGATGTTTTCCTTGACGCCAAGTCCCGTTGGAGAATACTCAAGCTTTACACCGTCACTGTATCCATCATAGGTAACTGTGGCGCTGTTTACCACATGTCCTATGCTCTCTTCTTCGCCATAGTCTGCTCCTGCTTCTTCTACAGTTACATCCAGCTCACTTTTTGTCTCCTCAGTGGTCTCGTCTTGAATACTTTCCGGATAATTATCTGTATCTTCATCAGTGTTCTTATCTGTAGTATCATCCGTATTCTGGGATTCATTACCAGCAGCATCTTCTATGCTGACCTCATCTGAAGGAACAGCCTCCATCTCAGATGACTGATCACTGTCTGCTATTATTTCGTATTCTGGAGAATTTTCTGATATGATTTCAATTTCTGATTCATTGTCAGGCTCTGATGTATTTTCAGGCTCTGATGTATTTTCAGGCTCTGATACACTTTCTGAACTGTCTACATATTCCCAATTTACCTGATATTCATCCTCTTCAAATCTTACTTCGCCCTTACTCTCCTCATTGTCTGTAAATAGAACGCTGTAGGTATTATCTACATTTTCATAGCCTTCCTCTGTCTTTTTTACAGAGTTATCTATCTCAACATAAGTTCCATCCTCGGAAAGATAATGTACCGGCTCAGAATATAATACAAGGCTCTTTGAATTGTCACTCAAAAGATATTGCTTGGAAAATTCATCTCTTGCATCAATAATCTCACTTACAACTGTTGCCGGCTCTGAATCTGCAGACGAAATTACTTCTCCGGTGTCCTTTTCTGATTCTGCTATAGCTGCAGATTCCTGATAGTCCTCTTCCTCTTCAGTAGCTGTATATTCATCGCTTGACGATTTTACTGGATTTTTATCATAAGCATAGGATACTTCCGGATTCTGACTAAAAAGTATTGAAATAGCCAGTAATGTACTGGCAATTTTTCTGCATATTTTCTTCATGCTCTTCTCCTTACTCTGATACTTTGAAATTCCACTTTTTAACAAGGCCTGATCCATCAAGGACTTTTACCTGGATAATGATGTTCTTTGTCTCAAATTTATTTAAAGGATTAAGAGTCAAGACACCATCTTTATAGCTGGCTTCAAGACATTTGGGATTATCTGATTTTACCTGGATATCGGGACAGACACGCATTTTCTCTGCATTTCCTCCTTCCGGGTCGTTGTATTTGATGGGAAGTTCAAGCTTTCCATCCTTAAGTGATATTATGGTCACCTTGCTGGTATCAGCCTTATGATACGGAATATCTCCAAGAGATATGTTCTTTACCGCGTTGCAGCCAACAAGGTCAATTGAGCCAGATGCATTGCTTCCATCCTTGGCCGTAGCTATGATAGTTACAGGTGAATATGAGCCGGCTTTCATCGTAACTACTCCGCTCTCAGAAACTGTAGCAACAGCCGGATTGCTTGATCTATAGGTGACTTCCTTTGTCATGGGAGCTCCATAAGCGGAATTTACAAGTGCGCTAAGCTTTATCGTTTTGCCTTTAACTATATATTTGCTGCGATCTTCCGGAATACGGAGTGATACCCCTGTAACCGGGTTTTCAACGCGTACAGTTATTGTCTTTGTCAGAGTATTTCCTTCTGAATTCTTAGATCCGTCAATTGCTGTGTATTTAATCTTTGCTGTGCCTGTTCCATTACCGGTTGCACTTATCTTCCCGTTTTCATCCACTTTTACGATGTTCTCGTTGTCACAGGTAATCTTATAAGGTCTTTTAATGAACTCTCTCCCATTGGATGAGGTCAGCTTTACATCCGGAGTAAAGGATGTCCTTGCACCTGTTGTTCCCGACGTCCAAAAAATAACATTTTTCTTTGTGCTTCCAACAATGCTTTTTCCATCCTCAAGAATGTCCATACTTTTGATGTAACAGGGATTGATATTAACTGTATATGTATCCTTAATCTCTCCATTTTCCTTTGAAGTAGCGCTGATTTCGCAGCTTGTTAATGAACAGTCTTTAGCAATTTTCAGTTTTCCTTTTGAATCAATACTAACTCCCTGGTCTGAAGAAGAAACTTCCCATACAACTGCAATTGACGCATTTTTAGGCAGGGCGGAAACCGTGTACTGATAACTCTTTCCGGCTGCGACAAGGGTGCTTCCTGATATGGTCAATTCGGAAACAGCTACCGCTTTTGTCGCCCCCTTAGTCTGTACTACTTTAAAGGCCTCTTCTTCATCATTAGCTGTGCTCTCCCCATGTTCTTCCATTAATGGATCAATATCATCTATTCCATCATTTTTATCATTCTCTCCGATATCTTCCGTTTCTTCATTTTCTTCCACGGAATCACTTTCATAGTCCACTAAGGAGATTTCTATCTCGTTATCTATCACATTCTCCTCGTCATAAGCTCTTACCTGCCCCGGTATAGTAAATCCAATGATAATCACCATCATCCCCAATAAAACCCGTTTCTTCATTGTTACCTCCTTAGCATACGTTTTATATTCCAAGAAAATTTTATGGTATTACTCCATAAAGAAGTAGTGACAGAGCAGTGAAAATTTATTTTCACTGCTCTCAGACTGTAGACAAAGTGGTCCTGAGAGCGCAGCTCTCAAGACCATTTTTCTTTTTCGCGAGTGTTTTATTGATAATAAAGGATAGAAACGGCCTCTATCAGGCCATCTCTAACCGCCATTCATGCTTGATTCTTGCAAGCTTTTTCAGATTCATACACGCAAAGGTTAGCGCGACCTTCATTTCCATCCGCGCCTTGCCATACATCTGCGTATATCTGAATCCGTGGTTCTCTTTAGCTGTTCCAAAAATTCTCTCTATTGTTTCTTTTCTGCGAGAATAGAGATCCTTCATTCCTTCTGTGTACCTTATATCCTCACATTCTTCCATGTAATCTTCCCAGATATGACGAGTTATAAGCTTTACATGGTTTTTACTGAGTGTGCACTGCTCGAGATATGGACAGCTTTCACAGACCTTTCCGCAGCTCTTGTATTCCCGATATCCATCACGATTTGTTGTTGAATACTCCAGTACCTGATCATTAGGGCATATATAACAGTCATTGTATTCGTCGTATGCGTACTCAGATTTCTTAAAGAATCCTTTCTTTGTCATTGGACGCTTGTATGGAAGAAGTGGTTTGATGCCATCATCTATGAGGAGTTTTGCTATGGCCGGTGTCTTATAGCCTGCGTCTGCAACGATAGTTTCAACACCAATATCCCTGATCTTATCGTATAGCCCTTTGAATGTACGGCTGTCATGCTCATTGCCTGGATTAACTGTATAATCAAGAATCCATCCATTCTTATCACAGGCAGTCTCTATACCGTATGCGAATACATTCTTGTGTTCGCCTTTGTGGAACCATCCACTATCAGGATCGGTAGTGCTGCATTTTACTTTCTTGGTATCCTTTGGCACATCGTCTGTAAAATCACTGAAATCATCATGCCCACCTGTGCCTTTATCATTATCATCATCTTTATCTTTAAGAGGTTTCTTGCCGTGCTCAGCTCTGTCTTCGTTTATCTCTTTCCTGAGCATTTCTTCATAGAACAGTGCTTCCTGCTTTGCCAGTTTATGCTGCATCTTACGGTTGTTTGCTCTGGCTTTTACATGAGTGGCATCTACAAATACAGCAGTAGGATCAACAAGCTTGAAGCGGTAGCAGTCTTCGAGAATACGCTGGAATATCTGCTCAAAGAGGTCTGTGTCCTTGAAACGTCTTGTATAGTTCTTTCCAAATGTTGAGAAGTGCGGGACGGGCTCGTTAAGTTCCAGGCCCAGAAACCATCTGTATGCAACGTTGACTTCGATTTCCTTGATAGTCTGCCTCATGCTGCGGATTCCGTATAGATACTGGATGAAAGGGATTTTAATGAGAGTGACAGGATCCATGCTGGGCCTGCCCATGTCGGATGAATACTTATCTTCAACAAGGTCATATATAAATGACCAGTCAATGGCTTTATCGATAAGACGTAGCATGTGGTCCTGGGGAACCAGGTCATCCATGCTCACAAACTGCATCTGTTCGCGTTTTCTTTCGGTATTAGAAGTCATCATAAAGGCAATCCCCATCCCCAACTTTGATACTTCTATTATACCAGAAAAAGCGCCTCAAGCCCAGATAAATACTGGGCTTCCAACACTTTTATAAAGAAAAATCCACGGCAGATG
>NZ_CAMVPU010000060.1 GCF_947169445.1 uncultured Butyrivibrio sp. | reverse complement strand
TGCCAATAGTGGAAAGAGAAATGTAATACATAATCCTTGATGGAAGAATAAATTGCAGTATATATGGATCAGCTAAAATCCTTTTTTATGTGTTCAAGGAATCTTTCAGCAATAGGTGTAAAGGCTTGATAGCGGTTCCAGACAATGTATATTCTGTTTTCAAGCTTTGGAGAAAGGGGCCTGAATACAAGGCCGCTTCCCTCCGAGGTGTCAATAAGATGCTCGTAGGTCAGAAGGTATCCAAGACCTTCACGGGTAAAGATTGAGCCATTGTAGGAAAGCCTGAAAGAACCCTCAAGGTTAAGCTCGGAGAAACGACTTCCTGCCCAGTTTTTTATATCCCCATTCCATGCCTGATCAGAACAAAATAGTGGCAGGTCTTTAAGGTCATCCAGACGGATGGCTTTTTTCTTTGCAAGCGGATCTGAGACAGGGATGATAAGCCCCCAGGTATCAGTCTGCGGGAACTCGATGTATTCGTATTTTCTGGAGTCGGGTTGTTCAACAAGTACGAGAAAATCCAAAAGTCCCTTATCCAGTTTTTCTGCTATCTGCTCTGTATCTCCACTGGTTATGTGATAATGAAGGTTTGTGGCCGCTGTTGCATGTTTATTTCATGGTGGATACATCGGGATCTGTATCGAACGAGATGCTGGCTATGGCCTACGCGGAAATATGCCAGGCTCTTGATCAGTTCAATGGCTCTCTGAACGGCATATTGGCATTCTTTGATGTAACCGTGCATGGAGCAAGAATGTTTAACAGTATCGAAGACGTTGTAAAAACCAGACCTCGTGGAGGAGGTGGTACTGATTATGAGGCTGTTTTCAGGTTTATCAATAGGACATCTGGTAATACAACGCCTACAAGCATTGTGATAATTACGGATGGAGAAGGCATGTTTCCAGATCCGTCGATGGCCAATAATGTTCCGGTACTATGGCTTATGACAAAGAATAACAAAGCGCCTTGGGGGAAAAGTATTGTTGTAAAATGAGAGAAGATAATGCAAAGCAGGCTTCGAAATACTATATCGAAGTCACAACGAGATGTGCTCAAAAGATGCTGAAAGCATATTAAACCTGAAAATTGAACCCGAAGGACAACGTCGCTGATATAAAAGTGGCGTTGTTTTTTGTTATAATAAAAAGACTGAAACAATAGAAAATAAGGACTACCATTAACATATGAGCAAAAAGAAAACGCCACCAAAAATGAAACGCTTTGAGGATCTTAAGAAGAATTCCAAGGCCAGATGCACCAACCTGATGTATGTGATATACAAGGAGCAGATGAGGGAAGGTTATTCTGATGAGGAGGCTCATGCCCGCGTTGTAGATCTTTTAAGAAGCAGAGGGATACTTCTTTTTCCAGAAAATGCTGCGCAGAGGTATGACCATAAGAGGAATCACTTCGCTAAGCGCCTTAAGAGAGATAATGTTCCGCCAACTCTGTATAAGATGGAAGATATCCTTCAGAAGGCCAATCATACTCTGAATACTTTGGAAGCAAGCATCTTTGATCTGCAGCATATGCAGGACGATATCCAGAAGCTATCCGACTATTATGGCAGTAAGCAGTGGCGTAAGGATTTCGAAGCTGATGAGCAGGGACTCTACCCTGAAGATCTGAGAAGAGGCGTTCTATCTGAGGATGGTATTTACAACTTGCTTGAGCGGAACAAAGAAGTAATGGAGATGCTTAAGCCATTTTTTGCCGAGGAATAATAGAACACGAATTACAGTAATACTTCCGGGAATAGAAAGGGATTAAAGAAAGATGCAGGATTTAAACTCGAATAGTATAAATGCAGATGGTGAGTTGGATGACTTAATGGACAAACTAAGTAATTATCCAGACTTGGCTAAGCGCTTATTGGATGCTTACGTCGAATATGGAGACGAACTTCAGCGTATTGTAGATGCAACTAATAAGCAGAAGGAAGAATCTGAAACAAAGGAGCTGTCACCTGAACAAATAGAAGAGGTCACCAGGTTAGATGAAGCAGCAAAACTAAGCTTTTATGAAAAAGAAAAACAGATACTTGTCGATGCGGTGCTCAGGCAGCAGGAAGAGCAGGATAGCAAGGAAAAACAGCTTAATAGGCTTAAAACAGAGTACAAAAGACTGAAAATGATGGAGGATAGGGAAAAGGTTGGACATAAGGTTTATCCGAATGATCCTTGCCCATGTGGCTCCGGCAAAAAGTACAAGAAATGCTGTGCAAATAAAGAATTGGAGATATAACACGGAGGAATCGTGATGGAAGAACAGATCAAGAAATATGAGAAGTATATTGCACTACTGGAGGAGAGCAATGAGTGGCTTGAAAAGACCGTCGCAGCTCTGGACGAGCAGATCAGGGTCTTGGAAAGCATCATAAGCGATTATGAGCAAAAGGAAGTAGGAATAAGAAAATGACATCTAAATCAAAAGAAAAGCCATTAGGAATGAGAATTGGTGAGAATGTTTTCTGCATTGGATACCTGGTATTTGCACTCATTTCAGTAATCATTTTTACTACCCGTACAATGAGCACCGGTAACCTATTCTTCAGAATCTGTGCGGTGATGACTTTGCTTCTTGGCGGGGGAGATGCTTTCCATCTGATTCCAAGAATTATATTCAACTTCAAGGGAGAGACTTCTGATAAAGAGGTTCAGAGAAAAAGAGATTTCTGGCTCGGCCTGGGTAATCTGATCTCATCAATTACCATGACGGTTTTTTACATTTTCTTCTTTGCAGCACTATCAGTAAAGCATGGGAAGTATGATGTTAGTTCGGTTATGCCAGAGAAATTTAGTTTATATCTGATATTGAATGCGTTGGCAATAGTCCGTATCATCCTATGTTTGTTTCCTCAGAACCACTGGTTTTCGAAGGACAAGGAGACAAGATGGGGCCTTTATAGGAATATTCCTTTTGTCGTCATGGGCGTGATCACAGTGGTGTACCTGATCATATGGTATCAGGAGTGGCTGCTGGCAATTCTTGTGACAGTGAGCTTTGTCTGCTACATGATAGTGGTGCTTGGGGCCAAAAAGAAACCAATGCTTGGAATGATGATGATACCAAAAACAATCTGCTATATCTGGATAATTGCGTTGTTTCTATAAAGGTCGAGGAAAATGATATGTCAGTAGAAAATGGCGTATGGGTAATGCATGGTGTGGATTGGAAGCATCCTGAATGCATCCATACAGTAGAAGAACTTGAGAATTACATAAATGAGGTTGGCTTCCTGCCGCTGTTCGGAAATGATGTTACCGGCTTTTCTGTTGAGGAATGGACTGATCCAAAGTACTGGTGGACCGGAAATGAGTCCAGAGATCCATGGGAGTGGCGTGAGATCATAGCAAGGCGCGGAAAAGTTGCCTATGGCAAATTCTTTGATAAGAAGGCTGGATTCATCAGCCTTGAGTGGCTTCCTTATTTTGCGAATTTCAGGCGCAGCGGTTATGACTTTGATGCGCGTTGGGAAGATGGTCTGGCTAACAGAAGAGAGAAGACCATCATGGATGTGTATGTGTCAGAGAATGAAGACGACGATACTGTCTACAGTACTGAGAGGATCCTTTCAACTGAGCTCAAGAAACAGTGCGGCTTTGGAAAAGAAGGTAGCAAGAATTTCCCCGGCATTATTACAGGGCTGCAGATGCAGACATACTCCTAATATTTCAGCAAGTTGCTCCTGGGTTAAGTTTTTCTCCTTACGAAGTTCACGTAAGAATGTTCCGATTTTCTGTGAATCCATGTGTTCCTCCCTTCACACACAGAATATAAAAAGGTGTCTAATCAGTACACGACATAAAGCGAGAAAATACCGTTTTTTGCGATTGGACAACCTTGTCTACTTACTTTATTATGACCACTCTCATGAAAGTTCCAGCTTTTCTCCTACAACTATAGCTTTGGAATCGTGTCCATGTCCTATTTCTGTTGTAGTAGCAACAGGTAATGAACTCGAAACATGCATTTTAAGCAAATCATAAACCGACAGCTCAAAATCTGCTTTTTCATAATTTGTAAATGTTCCGAGTAGCACTCCTGAAACCTGATCAAATACCCCGATTTGCTCTAGTTGTGTAAATAGCGTAGCAATCTGTCCAGATTCTCCGCCCAATGATTCAATCAAAAGTATTTTTCCATTCATATCAGGCCAATATTTTGTCCCTGCAAGTTTCAAAAGACATCTTATATTACCGCCAATAACTATACCTTCCATATGATTGCTCTGAAGGAACTCATAATTAAAATCAAATAATGAAGCCCTATTTCCTGACAAATAATCTTCGAATCTTTTTCTCTGCACATCAGCTTCGGAATATACCATATTTTTTACCTGATATAAAACAGAGGATTTCCCCGTCATTGTATAAATAGCATTTATCACAGTTGTCAGGTCACTATAACCCCAGAATCTTTTTCCTGAATTTGCAATCACATCAAAATCAAGGTATTTCAAAACTCCATTTGCCAAATCACCACCGGAAATATCATATATCGCCTCAATAGAATCGTCTTCATAAAAGCGCATGAGATCAACAGCCCTTTCTTCATCTGTACCACTAAATTCGTCTGTTTTTTACATTATATGTGGTGACAGAACCGTTTCAATCCCCATTATGTTCAGAACATCTACAAGCTGTTCATTCTGCTCTTTCCACTCTTTTCTCTGCCCATTTGAACAAGCTACAATTCCCACCTTCATCGTTTCTCACCCTTTACAAATTCATACACTTTCTCTGACCAGCTCCAGATGTCCTTACAATCATTATCAAGATAGAATGTCTTACTTTTTAATTCTTGTGGAATAATTGATTCAAATGATGTTCTTTCCCTTGATGGAATGATAATTGTATCCACCCAATCTGATAGTTTTACTTCATCTTTAACCTTCAATGGAAGTACGCCTTCAAAAGTAACATTTGGATGATTTTTAATCTTTTCATAGTGAAAGAAAAATCTTACTCCCGGAGTAAAATTTTCGCTTAGATCCTCTTCCGTAGGAAAGCGCTGCATTTTTCTTTCCATAACCAATCTATCTCCAGCTTGACAATTTCCCCATGCAAACATCACATACTCAAAGAAGTCTTCTGGATCATTAGCTGCGATTCGGTTTTCTGCTTTTAAAACTGATGCAGATGCTTTTCTCCATTTAGTAGGAGCCTGCAATGCACCACACTTAAAAATACTTATAGCATTTTCGATTGGTGCAGTATGGCAAACATAATCTGTCATGCAGCCCTTATATTTTGGACATGCTACGCACTCGGTTATTTTCTCTGGAACAGTTACTCGTTTACCAGAATCATATATTTTCCTATATTCTTCAATCTTTTTTAAGATATTATCATCAGCTTCTACAGAGCATACCCTGCCATTTTGTTTTTCGTAATTTATGAAATCATATACTGTCTGGATTTCCCATTCTGTAATATGAGGGTAGTCTGAAAGCTTCTTGTAAAATACTCCATCCCAGCATTCGGTATATTCATATTCACCTATCTTGATTATCATTTATAGCCACCATTTTTATGAAAACACTTTATATTTTAGCCGGATATAGGAGTTTTCCAATAAATCACAACTAATAAGTTTCAATATGCCAAGCTTGCTAAGTTCTTTTTCACTTACAATAGAAGTGCCATCAATTAGTGTAGAAGTATCTTTTCCTCCGATTAGTACTGGTGCAATTACTATATCAACATAATCAAATAGCTTTTCACGAAGGAACATTCCATTCAGTGTTCCACCACTTTGTATCGTGATTCTTTCACAGCCATACTTTTCTTTCAACTCTGCAAGAGCATCTTCTAGAGAAAGCGATTCCTGAGCTATAATGTGTAGATTATCCTCATTCACATTGTAAGCAGGATGATTTTCATTCGTTGTTATCAAAACAAACTCTTTTGACCTTGCACAGAAATATCTTACACCATGTTCGGTAAGATGACTGTTATCTAAAAGAACAAATGATACCGGTGTCTTTTCCGGAAAAGGCTTATCATTTACACCCATCTTTGCCTGTACACGTCCAGTATTAAATGACCATAGGTCTGTTGTCTGCTCAATTTCGTAATACTGCTGTAGCCCTTCCTTTAAACCTTCAATATTTGGAAAATCTTTATCGACATCCAAAGAATCTGATGCACCGGGGCTTATCTTCCCATCAACTGACATTAGCATAAAAAGAGTTGTAATAGGTCTTTTACTCATTAAGTGATTCCTCTCAAAGTAGTATTTTGTTAAGCTTTATGGTTCACTTCGACCAGAATAGTATTTTTCCATTTCGCGGTCGAATTCCGAGATATATTCTTCGTCCTGTTTTTTACGAAATTCCTCATATATCTGACTGGCTTTTTTGACTGCTGCTTCATGAGATACTGTTCCTTTTCCGGAAAGCACTTCCCGTCTGTTATTCTTAAGGAAAATATCCGTTTCATCAAGCCAATCCTTCATACTCATTAGAACTTCATCTTCAGCCATTAGTTCAGCATAGTCAATGAACATTGTTACTAACCTGTTCAATCTGGATATCTCTTTCTCATTCAGATAATTTTTTGCTACAACAATATCACTTTTTAATATTTTGCCATCAGGAGCACCCTTCCAAGTTGTTAGACCCATGGTAGGGCTATCAAGAGAAGCTCTCTCACTTATCAATTCTGCAGCAGTTTTTCCAGTTACTGCATAGTGAAGTTTATTCTGTACGAAGGAATAAAAGGCTCTTGTAGTCTCACTATTTTTATCATAATCATAACTACATTGCTCAAATACATCCGCAATTTTCTGATACGCTCGGCGTTCACTGGCTCTAATCTCGCGAATTCTTTCCAATAATTCATCGAAATAGTCTTTCCCAAATGCCCGACCATTTTTCATCATATCATCATTAATTACAAAACCTTTTGTAATGTATTCCTTTAATGTTTTAGTAGCCCATTGACGAAACCTGGTTGCCTTCTTTGAGTTTACACGATAACCAACAGCGATTATAGCATCTAGGTTATAATGATCGATGTTTCGACGAACGTTTCTATTTCCTTCTTTTCGAACTACTAAGAATTTCTTAGTAGTTGCCTCCTTAACCAATTCCTCTTCTTCATAGATATTATTAAGGTGCTGAATAACATTTTCTGGAGTACAACCAAATAACTCAGACATTCCTAGCTGAGATAACCAAAAATTATCTTCATTGAAAATAACACTGACAAACTCTTTGGTATCAGCATCTTCGTAAAGTAAAATGTCAGCACTATTTACTTCATTAGACATAACATAACGTCCTTTCATTTTTATATTTAGAGTATCTTTCCATCATTCATCCCATCACGCAAAACTCCAAGTGCCCTTGTTTCTATAATCTGCAAATATTTCTCTGTCAGATGGAAAAAAGCTGCTGTTTCTTCGATTGTCTTATATTCAAGAGACTCTATACCGTAGCGGTACATAAGAAGTCTGCGTTCACGAGCCGGTAGTAGTTCAAGGCGGTTTCGCATCTTTTGGATCATGACACGAAGCACTGCTTCATCACCTACCGGGTCATGTATTCTTCCATCAGAAATCTTTTCTGCTTCCGGAACACCATCCTCATCAACAGGATTATCATTTAGAAATACCTGAACAATACCATGATTAACCAGTTGCCTTTCAAAAGATGAATCACCCTTCCTACACAAGTCGCGCATAGCATTACCGGCAACTGTGTAAGCATATGTTGAAAACTTGGTCTGGGAATTTAGATCATAACTCTTAGCAGCTTCAAGTAGAGCAAACCTGCCTTCCTGAAGCAGATCATCCATCTCAATTCCAGCATAATGATTTATATCAATATCATGGGCAACTGCCAGACTCTGTGCAAGCCCCTTTATAAGTCCTTCATTTGCAAGCAGTATCTCTGTTTGCGCAAAAAGGTCATTTTGTTTTGCAAGTTCACAAAGCTTTCGATTGCGACTATCTACTTCATCAATGTTTGTCATTTTTCTTTCCATAACTGTGCCAACATAGAAACAGACTGATCAATCAGCGGTTCTATTGTTGCCATCTTTTCATCACTTATATTTTTATCTATCTGAATACCTTTAATAACAGCATCCTTTAATATCTTAATCTTTTCATCTTCAGGAAGGTTCTGAATATTAGGAACGGCCAGAGCCTCATTTTTAACCTTTTCAATAATTTCATATTCCAATATGTCAGAGTTGTTATTTATTTCTGCAACTTCATCAACTAATTTCTTTTTTATTTCTCTAATGGAAGCCATCAATTGCCTTTGAATCCTGTCAAGTTCCACATTATTTGCAGGCAACTTAGCTGCTTTTAATTTCTTTTTAGTCTGCTTAATTTCTTTATCATCTGGAACCTTCCCTGTTTGTGTTAACTCATTCAGAAGATCATAGGAAAAATCCAAAAGCTTATTCTGCGTAGCAATGAGTTGTGTGATGGCACCCGAAAAATATGTAGCTATCATCTTTGTTGCCATTGCAAATTTATCATTGATAAGCAGTTCGTTTACAACTCTTGGATCGACGTTTCCTGAATATAAATTTTTGGCAGCATCAACTGACAGACCAAGCTCTTTAATGTCATATCCTGTGTTTTCAGGAGTATTGGTCAACCCAAGTATGTAATCTGTCGGCACTTTATATAGCTCCGCAAGTTTTATTAAAATATCGCTGCTGATAGTTTTGGTTGAGCCATTTTCAATTCTGCTATAGGTTGTCTTATTAACACCAATTGCTTCAGCAAGTTTTTCTCTGGTCTTATAACCGTTTGCTTCTCTAAGTTCTCTTAAACGCTCTTGAAGATTTCCCGGTAAATATTCACCCATCTATTCAGCAATCCTTTCTGTTTATTCATACAAAGAAATAATATCATATTTGGATGCAAATCTGCATCAGAACATTCAATATTTTCTCGAAGTGAATGCCTATTGATGCAATTTGCTATGAAAATGAGGTATTAGTCATTTTCATACGAATAATTAATTAGAGAGGTGTTCAGAGGGCGCAGCTCTTTGATGGATTGTAAAGGCAAAGCCTTACGCAAGGTATTGGAGTAAGACTCCGATTGGGATGCAAGGGCAGAGCCCTGCTGGGGTGCAGGGGTAAAACTCCCGCTCGGGTCCAGGGCGAAGCGCATGGGCAGATCCAAGGTGCAACCTTGGCCCAATGATGTGTTGCATGCGACACATTGTATTGGGTTATATCCTGTCGCGCTTCGCTTAGGACAGGGGCGGCTTCGCCGGAAATTCAAAGCAACTTATTAACATTTTTTAAGCCATTTGATTAAGAAGGAATCGGATAAAACCGGTTCCTTTTTTCGTGGCAGAAAGGAAGGAACGAAATGAAAAAAGTAAGAGCAACAAGACACAATGGCAGAAAAGGTAAAGAGGGAATTTTTAAAGCCGGACACAACGACAGGTCTTTTGACATGGACAATGCAGAGCATATCGATAGAGATAGATGTGCTTTAAATGTCTATTCCTATTGATAATTTTGATATAGACGTAAAATAAGAATATAATTGTATTATATTATGTGAATACCTTTTAGCGAGGATATGCCATGTGAGGTATTGATTATGGATAACGTTTTTCTTACCAATTACACTGAGCAAACTTTTTTGGAAAGACTAAAAGATAATCTTAGAAGATGTGATAGCTTTTGTTTTTCGGTCAGCTTTATTAAGAAAGCTGGCCTAATTTTAATTAAACGAGATATAGAGGCTGCTCTTCAAAGGGGATGTGTCGGCAAACTGATTACATCCACATATCAGAATTTTACAGACGTTGAATCTCTTAAGATCTTTTTGCTAATGCAGGAGACGTATGAGAACTTTCAGTGCCATTTGGATTTTGAAAGCTTTCATGATAATAATTTTTCCACGCTGGGGTATCATTCTAAGGGGTATTATTATTCTTTTGGTGATGAGGCAGAGCTTATTGTTGGTTCCTCAAATATAACGAGGTTTGCATTGTTAAAAAACATTGAATGGGATCTCGTTGTAAGAAGACCTATTGGGGAAACTGTATTTCAGGAAATGTTAAAGGAATTCAACGATAAATGGAATAATACTTTTGTGCTTGACCGGGGAATAATTGGAAAGTACCAAGGAAGAATAGACTTTGCAATTGAATGCTGGGACATGGATTATGGTCAGAGAATCGATGATGTTAGGCCAAATTATATGCAGTATAAGGCATTGAAGGAATTAAATAGATTCAGAACAATGGGGAAGAGCAGGGCACTTGTCGTAGCTGCTGCTGGATCTGGAAAAACATATCTTGCGGCATTTGATGCTAGAAATTTTGCTCCCGAAAGGCTTTTGTATGTAGTGCATGAAGGATCAATTATGCATAAAGCATATGAAACTTTTCAAGAGGTGTTTGGAAAAGAGAAGTCTTACGGTATCTACAATAAGGACAATAAAGATCTGGATGCTGATTTTTTGTTTGCTGGAAATATTATATTGAGCAAATCTTTGGAATTATTTGCAAAAGACCAGTTTGATTATATTGTTTTAGATGAATGTCACCATGCCACAGCAGAATCATACAGAAAAATCATTGAATATTTTGAACCGGAGTTTTTGATTGGATTAACGGCGACTCCAGAACGTATGGATAATGAGGACGTATTTGAATTATTTGATTCTAACGTTCCATATGAACTAAGGTTGCGTGATGCCATTATTAACGATCTTATAGTTCCGTTTAGGTATTATGGAATAAGGGACAGTCTGGTAGATTATGGTCTTACTAAAGACAAAGAGAGAAAGATGTTGTCTCAGTTAGCATCAGTTGAGCATTGTGAGTTTATTCGTGACAGGATAGAAGAACATAGGCCAAATGGAAAGCTTAAAGCTCTGGCTTTTTGCAGAAATGTCAATCACGCTAGAATGATGGCAGAGGAGCTTGCTGAGTATTATCATACAGCATATTTGACAGGCAAGAATTCAATTGGAGAAAGAATAAGAGCATACGATGACCTTCAGGATGATAGTAAAGAACTGGAGATTTTGTGTACTGTCGATATCCTTAATGAAGGTGTTGATATACCTGGAGTTAATATGGTGCTTTTTTTGAGGCCGACAGACAGTTCAACTGTTTTTATACAGCAACTCGGAAGGGGGCTTCGTAAGTGTGGTAGCAAGTCTTACGTTACTGTTTTGGATTTTATTGGAAACAGCTATAAAAGAAGCGTTCAGATTGCATTTGCACTGGGGAGTTTGGCCAAAAACTTTATTCTTGAAAAAAGGTTATTGAAGAGCCTTGTTGAGGATAATTTCAGCGCATTGGGACTAGGCGAGTATGGTGTTAGTATCAATATCGATCAAGAAAGCCAAGACGAAATAATTAGTTATATCGAAAAAGAAAATTTTAATAGCCTTAATTATCTTAAACAAGATTATTTTAATTTCAAGAAGTATAGTAATAATGAGTATTATCCAAAACACATGGATTATCTGAACAACGATTGTGCCCCAGATTTGATGAGATTCTTTAACGTCAAAATAACTAATAGGAAAACAGGATGCTACTATTCATTCTTGCAAGGTATAGGGGAAGAACATTTACCACTTTTCTCTGAAGAACAGGTTGGGTTTATTAAGTATGTTTCATCTCTTTTGCCATTGGTAAGAGTGCATGAATACTTGATTATTAAATATCTTTTGGATTGTGGGAAAACTGAAGGAGAACTATATCAAAAACTAAAGCTTGAAATAGAAAATTGTAAAGACGAAGAAATTGAACATGCCTTAAGGTTCATGATAAAAAAACATGCTATAGTTAGGCGAGAAGATACCTTAGAATTAAACGTAGAAATGGATGATCAGTTAGAAGAGTATCTGTTAGATCTCTTGGAATATGGTTTGATTCGCTATGATGCGGAATATGTTAATCATGAAAAATTTGTTCTTTGGAATAATTACAGAATGGATCAGGTTCAGCTAAAGTTACTTAAGGACCCGGATCATAATCAAAAGGGGACATATTTCTATGGAGACGAAGTGATTGTATTCGCTTCGTTGAAGAAAGATGCTTCTTTAGAAGAAAGATTAAATTATAAAGATAAGTTTTTGGAAGATAATTTATTCCAATGGGAGTGTGAGAATAATATATCTGCGTCAGATTTGCAGGCATTACGTTTGGCAAAATATGCGCATGTTTTCATTAGAAAAGTAAGTGAAGAACATGGGGTAGTATTACCATTTACTTATGTTGGTACAGGACATTTTAGTAACGAGAGACGTCAAGAAAAGGCTGAGCAGGTAACGGGAAAGAAGATCACAACATATTTGTATGATATTAATATGACAGAAGCGTTACCAGGTTATTTGCAATATGATTTTGGAGTTGCTCAGTAAAGGATTTTGCTCGAATGATACTCAATTAACTTATTCATATATTGTTCTAAGAATAGAATATAGGAATATGTATAAAATTCTAGGAGGCAAAAATGCCAGAACTCCAACCAGAATTCCAACTGGAAATAGAAAGCATCCCTATTACCGACGTGATGACCGGTGACAGGAATAAGACATGAGTAAAGGATATACAGAGATTGTTTACATTTTAGATAGATCAGGTTCAATGGGCGGTCTTGAGGCGGACACCATCGGAGGTTTCAACGCCATGATGGAAAAGCAGAAAAAGACAGGCGAGAAGGCGGTGGTTTCTACAGTTCTTTTCGATGATGAGTGCGAGGTCATCCATGACAGAGTGCCCATTGAAAAGATTGAGAAGATGACTGATAAGCAGTATTACGTCAGAGGCTGCACAGCTCTTCTGGATGCGGTTGGCGGAGCAATTCATCACATCGGCAACGTTCACAAATATGCAAGGGAAGAAGACAGGCCTGAGAAGACTATTTTTGTAATCACTACCGACGGGATGGAGAATGCCAGCAGCAGATATTCTCGTGAGAAGATCGAAAAGATGGTCAAGAAGCAGCAAAAGAAATATGGCTGGGAGTTTATTTTTATCGGAGCAAATATTGATGCTTATGCTGAGGCTCAGAAATACGGAATCCGCAAAGATAGAGCAGTTAACTATGTGAGTGATACGATTGGAACAGCTAATGTGTATGCTGGAGTTTCAAAGGCAGTTTGCTCAGTGATGATGGCAGATTGCTCAGCTGAGGTGGACAAGTGCCTCACAGGAAGCGGATGGGACGATGAGATCAATGCTGATTTCCAAAAGAGAGGCAGAAGAGCCAGGAGATAATTTTGTCCGGATAATTCGGGATTGTTGTCCGGATATTTCAAGAATAATGAGTGGTAAAGAAATTCGTCAGCGCTGGTGGTAAACAAATTCAGTAGCGGAAGTGGTAAACTTTTTCGATAGCGCTGATCGGGGATAGATAGGAGTGATGTTTATGGCAGTAAAAGGAGCAGTTTTAGGAGATATATTAGGAGCACAGTTTGAATTTGACAGACCAAAGAATCTTGATTGGAAGAATGTACCGCTGGCTGAGGGCGATGCAATCGGTTTTACAGATGATACAGTAATGACGCTGGCTATAAAGAAGGCACTTAAGACTGGAGCAGATCTTGTTGAGACAATGGTAGAAGTTGGCCGTGAATATCCATTTGCAGGATATGGCGGAAGATTCTTTAACTGGATAAATGGAAATAACCATGAGCCTTACAATAGCTGGGGCAATGGAAGTGCAATGAGAGCTTCTTTTGTAGGCGAGTTCTATGAGGATTATGACGAGATGCAGAAGATGGCTGAGGCTACAGCTGTGGTGTCGCACAACCATCCTGAGGGAATCAAGGGAGCAGTTGTGACAGCAACATGTATCTGGATGGCAAGACATGGTAAGAGTAAGCAGGAAATCTACGATAACGTTCTTGAGCAGTATCCGAAGGCTGACTATGAATACAGCATTGCCTACAGCCTGGACGAGATAAGACCTCGATATAAGTGGAACGAGAGCTGTCAGGGATCGGTTCCTGCAGCCATGAGATGTTTCTACGAGAGCACCGATTACGAGAGCTTCATTCGAAATGTCTTTTCCCTGGAATGTGATTCTGATACTTTCGGAGCAATTGCCGGAGGTGTAGCGGAAGAGTTCTATGGCGGATTTGGTAGCGTGGATGCCGAGGGGCTTCTTAAGAAATATCTGACTCCGGAGCTGTGGGAGATACTGAATATGTAATTGCATGAAGATTTTTACGTGGGCTGGAGCAATCCAGTCCATTTTTGTGGGAGGAATAGGGCTGTTGGGGTTATAATGGATGTAACTGTTTTAAAGGAGTTTTGTTAATGGGGAAGACCGCTATCGTATATTATAGCCAGCATCATGGAAATACTAAGAAGGTACTGGATGCCATTGGCATTTGTCTTTTTACATGAGGAATTTACAGCGAAGTCTCTGATTGGATGTGTGCTGATCGGAGCAGGAACATTGATTATGGTGATTTGATGGAGGAGTTCAGATGATAACTGTGAATCTATACTATAAAGGACAAAATGGTTCTGCCAGAGCTTTTGCTGATGAAATGGAGAAGTCTGGAATAGCGGATGCTATCAGAGCTGAAGAGGGGAATCTAAGGTATCAGTATTTCCAGCCACTTGATGATCCGGAGACAGTTCTTTTGATAGACAGTTGGACTGACCAGGCTGCCATTGATGCACATCATGCAAGTCCAATGATGAAGCGGCTTGCTGAGCTTCGTGAGAAATACGATCTTCACATGACTGTGGAGAGATTTGTTAGTGATGATATTGGAGAGGATGCAAAGTTTATCAGAAAGTAAGGAGTGGGAAGCTCTTTTGCCAGAGGTTTGATCCTAAGAACATGAATCCGGATATTGCAAAGCAGTTCTATGAAGGTGATGCTGAGCACGACATGTATATTGGGGAAGTTGTGGATATCATAAAGTGATTATAGTCTTTGTTTATGGCTGACAATAAACAAAACGTATTGGAAACAGCGGGCGTTTTTGTCTATCATTTATGATGAGGTGATTAAGATGATAAACGCTAAGGTAAAAGAATTTTTGGATATAAAAGGATTGGGAGACAGGCTGACAGAGCATTCCGAGACGATAGATACCGTTGAGCATGCGGCACAGCAGATTGGATGCACAGAGCCCGAGATTGCCAAGACGCTGTCATTTATAGTTGAGGAGAAGCCAGTTATTGTTGTAATGGCTGGTGATGGCAAGGTAAACAGCTCCAAGTTCAAATCTGTTTTCCATACAAAGCCCCATATGATACCAAGGGACCAGGTGGAAGATATAACTGGATTTCAGCCAGGCGGAGTGTGCCCGTTTGCAGTTCCTGCGGGGATTCCTATATGGCTTGATGTTTCAATGAAGAGATTTGAATATGTACACCCGGCTGGAGGAAATGAGTTTACATCGGTCAAGATAACTCCCGGTGAGCTTGAAGAGATTACTGAAACTCAGGGCTGGTGTGATGTTTGCAAAGGATGGGAAGAGGAGGAATAAAAGTTGGAATTTAAAGACGTAGTAAAGAACCGCTATTCATGTAAGAAATACAGTGAGAGAAAGGTTGACAGAGCAAGACTTAATGAGATCCTTGAAGCAGGTCGTCTTTCACCTACAGCCAAGAATCTTCAGGAGCAGCGCATCTATGTCGTTGAGTCAGAAGAGAACTTGGCCAAGATTGATAAGGCAACTCCTTGTCGCTATGGCGCTCCAACAGTACTCGTTGTAGCTTTTGATAAGAATAATGTATTCACATACCCAGGTGGCAAAAGAGATTCTGGTATTGAAGATGCTTCTATTGTAGCAACACATCTGATGCTTGCTGCAGCAAACGAAGGAGTGGACAGCTGCTGGCTCAATTTCTTTGACCCGGACGTACTTGCAAGGGACCTCGGACTTCCAGAGAACGAGGAAATCCTGATGCTTCTTGATCTTGGTTATGCTGCAGAAGGAGCGGGGCCACTTGATAATCACAACAGCAGAAAAGAACAGTCAGAGACAGTAAGTTATATTTAAACCATAGAATCTTTCATAACACACAAAGGTCATCCCAAATTGTTGATGGCCTTCCTCCCAACATCAACCCGCTTATAAAAGGGGATTTAACATAGATGCACTTTCATGACTCATATAGCATGGAAGTGCTTTTTTGCATATAATAGAGTAAGTTGAATGCATGGGGATTTAGCGTAGTTGGAGGGTGCGGATATGTCGAATTTGCTTGAGTTTAGAGACAAGATGGATATGTATGACAAGGAGTCGCTTAAGATCTTTGCCAGAGATCTTTATATTGGGAAAACTTCTCAGCTCAAAAAGGCAGATCTTATTGAAAAGATCGCAGAGAACTTTCTTTCAAAGGAGAGTCTTTTTAACCGGTTGGCGATTCTGGATGAAGCATCCTTGCTTCTTTTGGAAAAAGCATATGGAAAGGTCATTGAGGTAAAACCGGATGAGCCAGTGTTTGATATTGCTTGCACATTAAACGAGATGGAACTGGCATACTTCGATGAAGACCATTATTTCTCAACGCTTACAGATGTGTGGGAGATCTATACAAAAGAGATTGCTGGTGAGGAGTTTAATAAGTACAGAGCAAGAGCTGCCTGGGTATGGATGTGCCTTAGATGGGCGGAAACCATGTACGCATACACACCGGTAGATGTTTTTCTGAAAGTAGTTAACAAGAAAAAAGGAATGCATATGGACGCAGAGGAACTTGATGTGATATATAAGCGTATCCCAGATGATCTGCTTAAGTCAGTCAAGATAGAAAATGTGCTTATTGAGAGGCTCTTTATCGGTCATATGGATTCTTTGGACAGGTTACGTAGAGCACAGGCGGATAAAGATTTTTATATTCCTACTCCTGCAGAAGTTGAGGAGTTGTTCTTTACGGGAGCTCTTTTATCTCACAAGGTGTATAAGGATATGCTGGCATTTCTTGTGAAAGATATGAAGATGGAGCGAGATGATGCGATTGATCTTTTGTATGAGCTTTGGGACAGGATCTCATGGCAGGATGATAATCCACACGATACCATGCAATGGTTCTGGGATCAGTTCGAATTTGCAAATGATCAGCAGGTGAATAAGATTGTTAGTCTGTACATGCCGCTGACAAATGGAACCAATATGCTCATTAACAGGGGATATGCACCAAGTGATATGCCAAGGCCGGTTCTTAAGCCGGGACAGATGCCAACCATAATTCCAGGAAGCAGTCATGCAGCTAAGATGCTTGCTGAGGCAGCTCCGCATATCAGGGAGATGGGATTTGGTGTTGACGTTGATGGAGAGTCAGTTGAAATGCCGGTTATGAACATGCCTATGGGTATGAATGGCCCTGTTGAGAAGACGACCAAGAAGGTATATCCCAATGATCCATGTCCTTGCGGTTCCGGTAAAAAGTTTAAGAAATGCTGCGGAAGAAACTGAAGCAGGCGATAAGCATGTGTGTGTTTGTATTTTTGACAAGGTAGGAGAAAGAGATGGGCAAAGGATTATTCATAAAGCAATAGTAGTCGTAAATACGCATGGGCATCCTGATCATATTTTTGGCAATGTGTATTTTGACGAAGCCTATATGAATCCTAAGGATAATGAGCTTGCTGAATCTTTTATAAATGCCCCTGAGTTTATTAAAGAATGTAAAAAGGCTGCCGGGCTAAGCAGCAATATGGATGATTATTTTGATAGAAAGGATGCCGTTTTGGTGGCAATGAAGTAGAAAATGTGGGAAATGGATTATGACAAAGCAGCATCATTGTGGGTAGAGAAGGATAAAGATTCGGTCCACATGAAGGAAGCTGCTCTTAAGGGTAAGATTGATGAGTTTATTAAGGCACATAATACATGTGCACTGGCTGTTGCATCAGAGAATTTTGTGAGATGCACTCCTATTGAATACAACTACGTAGATGGCAACTTCTATATCTTTTCCGAAGGGGGGCTGAAGTTCAAGGCTCTGAAGGATAATAAGCATGTGGCATTTGCAATCTATGAGCCATATGGTGGATTCCATCAGCTTAAGAGCTTGCAGGTGATGGGACTTGCAAGCATGGTTGAGCCGTTCACCGAGGAATATCTGAAAATAATGGAGTATAAGAAGATTCCTGTGGAAGCGATGAAGAAGCTTCCGATGCCTATGAATCTGATTAAGATTGTACCGGAGAGTTATGATCTGCTTGATTCAGATCTTAAGAAGGATGGCTTTGGAAACAGGCAGCATTTTGAAGTTTGAGCGGCGACGCTTTAACGAACAATAAACAAAAAGCAAGATTGGAGGAGAAACAAATGGGAAGTATTTTGGACGTAGCAGACATTATCAAGAAGATCAATGGTAACAAAGAGCTCATGGCTCAGATTGCCAAGGCTGACCCCAAGGAAGGCGTTGCGCTTCTGAAGAAAGCCAACATTGATGTTAGTGAAGACGACATCAAGAAAGTTCAGGCTGCAGTAGCAGACGGTAAGCTTGACCTCGGAGATCTCAAGGATCTTGCAGGTGGATTGTTCAAGAAGTAATTAAGTGGTTTAAGCCGCGATTCCTGCTGGGGTCGCGGCGAACTAATAAGTGCGAAATGAAAGAGAAAAGCATGGAGTTTACAACAGATATTTTTAGTCAGTTTGATAAGAAATGGGCGCTTCTGACAGCAGGCGACAAAGAGAACTTTACTGACAGCTACCAGATAACAAAAATGTTTATCGAGAATAAGGAGCAGCTGCTTAAGCGGCTTTTGGAAGAGTGAAATGATAAAGAGATTTAAAGAGGTCAATGGTCTTTATATAGAAAAAGTCTACGGTCAGGACAGGCTGGCGTTTGCAATGTCTGATACGTCTGATCTGTATGATCTGGTTGAATATGCCCAGCGTGGCGGATATCAGGGCTCTGTGATCAAGTTCTATGACTTTGAGAATGGAAATGTATATACTCCTTTTGAGAAAAGGAGAGACGTGATTTACTCAAAGCCTGCATATGTTGATGGTTTTTATTATTTTCTGCAGGCTGATTATGGGCAGGGAAAAGTAGCTCTGTATAAGTATCTGCCTGAAAAAGTTATTGACAGCTAACAGTGCTGTGTCTATACTTACAACTAATAATTTGGAGGAAAGTCAGATAGCATGATGAACGCACGTCTCGTCAATTCAACAGTAGTCAAAAAGGTGCTCGTGAATAGTATTCATGGGTATTTTTGGCATACACAGATGAGGCGAAAGGGCATTATGAATTGATATATATCCGGTTCATAGAAAGCAAGATTACATGGCCTCATCAGACAAAAATGTTTGATGAGGTATTTTTTTGGAGGATGAGTGATGAAGATTGAAGAGAGAACATTTCTTTTTCCGAATGGAGAACAGGCTATTATCAGGAGTGCAGGACCGGAGGATGCGCTTCTGGTCAAGACTCATAGGGAGGTGACAGCTTCAGAGACTCATTTTATGGCAAGAGAGCCTGAAGATGGACCGATGAATCTACAGAGAATTACAGAGATTCTTGATGCGGTAACAAAAAACGAACGCGATTTCATGGTTACAGCATTTATAGGGGATGAAGTAGTTGGAGACCTTGGCGTAACAACAGTAAGGTCTCATGTAAAATATCTTCATCGCGGATATCTTGGAATGTCTATCAGACAAAAGTACACGGGGATGGGCCTTGGAAGCTTTATGATGCAGATAGCTCTTGAGCAGGCAAGAAAGAATGGATTTGAGCAGGTTGAACTCGGAGTTTTCAGTGATAATGAGAGAGCAAGGCACCTATATACTAAGAATGGCTTTAAAGAATATGGCATAAATCCCAGAGCATTTAAGCTGAAAGATGGAACGTATTGTGATGAGATTATTATGGCAACTATTTTTTGCTGATAGGGGGTAGCAAACTATGTTTTATGATGTCACAGATCTGAAAACGGATGAGATTTTTTTGAAACTCACCAAAACCTGTGAGGAGCAGCCAGAAAAACGTTGGCTTCCGGCTTATTATTTTGACATATGCCTTTTGAATGGAACTCCGATTGGCACATGCGATCTAAGAGTCGGACATAACGATAAAACCTATATTGGTGGAAATATTGGGTATTCTGTCGATGAAGAATACCGTGGTAATCATTATGCTGCTAAGGCATGCAGGCTGTTGTTCAAACAGGCTAGAAAGCATAACCTGGATTATCTGATAATTACATGTGATCCTGAAAATGTAGCTTCTTATAAGACCTGCGAATATGCTGATGGAAAATACGTTGAAACTACTGATATTCCAGAGGATAACGAAATGTACGCCGAGGGGAAACGTAAGGTAAAGATTTATCGTTTTGATATTTGAAAGTAAATCTTAATCTACTATAAGATGTCTCCATGGCGTATTGGAGTTATTGCATTCGACGTTGTTGCAATAGGAATAATAGTTGGAGTTCTTGCTATGATAATGAGGGCAAAAGATGAAAAGAAAAATCCTGATCGTTATAAACCTTCAAAACCAAATAACTTATAACTTCCCTTTTCGATAAATGGTCAGAAAGCTGCCGTGCTAAATTGTTTAGTACGGCAGTTTCTTTTTTTGCGTATGAGCTGTAAGTGCTTCAAACCACGATTTTGAAGTCATCTGGCGGATAAAATACCGTCAGGTGGCTTTTTTTCTTTTATAAAAACAGATATAGTAGAAGATAAGTATTTTGAAAAAAGAGCCAATTTTGGACTAGAGTCAGACAATATGAGTCTTGGAGCTAACAGATGGCTTGTATAGAAAATTTGGTTTTGAGTTAAACACAGAGCGTGCAATGATTAAGTAGAGGGTAAAAACGATGCTTATAAAGCGAATTGGAATTGAGCAAAAAGAAGCGATAAAAAAGCTGTTTGTAAGTGTGTTTACTATAGAACCATGGAACGATGACTGGTCAGATGAAAAGCAGTTGGATTGCTATATAGATGATCTGATTGGACAGGGGTATTCGCTTACATATGGGTTATATGATGGTGATGAACTCATCGGTATGTCCTTGGGCTACATAAAACACTGGTATAAAGGGACTGAATACTATATTGATGAACTATGTATAAGAACTGACAGGCAAGGCGCAGGAGCCGGTAACTTTTTCCTGTCAGAAATAGAAAAGGCAATTAAAGAGCTGGGGCTGAAGCAGATCTTCTTACAGACAGAAGCGCATGTGCCTGCATATGAGTTCTATAAAAAGAACGGCTATATCGAATTAGAAGGGCATGTATCATTTGCCAAGGAGCTATGAAAAATAACTGGGAGAAATTAGAACATGCTTGAAAGAATGGATGATTTCTTTACTGCCCGTATCAATGGGTATGATGAGCACATGAAGAGCAATATTGAAGGCGCGTCTTTATTTTATAAGTTTACAGCAGCTCTTTTGCCGGCCGGTGAAAACGCAAAGGTGCTTGATCTGGGTTGCGGAACAGGACTTGAATTAGAGGAATTCTTTTTGGTAAATCCAAATGCAAAAGTTACCGGAATTGATCTCACAGAAGCCATGCTTGATTCACTAAAAGCTAAGTTTCCGGATAAGGATATTACAACAATCTGTGGGTCATACTTTGATGTGCCCTTTGGAGATGGAATATTTGATGCTGCAGTTTCTGTGGAATCGTTACATCACTTTTCAAAAGAGGAAAAGATTCCTTTATATGCGAAGCTTTGGCAGGCACTTAAGCCCGATGGATATTTAATCCTGACTGATTATTTTGCAGAGACAGATGAACAGGAAACGTTTTTCAGGCAGGAGCAGATTAGACTAAGAAAAGAGCAGAACTTGCCGGATGAAGTGTTTTATCATTATGACACTCCGCTGACTGTGGAGCATGAAAAAGAAGCTTTAATAGCTGCTGGATTTACAAAAGTAGAAGTGCTTAATCATTGGGAAGCAACATATACACTGAAAGCAGGAAGGTGAGCTTGATTTTGAGTTTTTGGCTGTTGCTGATCTGCGTAGTTGGTATTGCTAAAGATGGTCCTGTTGGACTTGTAGTTTTTTATGAACAGGAAGTTCAGGATAAGGTTGTTTGTCTTACGAGGAGAGTAGAAAATGGAATATGAAATAAAGAGTTTGACTCCTAATTTGGCAGATGATTATTTTGATTTCTTTGATAATAGGGCATTCTCAGACGGATCGCCATTCTATCCGTGTTATTGCAATGCCTTCAATTTATGCAAAGAAAGAATGAAAAAGGAATTGTATCAGAGGGCAGAGGAATATGGTAACGGACTGGAAGGCTGGAAAAGAGCACTTAGGGAATCAGCCGAAAGAATGGTGCAGGCAGGCGAAATCAAGGGCTATTTGGCATTTGATAATGGAATAGCAATAGGCTGGTGTAATGCGAATGACAGACTGAACTACTATAGAACCGGTGAATTTGATCTACATACCTTGCCTGAAGACGAGGAATATACACATAGCCATGCACTGCGGAATGGATGCTGACAAAGCTTATGTTTTAGGCCTACTTCATGATA
>NZ_CAMVPU010000059.1 GCF_947169445.1 uncultured Butyrivibrio sp. | reverse complement strand
GAATGTGTAAGCCATACCACCACCGATGATAAGAGTATCGCACTTCTCAAGAAGAGTATTGATAACATTAAGCTTATCAGCAACCTTAGCGCCGCCAAGAATAGCTACGAAAGGTCTTACTGGGTTCTCAACTGCGTTGCCAAGGAAGTCGATTTCCTTCTGCATAAGGTAACCAACTGCATTGTTTCCGCCTTTTTCCTTGATGTACTTGGTAACAACTGCTACAGAAGCGTGTGCTCTGTGAGCTGAACCAAAAGCATCACATACATAATCATCAGCAAGATCAGCAAGCTCTTTTGCAAAAGCCTCACCAGCCTCTTCAGGCTTAGTCTCTTCCTTACCTCTGAAACGTGTATTCTGAAGAAGAATTACATCTCCCTCATTCATAGCCTCTACAGCACCTGTTGCTGTAGCGCCTGTTACGTTATAATCAGCAATGAACTTAACGTCCTTGCCAAGCTTCTCTGAAAGTCTCTTAGCTACTGGTGCAAGAGATTCGCCTTCGTTAGGGCCATTCTTAACCTTTCCAAGGTGTGAGCAAAGGATAACCTTGCCGCCGTCCTTAACGAGCTTCTTGATTGTTGGAAGAGCTGCTACGATTCTGGTCTCGTCTGTGATCTCACCGTTCTTAAGAGGTACGTTGAAGTCGCAACGAACAAGTACGCGTCTGCCCTTTACATTGATGTCATCTACTGACTTTTTGTTAAGTGACATATTTTATTTCCTCCTGGGATAATATTTTTTTAATTGGCATGCAAATTCTTATGCATGTAATGAAAACCTGAAAAAAGGTCCGGTCCATGTGGACCGGACCTTTTCAAAAGTCTATTTCGATATTACGGCTGATCAACCAAGCTCTGCAAAGTACTTAATTGTTCTAACCATCTGTGATGTGTATGAGTTCTCGTTGTCATACCATGAAACAACCTGTACTTCGTATGTATCATCATCAACCTTGTTTACAAGTGTCTGAGTAGCATCGAAGAGTGAACCGAATCTCATACCAACGATATCAGATGAAACGATCTCGTCTGTGTTGTATCCGAATGACTCTGTAGCTGCTGCCTTCATAGCTGCGTTGATGCCTTCCTTAGTAACGTCAGCCTTCTTAACAACTGCGAAGAGAAGTGTTGTTGATCCTGTAGGTGTAGGAACACGCTGAGCAGCTCCGATAAGCTTGCCGTTAAGTTCAGGAATAACAAGGCCGATAGCCTTAGCAGCACCTGTTGAGTTAGGAACGATGTTAACAGCACCAGCACGTGATCTTCTAAGATCGCCCTTTCTCTGTGGTCCGTCAAGGATCATCTGGTCACCTGTGTAAGCGTGGATTGTGCACATGATACCTGACTGGATTGGAGCATAATCGTTAAGAGCCTTAGCCATAGGTGCAAGACAGTTTGTTGTGCAAGAAGCAGCTGAAATGATCTTGTCATCCTTTGTAAGAGTCTTGTGGTTTACGTTGTAAACGATTGTAGGAAGATCATTTCCTGCAGGAGCAGAAATAACAACCTTCTTAGCACCAGCATTGATGTGTGCCTGTGCCTTTTCTTTTGATGTATAGAAGCCTGAGCACTCAAGAACTACGTCTACGCCAAGCTCACCCCAAGGGCAGTTGTTAGCATCTGGCTCTTTGTAAATCTTGATTGTCTTACCCTTTACTGTGATTGTTCCAGCTTCGTCATCAGCTGTTACGTCATCTTCATGACCAACCTCTACATAACGACCCTGTGAAGAATCATACTTCAACAGATGAGCAAGCATCTTAGGGCTTGTCAAATCGTTGATAGCTACTACTTCGTAACCTTCTGCACCGAACATCTGTCTGAATGCAAGACGACCAATACGGCCAAAACCATTAATTGCAACTTTTACTGCCATTTTAAGTTCCTCCTAAAATGAATTTTATATTGATTGCTGTTACATGTTATCATCTAAATTTGAAAATGTTCAGAACCACGAGTGGATAACTGAAAAAATTCAAATTGACAATTTTTTATCAGCAATTTTTATTCTAATAGACTTTACCTCATAAATCAAGTAAGAATATTAAAAAAAACATGATATATTTATAGTTATAAGCGCCAAAAATAATTAAAAATCTATAAACAAAAGAAGGATACAAATATGTCTACATTATTACCTGCCGATTATCACATGCATTCAAACCACTCAGGCGACAGCTACACCCCCATGAAGGATATAGTCGAAAGCTCCATAGAAAGAGGTCTTTTTGAGATATGCTTTACTGAACATATGGACCTGGATTTTCCTATTCTTGAAGACGTTCCTGAAGGAAAGTTTACCCTTGATATTCCTTCATATAAGAAAGAACTCTTTTCATTAAAAGAAATCTATAAGGACCGTATAACCATTAAATACGGCATAGAACTTGGATTGCAGCCTCAGATTGCAGACATTAACTCTAATCTGATCAGGGAAAATGACTTTGATTTCGTAATCGGATCTGTTCATCTTGTGGATAAAATGGATCCCTACTATCCTGAATGCTGGGAAGGAAAGGATGAGGACTCTGTAGTTAAGCGCTATTTCGAGCTTTCTTTGGAGAATATTGGCCTCTTTTCTGATTTTGACGTTTTAGGCCACCTGGACTACATCATCAGATATACTCCAAGTCATGGTGCAAACTATTCATATAATAAGTATAAAGAGATAATCGATGAGATTCTGAAAACTCTCGTCGAAAAAGGCAAAGGTCTCGACCTCAACACCCAGTCCATGTTCAGAGGAAGTTCTTTTACTAATCCTAATGCTGATATTCTAAAAAGATTTAAAGAGCTTGGCGGAAAGATACTGACCTTTGGTTCCGACGCTCACAAAACAGAATCCGTCGGCGGATGCTTTGAAAGGGCAAAAGAAATAGCTTTAGACTGCGGATTTGACAGCTATTTCACCTTTGATAAAAGAGTACCCACAGGACACAAACTTTGAAAAATAGACTAAATATAGTAAAATAGATATATGTATATTCATTTGAGTTGCTATCAAGATTACAGGCTAAAAAGCAGTATTTTTTTCCAGATAGCCCGCATTGTCAGGAGGATATTCTGAATGAAACCAGATTTCTACGACAGGAGTAAGCGCACCAATATATACAATTCTATTTACATATTAAAAATACTATCTCTTATACTTCTTATTATTCTTACTATTCTGATGACCATTTTCTACTATAGAGACAAAGCAGCTTATGATGTGATAGCCGGCGGATCAACCCCGCTTGTTTTTCGCATCATGACTGCCTGCATTCTTTTATTCGTCGCTGTTATCATTGGAGATTTCTACATTTTGTCCAAAACTGCCTCCATAGGAAGACACCTGAACAAGCTTGCATTCATAGACAAACTGACAGGGCTTCCGAACAGATACAGCTGTGACCTTTTAGTCGAGAGCTTTAATTCCCCTGACAGATTACCCAATGCGGGATTTATTCTATTGAGGATCAATAATCTTGGTGAAATAAATGCCGATAATGGTCACGCCAACGGAAACAACCTTATTTCCGAGTTTTGCTCCATTTTGGAAGATGTAAGTGAAAACTATGGTTATGTTGGCAGAAATGGCGGAAATGAGTACATCGTTCTCATGGAGAACTGCGATAATACCAACATCGAGATGTTCCTGATGGATCTCACCAAGAGAATCCACGGCTACAATGAGCTTAATGTAGGTTATCCTCTTGAGATTGCTTATTCCAAATGCTTAAACTGCGATGAGCACCTGGAAAAAATGTCTGAACTTATTTCCTGCGGATATCAGAAAATACGCGAAATGCCTCTTATTCTGGCATAAAAAGGATAATCCCGTTATTACTAATGTTTTCGTTTTTGTTTTAAAGGTAATTTGATTTATATGATGAAAAAAAAGTTATCTGAAAGAATAAAAATAAGCATATATATTCTATCAGCTGTATTTCTTTTTTCTATGTATCTATGTGGTTGTGGATCTGCGGGTTCTGCCCCATCAGGTGGTTCAAAGGGTGCTTCTTCTAAAGGAGCAAAGACTACCACCGTATCAGATGATGCCACCGCCACTGCTCCTTCTGTTCCCAAGGTAAAAGGGAGCCGTGATAACACCCCCGTGTGTCTGGTTCCACAAGCCCCCGGCGATACTGTTTATGAAAATGAGTACGCACATCTGGATGCCTCCAACATAACAGAAGGCTACATAATCATCAGTTATACCGGCAGTTCAGGCAAGGTCAAGCTTCAGATAACCGGTCCTACACAGATTACCTACACCTACAATCTGACAACCGGTACTCCTACTGAAGAAGTATTCCCACTGCAATGCGGCGATGGGGAATATCTCATAAATGTATATGAAAACATCCAGGGAACACAGTACTCCACTGTTTTCTCTCAATTGGTAGAAGTTACACTCACAGATGAGTTCACACCATTTCTTTATCCTAATCAGTACTGCACCTTCGATAAAGATTGTGAAGCAGTAAAACAGGGACAGGAACTTGCTTTTCCTTGCAACGATGATCTTGAGGTTGTTGCTGAAATCTATAATTTCATGATCGACAATATCAAATATGACTACAACGAGGCTGAAACTGTTCAAAGCGGCTATCTGCCTGATGTTGACGAAGTTCTTTCCACAAAGACGGGAATCTGCCTTGATTATTCTGCTCTCATGTGCTGCATGCTGCGGAGCCAGAAAATACCTACCAGAATGGAAATAGGTTACGCCGGGACAGCCTATCATGCCTGGATCAGTACCTATATCACCGATATCGGCTGGGTTAACGGAATCATCGAATTTGACGGCAAAGACTGGTCACTTATGGACCCAACCTTTGCATCTAACACTTCAGAAGAGCAACTTAAGGATTTCATTGGAGACGGTAAAAACTACACTGTTAAATACATTTACTGACAAAGCTTACGTCATGGAGGCATTATGGCACAGAAAAAACCAGCAATCAAACTATCGAATGATGAGATATCAAGCTTTTGCAAACAGCTCTCTCTTCTTATAAAAGCAGGTATCTCTCCTTCCGAAAGCATAAACATTCTTTTGGAGGATACTCATGACAAAGCGGCAAAAGATCTTTTGAAAAAAATAAGTCAGGTTCTCTTTAGCGGAGAAAAATTCCACATAGCTCTGGAAATGAGCGGTTCTTTTCCCGATTATCTTGTACACATGGTGGCAATCGGTGAAGAATCCGGAACTCTTGATACAGTAATGTCATCTCTTGCTGATTACTATGAGCGCGAGGATTCCATAAATTCCAGTATAAAAAGCGCCATTAGCTACCCTCTTATAATGGTATTTATGATGCTGGTGGTTGTTATAGTGCTGATCACCAAGGTGCTTCCTATCTTTGATCAGGTCTTTGCTCAGCTTGGAACCAACATGAGCGGCTTCTCGCAATCTCTTCTTAATGTAGGAAATGCCCTCAATAGATATTCATTTGTCCTGGTCATCTTTCTCGCCCTTGTCATTGGACTTTTTCTCTTTTTCTCAGCAACAGAAAAAGGCAAACAGATTGTGAAGACATCTCTTGGGAAATTCAAATTCACCAAAAAGCTTATCCAGGATCTTGAAAGTGCCCGCTTTGCCAGTGGCATGGTTCTTACCTTATCAAGCGGCATGGACACCTACGAGGGACTTTCCCTGGTAAACAAGCTGGTTGAAACCGACGATATGCGCGCCAAGATAGAGAAATGCCGCAATCTTCTTATAGATGGTGACAGCTTCCCGGAAGCTTTGGAAAAGTCCAATATTTTTTCTTCCTTCTACTCACAGATGATCTCAGTGGGCTTCATGTCCGGATCAATGGACAGCGCAATGCAGCAGATTGCTGATCGTTTTGAAAAAGATACGGAAAAAAGAATTTATTCTCTCATTTCCGTATTAGAGCCAACCCTTGTCATAGTTCTCTCCATAATTGTAGGAATGATACTGTTATCAGTTATTCTCCCGCTGATGGGCATTATGACAACCATCGGCTGATACAGTTTTGCTAATTCGCTGATTATTTTTTTTCAGGTAAAAAGATAGGTCTTTTACTATGAGCAATAAGTTTGAGGACAAACACAAACAAACCTTTAGAATATCGGATAGAGCCTACAGGGTCATTTCCATCGCCATTTTCATTGCGATTGCTGTCCTGTTCTTTTTCGCTGTGGATGCCACCGGCAGAAATTCCATCAGTAAAGAGCTAACTACCCTTGAAAATGCCCTGTCCCGGGATATCGTTCAGTGCTATGCGATTGAGGGGCGCTACCCGCCAAGCCTTGAATACCTTGAGCAGCACTATGGTCTTACCTATGACAAAACAACTTTTTTTGTCGAATACATGCCAATCGCTTCAAATCTTTATCCGGACGTGACCGTAATTATGATACGTGATAACTAATCAAAAGAGGCAAATATGGATCCAAATACTAACAAAAGACACATAATAGACGCCGTTTTTGTCATCTGCCTTTTACTGCTGTTTCTGATATCCGCTCTCACAGTAATCGCCATCGGAGCCAGTATCTACAAAAAGAATGTGGCTCAGACCTCCGAGAACTATGCACAGCGCGTTTCAACGGCCTATGTCACAGAAAAGATCCGGCAGTCTGATGCAAATGGAAGCATTTTTACCAGAGAGCTCTTTGGCACAAATGTTCTTGTATTGCAGCAGGAAATTGACGGCAGTCTCTATAATACTTACATTTACAGCTACGACGGATACCTGATGGAATTATTTGCAAGGGACGATCTGGACAAATTCTATCCCCAGACCGGGCAAAAAATCCTTCACATCAATTCTTTTGACGTATCCATGTTAAGTCCTCATCTTGTTTTCGTATCACTTACCTCCGATGAGGGCGTACAAGATAACGTATATATTTCTGTCAGGAGCACAGGAAACTAAAATGAACCAGAATACTCACTCTAAAACAAGCTTATTCCTAATGGAAATAATAATTGTGATATTGTTCTTTTCCCTTTCAAGCGCAGTATGCCTGCGACTCTTTGTGGCCGCCCATCTCCTGGCTCAAAAGGATCAGAACCTGAATCATGCAATCATGTGGTCACAGAATTTTTCCGAGAGCTTTGCAGGCTGCAGCGGCAAGCTGGTCATGATAAAAAATCAGTATCCAAACGCCTATCTTACCCAGTCGGAAGAAGAAACAAACGGCACCATAATTCTTTATTTTGACGAAAAATGGGAACAGTTGGACACCGCTCTTACTAATGCATCTTACGAAGCAATCCTGACCATAACAAAAGACAGTGCAGACAGAATCTATGCTGACGTTAACGACTACGGCATTTCCCTAAAAGGCAATGCTCTCAAGGGAGATATAGCAATTCTTGACGTAAGGAAGCGGTCTGAAGGCTTTAGCCAGATCCCTGATGACGATAACTATATCATCATCAGAAATTCCGTTGACTATTATCTGGGCGAAGAATAATGGGTAAAAAATATGAGCAAAAGAAAATCTCACGGCGTAAATGTCGGAAGTGCCTCAATTCTGCTAATTTTCACAGTGCTAAGCCTTGTATCCTTTGCGACGCTGGCTCTTGTCAATTCAAAAGCCGACTATAATCTTAGTAGCAAGCTTTCAGACAGACAGGCAGCCTACTACAATGCCTGCCACGCAGGAAACTGTTTTATTGCGGCAGTAAATTCAGGCTATGAATCCAATTTGCAGGATGATATAATAAAGAAAAGTATACCAATAACCGATAATCAATCACTTGATATAGCGTTAATATCAAATAATAGCAACAACTCGATCAATTCAGGCAATAATTATACTGTGATTCAGTGGCAGATTATCAATTATGATGATACTGAATACGATTATACGCTTCCGGTATTCAGATGATTCATAGGGAAAATATGAAAAATGCAAGCATTTTTCTCAAATTTTAAAACAATTTCCCTAAGACTTTATCAAATTTTAATTTTTTGCATAACGATTTAACGCATATATTTATAAATCCATGTTACAATAGATTATGTACTGAACAACTAATTTCAGAAAATGAATTGCTTTAATTTTCATAGCAACTAAAAATACTTATTGGAGGTTCAATATGGGAAAAAGAATACTCATTACTGATGACGCCGCTTTCATGCGCATGATGCTTAAGGATATCCTTTCCAAGAATGGATACGAGATTGCTGGCGAAGCTGAGAACGGTAAAGTCGCAATCGAAAAATATAATGAGTTGAAGCCCGACCTTGTTACTCTTGATATCACCATGCCTGAGCTTGATGGTATCGGAGCCTTGAAGGGAATCAAGGCTGCAGATCCTAATGCAGTTTGCATTATGTGCTCTGCTATGGGTCAGCAGGCAATGGTAATTGAATCTATTCAGGCTGGCGCAAAGGACTTCATCGTAAAGCCATTCCAGGCTGATCGTGTTCTTGAAGCGGTTAAAAAAGCTATTGGATAATTTGCCCAATAGCACAATCGAAGAGTGGGCGTAAAACGCTTGTGTTCGTCTGCGCCGCAATTCATACAATTTCAAAATCTCAAGTTTGCTTCCTTTCATGTTATTCATAACAGTCAGCAAACTTGAGATTTTTCAATTAATGAATTTGCGTGCTCGTCCGAGAACTGCGCATTTTACGCCCACTCTTCTTTTCTACTCTCTGGTCAAATAATTAATCTAGAATATTTTTTTATTTTGGGGGTTAAATTTTTGGAGGCCTCCTCCGATATATCTTTTGGATTGAGAAAGAAAATTATTTTTGATGGAAAAGACGCACGGAGGATCTGTAAATGGATTTTGGATTCCTGGCATCAGCTAATAGTATTACAAGTAAATATCTAAGTCAGAACATAGCAGAGAAATCTGTTTCTCAGATTAACACATTAGATGACGATACCAAGCGCAAGTTCGGCGAAGCATTTGAGGCAGCATATGACTCCTTAACTGCTACAAAGGCTCTTAACGAAAACATGCGAGCAAGCTATGAAAATACTCATCAGGATTCACTGAAAGAGCATGCAACCCGCCTTGGATATTCCATAGATAACCGCGTAATTGATATGCTTCACCTGCAGTTATCAGACGATATGACATCCAAAGTAAACTCAGCTATGAATTCAGCACTAGATGACCTCGGACAGAATCTGTGAGATATATATTTATTTATTATTGATAAAAGATTAGGTGCTACCAGCCAAATAGTTGGTAGCACTTTTTATATTATTGATGATATTTTCTTTAAAATGACGCAAAAATTAGGTCACACACTCAAGGGGCGAGACCTGACAGCATGGTACAGGTAAGACAACAATGATATTTCAATCCTCACACCCCTCACGGGGTGTGACAGGCCAGCCTATGCATATACAAATCAGCAGCAGAGTTTCAATCCTCACACCCCTCACGGGGTGTGACCCGACCTAATATTTGTTATGAAATACGACCTACCGTTTCAATCCTCACACCCCTCACGGGGTGTGACTGTTAGCACGTTAATAGTTTTAATGGCAGGATTGGTGTTTCAACCCTCACACCCCTCACGGGGTGTGACATCAGCGTTGCCGGTAATGGTGATCTGTGGCGAGTTTCAATCCTCACACCCCTCACGGGGTGTGACTTTCATCGGTTAATGTATTGATTACTTTATCCGGTTTCAATCCTCACACCCCTCACGGGGTGTGACGTTTTCGTCCGTGCAGAATGTCTGCGGATCAGGTTTCAATCCTCACACCCCTCACGGGGTGTGACTATGAGAGCCCCTGCTCTTTTCTTATCCCTTCCAGGTTTCAATCCTCACACCCCTCACGGGGTGTGACGTATCTTTCTGTTGCCCATGCTTCTTGATAACCGTTTCAATCCTCACACCCCTCACGGGGTGTGACTGCGCTTACACTGTTAATTTCGTCTTTTCTTGTGTTTCAATCCTCACACCCCTCACGGGGTGTGACGATATAGGCTTATATATTACCTACGAAACGTTTGTTTCAATCCTCACACCCCTCACGGGGTGTGACCTACTACCTGGTTTTCAATTAGAGTGGTCGCTGGTTTCAATCCTCACACCCCTCACGGGGTGTGACTCCCGCTTCACCTGCAATAGATGGTCCATTAGTGTTTCAATCCTCACACCCCTCACGGGGTGTGACTATTCTCAAAAATAACGCCCGCTGATAGTCCGACGTTTCAATCCTCACACCCCTCACGGGGTGTGACGGTTATAAAGACGGATTCAAAGATGGGCAGAAATCTGTTTCAATCCTCACACCCCTCACGGGGTGTGACCAAAGAATGATGGAGAATGCTAAGAGCGATAAGGTTTCAATCCTCACACCCCTCACGGGGTGTGACTGTCTGCGCTCATTTTGAAAGCCCAGAAATTAGCGTTTCAATCCTCACACCCCTCACGGGGTGTGACTAGTGTGGCGTACTTGTTACCCTCGCCCATAATGTTTCAATCCTCACACCCCTCACGGGGTGTGACAGCTGCGCCTCTTACAGATGCTCCAGGAGATAGTTGTTTCAATCCTCACACCCCTCACGGGGTGTGACTCAAACTTGTCCCTCATCTGCTCCATCATTTCCATGTTTCAATCCTCACACCCCTCACGGGGTGTGACCTTCTTATTATTAGAAAAAAAATATATATAACCTGTTTCAATCCTCACACCCCTCACGGGGTGTGACGCAACTATCACGCCCACCGCTATATGATATAAAGTTTCAATCCTCACACCCCTCACGGGGTGTGACTTAATCCGTTAGCCCCAATAGGTAACGATTGGGTTTCAATCCTCACACCCCTCACGGGGTGTGACCAGCACAAAGCGCACAAGGACAATTTAACCAAGGTTTCAATCCTCACACCCCTCACGGGGTGTGACTCACATGTTTAAATTACAGTGGGATCAGATCGGTGTTTCAATCCTCACACCCCTCACGGGGTGTGACAAACCATTCGTTCCATATTAAACAATACGCTCTGTTTCAATCCTCACACCCCTCACGGGGTGTGACTTTAATCGGTCAACGCGTCCGGCCTCTAATAGCTGGTTTCAATCCTCACACCCCTCACGGGGTGTGACAGCGTTGCATACTTCACCGGCCCTAAACGATCTTGTTTCAATCCTCACACCCCTCACGGGGTGTGACAGCATTTATTCACAAATATTCATATCATTCCGTGAATATAATGCAAAATATTTAACAAATATAATAGCATTCATTACAACATAAATTTTTCAACACATAATAAATCGCATTATGTGTTGTGCGAACTCACCTGCATTTTTATGTACACTTATAGTTCGCACTCATATAATCAAAATACCCTCCGGCTTATATCCTTCTTTTATACCATAATGCGCTATTTTAACTTTCTTTTCATCACCTAAAAAATATATTCTTAAGCTGTCCTTCTCTTTATCCATTACTTCCAGTAAAGAAGATTCTAAAATTTTAAAATCTGATGGAGAAAGCGAACATTCAAAGACAGAATTCTGAACCCTTTGTCCATGATTGACACACATTTTTGCAATTTTCCTTAGTCTTTTCTTTCCTGACGAAGTTTCTGTATTTACATCATAAGTAATAAGAACAAACATTTTTCCTCACTTCCATAAAAAAGGTGGATAGCCATCTAAATCTCCGCGCAAAAATCTAGAAAGTAAAAGAGCCTGGACATATGGAACCAAGCCCCATTCTATTTTTTCATTGATAAACGGATGTTCAATAATCACCTTTTTCTTTTCCTGCCATTCTCTTGATACTTTCTTTCTCCCTTCATCCGTTAATAAAACAGCACCATCTTCCTGATGAATAAAATCACTTTCCGATACCATCCTATTGTTAATAAGAGTGATTACAAAACGATCTGCCATGCAAGGTCTCAATTCTTCCATTAGGTCTAAAGACAGCGATCTCCGCCCTGATCTGTCTTTGTGCATAAATCCCACATAAGAGTCTAGACCAACCATCTCAAGTGCATGTGCACAGCTAGACGCCAAGAGTACATACACAAATGATAGTAAGGCATTTAAATTGTCTAGTGGCGGCCGTCTACTCCTTCCCTCGTAATGAAAGCTCTCTTTTTGCTGAAGAATCATTTCGTCAAAAACACTATAATACATCGCAGCTGCCGCACCTTCGATACCTCTAAGCTCGTCTAATGACTTAACATCTATTACTGATTTCATTGACTCTCTCAATTTTTCGGAAATATCATCGAATTTCGGCTTATCTATACGATTTTCATGATCTCTTTTGGTTCTATTTATCGTCTGCCTACAGTTACTTATTTTTCCAAATATAAAATTCCTTGCTATATCAACACATTGCTCATCACTATCTGCGAATTTATATTGCTTACGTCTTAAAAGGACGTTTCCTTTACTTTCACCAGATACTCTGCATAAAAATTTTCCTCTCGGAGAAAGAAATACTAAATTAATACCCTTTTCAGCGCACTTTCCCATTAATGCTGGAGATGCTCCGGAATAAGAAAATAAATATATTTCCTCAAGAATGTGCAAAGGAAAACGCCCAATCTCCTCTTTTTTCTCGGTGATTACTATATTTTCACCATCAAGTGAAGCATATGCTTCTTCTCGAGTAATAAAAAGTGTGTTCAATAACTGTCGCATACAATTTATTCCTTTATAGCAGCAATAATATAGTCTGATACCACTTTCTTACCTTGAACTACAGGTAAACATATTTCCTTTAGTGAACAAGATTCACATCCTTTTTTTGCCTTTACTTTTGGAGTATATCCTTTTTTATAAAGTGAATGCATTTCTTCCAACGACTCCTTAACAAGACTTCTCAATTTATCCGAAAAAATAACCTTTTCATGTCTTCTTGTCTCACCATAAAACAACGCGCCTTCCAAAATCTTGCAACAATACATTTCTTCAAGGCACATCGCTTGAGCACATAACTGTGCTTCATCGCATTCATCTTTCTTCTTCCTGCCACGCTTATACTCTATTGGATACAAAGACCAAGTTCCTGGTTCATTTGAAATCAAAATTCCGTTTTCGTCATGGTGTAGCTCCAAAACATCACACTCTCCTGATACACCAAGACTATAAGAATGAATTCGCACTGCATTCATTCTTACAATATCACCTCGTTTTTCACGATATTCAGGATTATGGGCTCTTTTATGCATAAGCATACCTTCAGTAGTAAGAATATTCTCCACCCACTGCTTTTCTATATGTATAAGAGCCCATTGCCTTTTGCAGTATAAGTAATGCTGAAGCCCCGAAAGCTCCAAAAAATCCTCCTCTTTATAATCCATCAAAAATCTCCACTGCAAGATTAGGTAGTTCCCCTAAAGTAATATTGTAATCATCTATTGAATTTGGAATCTTGCTAGAGTCTTTAGGTTCAACCTTTACCAATCTATGTACCTTTGCTGACGAATACTGTCCATCCTTGCAATCATGTTTCCACCAATATAGTTTTTCAACTTCCATAGATCCATCTGGCCTAGCCGCTGAGGCATCATTCATAAACAATGTCTTTAATGCTTCCTTAATTTTTTCTGTATCTTCTTCCGTGAAACCTGTTTTTTCTGCAAGTTGTACATTTATTGATCCCTTAATCTCATATAATCCAAAACGTACAAAATGTTTTGTCCCCATCGTGTCCGAACCACGTTCACCTTCAGTTTTCCTATCACCACTAGTGCTCTTAGTTATCTGCATTGATTCTATCTCCACGCTAGATATACTCCTAGCCTGATGTATAGAAACAGGTCCTCTGACCCCAACAGACTTACACCCAAAATCACTAAATGCAAAAACTTGTCCGAAGGCCCTTACATCTATCCACTTTTCACATGCTATTTTTTCAAATTCTTCTCTGTTCTTAATGCTTTTTAACCCAGAACTGTCTGCACGTTGTTTAAGACTAATATAACCATCGTCACATCTGTCATCACTTTTAACAAAAATACTCTCCCCCATATCCTGAAGACGATTTCGGATTTTTCTTTTAATACAAACATCCGACATCTCTCCTACTCCATCATAATCACTTCGAGGCCTGTTACCATTTAATGGATCTCCGTTAGGATTCGCATTTGTCACCGACACCAGCATTACAAAATCAATCTTATTCTGCATAATACCCATAATTATTCTTCCTCCTGATTATTTTTTCTTGAACTATATAATTCATTTTTCTGTAAATAATATCCCATAAGATAATTATCAGCCAATGCCTTGTTTTGTTCTCCCTCCGGAAAACTTGAAAGGACTTCAAAGATTTCACCAATCAATTTCTCGTAATAAACTCGAGAGCTTGCTTTTAGTCTTGGATAATACGCGTTCTTTATCTGTTCTATGAGTATTCGGCTGGTATTCTGAGGTCTCTTTGAAAAAACAGATTGCATTTTTATAGCATTTGTCTCCCTAATGCCTTTTTCGTTTTCCTGATATGTATCTGATTCTGCCTTTTCTAATATTGCCAGTAACCTACCATACTGATAGCTTCGATCATGTTTTTCAGGTTCCACCTGCATCTCTATTACCTCCTTCGTTTTCTCAAATACACATTTTCTTATCACCGAACATGTTGTATGTAATACTCTATTCCTATTACCAATATCATAAAGGCTAAGATTATTAGCTCTATTTACTAGATTTTTCCTTATATCATCTGGGAATTTTGCATTTTCAACTTTTGCCATGATCAATTTCTGAAGCTGTAATGCAACTACCTTATCATCAACTACAAGCTTTCTTATGCCACGCTCTTCTCTTTCAACTCCATAGGCCGCTCTAATTATCTGTCCTAAAGATGGTGAAAACATCCCAAATCTTCCATCATAAAAGCTGCAATATTCGTCCCATTTTTCTAATCGGCTCATGAAATCCGAAATATTGATTTCGTTATAATCTGTTACTGACAGCCTTCCTGTAGTTGCTGCATCAAAAGATGCTATAACTACAGATTCGGTACCACTTATTTTTTGTCCTTTGTATCCATTAATAATATTCTCAAGACTCTTCTTATAATCTGATGGCTCTAATCTAACCTCATTGTTCACCAATAAAGGACTTATGATAGGTGGTATTTTTCTCCCTTCTGGGTTCCAACATAGAAAGACTCTTCCCCCTTTTATAATGCCTTGATTTTCTACAAGCCATTTCAAAGCATTATGCGCTTTCTGCGAGTGAACATAGCCCACGCTAACCGCTTGCGTATCATCCAAAAATCTTCCTAAATATGTAAAATTAGAAGTATCATTAGCTGAAATAAATTTAGCATTTCCAAATAAAGGAACCGCGCCTTTCAGATGGCTACTAGTAACACATTCAATATCTCCAGAAAGCATACATAATTGCTTTTCCTCACAAAGCGAGTTGATGTAATAATCCGTATATTTCTTCATAAGGTCAGCATCCTGCCAACATTTTATGCTCTTTCCAGTATTATCAAGCAACGCCCACCCTATCATCATTTTTTCATCTGAAGGAGTTCCATCTTCATTCAATTTAACTAGTTCATCTTTGCTTAAATCGTCAAGTATAGTATTTCCAATCACATAGTGATAAACTGCGTTTACCAATGGATGTGAATAATCACTTTTTGTCCATGTTTCCAATTGTTCTAAATATTTAGATCTTTTTACATCATTGTACGCAGCAATATATACTATCTGATCACAAAGCGGATGCGCGCAAGGAGCACTTGTTCTTCCCATTGATTCAATAGTCGCAGGAATGATTCTTCTTGGCTCTTCCTGTGGAACTTTTCTTCCACTAATATAATTTCCTTTTGAATCAACTGTAATCTCCACATTAATCTTTGCCGTTATATGCCCAACTGGTGCTAGTACAGCCTTAGTACCTTCCCTATATATGCCGATTAGCCGGTTATGGCAATCATATGTTTTACAAGCTTGTTGTAATAATCCCATTAAATCACCTCGCTATCGTACTCTCTTAGCCCCATAAAGTTTTCCTTTGCATTGCTAAATTCTTTAACTCTCATTTCATGAATAGCCTTGTGCTTTGGACAATGTTCCGGTCTAACAAATTCAATAATTCCATTTTTCATGACAGGATTCCAAAAATTTGCAGTTAACATATTTTTCGTTTCTTCAGAATACGCTTCATCTGCATAAGTCATGCCATGATACATAAAACCAAATGCAATTTCTTTTACCTCATCATATGCCCCCTGCCCTTCTCCAAATATACATGGCTGAACATATCCCTGACATTCTCGCGTTCCCAAAAAAACATCTCTTCTTCCGCCTTTATCTATCATTCTTTTGGCTATATTGTGATGTTTATTCTCATTTCTATCTTCTTTTAATTCTGGTCTATTCTCATTCCATTCAAAATGAGCTCTAACCTGATATCGACAGTCCTTTAAATACGTATAGTAAGAAAGATCATTTCCTCCATTGTACTTAACTGGCTTGATTCCCTTTGTTTCCATCTTAATAGTATTCATAATCCTGACTTCATCTATATACCAAATAAAAGTTGGTTTCCAATACACCGACGAAATAATGCCCTTTAATGCTTCATATGTTGGAACCTGATAAGAACATTTTTCTCCTCCTACCCTGTAAAGTGGATCAGAAAAAAGCGCATAATCACCTGAAACTTCAAATTCTACAATATTGGGATATCTTGTATTTGCCATTTCAAACCTCCAAATAAATATTTCCGCTTCCGTCTAAATCTAGCCCTTTTTCTTCACTGTAAAAAATATTTTTTATAGCAAGCAACTCCCCACCACACAGAGTCATAAGTCCTCCTTTTTTCGATAACTGCTCGATTTGATTAGGATATAATGATATGGAATACGCCTTTGCTTGACTAATAAGCTGTTTTTTATATGCCATATCCCAATTCACTCTATCCGCAGCCAATTCTGAAATAATATGCATTCCTTCACCATATGGTACTAAAACATCTATTTCAGTGGATTCAAAAACATTAAATAAATCAGCTGCCTTCTTAAAAGCCTGACGTAATTGATAATTATCAGTCATCCCTTCTGCATTACTATCAGCATATTGAGCATTAATAGAAATAAGGTCATATACACTACTTCCATTAACATAATCGTCAAAATATCCTTGGGAAGACCCATTCATCATGTCATATAAGTTTTTGTAATAAAACTCTGAGGCGCTTACTCCACCTATATCATCATCAAATCTACCTGTGTTATTTTCATATGCGTGAAACAGTCCTATACTTGTTTGCTTTTGCATTTCTATTTCTTTTAGCATAGCCAGGTTTTCGTCAGTACAAGTTATCACATAAACCAGTTCATTACTTCCAAATTCGCCACTTCTATTGCACCTTCCTGCTGCTTGCACTATATTATCAAGTCCCGCCATTAGCCTTACTACACAGGAAAAAGAAATATCAACTCCCGCCTCTAGAACCTGCGTAGAAACACACACGACTTTCTGATCAATCTTTAATAATTTCTCAATATTCTTAACTACTGTCTGCCGATGTTTCATACATAATGATGTAGATACGTAAAATACATTCTTATATTCGGACTTTAAAGAATCATATATAGCTTCTGCTACTCTTTTTGTATTGCATATTATCAATACTGAATTTTTGTTTTCTATAATTCCCGCTATTTTTCGTATAACCTCAGTTGTGTTTCCACTTCCCAGGCTCTCTATTTCCGTTCTCTTAAATGGTTTTAATAATTCCAAAGAACAATCAATAAGATTCCCAGTATATATAAGAGGATGTGTTACTTCTTCAAGGCAAGGTTGTGTAGCCGACGCCAAAATAATTGAACATTTGCAAAAATATGAGAGAAAGTTCATCGCCAAATTAAACATACTTAGTAATTTGAACGGAACAGTTTGAACTTCATCTATCATAATCACACTGTTTGTAAGTGAATGAAATCTTCTGATATTAGATGTTTTCCCTGCAAAAATTGTATTCAACAATTGTACTAACGTTGTTACTATAACTGGTGCATTCCAGTTTTCAATCATAAGATCTCTATTATTCCACTCTTCAGTTATTTCTTCCTGAATAACATCTGAATGATGCTCTAAGACAATTGAATTGTCACCTATGGCATCCTTTATAATTTCTGCATTTTGATCAATAATACTTAGCAATGGAGTAACAATTATAATTCTGTCTTTTTTATATAATCGAGCATGGTTCACAGCATACCTCAGTGAACTAAGCGTTTTTCCTCCACCTGTAGGAACTGAAAGCCTGTATATACCGTCCTTTTTATTTCCAGCTTCATGACATAAAAATGATATTTTACTACGTGAACTATCAACATCACTACGAATCTCAAATTCATTTACCTTGTTATTAACGTTATCCAATATTCTTGTCCAAAGCTGCTCTTTATCTTGTTCGTTCCAAGCAATATTTCCCAGATAGTCACTAACATTTTTGTGCAGCATAAAGCTCTCTGTGTCAATTCGATCAGCATCTATCAGCGCAGATAGTACAAGTTTTGTGGTCATTCCCACATAAAACATTATTTCTGAAGGATCCTGGGTAATAGTATTACATGTACTCAAAAATTCTTTGCATTCTTCAACTGCATGAACAAACATCTCGTCTAGTTTATGCTTACTAATACATTCTGAAAAAAAATGATTTTGAGCCTCATCATATCCTATATTCTGTTTAGTCCTCCTATTCACAAATCCATTTTCTCTTTCGTCATTAATGCAATCAAAAAGACCATGATGTGCTCCTACAGCATAAGCAGTAATCTCAGCAATCAAATCATCCCACGAACCATCACCTTTTCTATAAGTATCTAAAATAAGTTTCACACCAGAAAATGTGTGATTTACACTCCCTCTTACTACATGTTCTCCCTTCTGTGCTTTTACTATGTATTCTTTAAATTTATCTGTATATTTCCCCATGTCATGAATGATACCCGTGAATTTCCCTACACTGGCTAAAGATACTGTCTCCAATAATTTACCTGCAATATCTGCTGTACCTAAGCAATGCTCCTTCACTGTTTGTATCTTATTGTCACTATCGATATGTGCAGGGTAAACTGCACCATTTATATCATCCATGGCAACTTTATTCCTCATAGGTATTGCTCTTCCAAATTGCTATTGCGTACACTTATAATTTTAATATAGGCATATAAAAAAACAGATAATTATACATAAACTTTCTATAAAGCTATCGAAACCTATACTGCGTATCATGGCCCTTGGTTTTTGCGACTGGTTATTGCATGATTTGTGAGTCATCTGCACGAGCGTAATAATTCATGAGGGTAAAAATACAATAGCCCGATTCCTGCTTACGGTTTACCAAATTTTTAAACCGTAGGAATCGGGCTGTTATATTTTTATCCCATGAATTACAGCGAGGAAGCGCGAACAAATCATGCATAACCAGTGCAAAACTCAATGGCCTGATACGCCATAAATTTACCTCACTTAAATGGATTGTAGAATCTGCTTCCGTTGATGAAGGTTAGGGCAATGGAGATTACTAAAAGCAGTGCGCATAGTGCTATGCTGAGGAAATCAAGTGCCCGGTACTTCTGCGCCATGTACCAGGTTCTCTTTTTATTCTTGCCAAAACTCCTGAGCTCCATGGCGTTGGAAATAATCTCTATCCTGTCCATGCTGCTTAAAATAAGCGGAATCAGAATTGCCGAAGCAGACTTAAGCCTTTTGACCAGGGTGGCTTTTTTGCTAAGCTCTATTCCCCTTGCCTGAGAAGCCTGGCTGATCTCATGATACTGCTTATTGATGTCAGGAATATATCGAAGCGCCAGCGCAACAGAGTAAGCAATTGAATAGTTGACACCAACCTTATTAAGGGATGCCGCAAACTCACTGGGATTCGTGGTGCAGACAAAAAGCAGCACAAAGGGGATCGTTGCCAAAAATTTCAGTATATAGTTCAGCTGGTAAAAAAGCTGCTCCGCCGTTGGAGCGAAATGACCGGTAAGTCCAAAAAGGTAGGTACATGTACCATAGATCTCGCTGCCATGCTGTGGCGAAAAAATATAAATCAAAACGGTGTTGAGAAAAAGGAAAATCACTGTAAACCAAAGCATGAAGGACACATCTTTGATTCCAATCTTTGCAACAGGAAAAAGAGCTATTCCAAGAACCGACATCACCAGCAAAAGTCTGGTATCATAGGTGGTCATAGCTGCAAAGCTCCACAAAAACAGGCATATCAGTTTGGTTGCTCCTGTGAGTTCATGTATGGGAGATTGTTTTTCAATGTAATTAAATAGATTATTCATGCCCTCTTACATTTTCCCTCTCATAATCAATGAAATTCTGAACAAATCCCGTTCCGTCGGTGATTCCACATATCTCAGCCAGGGTATACAGGCTGGTCTCTTTTAAGCTTGCTCTGTCCACAATCGCCTTGTCTGTCAGAACCTGCGCACAGCTCTTATCCGCAATTATCTCACCATCTGAAAAGACAATGCTTCTGTCGACATATTCCAACATAAGATGCATGTCATGAGTGATCATGACGATGGTAATACCTCTTTCATTAAGCTTTCTTAAAAACTCCATGATACTGGTATAATTGCGATAATCCTGCCCTGCGGTAGGCTCGTCAAGGATTAGCATTTCAGGCTCTAAAACCAGGATGGAACAGATTGTCACTCTCTTTTTCTGACCATAGCTAAGCGCAGATATAGGCCAGTTGCGCATTTTATAAAGGCCGCAGATCTTAAGAGCTTCTTCAACCTTTGTTTTTACTTCTTCCTCAGAAAAGCCTCTCAGCCTTAGTCCAAGCGCAACCTCATCATAGATCATGACTTTCGAGATCATCTGATTGGGATCCTGCATCACGTATCCCACATGCTGTGCTCTTTCCTTGATAGAAAGAGTCTTAAATTCTATACCATCAAAAATTATTTCACCCTCATCTTCTTTTTCCATCCCGCAAATCACCTTGGAAAAAGTAGATTTTCCGGCACCATTGGTTCCTACAATGGCCACCATCTCTCCCTTTTTAATGTCTACGGAAATATTCCTTAAAGTTTTCTTTGAAGACTTTTCATAGGTAAAAGAAAGATTCTTGACTGTTAAAAGGTCCTGCCTTGGGGCCTCTTTTTTTGTATTATTATTTTGTACATAAAAGGACCTGACTTTATCTTTTTCCGCATCAGATAGTAAAAGTGAAGATATATCTGAAGGTTTCATCTGCGGCGAAATAGAAACACCCGCATATTTAAGCGCAGTAAGATAAAGCGGTTCCCTGACACCGCACTCAATTAGCTGCTTAGAAGATAAAAGCTCATCCGGTGTTGTATCCGAAATAATATGTCCCTCGTTCATTAGAACGACTCTATCTACATAGCGGTGCAGCACATCCTCGATTCTATGCTCGATTATTATCACTGCAGCGCCTGTCTTCTGGTGCAATTCATCAATAAGCTCAATTGTCTGCTTACCGGTCTTGGGATCAAGATTTGCCAAAGGTTCATCAAAAAGGAAAAGTGAAACATCGCCGATCATAACTCCGCCAACCGATACTCTCTGCTTCTGTCCGCCGGAAAGTTCTGTTGGCGCATGCCTTAAGACATCCTTGAGCCCTAAAGTGTCTGCTATCTTCACTACTCTGTCCTTCATTTCCTCCTGCGGAACGCAGTCATTCTCAAGGGCAAATGCAATGTCCTCTGCCACAGTCATGCCCACAAACTGAGCATCGCTATCCTGAAGTACAGTTCCCACCACACGGGAGATTTCAAACAAGGACATGTCTCTGGTCTCTTTATTTCCCACAAGGACAGATCCTGAAATCTGTCCCTTATAAGAAAAAGGAATCAAGCCGTTTATAAGACTGGCCACCGTGGATTTACCACAGCCGGAAGGGCCGGCGATAAGGATCTTCTCTCCTCTTTTGACCTTGAAATCAATATTATAGAGCGTAGGTTTAGCCTGCGCCCTATATTGAAATCCCATATCCTTAAATTCTAAAATATCATTTTCCATATACTAATCAGTTCTCTTCCTTAAGGCTTCCCTTTTTAGGAATTGCCTTTGAGTATGCTGCGCATACAAGGGTACCAACAATTGCAGTTGTAATAATGTTGACTATCGCACTTATGATTCCCTGAACGAATACCTTATCAGCAGGCTCAGAATACATAAGAATATCAAGAATCGGAGCCACTACAACCCATGCTACTACATGCGAAATTATCTGTCCAATGTTAAAAACAATGATACTCTTTGTGTCAAATACTCCCTCATTGATCTTAAAGCGCATGGTAACAATTCCCATCAGGCATCCGAATACAGCTGAGGCTATAACCCAGCTCCACCATACTCCCCAACCATAACTAAAATCAATGAAAAAGTGTCCAATAAGGCCGGCAAGCGTTCCTGCAATTGGTCCAAATACAGCTGCGATAAATGCCAGAAGTCCATACTGGATTGAAATATTGGTATTAGGAACAGGACTTGGAACCGCCACAAATCTTCCAAGAACAAAGAATAAAGCTGCCCCAATACCGGTGGCTACAATAGTTTTTACCTGGATTTTTTTCATACAGAATCCTCCTTCAACGTTTTCTCATACATTCATTATACATAAAGTCAAAAACATTATTCAACCCAAGCTTGTCCATTGACGCAAATATGATCCCATCTTTCTTAAAAATACATAAATAATCATCAATATATATTCTATATTAAGTACAAAGCAGTAAAATAGAAGTAAATTATATTCAATATGCATCTTGTTCAGGAGGTAATCTACATGAAAAATGGGTCAAAGTTACGCGCAAGTAT
>NZ_CAMVPU010000058.1 GCF_947169445.1 uncultured Butyrivibrio sp. | reverse complement strand
TTCATACGGCTCTTATCATTTAACAATACGAATACATATAGCTCCAATGAGCAAATAACCTAGGCTCTCGTTTTCTCACAGACGAGAGCCATTTTTCAGCTCTACGTCTATGCCCACGGAAATTCTTATATTTGCACATTGCCCATTTAACCAATCTACGCTCTACGCATTGTAACGTATATTTCATAGCTGAGGGATTAAACTTCCCAAAGTAATTAGTCCAGCCTCTTAGCATGGGGTTAAGAAGTTCCGCAATCATGTTGATTTTACAGCCCGTTCTCTTATGGATTTCTAATGCTTTGACCTTGTCTCTGAATGTCTTAGCAGACGCCTTACTGACTGATGCAATAAAGTTATTCCGCATTTTTCCATCTTTAGCATAAAAAAGATACGCTGCATATTTGGGCGGAGAGACTCCGTCTATTTGTGATGCCTTAAAAACAAAAATTGAGGATGAAGTGCTTTGTTCTTCATCCTCAGTTTGCTACAATTTTTGTTTTTGTCACCTTAACTTAATGACATTGACATATTGCGCCCCTTTTTTCTGAATGCCAGATTTTAAAAATGAACCATTACCCCCGTCCCCGAAGAAATATACTTTGTTACATCATCATATGAAGGCATTACTGCCAACGCCCCACGCCTTGTAGTTATAAGAGAAGCTGCAGCGTTTGAGAATTCAAGTAATTTTTCAAGATTATCCTTATTAAGGTTATCAATGCCATACCGGTGCACAAAATGAAGAGCGCTGCCGCAAAAAGTATCACCGGCACCTGTTGTTTCTATTGTTGCAGAGTTGATAAATCCGCCATGAGAAACAACCATATCTCCATAATATGCCATGCTTCCTTCCGGACCTAAGGTTGCAAAAATAAGCTTTATTTCAAATTCATCTTTTATCGCTTGTATGCCATCTGCAACGCTCTCTTTTCCGGTGATAAGCTCAATTTCATTATCAGAGATCTTCAATATATCACAAACACTCAGACCATATCTGATGGCTTCAATCGCTTCATCTTTTGACTTCCATAGCGGTGCTCTGTAATTAGGATCAAAAGAAATTATACATCCGCTTTTTTTGGCTATTTCAATTGCTTTCGTCGTTGCTTCCCTGGCACATTTACTGGTCATTGAAAGGGTCCCAAAGTGAAAGATATCAGATTCCCTAATGTATATCGCCCTCTCCGAAACCTCATCAGCTGTGATCATCATATCGGCTCCGGGATTTCTGAAAAAAGCAAAATCCCTGTCACCATTTGGAAGCTTTTGAACAAATGCCAAAGTTGTCCCGACATTTCTGTCTTTGATAATTCCGGATACATCAATCCCCTGAGCAGCTGCCTTCGAAGCCAGCATATTGCCAAGAAAATCATCACCTATCTTTCCTATGAACGCAGCAGAGTCTCCCAGCTTTTCCATCATAGAAAGAACATTACAGGGTGCTCCACCGGGATTAGCTTCAAATAGCATATTTCCCTGATCACTGGTTCCATTATCTGTAAAGTCAACCAAAAGCTCGCCCAATGCGGTTATGGTATACTTTTTGTCCATTAAATCCTCACTCCGTTACTAATTCATATTTAACCACATCAATAACTGCTTCGCCGTCGCAGAAAAAAGAAATGCCGTCCGCACTGATATCAGTATATATCAGCGAAGTCATTACTTTTTCTCCATCATTGATGAAAATCTCTGCACTATATCTGTCCAGAATGATCCTAAGCTTTATGCAACCATTATCACTATCCGGAATAAGGCATCTACGCTGGTGCACAATTGCTCTTCTTGAGCCTGAGAACTTCCTGTCTATTTTGCCTGTCTTTTCATGAGGTCTAAAGCTTACAGATGTCCTGAATTCATCATTTTCCGCAAACCATACCGCAAATTTATGGAAAACATTCTTGGGATCTTTTGGCTTTACATTCACTTCCAGATCCACGCAGCGGCCTTCAATGCCATATAGCTTTTCTATATTTGAAATAGAAACTTTCTCATATGAAACCATCGTTCCACGTAGATTCTCCAGTTCCTTCAAAGGTTTTTGGATCAGTTTTCCATCTTTTAAAGAAAGTTCTCTTGGAAGGCTCATCTGTCCGGCCCACATAGCCTCCGGCTCTCTGATAGCACATGCATCCCAGTTCTGCATCCAACCTATCATAATGCGTCTGCCGTCTGAAGTTAGTACCGTCTGCGGTGCATAGAAATCAATTCCATAATCGATGGACTGGTTACACTCTTCTGTCAGCTTGCCCTTTTCTTCATCATAGCTTCCTATAACACACAAGGTTCCATTTCCGTTATGATATTCAAATTCATTTGCAAGCATATCCTGTGGACTTGTAAGAAGAACCCACTTTCCATCAAGCTCAAAGAAATCCGGGCACTCCCACATTTTGCCATAGCGGTTATCATTTCTAATAAGAGTGCTGAAATACTCCCATTTAAACCCATCATCGCTTCTGTAAAGAAGGATCTGTCCACTGCCGTCTTTTGGCCTGTTGCCCACTGCGCAGTAATATTTCCCGTCTTTTCCCTTGAAGAGTTTAGGATCCCTGAAATCATAGATGCTGTCTCCCTCCGGGATCATATCCGCACCGATGACAGGATTTGCATCATACTTTTCGTAATCAACTCCATCTCCAATGGCAATGCACTGGGCCTGAATATCCCTTTTGCCGCCATCCGGTGTGTGATGCACGCTAACTCCCGTGTACATCAGAAGCTGTTTGCCATCAGGCAGCGTAATTGCGCTGCCCGAAAAGCAACCGTTCTGGTCATATACTTCATCAGGAGCAAGAGCTGTAGGAAGAAATTCCCAATTAAGCAGGTCACTGCTCACAGCATGCCCCCAGTGCATTGTATCCCAATGGGAAGCATATGGATTGTACTGATAAAACATATGGTATTTCCCATCATAAAAGGTGAATCCATTTGGATCGTTCATCCAACCTGTATAAGGAGTCAGATGGAAAAGAGGTCTGTCTGTGTCCTTTATTTTCTTTGCAGCAATCTGCTCATAGCGTCTTGCTTCTCTTAATGCTTCGCTGTACATAAATCACCTTATTCCCACTTCAAAAAATCACTTGCCTGCTTCTTTATATCTGTCGTAAGCAGCCTGATAAACTTCTTTCATCTTCTCCAGTCCGCATGAATCTGTAAGGACACTCTTGTATGCTTCCCACTCATCGTCTGTTGGTCCGCCATCCTTGATCCACTTGCCTTCATACTCTGAGATTGTGTTCTGAAGATCAGTCTTGTACATGTCGATTGTCTCAAGCTCATCGGTTGTGTACACACAGTCAACCGGATAAACGGTATCGTCAGTTACATATGGCATCCAGAAATTCTCAAGATCTTCAAGTCTTTCAATAGCGCGATCTTCCATTTTAAAGGTTGTCTTATAGTAATCGCTCAAAATAAGCTTTGGACCTGCTACTTCATTGGCACTCTTAAGCTCGCCTGCACCCTTTCCATACTTAGCCTGAGCCTCTTCTTCGGTAATAGAAAGCCATAATCCATCGGAATCTTTACCTGTAAAGAAAACATCAATAGGTCCATACTGAAGCTGCATTACATTTTCAGGTTCATACCACTGATCATAGAACTTAAGAAGGTTTGCAGGGCTCTTGCAGGCTTTAGTTATTGAAAGCTGTCCGCTGTTTGTTCCGCCACCTGTTCTTACAGTGACATTATATGTTCCGTCAGGACCTGTAAGTACCGGAAGGAATACATAATCAGAAGCGTAATCACCCATAAGTTCTTCAATGTACCACCATGTAGATACACCTACATAGCCCTGAGAGCACTTAGAGATAAGCTGTGTTGCATCCTGGCTGAACATCTCGGTATCCATAAGACCTTCAGCATACCAGTTGTGGAAATATGTAACTGCATCTCTGTAGCTGTCTCTTGTGCTTACAAAATCAACTGTTCCATCACTGTTAAGTACAAGGTCATCACATACATCATTGATCCAGTTTGTAAATCCAAATCCTGCGTAAAAGATATTCTGTCCCCAGCACCACTGATCGAATCCTGTGCTCATAGGGATTGTTGAACCTGCCGGATTTCCATAGTATTTAGCACTCATATCGTTCTCTTTAAAAGCAACAAGTGCTGTATGGAGCTCATCAAGTGTTTTGGGTACTTCAAGTCCAAGGTCATCAAGCCATGCCTTGTTTATCATGGAGAACTGAGGAATTGTAAAAATGCTGTGATCCTTATCAGCACCTATAGCAGCAGTTCCCATCTGCTCAGCAGCAGGAAGTCCATAGATACCGCCGTCACTCATTGTGATAGCACTCTTTATCTCAGGATGCTCTTCAATTATCTTTGAAAGGTTCGGCATATACTCTTCATTGATGTAAGGTGTAAGATCGATAAATGTTCCGTCGTCACCGTAAGTTGAAAGATCGTAGTTTGAAAAACCTACACCCTGAAATGCATCAGGAAGCTGATCACCTGCAATCCTTATATTCACCTGTTCAGCCAGAGAATCGCTCATAGTCTCCCATTTGATATCAACTCCGGCTTTTTCCTGCATTGCCTTAAGAACTACATTTTCATCATAGCCTCCGGAAAGTGCACTCATTCCGGACAATACGTTAAAACTTGTCTGTGATGTATCATCACTTGCTTCAGCAGGTTCCTTCTGACCTGCGCTGCCCTGTGATCCACATCCTGCCAGCATTGATGCTGCCATACACGTTGCCATAGCTACTGTTAATACTCTTTTCATTTTCTTTTTCATTTTTCCCTCTCCTTAAAATTTTTTTTTACAAGGAACTTATGCTCACACATGCAAGCATGTGTGCCATAAGACGTTCGCACCAGACTCGAAAATACCTCGTCAGTTGCTCTCAGCCTTTTACCGCTCCTGCCATCATTCCTTTTTCAAAATATTTCTGTACAAAAGGATAGATAACGAGCATTGGAAGCGCTGCCACAATGATCGATGAAAACTTGATCATTTCCGTCATTTTGTTTAGTTCTGCATATCCTCCGCTGATGGTGCTTGCCTGAGTTGCTGACACTGATGATTTGATAAGTATGTTTCTAAGTACCAATGGAAGCGGTGCTTTCTCCTGTCCCGGCAGGTAGATCAATGATGTAAACCAGTCGTTCCAATAGGCAACCATGCTATAAACAACCATTACAGCCATTATAGGTTTACTCAAAGGCACTACTATCCTTGCAAAAGTTCTCCATTGAGAGCAGCCATCAATCTTTGCTGCCTCTATCAGCTCTTTTGGAATACTGTTCTCAAAGTAGTTCCTGACTATGATCATGTTTCCTACTGCGACACCGCCCGGCAAAAACAATGCCCAGATACTATTGATAAGACCTGTATTCTTAACTACGAGGTAAGTCGGGATAAGTCCTCCGCCGAAATACATCGTGATTATGAAGAAAATACTGATAAGTTTTCTTCCGGGAAGATTCCTGACACTCAGCGGATATGCTGTAAGATATATGATCACCACTGAGAAGACTGTACCTATCACTGTATATTTAATACTGTTGAAGAATCCTCGGAACAGATTGCTGTCTGAAAATACTGCCTTATAGCCATTAAATGTAAAGCCACTGGGTAAAAGAAATGTCTTTCCGGCATACACATCATATGGATTTGAAACTGAAGCTATGAGTATGTAGTAAAGTGGATAAGCCACTAAAAAAGCTATGAACAGTGACAAAATGACAAGTATTACGTCACTGGCTTTGTCTGATAAACCTGTTGGTTTTGATCTCATGTTACACCCCCTCTATCAAATGAAGCTCACATCGTCGGATATCTTTTTCGATAGCCTGTTAACAATAAGCAAAAGGATTATATTTACAACCGTGTTAAACAGTCCCACCGCTGTTGCGTAACTGTATTTGGCATTTTCAATACCCTGTTGATACACATAAACAGCAATAACATCACTTGTTGCCTTATTAAGATCTGTCTGAAGGAGCCATACCTTTTCAAAGCCGATGTTCATAAGTCCGCCTGCTGCCATGATAAGCATAAGAACTATCGTGGGCAAAAGCTCAGGGAAGTCAATGTAACGAATTCTCTGGAACATCGATGCTCCGTCGATCTTGGCTGCTTCGTAGTGTGAGGCGTCTATGCCTGCCAGAGTTGCCATATATACTATGATTCCCCATCCAGCGTCCTGCCAGATGCCTGATGCTATATAAATAGTTCTGAATGCAGAAGACTCTGAAAGAAAATCTACGCTAGTTCCTGCGATGAGGTTGATCAGTCCTCCCGATGGACTTAAGAAGATCCTCAACATACCGCAGATGACCATTGTTGATATAAAGTGTGGTGCATAAAGGATTGTCTGCACTGTTGTCTTAAACTTCTTAAACCTCAGCTGGTTAAGTAAAAGAGCCAGTATGATCGGAATTGGGAAGCTCCACAAAAGACTAAATAAACTAAGAAGGAATGTATTCTTTATCATCCTTATGCAGTTTGGTGAAGTAAAAAATCTTATGAACCACTTAAGTCCCACCCACTCACTGCCTGTCAGTCCTCTGCTGGATTTGTAATCTCTGAATGCGATCTGTATTCCATACATGGGGATGTACTTATATACCACTGTAAGAACGATTGGAATCAGTAACATCAGATATAACTGCCAGTTTTCCAGTATTCTCTTGGATAAATTCCCTTTCTTTTCTTTCATTTTCTGCATTACCCCTCTCCACATAAAATAAAACGATACATACCAGTAACTTTCTGTGATTTGATTTGTTATTTATAAACGTTTCCGTGAACCGTTTCATCGTTTATAAGTATTTTATAACACCCTTCACGAAACTGCGTCAACACATATATGCCTTTATATGTGAATTTTGTCGCATTTTACAAACACTTTGTCTGCTTTTTATGAAACAAGACAATGGTGAAACGTTTCATGAAATCAATGTTTACTTTTTCATTTTCATATCGTATAATCTAGACAAATAAACATAGCATCAGGCTATATAGGAGCATTCATTATGAATAAGAGAAAAAATGTAGCTCGAATGAAAGACGTCGCCATCGAAGCCGGAGTCTCTCTCGGCACCGTATCTAAAGTAATAAACGGAAAACCCGTTGGCGAAGAATATGAAAGAAAAGTCAATGAAGCCATCAAGAAACTGGATTATCACGTCAACAGTTATGCACAGGGACTTAAGGCGAGTCGCACATATACAGTAGCTGTTATACTCCCCAACACATATCATCCCTATTTTGGAAGCCTTGCAAATGCATTAAATGTTTCTCTTATGCAGAGACACTATCGTATGCTTCTGTGCTGCACCGACCAGGACTATAGACTTGAGCAGGAATATATGGATATGGCACTTCAGAACAAAGTTGACGGCATCATTGGACTTACCTATAACCCTGAGCTTTCAATAAGTGATGAAATTCCTTATGTTGCCATAGACAGACCTTTGGGGCCGCATATCCCCTGTGTTGCCAGTGACAATTTTGCCGGTGGCCAGCTTGCAGCTGAAAAATTACATGAACTTGGATGTAAAAAGGTATTGTTCTTAAGAATTGGTTCTGATCTCAACAATGAACCCAATAAGAGACGTGCCGGATTTGAAAATGGATGCATCGGATGCGGATTAGAATATGAGATGAAGATACTTAGTGATACTTCCGGTGAAACAGTTGATGACTTTATGCCCTATCTGGAGAAACACTTTGGCAAGGGCAAAAGAGATTTTGACGGCATTTTCTGCGTCAATGACTCTCTGGCTCACATCATTATTTCACAGTTAAAAGAGCTTGACGTAAGCGTACCCGAAGACGTTCAGGTCATTGGTTTTGATGGGACAAAGAACTTCGGCTATCTGGAGTACACCTGCTCAACAATCGTTCAGCCTGTCGAAAACATTGCGGAGATGTGCGTAGAGCTCCTTCTTCAGACCAACATGAGTATGAAGCCGCCGCTTGTCTGCCTTCCTGTAACATACGAAGAGGGCGATACCACTCGCCCTCTGTAATATTTCAGGCTACTGCCCTTTCAGTTTCATGAATTTCATTTTCTCCTGCTTTGGCATTAAGTTCTTTTAATGTAGCTGCAGACATTATCACAACCGCAACTGCAGATCCCAGGTCTGCAATAGGTGCAGAATAAAGAGCTCCTTCAACACCAAAGAATATCGGAAGTATGATCGCAAAAGGAACGCTGAGAACAAAGTCTCTTAAAAGCGAAAGTCCCATGGCCATGACAGGCTTACCAAGGGCCTGCAGAAACACGCTGGCAGCTTTCTGTATGCAGGTCAATACTATCATGGACAGGAACACCCTGAATGCCATAACTGCAAATTCATTGTAGAGTCCGTCCTCACTTCCAAAAATTGATGTGATCTGAAGCGGAAATACCTCAAACAATACCATTGCTACAATTCCCACTACTGCCTCAGCCTTGATGATAGCACCGAAGAGCTCTTTTACACGCTTATACTCTCCCGCGCCGTAGTTATATCCGATAATAGGCTGTGAACCAGCAGCGATTCCTATACATACTGATACTACGATCTGGAACACCTTCATTACTATTCCCACTACAGTAAGAGGAATATCTGCGCCATACTTACTCCTCGCGCCATAAGTAACAAGAACATTGTTCATGACTCCCATGATGACTACTATTGAAATCTGGGTAAGGAAACTGCTTATTCCAAGGGGAAGGAACTTTCTGATAATGTTTCCATCCAGGAGAAAGCTCTTTTTATCAAGCTTAAAGGCCTTAGCTCTTGTCAGATAGATAATTCCGCAGACAGCAGTGACGATCTGTCCTGTGATCGTGGCAAGAGCAGCTCCCATCATTCCCCATCCGAGTCCAAAAATAGCAACAGGATCCAGGATCACATTGATGATGCAGCCAACAAGCGTAGTTATCATGGCGAACTTAGGACTTCCATCTGCACGGATTATGGAATTGAGACCATTTCCCACAACGAAGAATGGAATTCCTATGATTATAAAATTGAAATACTCATTGGCATACGCAAAATTGTTTTCTGTAGCGCCAAAGGCATTTAATATCTGTACTTTAAATATCGCAAAAAGAGCTGTCATCACAAGTCCACTTAATACCAGCAGACTTACTGCATTTCCGACACTCTTGTTGGCACTCTTAAGATCTTTTTTACCCTGACAAAGGCTCAAAAACGCAGCACATCCATCTCCCAACATAAGGGCAACCGCCAGAGAAATGACGGTAATTGGAAATACAACGTTTGTAGCTCCGTTTCCCAGATATCCAACACCTCTTCCGATAAAGATCTGGTCAACAATATTGTAAAGAGCCGAAACTAATAGCGACATTATGCATGGAATTGAAAACTTCAAAAGGAGCTTTCCTATCTTTTCCTCTGCAAGGTATCTGTTTGCATTCTGATTCATAAATAACCTCCATTTAAACGCAAAAAACGCATGTAAGAGGTCTTCACTTACACGCGTTTAGTTACAACCTGATTGCCTGCAAACAAGCGGCAACCACTATTCAATTCATCTTTTGTCACTTAGTTATTCTACTCTTTTAAAAATTTGATGTAATAGGCAACGTCAACAAAAAAATAATTGAAAATCATTTTTTCATGCGCTTTTTTCTCATTTGATAAACAGCTTACCATTGGTACTGCCGCCATCTACAAGTACATCTACTCCGGCAAGATATCCGTTTCTTTCATCAGCTACAGAGGCAATGGCATATCCCAGTTCTTCCGGTGTTCCCATTCTCTTTTCCGCAGCATACTTTAGGAGTACACCGCCTTCTTTTTCCTCAAGCTTTCCCATGTCGGTGCTTATGAGTCCGGGACTTAAGGAACAGACTCTTATTCCCTTTTTTCCATACTCAAATGCACACTTCTGTGCATACCATACTACAAAGTTCTTAGACAGAGCATATGCAAATCCTGCTTTCGCATAGTCTCCCTTTGGAAGATTCGAAAGTTTCAATAGTTTCTTCAGAAATTTATCTTCATCTGTCTCTGCCAGTGCATACGTCTTTTTATTTATCAGAAACTTTGGAAGTGCATATGCCGAATTTGATGAAATATCAACTATCACACTTCCCTTTTCCATTACTTTGGAAAATTCCTGATTTACATATACTGTCCCCAGTGCATTAACTCGAAGAAGTTTTTCCCCATTCGCCATATTGGGCGACATTCCTGCTGCATTAATAACAGTTCTGACTGTACCTTTCATCTTAGCATAAGACGCCAGTTTGCAAACGCTCTGCCTGTCAGAAGTATCACACGCACATGCATACGCCTCATATCCCAGATCTTTTAGCTGATCAACAGCATTTTCAAGCTTTGAAACCGTTCTTCCTGACAGAATAATGATCTTATCCTTTGGCATGTTCTTTGCAGCTGCAAGTCCCATGCCACTTCCGCCACCTGTTATTACACAAACATCACTCATATTCATAAACTCCTATTATCAGACAACCTTTCTGTGAATCAACAAGCGTGCCAATGGGGACGGTTCTTTTGGCACACACTTGAAACTTCCCGGCTCGTGCCAAAAAGAACCGTCCCCAATGGCACAACTCACCAAATGGATCACTAACCCCGTCCCCCTAGTTCACCACTGGCTCATGCAATCTTACCGGATTCCTTAAGCCACTGAACTTCATCGTGGATAGTCTCGCGATATGAACGGGTATGATATCCAAGTTCCTGTTTTGCCTTTGATGAATCAAATGTATTGTTTCTGGCAAGGTTATATACCGAAAAAGTTGTCATAAGAGGCTTCTCTCCACGTCTCTTTGCTCTCTTTTCCATAATCCTGCCCATCAGATTAGCTGCCCAGATTGGCAGAAACATCTTAACAGGACTACATCCAGCCTCATCGCTTACCATTTTGCTGAAGTCCTTGAAGGAAACCGGTTCATTACCAAGAATATAGCATTCACCCTTTCGACCTTTATCAATTGCCGCAATGGTGCCATTTGCCAGGTCTCTTACATCACATAAGTTAAAAGAGCCATCGATTCCCGCAGGCATTTCGCCGTTGATGATCTTTATAAGTGTTCCCGTTGTCTCCCCAACAGCGAAATCCTCAGGTCCCATGATTCCGCTTGGATGAACCACACATGCATTAAGGCCTCTATATTTAACAGCATCAAGGACTGCCTGAGTCGCAAGTGCTTTTGACTGACTGTAGCAGCCAAGAACCTTGTTCTCATCAAATCTTTTAACTTCCTTGATAGCCTTTCCTTTTGGCTCTTCAGGAATTGCACCTGTTGAGCTGCAGTAAACAAGCTTCTTACACTCCGGATGTGAAAGGCAAAGATCAATTATGTTCTGTGTTCCACCTACATTTACATCCATAACCTTTTGGTTATAATCAGGGTTGACTGAAACAATACTTGCAATATGAAGCACAACTGTTTCTGTTCCCTCTTCCACTGTAAAAAATCTCTCAAGAGATTCCTTGTCTGTAAGATCGCCCTCTACCACCTCAGCTTCTTCAGGAACAAACTTCATGGCCGGATCATTGGGAAGAACAAAAGCTCTTACACTCTCTCCATTTTCTACAAGCTGTCTGCAAATAGTTCCACCTAAAAATCCTGCTGCGCCAGTTACAAGTATCTTTCTCATTTAAAAAACCCTCCTAAATTTTGTTATTAACTATAAAATGCAATCACCACTGTTCTGCTTTTTGCTTCACCTGATGATTGCATTTTATATAAGTATTGTTTTTGTTTTATTTGGGTTTTGTTTCTGTTTTATTAAAATAATGTCAAGTTCTAAAGTCTTCGGTCTTACCTAGCTTGCCTTTAGTGAATGAAATGCCTTATGCTCCAGACATCATTATTTTTCACTTTCTTATCTTCTGAAGCGCCTGATTGAGATTTATTATATCATCATCAGAAACTGCGCTGCCCGCCTGGGAAAGAAGTGATTCCAGGGTCATGTTTTCCATCATTTTTTGGAGTGCTTCATTCTTCTGGGCTGCCTGTGCAACCTCGCCCCTGCTTTTGGTCACCTTTTCCATCATTCTTCCTAAAATAGCTGCAGATCCCGGATTACTCCTCAGATCTTTCATTGTGTCTTTTATTGAAAAAAAGGCCGCATCCGTCTCATCATCAAACCAGTTTCGTACAGCTTTACTACCTTCAAGGACATAGCTCTTATTAGGCTCTTTGACTCTTCTGATAACGATCTCGTCCTGAAGATCTCCTGCCTTTGCAGTTATGGTATGTTCTCCTGACAGTTCCACTTCAAACTCAAATATTATATCTCCTGTCTTTTCCATGAAAAACTCACCATCTATATAAAGTGATACTATTGGCTGATTTGAGTACACTTTAACCTGAGTTCTGTCCTCTGCTCTGTCTACATATCTTCTGCCACAGACATGCACAAAGGGTTCTTTCTTATTCCATGCAGCTTTGTACAGGAAAAAAACATCCTTCTTAAGTCTTCTGTCTATGGTAACCAGACCCTTCTGATTCTTGCCATTATTGCCGCCTTCATCACGTCCATCAGCAGCAAAATCAAACATGTTCCAGACATGAGTTGCCCATAGATATGGTCTTTCATTGATACACTTCAGGATATGTTCATGGTAAAGACACTGATACTCCTCTGTATAATCGCTTCTTACCGGATTACTGCTGTGATACTTGGGATTAGCGTCGGCACCATACTCAGAAAAACCAATTATCCTGTTTGGATACTCTTTGTGGAATTTATCAAAAAACTCCTCGTTTTGAGTCAGCTCGCCAAGATACCAGCCGTAATAAAGGTTGTAGCTTCCAATATCCGGAATATCAATTATAGGATTCTTGGTATCCAGCATGAATACATGTGCCATTGTTGTGAGCCTGGTCTTATCAAGCTTATGGCAAAGATCATTAAGTTCTCTGTGGTTTTCAAGGAGATTTTCTGTTATCTCGCCGCTGGCAGTTATCTCATTTGAAAGTGCCCAGCAGACAATGCTCGGATGATGATAACACTGAGTGACAAGTTCTCTCATCTGACTAAGCGTATTCTCCTTGCCGGAATCCATATGCTTTGTTATATATGGAATCTCAGCCCAAACCACCATTCCGTTTTCATCACACAGATCATAGAACTCCTGAGCATGCTGGTAATGCGCCAGTCTTATGGTATTTGCTCCAATCTCTTTTATAAGCTCCATGTCCTCTTTATGCATTTCCAAAGTCAGGGCATTTCCTGCACCTTCCCGGTCCTGATGCCTTGAAACTCCGCGCAGTGGATAAGATCTGCCATTCAAAAAGAATCCTTCATCAGGTGTTACTTTGAAACTTCTGAAGCCAATCCTTGTTGCAACCGTATCTTTTTCAGCGCCATCGCTTATAAGTCTTGCTTCAACACTGTATAAAAACGGATCGTCAATTCCGTCCCATAGATGAACATTTTGGGCATCGATGGTTGTGATTGCATATCCATTCTTAAGTGCTGCCTCAGCTTCAAAACTATCTCCATCTGAAGAATAAATCTTAAACTCTACCTTTTCTCCGCTGTTTGCCCAGGCTTCACATGTAACCTTTGCATCTTTTCCCATAACTTCAGGAGTGATCTTGATACCGTCGCTTCCGTCAAGTACGCATTCAAAATGCTCTTTTTCAGTCAGTATCAGATTCACATCGCGGTACAGGCCACCATAAAAAGTAAAATCTGCCTTCTGGGGATAAACCGTTTCATTAGCTGAATTATCAACAAGAACTGCAAGAAGATTCTCCCCTTCATGAAGCACCTCTGTCACTTCGCACCTGAAGGTTGAATATCCTCCCTCATGATGAGCAATTTTTTGTCCATTTAAAAATACGTCAGCCGTCATAGCAGCGCCCTTAAATTCGAGAAAAGCACATTTTCCGGCACAATCTGCGTCATCAACAGGATAATCAAGGAGTCTCACATACTGGACAGCTCCCCTGAAGTAGTCATTTCCGCCGTCCTGCCCATCAATATTATTAAAAGTATGTGGCAAAGTGATTTCTTCCCATCCCTGAGGAAATGCCGAAACCAGGTCAGATTCTTTAGCAAATTTCCAACTATTCTTTAGTGATATCTCTTTTCGCATATACTTCAACCTTCCTCATCCGTATTTTTCTTTTCAGCAAGTATCCTTGCATTTTCCTCAACCTGTTTCTTGCCCAATGGATAGAGGAAGATGAGAACTAATGCAAGTACTCCGAAGCCAAGCATCGGAACAAGCACGGTAATATCATAGATTCCGTTAACCACCGGCTCATCAAAGGCGGTCTCAGCTGTATATCCTACTGATGTAAGAAGAAGTCCGGAAAGCCCGGCAGATGCAGCCTGTCCAAGTTTTCTTGCAAAGGAGTAAACAGCATAGATAACTCCGTCTCTTCTCTTTCCCTTCTTGACTTCGATATCATCTATTACATCTGTGATCATTGCCCAAACAACAAGGTTAAATACTGCCTGGCCGCAATATGAGATCGTATATAATACAAGGAATACCACAACGTCATGAGTGTGTATAATACGTGCGACCATCAATGCTGCAAAGCCGATAACTGCGCCGACTGAAGCAATTTCTTTTCTGCCAAATCTGCCTGTAAGTTTTGAGATAAATGGTGAGAAAATAAGAATGACTCCAATTCCCAAAAGTCCTGAAATTGAAAGGGCTGCGCTGCTTCCAAAATAGTTAGGATAAATATAGTTGCCCATAGACGAGAACGTAAGCTGAGAAAGGAGGCATAAAAGAGCTGCAAGGATTATTCCAAGCATTGAACGGTTGGCAAATGTAACCTCAATAAGAGACTTCGCTGAGAATTTCTCACGTACGCTCTCGATCTTTACTCTCTCTGTTGTGAGCGCATAGCATAATGTATAGCAGACAATTGCAAGAACAGAAAAAAGCGCAGCCATCATAGTTGTCTTAGTGCCTGAGATCATGGTATTACCTGCAGCGTCCTTGTAATATACAACCATGGGCACTATCACACCAACCATTACACCTGCAAGAGACCCGCCAATTGTTCTGAAAGTGGATAATGACTGTCTTTCCTTCGGGTCTGAAGTGATGGCAGACGCCATTGATCCGTAAGGAATATTGATTCCCGTATAGCAGATACTTCCCCAGAGAAGATATGAAAAGAACATCCAGACTGTTTTAAAGCCAAGCGACATATCTTTAAACCAGACTGCATACATTAGGATTGACGCAAGGGCTACAGGACCCATCATTCGTCTGATCCAGGGTGCAAATTTGCCCTTTGCAGTAGGAGCACTCTTATCAGCTATCTGCCCCATCGCAACGTCTGTAAAAGCATCCACAAACCTTGCCAGCATCATCATAAGTCCAACCATTCCTGCTGAAACTCCCATAACGTCCGTGTAGAATTTCATCAGAATTGCTGACGCAAAAATAAATGTAAAATCATTTCCAAAGTCTCCAAAAAGGTACCCGACTTTGTCTCTAAGACCAAATGGTCTTACTTCTTTTTCTTTTTTACCCATAAGTTAACCCTCCAAGATATAAACTAAACTATTAACCCCTTATGGTTTATTTATAGCAATTAGAGTGCGTATATGATAGCATATTTATATACTGTTTTAGCATTTATATACTATATTTATAAAATTGAATTTTGTTAGAAAAACCAGAATATATTGGAGAAATTTTATGGATAAGATATTGTCTTTTCTTACCATGATTATGGATGAAAAAAGCATCTCGCATCGGACCTTTAAACCTGGGCAAAAAGTTTCTTCTCTCCCGGATCTTGGACTTAGAGAGATGCTATACCCTAATTATGACAAGCACATATTCAGCCTTAATAATTTTTTGGCAGAAGGCAAGGCCAATACAGATGTATATATCATTCGCGATGAATTTCTGTGCAATTACTTTATTTGTCCTGAAAAAAATCTGAAAAGCCTTCTTATATCCGGTCCTTATGTCACAGAGATCTTTGGGCTTAGTGACGTAAAAAGAATAATGAAAAGAAATACGATTTCCGAGACCTTAACCGACAGGCTTGTACAGTATTATTCTTCTCTTCCCATAATTCAGGACTCCCTTCTTTGGGAAGCTGTCCTCAAATCTTTTTGTGATACCTATTATGGACAGGACTGCTATACAATGAGAGTAATGTCATTACAGGGAGATGAACTATCACGACCGGAAAATGCTCAGAAAGAATCTTCCGGGAATAGCAAAGATATCTTTGAGATCATTGAAAAGCGCTATCTTCAGGAAAAACATACTATGGAATGCATTTCAAACGGTGACCGTGAAGGAGCGCTAAGACATCTTAAACGGGCTTCTACCTATGGCATGGAGAAACGAAGTAGCAGCCTTATCAGAGATCAAAAGAATTATATGATCATATTTAACACCACCTGCCGTTTAGCAGCCTATAAAGGCGGTGCACATCCATACAGTATCGATCAGCTCTCCAGAGAGTTCTCGATTATGATTGAAAAGATAAATAATTACCGTGATCTGCGAGCTTTGCGGGATAAAATGCTCACCGAATACTGCAAGATTGTGTCAGAAAAAGAAACCATCTACAAAAATCCTCTTACCAGCCGGATCACCTCTTACATACAGGCCAATTTTAGTTCAGAGCTGCGGCTTGGTTCTACTGCAAAAGAATTTGGTATCAGTCCAAATTATCTTTCTGCGTTATTTAAAAATGAGACCGGACTTTCTTTTTCAGAATATGTGATCGGGAAAAGACTAACATATTCCAGAGATCTATTGAAGGAAACAAGCTACAGCATTAGTGAAATTGCCTCTCTGTGTGGCATACCGGACGCAAATTACTTCAGTCGACTATTCAAAAAGGAATTTTACGTAAGCCCCAAACAATACAGATTTTCTATCCACTCATGACAATGCAAAACCCGCAGAAGGTGACCAAACCACCTGCGGGTCTTACTATGTTATCTATCAATACTATAAAGGGATTAGCTTATACAATTGCTTCTCTGAACTTCTTAAAAGCAAAAGCAATTGCTCCTGCCATTACTGCTAACAGCGCAAAACCAGTTATTTTTTTCATCTTTCTTTCCTCCTTTGTTTATGAATGTTTCCTAAGGTAATCTTCCCTTTAACAATCATGAAAGCTGCTTTTAGTATTATTACTATCAATAGGTCAATCATCGTAATCCTGTTGAACATGGCTCTGTACTCATCTGTACTGACCTGATTCAACAACGCTGTCTGAAAAGAATAGATCCCAAGCATCGCAGTTGTAAAATTTACAGCCTGAACCGCAGACCAGATATAAGAATCCTTTTTTTTATAAAAAAACATATTATAAATTGTAATTCCCATGTAATAAAAGGCGTATGCTCCTACTCCGTATATCAGAAAGTGGTTATATGAATATGACCTGTTTTCTTTTATCACCTGTGTGCCGATACCTGAGATCAAGAAAGCCAACAGAAACAGTAATACTCCGGTTTGGACATACGCTTTTATTTCTGCAATTCTTGCTTTTTCTCTGTATAATCGACAAGTGCGACTCTCCGTCCTTGCAAGTTTATGTTTAATAAAAACCAGCGCCAGATAAAAGAATCCTATTGAAATAAACCATACAGATCTACAGAACAATCCACTTAAGAAGTTCAAGAGAATAAAAAGGAAATTTCCAAATCCACCTAAATAAAGTCCTACTCTTCCACGAAAAGTCTTATCACTCATGTATCTTTTCCCTAATGGAATCATTCTCTCAAACAGCCTATCAATTCGATTCATTGAATCTCTTTAGAAAGAGCCAGAATCTGGTCAGCAACCTTATTTCTGTCCTCTTTAACAAGCTTTTTGTAGGCAGGATAAGCAGCCATCAGGATAATGATACCTGCAACACCAATGACTATACCCATAATCATTAATGAAGCGGTTCCCTCCATAACAATGCTCATTCCTGCTCCAAGTATCAGTGTTCCTATTATTCCGAGCACCAAAGATGTGATCTGTCCTCTTTTTTCTGCTTTTCTATCCAGAGCCTTAAGCTGCTCGAACTTATCGGGTTCATGAGACATGTACTTCTTTGTAATTGCCTCAACCTCTTTTGCCTTGTCAGCACTGTAATTGTACTCAAACTGTTTTGTATCGTTCATTTTATTTCCTCCCTATGTGTTTAGGTTTTCGTTTCTATGATCATGATTATAGGGAGGGAATATTTTTGTTTTGTTTCTTTAATGTTTCTGTTTTATTAAAATGAGACAGTGAGCCATGGGGACGGGGTTAGTGGTCCATTTCTCTCATTCGATGAGAAATGGACCACTAACCCCGTCCCCATGGCTCACTTTGGCTCAAAATGTCACAGTAAATGTTGTTCCTTTACCGAGTGCACTTTTTACATTTATATCAGCACCGCAAATATCAACCACCCGCTTAACAAGGGCAAGTCCCAAGCCATTGCCCTTCGTTGCATGGGAAGTATCTCCCTGGTAGAACTTATCAAATATATGTTTCCCGGTTTCCTCGGAGATTCCGCAACCGGTATCTGATACAGACACTACTGCCTTCTCTCCGCTTTTCTTTAGGTTAACTTTGACTGTTCCACCCTCATCCGTAAACTTGAAGGCATTGGAAAGAAGGTTGTTCCATACAAGAGAAAGCAGCTCTTTATCAGCATTTATCGTCACATTGTCTTCAATATCCGTATCCAGTTCGATATTCTTTTTTTCCCATACGTCCTCGAATCCAACAATACACTCCGCAAGCTGTTCGCCAAGGTCATATACTGTCTTATCAGGATAAATCTGCTGATTCTCGAGCTTATTGAGTTTCAGAATGTTTGTCACCAGTTCGGACAGCCTTGATGTGGCATCAGAGATCGCTATGGCATACTCAAGTCTCTTTTCCTCCGAAAGGTCTTTTGCCTGCAGCATTGTACTATAATTTCCTATGACAGATAAAGGCGTCTTTAGTTCATGAGATACGTTGGAAACAAAATCTGTCCTTAATGTTTCTATCCCGGACAGTTCCCCGGCCATCATATTTATGTTTTCTGCAATAACATCAAACTCATTTCGCCCGTGGATCAGTCTCACCTTTTCAACTCGGGCCTTAAAGTTTCCCTTTGCCAGTTCTTCCGTTGCCTTTAGTATCTTTTTTACAGGACGCTCTATTGAGATTTTCCTCTGAATGCCATCTATGAGGCAGAATATCAGACTTAAGAACAATACATTCAAAAAAGTCAGTATGGCATTGGCCTGTATCTCTTCCTTTGTGAAGTTCATGGAGCCCAGGAAGAGAAAAAAGCTGCAGCTGACAACAAAGGCTATCAGCAGAAAAATGATGATATATCTTTTCAGGGAAAAAATGCTTCGTGTCTTTTTATCCATATCGGAATACCTTTCTTAGATTCTGCTAATGTCAGCCCTCTTTCGGAACCGCCTTATACCCAAGGCCTCTGACAGTTACTATCTCAAAATCATTGCAGTCCGAGAATTTCTCACGGAGCTTTGTCATATAGACATCCACAGCCCTGGGGGTTGCATCGGAGTCCGCATCCCAGAATTCATCCATGAGCTGTCCTCTGGTAAAAGTCTTCTTAGGGAAAGAGAGGAGCTTAAATATAATGTTGAACTCGCGCTGAGTCAGCGGTATCTCTTCTCCCTTTACTGTAACGGTATGCTCATCGGTATCCATGATAAGAGCCCCCATTTCAAGGCGTTTACTATTGGCAATGCCGGCCCGCCTTAACAGTGCCCCAACATGAAGGGTCAGTTCCTCAAGGTTTATGGGTTTTACCATATAGTCATCTATTCCTGCCATAAAGCCTTTTTGCTTGGCCTCAAAGTCATCCCTGGCAGTCATAAAAAGGATAGGGATATTCTCATTAAGTGACCTTACAGTTTCCGCAAATTCAAAGCCATCTATTCCTGGCATCATGATATCAGATATGATGAGGTCGTAGGTCTTGCCGTACATTTCATCGTAGGCATCCTGTGCAGAAAGACACCCTGTCGTCTGGTAGCCCTTTGAATTCAGATATGAACACACTGTCTTATTAAGATCAAGGTCATCTTCAACTATCAATAAATTAAACATACTCTAGCACCTCCTGATACGATATTCCATTAATATCGTATCACAGAAATGTTAGAGTTTTGTTGCTAAAAGAATGAGGCTGTAACTTAAATTTACTCCATTATTTCTTGGTGCGCTTACGAAGACTTGCTCCCGGGCTTCCCTTACCGCCATTAGGCCCTAAAATTGGCGAGATAACTACCACATTAGCCAGATAAAAAATGCTCTGAATCGCATTTGTTTATAAAGCTTTTATTTGAGTTCGCAACGAGAACCACGTTACAATATAATCGGAATAATGTTTAACCAATCTCATCATGCAAGCGCCATTTCATTTCATCAATTGACTTTAGTCCCCCCGCGTTGCTCTACTGGAGACATAAATAATGATTAATTGGATCAGTCCATTTAACTATGACTTTGCAATTGCATCAATACCAATTCAGATAATCCTTTTGGTATTCTATGGATTTCGCAGAAACCTTCCCATAAAGCAGAGTTTCTTCTTTTGGCTTGCAATGGCAGCCAATCTCATCATGACTTCTGCGGACATTATCTCCTGCGAAATGAATGAGATATGGATGGATTTTCCGCTTTGGGTGATGTATGCCATAAACCACGCTTATTTTCTTGGTTTCATCATCAGAGGATGGGCGCTTTTTTCGTATACTGCCGAATCCACACACAGTTATAAAGAAACCGACCATACATTCAAGGTCGTTACAGGTCTACCTGCTTTAGCTGCTGTAATACTGATTCTTTCAACGCCGTGGACCTCTGCAATTTACACAATAGCTGAAGATGGATACCACAATTGCTCACTCTACAAAATAATCTATTTCAGTACTTATTTCTATATAATTGCGTCCTTGTTGCTTGTCATCAGGTACTGGAAAAGACTTTCAAGACGTATGAAAGCAGGCCTGCTCTCTTTCAACCTACTCCTATTGTTTGGGATAATCATAAGAAAGCAATTCTATCATATGCTCGTAACCAGCTATTTCAGCATCCTTACCATAATAATTATATTCCTGACCTCAGAAAACCCTGATCTATATAGAGATAACAGGACATTTTTACTTAACAAGGATGCACTTAACCGAATAGGTCTTGAGTTTTGGGAAAAGAAGATCCCGTTCAGCCTTATGACAATCTCCATACACAATTATGAAGCATCCAAGATAGTTTATGGAATCGAGCAAATAAATGATGAGCTAAAGATAGTGGCAAACTGGCTGACTCAGAATTATCCGAAAGCTTTCCTGTTTTACACCAGAAATGGTAACTTTGCTGTCCTTTTTAAAGGCCGGCTTGAAAAAGAGCCATCTGTATTTATAAATGAATGGATTGAGAAGTATGAGCACCTGAGAAAAAGCTGTGATGACATTGTTCCCATACAGGCTTCAATGATGCTGTTGCCTGAATCACTAATCAGCAAACACGCTATGCTAGTGTCTGACATAGCCAGATATGCCATAAATAATTCATTTGACGAAAACAGTAAGGGAAATTACTGCTTTTCAGATGAAATGATTGAAGGCCTAAGAAAGCACAAGGCTATAGAAAAAGCCATAAAACGAGCCATGAACGATAACAGCTTTGAGGTTTACTTCCAGCCCATCTACTCCAACAAAGATGGTAAGGTCATGGGTGCAGAGGCTCTTGCTCGCCTTAACGATCCGGATATGGGCTTTATTCCACCACTGGATTTTATTCAGATAGCAGAAAGAAACGGCGATATTCTCGAAATCGGAAAGCAGATATTTGAGAAAGTCTGTATCTTCCTTGAGCAGATTGATGCAAAAGAACTTGGTATTGACTTTATAAATGTAAACCTCTCCCCGATCCAATGCATGAGTGTCAATCTTCCCTCGGATTTATCCGAGATTGCAAGAAAACATGGCATTTCCATGGACGTATTTGATTTTGAGATAACAGAGTCAATGATTGATGATTATGATATGATCCAGCTTACAATTGCGAGTCTTAGAGCCATGGGGGCAGAACTATCACTTGATGATTTTGGAACCGGCGCAGCAAACCTAGCAAGCCTGATCAATCTTCCTATCCACGTTGTAAAGGTTGATATGTCATTCGTAAGATCCTACTTTGCTGGGAAAGCCGATTTCCTGCCGGATCTTATCAAACTCTTTAAGCATTCAAAAATGGAAATAGTCGTAGAAGGCATCGAGACTGTTGAAATGAAAGATAAAATGGCTGAACTTGGATGTGACTATGAACAAGGCTATTACTTCTCAAAGCCAATTCCTCCCAGCGATTTCATTGAATACATGAAACAACAGCAATAAGCGTTAAATAATCCGCTCACCTATAAAAAAGAGAATTTAGTTCAAAACAGGTCTTACCTTCTGCAAATGATGGTAAGACCTGTTTTTTAGTAAATGGAGCATACGGGATTTGCCCCTGGAATTCACAGCGCACCATTAGAACATAAAATTACGAGAGAACGTTCTATTCCCCCCTTCAAAAACATCATAATTTCAGCGAGTGATCGCTCTCGCACTATATCGTCAGTGGTTATATTCACATAAAACTTTCCGTCCCGCCAAGAAGAATACTGCATAAAAAGATCCTGCGAATACATGGTCTCAAACTTGCGAATATCCTCGTATCTGCGGCAGAAGATCTTATCCTGGTATGTATCGTAAAGGAATGGAGCTGTTGTGAACAGTCTGAAGGGATTAACTTAAAGTGAATCCCTTTTCGCATATTCTTTGTTCTTATCATTACTTGTTTGTTAGAAAAGCTGTTATTTCT
>NZ_CAMVPU010000057.1 GCF_947169445.1 uncultured Butyrivibrio sp. | reverse complement strand
CAAAGGGGACAGACTGTAAATCTGCTGCAAATTGCTTCGGTGGTTCGAATCCACCGCCATCCATTTGTTTCGTATTTAGATTATGTGCATGATGTATGTCATGCACATTTTTTTTACTTATTTTTCATATCATTTAATAATCTGCTAAGATGATTTAAATGTATTAAATAAAAAAATAATACTTCTATATGCCAATGAAGATGGTATAATGCTTTATCAGAGTTCGTCTCGTAACTTCTTAAAGGACGGCCCAATGATCGCATATGGAGTAAATTTAGCAATATGATATTATTTTTCGACATCGACGGAACACTTTGGAACTACAAGAATGAGATAAATGAAAAGACCATTCTGGCTATCAGAAAAGCAAGAGAAAACGGACACAAGTGCTTTATAAACACAGGAAGAGCAAGGGCTTTTGTCTATAACGAGAAGCTTCTTGGCATCGGATTTGATGGAATAGTTTCTGCTTGTGGAACTATGATTGAGTACGACGGAAAGGTTGTGTTTAACAGGCTGATTGAACATGATGAAGCCATCAGAACAGTAGAAACTGTAAGAAAATATGGTTTCAAACCAATACTTGAAGGCCCAAAGCATTTATATCTGGAAATTTCTGACTTTAGAGGCGATATGTACGGAGAAAAGGTAATTGCCGAGATGGGTGATCGCCTTCGCGGAATTGATGAATGCTGGGGAAAATGGGAGTTTGAAAAGTTATCCTGTGCTACAGAAGTTTCAGTAAGTGACAGGGATAAATGCTTTGACGAACTTTCAGATCTTTATGATTACATGATCCATTCTGACAGAGTTGTGGAATTGGTACCAAAGGGATTTAATAAGGGCGTGGGAATTGAAGAGGTATGTAATCTTCTTGGAGAAGATATTGCAAACACCTTTGCCTTTGGTGACAGCATTAATGATAAAGAGATGCTAATTGCGGCAGGAACCGGCGTTGCAATGGGTGAAACCTATCATGACCTTTCTGAATATGCTGATTACATTACCACATCTCTTGATAATGATGGCATCTATAATGCCATGAAGCATTTTGATCTCATATAGTGCTGAAAAATGATGTCATGGATTGTTAAATTTATTAAAATTTTGTGTATTGTTTGATACACGAGTTTTGGTGTGTTATTATAAGCTCAAAATTACATAAAGCGGAAAGGTGTCTGCAGGTAGAGTAGTTGATTCATTCTCTACTGTGCAGGTGAAAAGGGAAGCGGGTGTAAATCCCGCGCGATCTCGTCACCGTGTTTCGAGAGCGCTGGTCATTATCCACTGGGGAAACCTGGGAAGGGGACCAAAGCGTGCAATATGAATTTGCAAATCGATCAGTCGGGAGACCTGCCTGTCGCTGTACATGGGTTGATCCAAGCCACGAGGAATTGGCTGTACGAAGCGAAAATGCAAATGATTATTTCATTTGTATTGTTTTTGTGTGTGCAGACCTTCGCTCTTTGCGAAGGTTTTTTATTGAATAGATAAATCCTATTCAATAAAAGAGTTGCAACTCTTTGATTTTTTCGTCGCCAAAATCCGGCAATTTGAATCCCCAAATGTAATAGAAAGAGGAGAAGAATTATGAAGAGAAAAACATTGACATTAGCCATGGTTTTGGCTATGTCTGCAGCTCTTATAGCGGGCTGCGGTGAAAAGAGTGCGGAAGCACCTGCAGAAGTGGTAGAAAGCTCAGAGGTAACTGAAAACACAGAAGCAAAAGATCAGGAAGTACAGGAAACAAGTACTAAGGCGCAGGAAGAGACAGAAACTCCTAGTGAGAACTCTCTCAAAGATGGCGTTTATAGCGCAAAATTCACAACTGACAGCTCCATGTTCCATGTAAATGAAGCCTACGATAATATGGGAACTCTTACCGTAGAAGACGGAAAGATGACTCTCCATATCACAATGCCTTCCAAGAATATAGTTAATCTTTTCCTTGGAACAGCGGAAGATGCTCAGAAAGACGGAGCAGAGCTTATAAATCCCACAACAGACTCTGTGACATACGCCGATGGCGCTACAGAGGAAGTTTACGGCTTTGATGTTCCGATACCTGTTCTTAATGAGGAATTTGATCTTGCTCTCATTGGCACAAAGGAAAAGTGGTATGACCACAAGGTTATGGTATCAGATGTAACAGAACTTGCTGGAGATGATGATATGGCAGCGGCTAAGAAAGTAGCAGATTTAATTGATTCTATTTACGTTCAGGAATGGACCGAGGATACAGATTCTCTTTGTGCTGAGGCAAAGAGTGCCTGGGATGCGCTTACAGATGCTCAGAAAGAGCTTGTAGAAGGTGAAGAAGCTGACCCTGATTATTTCGGAAGAGATACAGGAGATGCCTCCAAGGATGATCCGTTAAATGGTGATGAAATTGGAGAAAAAGAGCTTTTGGTTGTAAGCTTTGGTACTTCCTTCAATGATAGCAGAGCAAAAGATATCGGTGGCATTGAGAAAGCACTTGCAGCAGCATATCCGGACTGGTCTGTCAGAAGAGCCTTTACTGCTCAGATCATCATTAACCATGTAAATTCAAGAGATGGTGAGAAGATTGATAATGTAGAGCAGGCACTTCAGAGAGCAGTTGATAATGGTGTAAAAGAACTGGTAGTTCAGCCTACACACCTTATGCACGGTGCAGAATATGATGAGCTTTGCGAAGTCCTTTCCAAGTTCGAAGATAAATTTGAAAGCGTATCAATCGCTGAGCCTCTTCTGGGTGAAGTAGGTAAGGATGCTACCATCATCAACGAAGATAAAGAAAAGGTTGCTGTTGCAATCACAGCAGAGGCAGTTAAGGCTGCTGGTTTTGATAGCCTTGAAAGAGCTGCAGAAGATGGAACAGCCTTTGTATTCATGGGACACGGCACTTCTCACACTGCAAATGTTTCCTATAGCCAGATGCAGACTCAGATGAAGAAGCTTGGATATGAAAACGTATTTATCGGTACAGTAGAAGGACTTCCTGAGGAAACAGAGCTTTCAAATGTAATCGAGGCAGTTAAAGAAGCAGGCTACAAGAAGGTAGTTCTTCGTCCACTTATGGTTGTAGCAGGAGACCATGCCAATAATGATATGGCCGGAGATGAAGAAGATTCCTGGAAGAGCGGCTTTGAAGCAAGCGGATATTTTGACAGTGTAGACTGCCAGATTGCCGGACTTGGACAGATTGAAGATATTCAGGCTATTTATGTAGCACATACAGGCGAAGTTATTAAGTAATTTATGGCAAAAAGGGAAAGAACTTTTAATTTCATAATAAGGAATATTCTAGTGCTTTTCCTCATGACCGTGTTTATAACAGGGTGCGGTGATATTTCCGATGGGGAATATGCCGCATCCGTTGTTATGTCCGGTGGCAGTGGAAGAGCATATATAGAAAGCCCCTGCAAAGTAACAGTTGAGGCCGGGAAAATAACAGCCAAGATTGTATGGAGCAGCCCGAACTATGACTATATGGTTGTAGACGGAGCAACCTATTATCCGGTTAATAGTGAAGGAAATTCTACATTTTTGATTCCGGTGGTTTTGGATAAAGAAATGGTGGTATCTGCAGATACTGTGGCTATGAGTAAGCCACATCTGATTGAATATACGCTTACTTTTTCGATTATCAAAGAAGAAAAAGAGGGTAATGACCAAACTTTCCAAATTAACAATGACGAGGTAAGCTCAGAATTCGAAGAAACAAAGACAGCAGGCAATGATGGTTTTGAAGAGATTCTTATCGCGCCTGAAATTCCTGGTCTTTCATATATTGGTACCGACCAGAACAGCTATGCAAAATGCTATGCTATTCATAGGTATAGCGAAGACTACGTTCTTATCTCTGTTTATGATGGCAGAAAGTATCTCATAATTCCCGAAGGGGGAAAAGCTCCTGACAACATAGATGAAGACATAAAGCTGATGCAAAAGCCTTTTGATTCCATCTATCTTGCAGCTTCAGGGTCCATGTGTCATTTTGACTCAATTGGAGCAATTCCAAACGTGGTTTTGTCAGGGCTTGAAAAAGAAAAGTGGTACATAGAAGCGGTACAAAAGGCCATGGAAGCCGGTACCTTGGAATATGGCGGTAAATACAGCGCCCCTGACTATGAAAAGATAATTGATAAGGACATAAATCTGGTCATAGAGAACACTATGATTCTTCATACTCCCAAGGTGCTTGAAAAGCTTGAAAGCCTTGGAATTCCTGTATTTATTGACAGGAGTAATTATGAGGAAGATCCTCTTGGAAGATGTGAATGGATCAAGATTTATGGACTTCTGACAGATAAGGAAAATGAAGCCGGAATGGCTTTTGGTGAGCAGAAAAGCCTTATCGATAATCTGGAAAAATTCGAAAACAGTGACAATAAAGTTATTGTCTTTTCAATAAATGCCAACCATATGGTGTACGTAAAAAAGAAAAGTGACTACTTTTCCAAAATGATTGAAATGGCAGGTGGAAGTTACATTTCTAATGATAAATTAGAACAGGAAGGAAGCTCTACACAGTCGGCGGTCACAATGGAGGCTTTTTACGATTACGCCTCGGAGGCAGATATCCTAATTTATAACGCAACTATTGAAAATGCACCAAATTCTCTTGCTGAGCTTGTGGAAACGGAGGCTCTTTTTGCAGATTTCAAGGCGGTTAAAGAAGGGAATGTCTGGTACACAGATAAATCCATGTATCAGTTTGCGGATGAAACCGGAACTATAATCGAAGAATTAAACAGGATTTTTACGGGAAAAGAGGAAGAAACAAGCTTTTTCCATAAGTTAAGATAGAAATCTTTTTATTGAATTAAATGAGGCAAATATAAAACGTGGCAAAAAATCTTATGATACAGGGCACCATGTCCGGTGCAGGAAAGAGCATATTGACCGCCGGAATATTACGGGTTCTAAGGCAGGACGGCTACACGGTAGCACCCTTTAAGTCCCAAAATATGGCACTTAATTCTTTCGTTACGGCAGATGGCAAAGAAATGGGCAGAGCTCAGGCTGTTCAGGCTGCTGCAGCCGGGATGGAGCCTTCCGCAGACATGAATCCCATTTTGCTAAAACCAATGGGAGATTCCACTTCTCAGATAATAGTTAACGGAAAGCCCATAGGAAACATGAGAGCCGCGGATTATTTCAAAATGAAAAAGGACCTGATTCCTGATATAAGGGCTGCCTATGACAGATTGGCTGACAGGTCAGATATTGTAGTTATTGAAGGGGCCGGAAGCCCTGTAGAAATAAATCTTCGCGCGAATGACATTGTGAATATGGGCCTTGCTCAGATACTTGATGCGCCGGTCCTTCTTGCAGGAAACATTGATCCCGGCGGAGTATTTGCCCAGCTCCTTGGCACAATTACTCTAATGTCCGAGGATGAAAAGAAAAGAGTAAAGGGTCTAATTATCAACAAATTCAGAGGTGATGTATCTCTTTTAATGCCGGGGCTTGATATGTTTAAAGCCTATTGTGACATTCCTTTTGCAGGAGTTGTGCCCTTTGTTCCCCTTGAGCTTGACGAAGAGGATTCTGTGTCTGAGCGGCTTATGAAGAGAGTAAAAACTGCTGACACTGAAAAGACAATCAAGATCAGTGTTGTGAGATTGCCCTACATCAGTAATTACACTGATTTTGCAGTTCTTGAGAACATTCCTTCGGTAAATCTTGTATATGCAAGATCCTGTGAAGATATGGCGGGAAGCGATCTCATAATACTGCCCGGAACCAAGAATACCTTAAAAGACCTCAAATGGCTAAAAGACAGCGGAATATTTAGCCAGATTCTTTTAGAAAAAGAAAAGGGAACACTAATTGCGGGCATCTGCGGCGGATTTCAGATGCTGGGTAAAAATATTGATGACAAAGACTGCTTAGAAGGCGGTGGTATGCAGGAAGGATTAGGTCTTTTACCTGTGTCTACCGTATTTAGCCCGGAGAAGACTTTGCAGCAGGTTACAGGGAAAATAGGAAATCTTTCCGGGGCATATAGTTCCTTATCCGGATGTCGGGTTAGCGGCTATGAAATTCACATGGGAGTAACTGATGGGAAAGATGATATTTATCCGGTTATTGAATGCGAAAACGTGCTTGGGACCTATATGCACGGAATTCTAGACTCAGGAGAACTGTGCAGAAAGCTTATTTCCATAATATATGACAAAAAAGGAATATCTGCTGAAGTGCCCGAAGTAGAGGATGCTTCAATACGCCAAAACAGGGAGCTTGATAAGCTGGCAGATGTTCTTAGGCAAAATCTTGACTGGGATTTGATATACAGAGCTATTGGATTATAGAGAATGATATATAACAAATATATATTACATGCATTATATGTTGAGAGGATTGTATGGAAATTAAGCATATCCTGCCTTCTGACATAGAGAAGGAGAGCTTTAGAATAATAAAAAGTGAATTAAATGAAATGGGCAAGGTGATACCTTTGGAATTAGAGCCTACTGTAATTCGGGTAGTTCATACTACGGCAGATTTCGAGTATGCAGACACATTAGTTTTTTCGGATAATGTGATAGAAAAGGCAAAAGATGCCATAAAACGTGGCTCCCACATCGTTACTGATACTAACATGGCTCTGTCCGGTATCAGCAGGAAAACTCTTGAAAAATATGGCGGTGAAGTTCACTGTTTCATGGCAGATGAGGAAGTGGCTAAGCTTTCCAAGGAAAGACAGGTTACAAGAGCCTACATCAGCATGGAAAAAGCTGCAAGGATAGAGAAACCACTGATTTTTGCCATAGGAAATGCACCTACAGCTCTCATAAAACTAAGAGAGCTTATAGATAATGAGAATTTCAGACCTGAACTGATAATTGGTGTTCCCGTGGGCTTTGTAAACGTGGTGGAAGCCAAGGAGTTAATATTGGAAACAGATATTCCTTATATCATAAACCGCGGAAGAAAAGGGGGAAGCGGCGTTGCAGCAGCTATCTGTAACTCTATTCTATATAACATTGAGTAAAAGAGGGGAATTATTAGATAAGATTACAGAAACACGCATTTACTGCGGGGGTCGAGAGAATATATAAGATTTTATAACTTGTAGACAGAAAAAAGAAAGAAGATAGTATGTCAGATTCTTTGTATATAGAGAAGTGCGGAAAAAAGCTAAGGTGTGGTTACACTACAGGAAGCTGCGCTGCTGCGGCCTCAAAGGCTGCGCTGATAATGCTCCTGTCCGGTCAGAATATACATGATGTCAAGATTGTGACTCCAAAGGGACCAATATATAATGCTGAAATTCTTGATATCAGCAGGACATCAGACCACGTTACCTGTGCGGTTATTAAGGATGGCGGAGATGACCCGGATATTACAAGTGGTGCTCTTATTTATGCTACAGTTCGACTTTTGGAAAGCAATATAGTGACCATAAAAGGCGGAGAAGGAGTAGGAGTTGTCACCAAGCCAGGACTTGACCAGCCTGTAGGAGAAGCGGCTATCAATTCTGTTCCCAGAAGAATGATAGAAGAAAATATCAGAGAGGTCCTGTCACAGTATGGCGAAGGAAAAAGCTTAGGAGCCGAGGTTATTATAAGTGTTCCAAAGGGAAAGGAACTGGCAGTAAAAACTTTTAATCCCAAGCTTGGAATCGAAGGTGGCATATCAATCCTAGGCACTACAGGAATTGTGGAGCCCATGAGTGACAGTGCTATTTTGGAAACTATAAGAACTGAAATAAATGTAAGAAAAGCAGAGGGAAGAAAGATTCTTCTGGCTGCACCTGGTAATTATGGACTTACCTTCCTTAATCAGAACTATCAGATAGATGAAAGTCTTGCCGTTATGAGTTCTAACTTCGTATACGACACTGTTAATATGGCAGTTACTGCAGGTTTTACCAAAATGCTCTTTGTAGGCCATATTGGAAAGCTCGTTAAGGTTGCAGGGGGAATAAAGAACACTCACTCCATGTATGGAGACCATAGAATGGAGATTTTATCTGACATCTGCAGGCAGTTTGCATTAGCAAATGACTTTGACAGCCTTAATGCAGCCCTCATGGAATGTGTTATGACAGATGAAGCTGTTAGGATCATCAATGAAGCTGGCCTTGGAGATAAAGTGTTTCCTGAGATGGCAAAGCGTATTAAGGAACACATGGAGATCTTTGGAGAAAACAAACTCCAGGTTGAAGTAATAGTTTTTTCCAATGAATACACAGAGCTTGTCAAAACTGATAATGCACTAGACTATATTCAAAATATTGATGTGAAGAAATCTGATAATCTAAAGCAAATATGAGGAAATAATACATGGTTCATTTCGTAGGAGCAGGGCCTGGTGCACCTGATCTGATAACTATTAGAGGGAAAAAATATTTAGAGGAAGCGGATGTCATAATCTACGCCGGATCACTTGTTAATCCGGCGCTGCTGGATTATGCCAAAAAAGGCTGTGAAATCCATGACAGCGCAAGGCTTAATCTGGATGAAGTCATAGAAATAATGAAAAAAGCAGACGGCGAGAATAAGATGATTGTCCGTTTGCATACTGGAGATCCCAGTATTTACGGCGCGATTAGAGAGCAGATGGATGTGTTGGATGAAGCGCAGATTGCTTATGATGTTACTCCCGGAGTCAGCTCTTTTTGCGGCGCAGCAGCATCGCTGAATCTGGAATACACTCTTCCTGATATAAGCCAAAGCGTTATTATCACGAGGATGGCAGGAAGAACCAAGGTTCCGGAAAAGGAATCTGTGGAAGAACTGGCAGCACATGGCGCGACCATGGTGTTTTTCCTATCCGCAGGAGATATCGATGGGCTTCAGAAAAAGCTCTTTTCGGCCGGAGTATCTAAGGACACACCCTGTGCGATAGTATATAAGGCCACCTGGGAAGATGAGAAAAAATTCAAATGTGAGCTTCAAAACCTTGCAGATACTGCCAGGAAGGAAGGTATTACAAAAACTGCCCTTATTATCGTAGGTAAAGTTGTAGCGGGAAGCGGCTACGAAAAATCAAGGCTTTATGCCCCTGATTTTACTACCGGATACCGCAAGGGCACTGATCAGAAAGATTGATATGAATCAGCAACCAAGTAAAAATATCACAGGATAAAAATGGAACAAAGTAGCAGAAATAAAAGAATTTATATAGTCTATGGCATATTGACAGTACTGGTAATTGCCGGAATCATAGCCAGCATCTGCATTGGAAGCGTCAGGATAGAGCCCTTGGAGCTTATGAAAATTCTCTTTAAAGGAGAAGGGCCGGATAAAAGCAGAAGCATCATCATGAACATAAGGCTTCCGAGGATGCTTATGACCTGCATTTTAGGTGGAGGACTTGCAGTGTCGGGTTTTCTTTTACAGACCTATTTTTCTAATCCTATAGCAGGTCCATATATTCTTGGCATTTCTTCAGGTTCCAAGATGGTAGTTGCTCTGGTACTTATCTTTATTGTTGGGAAAAAAGGGACTACTTCGGGACTAATGCTGGTAACGGCAGCTTTTATTGGAGCTCTTTTAGCAACCTCATTTATTATCCTGATATCCACCAGGGTAAGAAATATGGCAGCTCTTTTGGCTGCGGGCATAATGATAGGATACATATGCAGTGCGATTACAGACTTTCTGATAGCATTTGCTGATGATTCGGATATCGTTAATCTCCATAGCTGGTCCCAGGGAAGTTTTTCAGGTGCATCCATGGAAGGCGCTATAACCTGCATATTTATAGTAGGATTTGCACTTATTATGGTACTGATATTATCAAAGAGCCTTGATGCACTCAGGCTTGGAGAGTCCTATGCCAGAAGCGTAGGAGTAAATGTAAGACTGGCAAGAGTTCTGATTATTCTATTATCAAGCCTGCTTGCAGCCTGTGTTACAGCCTATGCCGGACCGGTGTCCTTTATAGGAATTGCTGTGCCTTTTCTTATGCGACAGTCAATGTGTTCATCAAAGCCCATTGTACTTATTCCTGCATCATTCCTGGCAGGAGCAGTTTTTTGTATGTTTAGTGATATTATTGCCAGATCTCTTTTTGCTCCAATGGAGATCAATATATCAGCAGTGACCTCACTTTTTGGTGCGCCAATCGTTATTTTCATGATAATCAGGAGAAGAAAAAGACATGAGGCTTGAGAATGTAAGAGCAGGATATGGTTCTAAGATAGTCATAAACAATGCCTCAATAGATATAAGAAAGAACGAGATCATATCTCTTATCGGTCCAAACGGAGGCGGGAAGTCAACTCTTTTAAAGAGTATTTCGGGACAGCTTCATCTTCTTGGGGGAGATGTTTATATAGGCGAAGACAGTATCAAAACCATTTCCCTTAAGGAACTGGCCAGAAAAATGTCTATTGTGACAACAGAAAGAGTAAATCCTGAGCAGATGAGCGCCTTTGATATAGTTCTTTCCGGGAGACTCCCCTTCACAGACGGTTTTGGCTCTTTTGACAAAGCGGACAAGGAAGCAGCAAAAAGAGCTATAAATCTGATGAAAATACAGGAAATTGCGGATAGGCAATTTGAGGCTTTAAGCGACGGACAAAAGCAGCGAACCCTTATAGCAAGGGCTATTTGCCAAAATCCTGAGTTTCTTATAATGGATGAACCCACTTCTTATCTGGATATTCGCTACAGGCTGGAACTGATGCAGGTTTTAAAAGAATTGGCTGAAAATGGAGTGACCATAATAATGTCTCTTCATGAACTGGAACTTGCTCTTCAAATATCAGACAGAGTTCTTATGATAAAAAATGATGGAAATGTTGAGATAGCTAACCCGGATGAGGTTATAGAAAGCGGCGTAGTTCAGGAGCTATATGGACTAACAGATGATATGTATAAAAGAGTGCTTGAACAGCTACGGCTTTGCAGGCAGTTTAGGTGATATATGGACATTGGGAAAATAGGAAAGTACAACCTAATATGTTTTACGGATGAAGGTGCTGCGCTAATGAAGCGCCTTGGATACCTTTTAGGTGAGAGCGATGCAAAAGAAAAATCGCTTGAAATAGAGAAGATCTCTGATGCCAAGACCTGGACGAAGGACGTCTTTCTTAAAGGAAATGTACTTATTTTTATAGGTGCCATGGGTATCGCGGTAAGGATGATTGCGCCATATATCAAGGACAAAAAGGAAGACCCTGCTGTAATTGTTTTGGATGAAAAGGGGCAGTTTGTTATTCCTGTGTTGTCGGGGCATATTGGAGGTGGTGTGCAGGCTGCAAGGATGATAGCAGAGCTACTTGGAGCCAACCCTGTAATTACTACTGCTACAGATGTTCGTGGAGTTTTTGCAATAGATACCTTTGCAGCGCAGAACGATTTATATATTGAAGACATGACAAAAGCCAAGGAATATACAGCAAGGCTCCTGGAAGGCGAAAAACCCAAGTACAAAATCTCTTATAAAACACCGGAAGGAGAGGAATTGCAGCTAACGTGCAGGTGTATTGTAGTCGGTATAGGCTGCAAAAAGGGTACTGATGGTAAGGCGCTTAAAGAATTTGTGCTTAGGTGCCTGGAAAAAAGCGGAATATCCCCACACGCAGTAACGGCTGTAACTTCAATCGACATAAAAAAAGATGAAAAAGCGTTGCGGGATCTTGCTTCGTTTTTTGAAGTTTCTTTTGAGACCTATTCTGCTAAAACGTTGATGGAACAACAAGGTGAATTTGACAGTTCAGACTTTGTCCGCAGTATTACCGGAACCGACAATGTATGTGAACGTGCAGTGATAGCCTATGGTTGCAAGGAATTATTGGTAAAAAAGATAGCGGAAAACGGAATGACCTTTGCCGCCGGAATGATAGAAAATATCTGCTTTGATCCGAATTAACCGATTTTTGAATTAATAAGAGAGTAGATTAGGATACAAGGAAAGAACATGAGTAAAGGAAAAATATATGTGGTGGGCATTGGCCCCGGAAACTACGAGAATATGACATTAAGAGCCATTAAGGCGCTGGAAGAAAGCGACTGTATTGCTGGCTATACTGTGTACTGCGATCTTGTCAGAGACAAATTCCCCGACAAAGAGTACATTCAAACGCCCATGATGGGAGAGGAAAAAAGAGTAGAGCTGGCTCTGGAAGCAGCTTCAAATGGGAAGATAGTTTCCATCATTTGCAGCGGAGATCCCGGAGTATACGGAATGGCTGGACTTGCGCTATCCAAGGTAGAAGCCCTTCCTGATATGGAGGTCGAGGTTATTCCCGGTGTTTCAGCCGCTTTTAGCGGTGCTGCACTGCTTGGTGCACCTCTTATCCACGACTTTAGTGTCATCAGCTTAAGCGACAGATTAACCCCCATGGAGTTAATAGAAAAAAGACTCCGTCTGGCAGCCCAGGGGGATATGGCAATTGTCCTGTATAATCCTCAAAGCAAGTCACGAAGTGGCTATCTGGCAAAGGCTTACGAAGTTTTGGCTGAATATATAGAGCCTGAGCGTGTTTGCGGAATTGCCTGGAATATTGGCAGACAAGGTCAGCGTTATAAGATTTTCAGATTTAGTAATTTAAAAGACATAGACGCAGATATGTTCTCTACGGTCTTCATCGGTAATTCAAGAAGCCGTGAGATCCTGGGAAGAATGGTAACTTCAAGAGGGTATGATAGTGAAAAATAAGTTTCTCATATTTGGCGGAACAACAGAAGGAAGAATTATAGCGGAGATCCTTACTAAAGCAGGGATTCCCCATTCTGTCAGCGTGGCAACTGAATACGGTGAAGAAATTGAAAGACTTGATGGTGAAGAGAACCTTATAGTAGGAAGAAAAACTTCTGCGGAAATGGCAGAATGCATCAAACAGGAGGCTTTTACACACGTAATTGATGCTACTCACCCTTTTGCTGCCTTGGTTTCTGCTGAAATAAAGACTGCCTGCCAGAGTGCGGGCGTGCCATACTTAAGGCTTCTTAGAAGCATGGCAGAGCACGGAGATGCCTCAGAGAACTGCATGTACGTTGAGGATATTGAAGCAGCCGCTAAAGAGATTTCTAAGACTAAGGGCGCAAAACTTCTCTTAACCGGTAGCAAGGATCTTGCGCATTTGACTTCTTTTTTGCCTGATGTATCCACTGTGTTCGCCAGGGTTCTTCCGAATGAAGATAGTCTTCAAAAATGCAGACAGGCAGGGCTTTCCGGAAGGCAGATAATTGCGATGCAAGGGCCTTTTTCCAAGGAAATGAACTGTGCTCTTATAAAAGAAATTGATGCGAAAGTAATCCTGACCAAGGAAAGCGGACCGAACGGCGGCTTTGACGAGAAGCTTGAAGCAGCAAAAGAATGCAATATAAAAGCGGTTGTGATCAGAAGTCCTGAAAATAACAGGACGGGAAGCGATGTTTACACCATGGATTCTCTTGCCTTTGAGATTTCCAGGATTACAGGCAAAGACCTGGCTAATGCTCCTAAAGAGATTGTACTTGCGGGAATTGGCCCGGGAGATGAAAGATTTTTTACCCAGGAATTAAAAAATGCGCTAAAGAGTGCTGATATCATATTCGGCGCAGGCTCCGTGCTTGACAGATTAAAGGAAAATGCCTATGTTGACGTTCCTTGCATTGATTCCTATAACCCATTGGAAATATTAGATTATCTAAAGAGTAATGCTAAATACAAGAAACCACTCATTGTTTTTTCAGGTGATATCAGTCTTTGCAGCGGTGCAAAGGCTTCGGCAGCTGCATTTTCAAAAGCTCATTACAGTGTCAGAAAAATAAGCGGAATATCTTCCATTGCTTATTTTGCAGCAAAATTGGACTTGGCGCTGGAGGAAACAAAGGTTATTAGTTCTCATGGAAGAGATTGTAATGTCATCGGAAATGTTCTTGAAAATGAAAAGCTGATTGTCCTGCCCTCCAGCTGTAGGCAGGCGCAGGAGATTTGCAAAAAACTCCCCAAAACGGCAAAAGCCTTTGCTGGATATGAGCTTGGAACCAGCAGCGAAAGACTCTTTGAGATATCTTCCAAGATGGGGATAGATGAGAGTTTAAAGGGAAAGTGCCTTTTGTACATAGAAAATCCTAAAGCAGCCAAGAGGCCTGTGAACTTGGGACTATCTGATGACGACCTGATAAGAGGCGATGTCCCGATGAGCAAAGAAGAAGTCAGAGCTCTTTCTATTAGAAAGCTCTCTCTTTCCAGAAATTCGGTTTTATACGATATTGGCGCAGGGACAGGCTCTGTATCCATTGAAGCAGCTCTTTTGGATCCTTCAATTAATGTTTACTCGGTTGAAAAAGAAGTAAAAGCTGTGGAATTACTGCAGAAAAACAAGGAAAAGTATCATGCTGAAAATATTCACATAATAGAAGGCAAAGCTCCGAAGGCTTTAGATGGACTTCCTTTTCCAACTCACGTTTTTATAGGTGGTAGTAGCGGTGGCCTGAAACAGATAATCAGGACTGTGGAAGGGCGTAATAACGAGGCCAGAATTGTGATAAACTGCGTGACTTTGGATACTTTGTCAGAAATAATGTCCATTATAAAAGAGCTTGATATTAAAACTCCGGATATCCTTCAGCTTCAGGCATCGAGGTATGAAAAGAAAGGAAACTACCTTATGCCAAAGGCCATGAATCCGGTCTATATAGTGACATTTGATCTTAATGGCTAAAGCAAATTGCGATATTATAATGGTTTTCGGTTATTTAGGAGGCAGCACTAGTTGAGCAAAGACGCTACCAGAGAAACTGAATATAAAAATGTATGTGACCATCCCCGGATAATGATCGCAGCCCCGGGAAGTGGTAGTGGCAAGACGCTTATTACCTGTGCTGTTCTTAGAATTCTTGACAGACGCGGCATAAAAGTAGCTTCCTTTAAGTGCGGTCCTGATTACATTGATCCTATGTTCCACAAGCAGGTTCTTGGGATTCCTTCAAGGAATCTGGATATGTTTCTGTCAGGTGAAGATGGAATGATTGAAACCTTGAAGCGAGGTACTGTGGGTAGTGACATAGCTGTAATAGAAGGTGTCATGGGCTTTTTTGATGGAATGAGCATGGAGGCTTCTGATAATTCCTCTTATGATATCGCCAGAAGAACAGGCACCCCCGTTATTCTGGTGGTAAGCTGCAAAGGTATGGGAAGGTCAATTATCCCCTTCATTAAGGGCTTTACTGACTATCAGTATGAAAAATGTATAAAGGGAATAATCCTGAATGACACTTCGAAAACGGTTTATGAAAGCCTTAAAGAAGATATTTATAAGGAAACAGGAGCCAAAGTTCTGGGCTTTCTTCCAAAACTAAAAGATTTGGAAATCGGAAGCCGGCACCTAGGCCTGATGCAGCCTGAGGAAATTCCGGAGATTCTTAAAACTATAGACAGGGTTGCAGATGCTCTTTTGGAGAGCTTAGATGTAAAAGCGATTCTGGAAATAGCAAAAGAAGCAGCAAAAACGTGTAATTCTGAAGGCAATCTGAACAATTTTGCCTCGTGTACGAATCAGGTGAATTTGGGGAATGATATTGATGATTCCAAAAGCATATATCATTCCAGGCACTCTATTCGTATTGGAATCGCAAGGGATGAAGCCTTTTCTTTTTACTACGAGGATAATCTTGAACTACTTCAAAACCTTGGGGCAGAGCTGGTTTTCTTTTCGCCAATGCGAGATAAGGAGATTCCTGATGTGTCCAGGTTAATTCTAGGTGGCGGATATCCTGAGCTGTATGCAAAGGCTCTTTCGGAAAATGAGTCCATTAAGGAAAGTATAAGACAGGCCATAAGTAATAAAATGCCTGTGTTGGCGGAATGCGGAGGCTTTTTATACCTTAATAGGACCTTGGAAACTCCGGAAAAAGATAGCTTTAAAATGGTAGGAATCTTTGATGGAGACTGCCATATGCAGGATAAGCTGACACATTTTGGTTATGTAAATGTCCGGGCAACGGTGGATACGCCATATCTAAGATTCGGAGAAATAGTCAGAGGTCATGAATTCCACTATTATGACACTTCCGACAACGGCGATACCTGCGAAGTTTTAAAACCAAATGGTAAGAGGAAATGGGGCGGATATAAGGTAAAAGAGAACGTCTTTTCCGGTTTTGCACATTTGTATTACCCATCAAATATCGAGTTTATAAAGAGATTTATAGAAAGATAGTATCCATGAACATAGCTACAAAAAAAGACTTGTTTAATTTAATAATAGATTCTCCGGACGAGGCTTTGTACGAAAAGGCTAAATCAAATTGGAACAGCATCGCCAAGCCGCTGGACGGACTGGGGGATTTCGAAGACCTGATTTGCCGGATATCAGCTATTACAGGAACTGAAAAGCCTGATATTTCAAATCGGGCAGCCGTAATATTCTGCGCAGATAATGGAATCGTAGAAGAAGGAATATCCCAAAGCGGTAAAGAGGTAACTGTAAATGTAGCCAAAGCTCTCGGAAAAGGCATAAGCTCCGCTTGTAGTCTTGGAGAAATGGCTAAAGTCAAAGTTTTTCCTGTTGATATCGGAACCGATTGTGATGAGGAAATATGCGGTGTCAGAAACTTAAAAGTATCTAAAGGAACTTGTAACTTTCTGAAAGAACCGGCAATGACAGAAAGCGAGGTGTTCTGCGCAATTGGTCGGGGGATCGAAATTGCCGGTGAATTGAAAAATCAAGGCTATGGCATTATCTCCATGGGAGAAATGGGAATTGGGAATACTACCACTTCCACGGCTGTTCTGTGCGCTCTTTTAGGGCTTGATTGTAACAAGGTCACCGGAAGAGGGGCAGGGCTCGATGACAAAGGGCTACTTCACAAAAAAGAAGTGATAAAACAGGCTCTGGAAAAATATGACTTTGACAGCATTGCTGATCAAAAAGAAAAGGCATTTCAGATACTGCGAAGCGTTGGAGGACTTGATATAGCTGGACTGGCAGGGCTCGCCATAGGAGGAGCCATATATCATGTCCCGATAGTTTTGGATGGTCTGATAAGTTCAGTAGCTGCTTTGGCGGCAGAGTGCGTAGTTCCCGGGACTAAGGCTTATCTTTTACCCTCCCATAAGGGAAGAGAAGGCGGTAATCAACTGGCACTTGAAGCACTGGGTTTATCACCCTACATGAATGGAGATATGGCTCTTGGAGAGGGGACCGGGGCTATTATGCTATTTCCGCTGATGGATCTGGTACTTGGGTTTTACAATAATGGCGCTAAATTTGGCGACTATGAAATGGATGAATATAAGAGGTTTGCAAAGTGATAGTACTTGTTCTTGGAACACCTGATAGCGGAAAGTCGGCAAAGGCTGAAGAAATAACCTGCAGTCTGGCTGGCAGCGCAGAAAAAATATATATTGCCACCATGATTCCCTTTGGGGAGAGTGGGAAAAAGAGAGTAGAAAAGCACAGAAAAATGCGGGAAGGCAAAGGTTTTTTTACTCTGGAAAAGCCAACGGATGTTGACAGTGCGGTAGAGGAAATTAGTGATATTGAGAATAAAATCTGTTTGCTGGAATGCATGTCAAACCTTGTCGGAAATGAGATGCATGATCCTTCAAAGGCAAAATACAGCGATGATAAATTATGTAACCGGATTCTGGAAGAGGTAATGACTCTTGGCAAAAGCTGCAAGCACCTTGTTATTGTAGCCAACAGTTTTCCATTGGAGGATGAGGGATACGATGATGATACAAGGCGATTTGTAAAACTTACGGAATCAGTAAATGACCTGCTTGGAATAAAAGCAGATGATGTCTATGAATTAGTTGAAGGAGAGTGGAAACTACGTGCGAATCATTAAACAGATAATAATTTCTTTTTCACTATATTCCAGAATTCCCATGCCGATATTCGAGTGGGACGGAGATGATATGCACCATGCCATAACTTTTCTTCCACTGATAGGATTGGTGATTGGTGGAGTAAGTCTTGGAGTCTACAAGCTATGTGCTCTGGCAAATATCCCGGAGCTAGTGAGAGTTCTTACGCTATCACTGGTGCCACTTGTGATTACCGGCGGCTTTCATATGGATGGTTTTATGGACGTCTCAGACGCTCTGCATTCTTACCAGTCCAAAGAAAAAAAGCTGGAGATCATGAAGGATCCCCACATTGGGGCCTTTTCGGTCATAAGTCTTTTAATCTATGGAATGATATGGGTGGCAGCTTTATATACAGTAATTTACAAGGCTATTGGCGCAGGTGATACGAAGCTTATTTCCATATATGCGCTTTTCTTTTTTGTGGCAAGAACAATTTGCGGACTTACCAGTATCTGCTTCGAAAAGGCCAAAAAGGACGGAATGTTACAGACAGAGGCAGGACAAAGCAGTTTCAGGGATAAAATGCTGCTGGTGATTCAGACCATAATCGGAAGTCTGGGAATAATGTACTTCAGGCCTATCTTAGGTGTGTTAGTTATTATCGGATTATTTATATATACTTTGATCTACAAATACATGTGTGATAAGGAATTTGGCGGAGTAACAGGGGATACCGCCGGCTTTTTTGTTGCGGTTTCTGAGGAGGTAATGTTGGTCATCCTTGCAATTGGGAGCATTTTGTTATGATAAATCATTTGATAGCTTTTTTTCTGGGATTTGTACTGGATCAGATAATCGGTGATCCAATGAATTTTCCACATCCCATAAGACTAATTGGATCACTTATAAGTTTCCTTGATAAAAAACTACTTGGAGATACTTCTGATTCTGCATCTTCCAGAAAAACGGGGAAAGAAAAGGCTCTAGGCCTTATACTATGTTTTCTAGTGATAGGGATCACAGTTTTGATAACGGGCGTTATTAGTGTTGTTTCGTATATGCTCAACACTTATCTTGGAATTCTTGTAGAAGCTGTTTTGACCTGCTATATCCTGGCAGCCAGATCACTTAAGGTGGAGAGTATGAAGGTTTATTACGCACTCCGGGAGGGTGATATTGAAAAGTCCAGATACGCGGTTTCTATGATAGTCGGAAGAGATACAAAGTGCTTGGATGAGGCGGGTATTACAAGAGCTGCTATTGAAACTGTTGCAGAAAACACTTCTGATGGTGTTATAGCGCCGGTAATCTACACATTTTTAGGAGGCCCCATCCTGGGCTTTGCTTATAAATCAATTAATACCATGGATTCAATGGTTGGATATCACAATGATCGTTATGAGCATTTCGGATTCTTTCCAGCCAAACTCGATGATATTGTGAATTTTCTGCCTGCAAGGATCAGTGCTCTTTTAATGATATTAGCTGCCTTCGTTCTTGGACGCGATTTTAGCGGAAGGAATGCTTTCAAAATCTTTCTTCGAGATCGTTACAACCACAAAAGTCCCAACTCTGCTCAGACAGAATCAGTCTGCGCCGGGGCTTTGGGAGTGCGTCTGGCCGGAGATGCCTACTATTTTGGCAAGTTGGTGAAGAAACCCTTTATTGGTGACGATTTGAGGCAGGTTGAGCCTATTGACATAAAAAGAGCCTGCAAACTTATGCTGTGCACCACATATCTGTGCGTGATCGTTTTGTATCTGATGGCAGGGAGTATCACAATTTTTATGTAATAGGAACACAAAGTTTATTTCATAATTAATAATTTAATTCAATTACCGGATCTTTTTTGGAAAGGCTTATCATATGCTGCATGGTGGTGAAATCTACGACAAAGAAATTAAATATGATTACTCAGTAAATCTTAATCCGCTTCCCTGTCCTGAAAGCGTGATAAGCGCAATGAATGATGCCATCAAGCTGGCACATCAGTATCCGGATATCAATCAGACTTTTTTTCGTCAGGAGGTGGCCAGGGCTGAAGGAAATGGAATCAAGGCATCAAACGTTATTGGAGGCAATGGGGCATCAGAACTGATGGCGGCAGTAGTAAGGTTAGTAAATCCACGCAAAGTTCTATTGGCAGTACCTTGTTTTCTGGGCTACAGACATGCTCTTAATATGCTGGATAACTGTATAATACAGACTTATTTACTTTCTGAAGAAAAAGGATTCGCGCTGAATGAGGCTTTCATCGATGAAATATCCGAGGATATAGACCTGGTAATACTTGCCAATCCCAATAATCCTACCGGACGGCGCATAGAGGATACGCTTCTAACAAGAATAGCTTTTAGATGCAAAGAGACAGGGAGCGCCCTCATGGTTGATGAATGTTTCCTTAGCCTATCCTCCGGAGGAGAATCAATGAATCGGCTTATAGGCCAGCTTCCGGGGCTCTTCGTGATAAAAGCCTATACTAAACTCTTTTCCCTGCCAGGGATCAGAATTGGATACTGCATTGCTGATGAAAAAGACATTGATGCTTTGCACCGTTTTCTTCCGGAATGGAATATGTCCGTTGTGGCGCAAATGGCTGGGGTGGCCTGTGCAAAGGAAGTTACTGATAGGCATTTTGTAAAGACCAGTGTAAAAGAAATAGAAAGGATGCGTAAGGAGCTTACTGAGGGTCTATCAAATAAGGGAATACTTTTTTTCCCTTCTGATACAAACTTTATCCTGTTGAAAAGTCAGGAACCCTTATATGATAAGTGTCTTCGTTCTGCAGTTCTTATAAGAGACTGTAGTAATTTCGAAGGACTTGGCATGGGCTACTATAGAATAGCGGTTAAAGATTCTAAGCCGATAATGAGTGTTTTTAGCGTAAAAGACCGTATTTGATCTATGTTTTGCTTAGGATTAATATTCTTTTAATATCTGTCAGCACGTAATACCGTGATTGTTGCTTTGAACAGTAACAACGTGATTGCATAAAGCCTTCTCCTTGAAGTAAACTAGTTATATACTAAATTACGATTATTTATTGGGGTTAGTGTACTTCGGAGGAGATTGTATGATGAGGCTTACGAGTGAACAACAGGAGATTTACGACGGAAAAAAGGGGGAAACCCTGGCAAAGATCATGGAGACTCTGGTAAGATACGGAGAGCTCTTTGGTGCTGAGGAAATGGTTGAGGTTACAGGTAAGTATGGGCACCTTGTAACAAGTTTTGGTCTACAGGTAATTAATCCTGTCTACAAACTAATGGATGAATTGATAGATGCAGGGGTCGTATCCAAACAGCAATTTACTATGGATCCACGACCCCTTGATAAAAATGTTCCATCAAATGTCATCCAGGATCTTGTATTCTACAAATTCATGTATTCTGAACAAAAGAGATATGAAAAGCAGTTGTCTAAACTTGGTCTCAAGAGTGAAGATGGCTTTTCTTGTGCATGCTATTTTGATGAACAGGGTAACCGTCCAAAGAAGGGCGATATCCTTAGCTGGGCCGAGTCTTCAGCGGTTGTTTATGCCAATTCTGTCTTAGGCGCAAGATGTAACAGAAACTCCGGTATCATCGAGCTCTTTGGCTCAATCCTTGGATGCGTTCCCAAATTCGGACTTCTTACGGATGAAGGCAGAAAAGCCACCTGGAAAATCGAGTTAAAAACCTCAAAGCTTCCACCGGCGCAGGTTTTGGGATCAGCTATAGGCATGAAGGTCATGGAAGATGTGCCATATGTTTTTGGACTATCTGAGTATCTTGGAACCGAGCTTACGCCAAGTGTCTGCGATTATCTTAAGAATTTCGGAGCTGCGACAGCATCAAATGGAGCTGTAGGTCTTTACCATATCGACAAACTAACGCCGGAAGCAGCTGAACTTGGCGAGAGTCTTATAGCAGATAATGCCAGAACTTATGTAATTGATGATGCTGAGATACAAAGAGTAATAGACAGCTATCCGATCATTTGGAAGAATAAAGATGCCAAACCGAAGATGTGCTTTATCGGATGTCCTCATCTTTCCAAATCAGAACTAATAGGCTGGATTCACGATATATATGAAGGTGTAAAGAAGAACGGCAAAAAAACCACAACAATTCCCACTGTGCTCACGGCTGCACCAGGTGTATTAGAAGCAATACGCGGAAGTAAAGAAGAGAACATGGCAGAAGAAATCCATCTGACACTTAGTTATATATGTCCTTTGATGTATTGTGACAATCCGCTTGTGCACTCCGTTCCTATAATTACTAATTCGAATAAACTACGTACTTATACCTCATGCAGATTTTATGAAGACAGTAAGATCCTTGAGATGATTACAGGAAAGGGGAGGATTTGATCATGAAAGAGTTTAAAGGCAGAGTAGTAATTCCGGGACAGTGCAGCGCAACAGCGCTTGTTACAAAGGGCGGTTTCAATACACTTGCAAGTTATCAGACAAGCTTTCTGACAGGAGATAAAAAGGCAACCTGTTCAGACCAGAATAATCCTGATATATACAAAAAACCTATGGCAGGAGTGGCACTATGCCTTCCGCAGACCATCGGTTCTACAACCGGTGGAATGATTCTTTTTACTGCTGCAGATTATGGACGCCAGCCCGCCTGCATGCTTTTTGCAAATCCTATTGATTCTATAGGTGCTGCGGGAGTTCTTTTGGCAGACATATGGACTGATGCAAAAATGCCCACAATTGATAGCCTTGGAGATGAATTTCTGTCCTATGTTAAAACAGGAATTACTATAAATGTTAAGGACGGCGGAGTGGTGGAAGTGGTAGAAGCGTAAAGTTTAGGTCGAATTTATTTTGCTAAATCCTGCCTATATCCCAAGTTATGCTTACTAGGCAGTTGATTATTGCGGAAGGTTTCTGCCTTTATTCAGAGTACTATTTATATAGGCAGTTGAAATTGAGTAAAGGAGTGAATAGGCGTCAATAGCCGAAGGAGGCTGTGCTAATGGAAAGAAAATCAATTTTGATCAAGGACACAACTAGAGAAGAGCGCGAGCAGATTGTGAAAAGCTCGCTTGATTGCGGCGGTGGTTGTGAGAATTGCTCATCTTGCTGGTTTGGTGGGGGAAGTTGTATGAGGTTTACAATGCTTAAATATAGAGAAATGACAAGGCTTAAGTATAAGGTTATAGCATAATTATCAGTAGAATTGACCATGGGGGA
>NZ_CAMVPU010000056.1 GCF_947169445.1 uncultured Butyrivibrio sp. | reverse complement strand
TGTGTAATCGCATCTTCTGATTAGAATACTAACAAAAAACAGCAAAATGTCAAGCATGTGCTATTGCTAATCATTACACGATATAAAAAACAGAAATTTCAACTACTCTGCTGTATGAGTTCCTCTGGATCTTCAGGGAACCAGCTAATTTTATCAAACCAGTCATCCTTAACTCCATCCGCATACATACAGTCATCAATGTATCCAAATTCTTCAGGAAGCTGATCAATAAACTCATACTCAGACATGTACACCGGAACAATGCCTAAATAATCTGCACCTTCCAAGCTGTCCACAAATATTTCAGCTCCCGATAAACTTATCGGAAAGCCAGCATCCTTTATGGCAAGATATGCGCTTATAACCTCACGGCGACACCAATGTGATCCAACCAGATTAAGATAATATCCACCTGTTTCAGATTCTGTTTTATCTTGCCAAACATAGAGATGATAATATCCAGGCGCAACTTCAAATGGGTGCCCTGAATCACGCTGTTTACGATGGAAGTACCATTCATCCCATGCCTTCGGATCATCAAAATCGATACCCGGTTCATCATAAGGGTTAACTCCCCTTCCTGTAAGGCCTTCATCTCTTCTGTCTGAATATTGAATATAAAGCTCCGACATAGAAAAGCCCTTACATTTATATCCGATTGCTTCATAACCAATTTTACATGCCCTAAAGAAATCATTTGCTGTAAAATCCCGGATTCGTCCAATTCTGTCTTCATCATTCTCGCCGGAAGCAATGATACCTTTAAGCCTGCTAATCATTTCATCAGATATCCCTCTATAAACTTCTTCCTTGTATTCAGGATTAGCAATCCACAGATCCGAACGTTTAATCACTCCTTTCCTATATCTATACGGAAGCTCTTTTGCTATGAGATCATTGTATTTATCATCCTGTAAAAGTTTTATGGATTCCATTACAGCAGGCGTAATAAGCTTGCATAGCTTTTCAAAAGCTTTTTCCTCAAAATATTCCGGTTCATTAAAAGATCTCCATTTCATAACCGCCGAAATTACAGTTTCCTCATTTAAATTCATTCCGTAAAAGTGCAGCTTACCGTTTGTTTCATAATATCTGACTGCTATAAGCCTGTACCATTTATACTCATCAGGATAATCCCTAAGCCATTGTCTGTAAAAATCATCGAAATCGCTAACTTCCCCTATTGATTTCAGCCTTTCAAAATCGTCATAATCCTCTATTGCACCACGAGGAACCCTGATCCAGATTTCCTTTATAGCATCATTTCTTCTTATCGGGGCCAAAGGATTAAGAATCTCAAACAATGGCTCAATAGCCCCAAGAATAGTAGGCGTTGAAAGGACTTCATGCGCTGCACCAATGTCGCAAAAACTAATAAGCTCATCAACATCAGGTGCTACTAGCTTGTATTCTTTTTCAACATCCTTAAAAAACATATGCTGACCTCCTATACCGCATAATGAAGCCTGTTATCGGAGATTCTATCAATTAACACCTTCTTAATTCCGCGTTCTCTCAAGCTTTTCTCCCTCTTCTGATTCTCTTCATCTTCTAACGAATAATCCTCGTAGCTGAGAACAATATCATCTGCATCAAGGTACAGCTCACGAGTAGCTGCATTATATTTAATCCTGGAAGGACTAAAGCTGATATCACCTGCATAACCACCACCGATCTCATGTAATCGATACTCTTCTACATCACTGCTAAATGAATCCATAGAAATCTTCTTATTGATCAAGCATGATCCATCTTTAAACAGCGCCTGTAAACGGAATTTTTCTGATGTGATATTAACAATATTCAAATCCTTGATAGCATCGGAAAACTTCTGCCCTCTGTTGATTTCAAATGCAATTGCCCTAAGACAGTCATAGTTAAGAGCCACTCTTTTGGAAAAATCGATCACATTATTGATTTCAGAACTGTAGTTCTTTTCCAATACATCTGTCAAATATTCTCTGATATCTTCCTCTGTAGGATAGTCAAATCTGAAGTGATAATGGAAACGTCCCGGTCTGTTAACTAGGAAATCGTTTAGACCTCTCAGTTCATTACATGTAATGACAAACAGTTTCTTTCCCTGAGCAACACCATCGAACAAGGACAGCATGCTGGTTTGTGCGCTACTTCCATGCTCCTTCTCTGAAAAGGTCTTATCAAATTCATCAAAAAGAACCATTACTTCCTGCTGAATTCTGTCCAGAAAGCTTCCTATTCCTTCCCAATACGTATCAACTATAATTACTGGAATGTCCTTTTCAACAGCTTGTCTTCCAAGCAGTCTTGAAAAAAGTGATTTACCTATTCCCTTATCTCCGCTCAATATGACCCCAAGATTTCTGTTAAAGATTCCAAATGAATCCAGAACTTTTCCGACCTTTTCCAAATGGATACCATATACTTTAGCGTCAGTAATCTTAAATTCGTTATACCTTTCCAGGAAAAAACCTTCCTTCTCACTATATCTAACAACATAATAATCAGCCGGAAGCTGATCATAAATTCTAAGATCATCAGGATATATGTTGAATTTTGACCCAGTACTGATAACTTTCATATACTCAATTCCCTCTCTTACGCTTCTTTTCTTACCTACAAAAAATATCATATCCCCAGTATTTACCTTTGTCATTGAACTTGTCGTTCAAAACTCATGGCGGGCTTTTTACAGAACGCGTCCTATTATTAGAGCCTTATCTGCAACATATTCATTTGTATTGACATGCCAAACTTCACCAATTGGTCTAACCCTGTACACAACAGGCTTTCCATTGTATTTTGCAGCAGCTTTCTTAGCATAATTTTCTGCAGATAAAAGCGAATTCGTGAAAAATACCTTATTTGTCAGCTTTTTTCTCCATTCTTCTCTTTGATTTCCTGTTTCTATCGGAGGAAGTATTTCTTTCATATCAAACGCATCACATGTTCCATGGTAAAATTCCATTTCCACATTCCTATATTTCATGTCAATAACCCTGTGGTTGAATAAAAAAAGAACCTTTGGCAAATCTACCTCAGGTTCCTGCAATCATTCCTATTAACTTGTTTCCACTTTAAGTAATAGTTTCTGCTATTACGACGCCTTGTATACTTCATCATTCACTCAAAATCACATATAAATACTTCGCCTATTATGATACAAAGGTACAGCAGAAAAATCATTGAACTTGTCGTTCAATATAAAAAGCTGATGCATAAGCACCAGCCCTTACAGTTTCACGCATAAAACATTGACCCATTTTTCATCTTCTCTACCAGGTCTTGAATCAGTTCCCACCACATTACTAACAATTTTAAAGCCTGCATTTTCAAAGAGTGGAATAACACTCTCCTCTGTAAAATCACTGAAGACACGATCTCCACGTATCTTGGTCCCTTCACCATACTTAAAGGATGCATATACTGCACCATTAGTTCTCAATGCCTCATGAAGTTTTTTTACAATTTCTGGTAGCTTCTCAAATGCAACATGAAGCAGTGAAGCGCATGCCCATATACCATCAAATTCATTGGCAAAAGACATTTCTTCGAACCGCATATTTTTAACTTCCCTGCCAATATATTCTGATGCCCTCTTGCACATTTCTTCTGAAGCGTCAAAAGAGACAACATCATACCCAGCTTCCATAAATACCTTACTGTCTCTTCCGCTCCCGCATCCAGCATCAAGAATCCTCCCACCTGCTGGAACATAAGATAAAAAACGCGCTCTTACGACGGACATGTCAGCATTTATTGATCCTTCAAAAAAACTGTCTGCATTTCTATTATAATAATCTACATTTTTATCTATCATCATTTACCTGTTCCACACCTCATACCCCTGCCGTTTAGCGGAATCGTATACTGGGTGCATGTTTTTCTCAAGAATCCCAAAGAATTCATCTTTCGAATTCCCTTTACGGTATAACTCCTGTCCAGCCCAGATAGAATGAAGGTTGTCACGCAAGCATGACTCAAATAGCTTGTGTACACCTTCTTTTTCATGAATCATTGAATACATCCGGTATTGGTTTTCTGCAAATCTAATAAAAAACGGATCCCACTTTGGAAGCTTATTGCTTTTTGAGGAATTCAGTGATGAATCCATCGGCATCAGATTCCACAGTTCATCATTCATGACAAATGACCATGGTATAAAATGATCAACATCATATTTTCCAGGCTGTATCTCCTGATCTGTGAAGACATCCCGAATCACATTCTGCTCCAGTATTCCATCCCAGAGCTTATGAACAAATCCAAGTTTGCGCATCTTTTCATCCATCGGTGCAAGCTTATATACAAGCCCCGGAACCTCAGGATTGTTATTTTGGAGCCACTTTACCTTCTCATACTGAATCCATCCAAGAATTGCCACAGTATTATCTTGGATCATTTCTATCCAAGCAGGCTCAAAATGTATTTCCTTTTTCAGCTTACTTGATGATCCAAGAATATAAGGCAAAAGCACCACATCCCGATTAATTCTTTCGATGTATGCCGTAATTCTCTTTATGCTGCCCCAATCAGCATTCTCTTCAGATCTAGAAAAGAACCCTGCGAGGGCACGGTACGGAACCATATTTGTTAGCTGTTCCTTGGCTTCTTTCAGGATTTTATCATACTCTTTTATAGCATTCTTAATCTCAACTTTTGAAGCATTTGACGGAAGGCCACTAAGTTCAGCAAGCTTTATCACCGCCCTCTCAAGGCCATCTCTTACTTGGCCATCCAGCTGCATTCCACTCAAATGGATATGATATTCACGCACTGAATACCAAGCGTTACTTATCATTTCATTAATCACTTCATCAAAGGTTGTATCTCTTACTCCTTCTGATACGAGCTCTACAATAGCTTCAAGCCAGTAAAACTTATAACAATAGGAAGGATCCTTCATCATCAGAGAAAAACCTTCGATATCCAGCGAGTTGTAATACTTGCTATCTACCTTCAGACTGTATTCAATTTTATTTGAATATTGTTCGTCACTCATAAACTCTCTTTTATCTTTTCTACCAATCCCTTATCAGCAGGAAGCCAATCGACATCGGATATGGTATCCTTTGTCAGCCATTTGGCAGCTTCATGTTCCAGCAAATAAAGCTCCCCATTTTTTACTGTTGCCCAAAAGCAGTGCATATGAAGATGGAATTTTTCATAGTCGTGATCAACGACCTCTACCAAGTCATGAACTTCAATATCCGCCGCTAGTTCTTCCTTTATTTCCCTTACAAGGGCCTGCTGTGGTGTTTCCCCCTCTTCAATCTTTCCACCAGGAAATTCCCAGCCGTCCTTGAATTCACCATATCCGCGCTGTGTTGCAAATACTTTTGTTTTATGTTCATAGTTGTCGCATATTATAGCTGCGACTACGTTTACTGTTTTCATATCTATTGTGCAATTCCAAAATCATACTGAAGATATTCCGGAAGCACTTCCTCCATTCCTATATCATAAAGATATGTTACATTTGTTTTGCCGGTTGTCTGGTCAACTTTTTCCTGTTTTCTTTCGTTGGAAAAAACTCCAGTCCCAACATAGGTATATGGCAATCGCACACCATGCTCTTCTGCAACCTTTCTTATAAAAAGATGCGCATATTTGGATAATCGTAGCGACTGAAGATCAGATGATGATATATTATTTTCACATTCCCATTGGAATAGGTTATCCTCCAGGAATTTATCCTTATAATTCAGTCGTTCCTCCAGTGAGGCGTCCTTTTTCAGGGAAGCAAAGATTATAACCTCATCGCCATAAAAATATGTCCCCTTCTGATTATGATCTGGGTCCTTAAGCATTTTTAACTGAACCTGATCCATTCGGTAATTGTTCCACAGCACAAACTTCTCATGATTCATGTATTCCGAATCATATCTGACAAGGCCATACTCAATTAAGTCTTCCAGATATTCTCGAAGCTGATCGTCTATAGTAACATTAAGTGCAAAGCTACTCCCATCTTGGACAATTGCCTTGTTTTTCAACATAAATCTTATGGCATGCTCTACTTCTTCAGCTTTAAAATGGTCAATATCCTGCTCAAAGAAATCATAAATCGCTTTTTCTTCCATACCACCGTTCATAAGCATCTTTATTATTTCATACTCATGGCATCTCACTAACGGAAGTAATGACGAGACATATTTAATAAAAGCAATCTGAGAATCAGTGAACAGTGGCAGGTTTTCCTCTCCTATCCCTACAAGAAAATTATAATAACAGCATGTCTTTCTTCCACCTATTCTTGTATTAAAGAACCGCATAATATCCGGAGCACAGTCATTGTTAAGATAATCCATGTGCTTAGGATAAAACTCGCTATTACTATACTTTTTGAAGTTGTAATAATCCTGCTTTAGGTAGTTGATACCATTAAAGTTCTCATTATCAATATACTTAATAATTTCAGTCTGACTTTCCTCGTCAAAATGAACCCTAACACCATAATCAGATAGTCCCAGAGCCTTGAAATCATCCTTTACAAGGCTCTGCATAAGCCTCTTTTCCAGAATAAAATTCTTTGCAAGACTCCCCAACGCAAATGCCACCTGAACACTTCTCTTATAGCTATTACCGATAAAGTCTAAGACTGTAACATATGATTTGCCTTCATATTTTCTAAGTCCACGCCCAAGTTGCTGAATGAAAATAGTTGAGCTTTCTGTTGGCCGCAGGAATAACACCATGTTGACTCCCGGGATATCAACACCTTCATTTAAAATATCAACTGTGCATATTATCTCGAGTTCTTTGCCATCATCCTGCAGATCATCATATGCACTTTTTCTTTCTGTAACAGTGTTAAGTCCTGTAAGATATGCAGTATGGTAATACTCTCCCAGTTCTTCAGCCATCATCATGGCATGTGTCCTGTTTTTACAGAAAGCGAGTGCTTTAAGTTTTCCTTCTGGTCTATACAGCTCTATCTTATCTCTGATGAAATCGCAGTGATCAGCCGAGGCCAACTGTGAAATGAGTTGCCTCTCCTTATCTTTGGTCAATCCATAGTCAACAAGGCTGTCTCTAATGCCATAATATCTGAACGGCACAACCAGATCATTAATTATCGCATCGCGAAGCCTAAGCTCATAAGGAACATTTGAGTCAAAAAGGTCGAAAACATCCTCATTATCCATTCGCTCCGGAGTAGCTGTCAGCCCTATAAGAAATTCCGGATCAAAATAATCAATAATCTTCCTGTAAGAATCTGCTGTAGCATGATGGCATTCATCCAGGATAATATAGTCAAAATCATCCTTTCTAAACAGCTCTAATGATCTGCTAAGTATAATGTTTCCTGCAAATAAAAAATCCGCATCTAATTCTTTCGATGACTGACTATAAATGCCATATGTCTTCTCTGAGCCAAAAACATCCTGAAATGTTTCAAGGGATTTTTGCATTATTGAACCTTCATGAACAACATATAATAACCTTCGCGGATCAAAATTTCTTGCATCAAACGCTGCCAGAAATGTTTTCCCGGAGCCAGCCGCAGCCACTACAAGGGCTCTTTTCTTCCCCATCGTTCTGTATCTGTTGAGTTCCTTTAAGGCTTTATGCTGCATATAGTTAGGACGGACATTCTCAATTTTCTGACCATAGTCCATATCCCAACATTCAATTGCAAAATCTATTTTCTTCTTATACCTGTTAATAATCTCCCTGTCTAAGGCAAAGGTCCCTTTCCACTTATCTTCAAACTCCTTTTGCATTTCCAGGAATACTTCTGACTCAGAATTTCTTATAACAGCTAAGTCCCATTCCACATTCTTCTTAAGAGCATACTTGGTAATATTGGATGAGCCTATAATCAACTCTGCTCTGTCATCAAATTCAAAATAATAGCCTTTGGAGTGATACCCAATTACAGAATATCCATTATCATGAAAACTCTCAAAATCAAGATGGCATTCAAAATTATCATAGCTTTCCTGCAGCTGAAGAAAGCGGATGAGCGACTCCACATCCGTAAAATTCTGATACGTTGAAGTTATCAGCTTGCCAACACATCCACGTTGTAATGCAGATTCAATATCTTTTATTATATAAACAAGTCCTGCTTTTTTTATAAAACTAACAGAAAAGCAAAACTTATTACAGCTCCTAAGATTATCCTTAAGACGTTCCAAAAAAGTTTGTTCTGTGTAGTTCGTTAAAAACAGATTCTGTTCCATGCTCTATAACTCCGTATACTTTTTACTGCTTCCGTAACTCTTTTCAACAGGATACTTCTCTGCGTTTTTCTTGATTTTAGCCATAATAGCTTCTTCGATATTTATCCCCATCTTGTCAGCCATTTGAATGCAGTAGTTCATGATATCTGCAAGTTCTTCTGTTGCAGCTTGCTTATCATAATCAGGACTCCACTGAAAGCATTCAAGAAGTTCTGCCGCTTCTATTGAAATACTTTTTGCCAAATTTTCCGGCGTATGAAACTGATCCCAGTTCCTGTCCTCAGTAAACTTTATAACTTCTCTTTTTACGTCATTAAAATCCATGTCCCCTTAAAACCTTTCCACATATTTCATAAAATGATCGCGAAGCTTATCATCACACACATAAAGATATGTCCCCATGATTCCCCTTGTCATGAGAACGTAATATATATTTCTGATGTATAGATCAAGTTCTTCGTCTGTTGCCGACTGCTTTCCTCGTTTGTCATAATATCTTGATCTGTCTACATATATTTTGTGATGAACATCATCATATTTGATGTCCTTTCCAAGAATAACAAAGGCATAGTTAAGATCATAACCGGCGCTGGTATGAATACATCCAACTTCATCAATTGCCCCATCACTGTTTATCCAGTTGTTAAGGCAATGATTCCACCTCTTTCTGATTCCTTCTATTTCAATATCGAAAGCAGTTTTGTCATTCTTCGTCTTCCATTCCCATGCATAACCCGCCAGCATGCGACAGAGTTCCATATCATTTTCTTTAACATATAGTTCCCTGTTAAATCTTCCAAAATCAGAAAAGATCTTGAAATCATACTCAGCAAAAGTCTTCTTGGGTACATCGATATCATGAAGAATATCATTCACATAATTTATGTATTCTTCTCCACCCTTGACGCGCATTTGCATTTTTAGGAAATGTGCCACATAAGCGCCGATTCGTTCTCTCCTGCCAAGTTCCAGCTTTACCTTATCTTCAAATACTTCTATTGTTGTCCCCGAAGGCCCTGATAACTGATCCGGGTCAAAGAAAAATACCGGTGTCTTCGCAATCTTAAGAATCCAGTCTAGCTCTGTTGCATCACCTGGAAGTCCCAGCTTTTTATTATTGTTATCATAAGCCTGGTAACCCACTATGCTTCGCCTTACCTGAAGCTTCTGTGCTTCATCAACAAACAGGATATCCCATGATTCTGCCTTCACAGCTTCAGATGCACCGATAACATCCTTTGATGCCAGGCCTTCAATCTTTTTGAAAAGACTTTTCAAAGTTGCGCGCAGCGATGTCTGCGGAATGATAAGCCCCATCTTCATACTACGAAATGTATACTCATGAGTCCTTTCATCCTGATAGTCCCTTAGGTACTTCATAAGATAAACCGCTACGATCGTCTTTCCAGTGCCGGGACGTCCTTCCACAACTATCGGAAGCTTTTTGCCTGCACGTATTTCAAAAATAATATCATCGGCAAGTTTCTTCTGATCTTTATTCAATTCTTTAAATGGTGAATACTTGTAGAACTCGCTGTTTTTTATCTGCTCAAGAGTGTGCTCAGCGAGATTGTATGACCTGAGTTCATTCCACAGTTCTTCAAAGGTATCGTCATAATCTGGCTTTTTAAAATAATTCTTGTTAGCGATACCGTCATTTTTATTTGTGATCGTGAACTTCCGATCAGCAGAAATAAACTGTATAAGTTTCGACTCATAGTCGAAAGTAACAGACTGATTAAATCTGTCAGAATATATGAAATGTACCTGATTAAACTCACGCTTTTCATGATTGTTATAATGCTGCTTCATTCTTTCTGCAACATTAGTAGACTCGCCAATATAAACCTTATCTCCATTCTCGAGGATATAAAGCATTGGCCAGTTATTAAGATAATCAGCGTTCCCATAATTATCACTTGGGAATCTGCGATTTGTTATGACATAAAGGTTTTCCTTTGCAGTTTCCGTTTTTATCATAATTGCTCCAATCGAAAACATTTCAAAGCAACTACAATAAGTATACTACAAATTCAATTTTATATATTTATCCGTTCCTATCCTTAATAAATGTTTCAGACTTTCCCACACGCACAAAAAGCCTTCTCACTTGCAATGTGCGCACTAACGCTGCAAGTGGTGCATCATGCGCCCATGATGCTCACTTGTTGAGGCACATCCCCAATCCCCTTAGCATCAGATTGAAAATCTGACTACGCTCCTACGGAGCTTTTTGAAAAATCGCCAAGATGATGGCATAGATTTGAGCACTGCCTTAGATGACAGTGCCCTGATTCTTAACGTGTGTGTTCACGTTCCTTATTATCTTTCTGCTGACCATCGATGCCAAGCATCTGGTCAATATCATACTTTGCAGTCTGATATAACTGCATATCTTTCTTTACTTCTTTGTATTCTGCATAGGCTGCTTTCTTTTTGGCCAAGACTTCATCATACTCTGCAGAGAGTTCTTTTACTGATGGAAGCTTTCCTTCATAGTTATTAAAAGAATCTTTGGCAGCTTTATGTGCCATGATATCTTCCTTGTGCTCTGCAAAAAACTTTTTGCTGTAACCGGACTTGCGGTAATCAGCATAGACATCTCTGGTCCTTGCATAAGTTATGATGCTACCACGAAGCTCTGAGATTTCTTTAAGCCTTTTTTCATAAGCCTTTATGTCAGAGCTGAGTTTGCTGAAACGATCCGAAGTATCTCCTGCTCTTTTCTCCAGCTCGTTATAACTTCGAAGTCCCTGTTCCTGAAAAAACAGAATTGCCTTCATGACATTTTTTACATTGAATTTCTTCGCCCACATCTCATAGCCAGGACCTTTTCCTTTTGCAATGATGTCCTGGAGATTAAGGAGAAGGTCAAAACTGTCATCTCTGTAATAAGGAGTGCTGTTCTGTTTAAGTTCTGCACCTTTAGCAACACCCTGGGTCTTTTTTACCAGCTCATCCTGAGTATATCCTTTTCCAAGCGATCTAAATCTGATGAAGCGCTGCTGTCCATTTCCTCTGACAGAAATGTGTTTTCCCCTTTTAATCTCATAGCCCTGCGCCGATAATTCTTTCAGAAAATCCTCAAAAGTCTTTGGCTTTTTTGAAAGGGCTATATCTATCGCCTCACGTAACTTGTCACGAAAGCTCGGTCCATTATCTTCATGGATGTAAGTTGTCTTACTGTGATATGGAGCCGGTGCGATAACGGAATAACCATTTTCCATGCAGATAATGTTGGAAAGTTTTCCTAGAGCAATGCCCGATCCCCAGAAGTTTCTAAACTTCCTGCAGCAGTCAAGTGTAGTAGAGTTAAAGATCACATGATTATGGATATGCTTTTTGTCAGTATGTGTGGCAACTATGAAAGCATGATTGCCTTTTGTAAATCGCATTGCTGTTTCATATCCGATTCTGTTTGCTTCCTTTGGAGTAATTTCCCCTGGCTTAAATGACTGTCTTATCTGATAGGCAATAACATTGTCGTTCCTTTTGAGTCCTGTTATCTGTTCGTACTCTCTTTTGGACAAATAGAATTCTTCACTGACAGTCTTGGGATCACAGGCATAGGAAGTCACATATGTTCCATTTTCGGTTTTATCAGGGTTCATTGCATAATCAGTCCTTTCGCCAATGCACTTGGCAAGGGTTCTCCCCTTATTCTCATGTAATGCTATAAGTCTTGTCGCTGCCATAATGCTCCTTAAGAATCACAAAATTGCGGCTACAAGATTCTCCCATAGCCGCACGTATCATTTTATATTTGCCAATCGCTCCAGTATTTCTTTTATGGAAGTCCATATTCCTTCCTGCTGTGTCCTTAGCTGTTCAATATCGCAAATATAAATACTTCCTGTCTCATTTGCTTTTTTCGCATACTGATTCAGATTATTGCTGTTGATGCGCATGAGCCTGACCACTTCCTTCACATCGGATAAGTCCAGCTTGATAATGTAGCCATCTATAGCCATCTTCTTCATATATGCGTTCAAATTTTTTACTCCTGCTGCTTCCATGCAGTCCCTGATTTTCTGTCTTTCCTCCGGAGTTACTCTGACATGAATTTCATTTCGTTCCTTCTTCATATCACAGCACCAACTCAGGCGCCAAACAACGATGCGGTCTTTCATCAGCATCCGGTTTGCAATCGCGGAGCTGTTTCAAAAGAGAAACCTTCTCCGCTTTCTCTGCAACCTTCTCATGATGCTCTCTGATTTCCTCTTCATCGGGAATTCCATTACAGTTATCATCCCTAAATTTGTCAGCCCCCTCATCAACCTTAACATTGTTAATGATGCCATCAAGATTGTTGTCGTTCTGCTCGATCTGGTCTTCCAAGCCTCTTCTCACATTTCCAAGAGTGTTAGGATCAAGCTCCTGTGGAAGTTTCATTCCAAACTCGGCTCTTACCTTATACTCGATAAGAGAAAAAACATATGCAGGCATGGTACGGACATCCCTTTCCCAATCCTGCATCGTCCTATATGGAATACCAAGATAATCAGAAAACTCATTTCTGCTCATACCAGTGGACTCACGGAGCTGAATAAATCTCTCCCCCTGAGTCATGTCGTTAGTGATCATCGGCATTACATTTGAATCTGCAGACAGCTCCATGTGCTGAGGCGCTACCGGAACTACTCCATTAACATCATCCCATTTTTCTATTGGTGTTCCTGTTCTTCTTTCCATAACAGTTTCACTCCCTTCTGAATTTCCTTTCAGGAAATCGGATCTCGTACTGCACCCTGCCTTCATCATCGTATGTGATATCAACATAGCAGTTGAAAGTCTTACCAGTCTTGCGGGACTTACAGCCCATGAGCTTAACTGTTCCACAGTTGAGAAATTCCTCTGCTATATCTTTTGTCATTTCCTTACCAATAGCCTGGAAAAACTTGTTGTCTTTCCAAATGGCAAAGCTACAGTCCATGTTGTCACAAAAATATGCCATATCTTTTTCTACTACTTTTGTTCCGCAGCAAGGGCAAACGCCAATACTATCATTTGCAGAATCTTCCTTTGCCTGCCTTGCAACAGCTCTCATTCGATTCTCTTCATCACTGAGGAATGGGATGTCACCATCATAGTCATCCGCGCTGATCCAGCCATCATCTTCATTTATTGTTCCCATGACGTTCACTCCTCCTCATTATCATCAAAAGAATCTTCAAAGTTATCAGGGATTAATTCACATTCGTCCTTATACTCGTATCTGTATTCGTTGATAAGAATTTCCGCCATGTTCTTCATGGACTCTGTCAGATCTTTTGATGTTTCAAAAAGCTCTCTTGTCTCGCCAAAAATGCTTACTTCTTTTTCTGCAAGATCAAGCGACCTCTTCATTGTCTGTGCCATATCTTTGATAAGATGTGCAATGTCTGCACCACTCTTCACTGCCTTTAACAGTTTTCTGTTTTCCTCATGAAGTTCTATATTGATCTCCATTATGTCCTGCTTCTTTGCCATTAAATTGCCACCCCCTTTTCATTGACTGCACCCCCTGCAGCCTTTTCCCTGCTTAGTTTTTCCTTCTCAATCTTGAGCTTGTCTAAAAGAGATGGTCTCTTTCCGCCAGCTCCATCAGGAAGGATCCTTACTGTACCAAGAATCTTTCTGCCAACATCTGCGACTGTCGCAGGCTTATCAGCGACAACTTCATCTGTATTCCTAAGCGGCCAGTCATCATCTGACTTATTCTTTTCAACAGCTTCTTTGGAATTTTCACCAGCCTGTTTTTCTTCTGCTCTCTGCTCCTTAGCTATTTTTTCAAGCTCTGCTTCCTGTTCCGGACTCATCTCCTGGGACTTTTCCTTATCAATCATCATGTCTTCCACTGACCTGATGATCATTGCCGATGTGGACCTTATGGTATTAAGAGCAGCCTTCAGTTCCTTCATGGATTCATCCGTGGTATATGACGCTAGATAAGGAAAAGAATAAGCCCCGGTATCATAGCCAAAGAAATTCAAGACTACTGCTGCAGTTCCCTCAGCCTCAATCTCTTTTCTGTTCTTGCTGATATCTTTTGACGCATCAGCATGCAGCTTTGCATGAACCACTTCATGAAGGCATGTCTTAAGAGTCTGTAATTCGCTCATGTCCTTCTGGATAGCAATTCTCTTTTCCGCCACATGGTAATATCCCTTGGCACCGGATTTAATGTCTTCATAACCAATTGGAACAGGACTTACTTCTCTTATGACACTCATGAGAAGGGAAAACTTATTAACATCCCCCTTAAGTTCATCAATGCCAAGCTTTGGAAGCTCCTTGCCTTCAGTCTGCGAAACGTCAAATGTACTTTCAGCCTTAAAGCCCATGAGATTTAGTTCCTGTTTCACCTTCACAGGCTCACCATCTTTATCAAGGACTACTTTCCCATTGGCATCAAGCTTGTCTACTTCCTTTTCGATGGTATATGGCGCAGGAGCTATGACCTTGATTCCTTTTTCACCTTTCTTCACATAACGCCCCATCTTCTTCCACGCACCATAGCTCTGACATAATGTCGCATCCGGCTTCTGCATGGAAATCAGAATGCAGTTGTTCAAAGAGTAATGCGGAAACTTTGCCATTGTCGCAAGAAGAGTCTTAAACTCTGCACTGCTCCTTACAGACTTAACACCAACTTCAAGCTGGTCTGTCAGCTCTTTAAGCCTGTCCTCACGACTTTTGAAATTCATGTTTTCTGTATCAGCCATTCAGATCACCTCACTTTGTTTTCTTTGGTGCCTTAACTGAAGAAGGAGCCTGCTGAGCAGACTCCTCCTTTGCAGCTTTCTTAGCTGCCTGTGCATATGAAATGTATCTTGATTTACGAGCCATCACTCATCCCCCTCGTCATAGGATTTCTCATCTCTGGTATCGTCATAGGAAGCTTCATCCTCTTCTCCAAGACTCTTCAGGTAATCCTCATCCTCATAATCCTCATCAGGATCCGGAAATGTATTTTTCTTTTTGGAATTCTTAGTTGATGTGTAATACATAAATCCTCCAGCTCCTGCGAGTCCAAGGATCAATATAATCGCCATGATGCCGTTCACATTAACATCCTTCTTAGGCTCAGGCTCCGGTTCAGGTTCCTTTACAGGTTCGGGTTCTGGCTCAGGAGTTACTACAGGAGTCTTTTCTTCTACCTTTTCCTCCACCTTGCCCTTTCCTGTTACAGCAATATATTCACTGACCTGGTCCTCATCCATCAAAGACAAAAGATCTGATTCATCAACCATGTTAAGGAAGTGTACTTTCTCGTTACCGTCATCGTCACGGTCAATGATGATGTAAAAGTAGTTGCCGTTCTTAGTCATAACAGTGATGAACTGCTTGCCGCCAGCTTCAAGACTGCCATAATCATCTACGAGCTCCATGTTTCCGTCCGGTGTAAGTGGTCCCCACTTTTCCTCAATCTCAGGCTCTTTGCCCTCACAGTTGCGATAGTCCTTCTTGCAGAGCTTACAGGTCTCATCCACATGGTCTTCTGTACACTTTGTTTCACAGGTACAGTCATATCCGCCTGCAGCCGCTGTAACAGGATTCAAATAAAAAAGTGACCCACATAGAGCCACTGACATACCAAGGAACTTTGCCCTGGCTGCTATAGAATTAAAAAACTTCATTTAAAACATCCCCCTCAATCTTGTAATCGTTGTTTTCTGCAGCGTTGTTGGCACTGCCAATAGATTCCTTCTTGTCAGAGTTCTTATCCGAATTCTTTTCAGCAAGCTTTTTAGGTGCAGGCTTTCTCTCTTCTTCGATATATCCAAGCCTCTCAGCCGCCTTTTCCGGAGTAATCTGCAAAAGATTTATGACTCCGACAATGCTTGTCGCCTCTTCTGATCTGATATTTTCATCCAGGGCATCTACTTTCTTCTGGAATTCTTCTATCTTTTTAAGATATCTTTCTCTGTCTGCCCTGTACTTTCTTAGTTTCTCAAACATATCCCCTCCGTATTTATGGCATGCGGCCAAATCCTAAATAATGGCTCTGCCAATATGGTGTATTGATTGATGAATAGTGGACCGGATTTCCGGCATGTATCATCATTCCGTTACCGACATATATGCCTACATGACTCGCCCCTGGAGTATCATAAGTTCCCTGGAAAAAGACAAGATCTCCGGGCTTAGCTTCTGATGCAGGAACATTACTTGTTATCGCCCTTAGTCCGTTAGCTGTCTGCCTTCCTACATTCCATCCATTGCCACAGTGATTTATCACGTAGCTTACAAATCCCGAGCAGTCAAAGCCTTCAGGATCATATCCGCCCCACACATATGGAACGCCAAGATATCTTTCAGCTTCATGGAGCATACGGGCAAATTCTTCATCAGTAAGATATTCTCCCGGAACATGGTAGTCGTCATAATCTCCGGGTCTGGGGCCTGGAATGCCATAGATATCATCCTCACCAAAGAGATATTTCTTATTTCCAAATGTCTCAAGAAGTACCTCGTACCTTGCCATCTCGTCATCAGTAAATCCAAGTTCTTCAACCACATGGTCAAGACCATGATTTACAAGGTAAATGTCGCAGATGTAATACTCATATTCTTCGGTGTAGGTGTAATCTTCCCAGTAACCGCCATCAGCATAGGAATCGTCCTCAACCCATCTGGTGTCTTCAACTTCTCTTTCCCTTGTCTCTACTGTTTCCTCATAAGAAACTTCATACTGAAGATTAAAGATTTCCTGCAGTTTTGCCTGTACTTCATCCCTCGTATAAGACTCGAAGATAACTGTAAGTATTGCTGCAAGCTGGTATGGATTGTGGCCAACCTCATCAAGATGGTAGTTTATCTCGTCATAGTCAGCATGATCCTCAGCTATCTCATCGACCTCATCCATAAGACCTTCTTCCAGTTCCTTGTAATCATCTTCAACCGCAAGAATGTCTTCGTCTTTAGCTGTAAAAGATGTTGCTACAGTGATATTGCCACCCCCGGCTCCAAGTGCTGAGCATGAGTTCATCATTCCGGAGAATACCAAAACAAGGATAAGAATGGCTACAATGATAAGGGAAATCACAGGGTTGTCTTTTACAAATTCCTGTATCTTCTCAGCGAGAATCCCTACCATATCCTCTGCTTTATCTGTGATCTTCCGTCCTATCTTTCCGGTATTCTCCGCAGCCTTGGCATTCTTCGCAGCAGCTTTCCTCTGCATTTCCTTTTTCATCTTTTCCTTGGCAGCTTTTTCCGCGGCACCTTCAGCATCCTTGCCCTGATGGAGTTTGTTGCTGTACTTGCTGTTTTTCACTTTGCTTGTAACATGACTGACTGCACCACTGGCCACATAGCCACCAGCTTCAAATGCTTCCTCCGCAACACTGCTCTCGTCCTTGTTCTGATCCTCACTGTTGGCTCCGGAAATATCACTGGCAAAAGAAGCTACAGCACCAACTCTCCTTGCAGTCTCTGAAATCCCAGCTTTTGTTCTCTCCCTTGCTGCCTTCTGTTCTGCTTTCTTAGCTGAATCCTTCTGCTTTCTTACCTTCTCAGCATTTGCAGTCTGCTTTTTTACTTTCTCATGGCGGATATCCTCAGAAGTTTTTCTTTCAGTATTATTCTTTGAACGCTCCTGTCTGAACTTTTCGCCATAATACTTCTGCGCTGATTCCTTATTACGGAGCTTATCAGCATGTGTCCTCTCTCTTTGGGTTGCCCCCTTATTCTTGGAATTATCCCTTGTGAATAAGCTTTCATCCATCACTCATCTCCCCATAAAACAGCTCAGGCTGACGCTTTGTTTGCATCAGCCTGGTTAGTGTTCTTTTCGATAAATTTTGTGTTGATAACCTGATACAGCATGGTCTCTTTCGGGAATCTGTCTACAAATGGCAGGATAACATTGCCATAAAAAATAAGCCCTTCACCTTCTCCCGAATGTGTAACATACGAAAGCTGATGTGGACTTATGTTGAGCTGCTTCGCCAGGATTGCCCTGTCTCCCACGGCCTGATTGAGCATGAGAATGAAATCAGAGTTCTCAAAAATATTCTCAATCTCACGGGAAGCTAAGAGATCCTTTATGTTCTGGGTTATGCCTGTCGGCATACCGCCCCATTTTCTGAAACGCTTCCAGATCTCTACTGTATAAGCTGCAGTCTGGTCTTCTCTAAGAAGCAGATGAAGCTCATCAATATAATATCTTGTGCTCTTTCCGAGTTCTCTGTTTGCAGAAACTCTGCCCCATACTGCATCTTCTACGATAAGCATGCCGATCTTCTTAAGCTGCTTGCCCAGGTCCTTGATATCAAAGCAGACTATTCTGTTGTTAATATCAACATTGGTGCGATGATTGAACACATTCAGGGAACCTGAAACATAGATTTCAAGCGCAGTTGCTACGAATTTTGCTTCCGGTTCTTCCTGCTTAAGAAGCTCATTATAGAGGTCTTCCAAAATAGGAATGTTCTCCGGTCTCGGATCCTCAAGATACTTTCTGTAGATCATCCTTGTACATCTGTCGATGACGGTCCTCTCTGCAGGCTTAAGTCCATCCCTTGAACCAAGGATAAGCTCACATAATGACAGGATAAAATCCACCTTCAACATGACCGGGTTATCATCATCAGAATAGTTCATGTTGATATCCATTGGATTCACGTACTGGTCTGATGTAGGACTGATGCGGATTACCTGACCTCCAAGATATTCGACCATTGCACGATACTCATTTTCCGGATCGCAGATAATGATATCATCATCTGTTACCATGAATGCATTGGCTATTTCCCTCTTTGCAGCAAATGACTTACCGGAGCCGGGAGTACCAAGTATAAGGCCGTTAGGGTTCTTAAGCAGTTTTCTGTCAACCATGATAAGGTTGTTTGAAAGAGCATTAAGACCATAATAAAGTGCTCCCCTATGATCCTGGAACAGCTCCTGAGTTGTGAATGGCACAAATATCGCAGTAGAGCTTGTGGTCATGCCCCTCTGAATATCCACTTCGTTATATGCAAGTGGCAGTGAGCTCACAAATCCCTGCTCCTGCTGGAAGTCCAGACGCACAAGGTTACATGAATGTTTCTGTGCTATTGAAGATGCCTGGAAAATATTATTATCAAGCTCTTCCTTTGTCCTTCCGGTATTCATGATGAGGAAAGTCAAAAGAAACATTCTCTCATTCTGCTGCTGTAATTCCTTCAGAAGGTCTTTTGCATCCTTGCCATATGTTACAAGATCTGAAGGAAGTACATCCATGTCATAACCTGCCCTTACAGCCTTCTTCTGCTCTTCTATCTTACTGCGGTCCAGTTCTGTTATGGTGTGTTTTACTGTTTTGATCGCTTCATTCTGATCTACGGAATACAGATGCATTGTCACAATCTGACTTGATTCCATACCCAGAATCTCAGCAAGCATCCTGTCGCTGATATCTGATGCATCGATGGAAAGAAAACTCATAGCACACCATGTATCCCCCATCTTGAAATATCTTCCTGTAGGGAATTCGAAAGAGCTTGGTGCAACAAAGTCCTTTACTGAAAGCCCTGTCTTTACAAGATATTTCCAGTTGAAATGGAACTTTGAAGTATCTCCCATATGCATCTCTTTGTGCATGAGCTCTAGCCTTTCATATCCGTTAAGAACATGCGCTATAACTCCAAGAGTCTTGAAGTTGTTAAGAAGATCCATCTCGATGTGCACAAGACGCGGTTTTGCTGACTTCATGGAATCAGCATGGATGCCAAAAGTAATGTACTTTGTCTTGGTAAGACCATTATTGCCGGCTTCCATGTTTTTCAGAAGCACTCCCGAATACTCATCACGGACATCATTAAATCTGTCATCCTGATGCTGGATCTTTATCTTTTTCTCAAAATCTCCTACTTCCGTAGCAAAGTTCATGAAGGAAAGCTCGAAATGAACTGAGCTGTCAAAGAAATTAAGGAAGCTGCACCACTCCTCAAATATCTCCTTCTTGTCCTCCTGCTGTGCCAGCTGGTAGTTGATATCCTGGAACTGTATCGTCTTGGTGTAATAATCTACTCCGACTCTGCAGATACCATCAGGGAACATCCTCTCAAAAGGAATCGTCTGCTGTGCAGTCCTCGGAGTTCCATCATTCTTCTGAGCATTCTTAATGATCTGTTTTATTTCTTTCTGTTCTCGCTTTGACAGGCCTTCCGGCATATCAAACTCTCTTGTGTTCTTATTTTTCAGTGGAAGAACGAACAATCTTTTCCACCTCCTTCTCTGCAGCCGCCTGTCTCATCAGGGCTGCATAATAGTTATCCGTTTTGTACGGTCTTTTCTTAGGCCTTATGAAAATAGCCTCAATAAAATGCCCAAGGTACACTTCCAAAGGTCTTCCGTTCTTTTCATACATGGCAAAAAAGAATATCGGCATCATAATGACCATCATTCCCATAACTGCCACATTTACCGTAGCCACGCTCTTTATAAGGAAAAATGACGGCACTCCTATAAGCGCCGCCACTCCAAAGCATATGAGCTGTCTTTTGGTTAAGTTGAAAAGTATCTTGCTTTTGACCTTTGTTAAGTCCCTGGGGACACTGATGTACGAAGCTGCCATATAATCCTCCTGTTACATTGCGTTCAGAATAGCCTTGCTCACTGTGCTTGTCTTGAACAATGACAATCCAAGAAGGAATGTATATCCAAGTACAGTCCAGAGCGAACCGACTATATCTGATGAATATGAAATCGTTGAGATCAGCATTGCATAGATGCCAACGCATATCATGATGAGAAATCCCTGGAATCCAAGAGCAAACAGGCTCTTAACAAAATGGATTCCTATTATTCCATGTTCTTTGCTGCCAAAAGTTGAAAATGGTATTGGAGCCATGGAAACATACATATAGATCTCTATCATACGGACCATGATGATTACAAAAATGAGCTTTGATGCAAGCTGTGTCAGGATCATGATTATCGAAACCTGGAAAAACAGAGCAAATATGCTCCAGATATCCATAGCCCTTATTGTTGATTCCATGGCCGCCAGTGCTGATGCATCAATAGCTGTCGAAGCACTGATGATTCCCCCTGCGCTTGTTATAACGTGCTGGGCTACATCAAACACTGCCATAGTGAAATCAAATGTATGCGTAATAAGCTCAACTGCAACAGTTGTCTTTAGTATCCACTTGAAGATGAACCAGGTCTCAAAGTTCGCAAGGTTGTTGTAGCTGATTATCAGCTGTATCAGTTCATAACAGGCCACAAAAGTCAGGACTATGCCGGCAATTGGCATTATGACAGTATCGGATATGTTTTTGATCATGTTAAAGACTGACGGAGAAAAAGCCGACGGCGTCCTTGCCACATCTGATGCAATAACACCCACCTGATCATTTACACAGTTAAACATGCTGCTCAGACAGCTCATGAGATAAGGGATTATCAGCTCTTTTAAGTGCTCCTCAATCTGTTCAAATAATCTCTCCAATCTGTGTCTCCTGTTCTTGTTTCGTTGTTGTTAAAAGAGCTGGTCATGGTTTTTACCACACCAGCCCCTTATGAGTACCATATTCAGTTTTTATTTTTCTTCTGACAGATCAGAAAAGACCTGAGAGAAGAGGAATGAGTGTTGTTCCGATTAAAGCAACACCACCTCCAGCCATTAGCTGCTTCATTCCCTGGCTCTTAGCACCTGGGTTGTCATTGCCATACCCCTCAAGAAGGTTGATGATTCCCCATACTCCAAGGCCTGCGCCAAGGGCGATTACTACTGTCTGTAATGTTCCTACTGCTGAGTTAAAAAATGCCATAATTCATTTTGAATCCCAAAGCCGCAAACGCAGTAGATAAGCGACTTATAACGAATCATTATATACCCTAGATGGGTTATGTCGCTATTTTGTCGCTTGATACGTCTGCGGCAGGATCCTCTCCTTCCAATATTTTTTGTTGGTTAGCGACATCCTCCTTTTGGATGCCGGTTGATAGTTGCTTTCCGAAAGCCCGTCGACTGACTTCCGGTATGTGGCCGCATATATAAGAAAAAAGCCTTTAGAACCATGCCCTTTATCGACACAGTAATAGGCTTTAATCTTCTTCTGTTACTTCGATGACTTCATACTCGTCATCCGGTCTGAGCTTCAGTTCATGATTCAAGAACTTCTCCACATCAAACCAATTCTTTTTATCTGCATCCGCTGTGTATTTGTAGTTAGGATGCTGCGTAAGATCGTACTTATCTGACAGGAAAGGTCTTACGCCCCTTACCTGTACAATACACTTGCTGCCATCCATGACTGCCAGCTCATCCACACTCATAAGGTCATGTCCAAGCTTCTGGTAGTTCATGCTGTAACTCTGCTGTGAACCTCTAGATTCCCCGGTGTTATACATATCAATGGTTTCTTTGCCCAAAGTGGCATTCAGGTCCTTAAGAGTGGACTGCTCCGTACCACCAAGGAATATCTGTGAATCACAGTTGGCGCAGATTGTCTCTGCATTATCCTTATAGATTGCCTTAAGCTGTGACTTTGCCTGCAGAACAAGAGCTGCAGATATCTCACGACTTCGGATTGTTGCCATGAGTTTTTCCAGGTTAGGGATCTGTCCGACATTGGCCGCCTCATCAATAAGGCATCTTACATGGACAGGAAGTCTTCCACCATAGAAATCATCTGCCTTTTCGCAGAGGATATTGAACATCTGCGAGTAGATCATTGCCAACAGGAAGTTAAATGTCGGGTCATTATCTGACATTATGAGGAAAAGAATTGTCTTCTTATCTCCCAACTTATCAAGCTCCAGTTCATCATATGACATGATGTCCCGCACCTGCGGGATATCAAATGGCGCTAATCTCGCACCACAGCTGACCAAAATACTTTTGCTTGTCTTGCCGGCAGCAAGCTTAAATTTTGCATACTGCCTTACTGCAAAGTGGTCGGGATTCTCTTTTTCAAGCCTCTCAAACAGGATATCCACGGCATTTTTGAAAGATTCATCATCTTCCCTTATCTCCATGGAATTTATCATCTCAACAAGAGTATTGAAGTTCCTCTCTTCCTCCGGAGCCTCATAATAGATCAGACCGATAAGCGCTGTATAAAGGAGTTTCTCAGCCTTTTCCCAGAAAGGATCTCCGGGAGTGCCTTCCCCTTTGGTGTTTGCCATAAGTGTAGTGACAAGCTTCAGTATATCAGTCTCCGAGTGGATATACTCAAAAGGATTGTATCTCATGCTCTTCTTGAAATTGATGGTGTTGAATATCTTTATCCTGTATCCGGCTTTAAGAAAGACATTTCCAACTTCCCCCAAAAGAGTTCCTTTGGGATCAGACAAAACATAGCTGCTATGGAGCTGCAATAGATTTGGTTTTATC
>NZ_CAMVPU010000055.1 GCF_947169445.1 uncultured Butyrivibrio sp. | reverse complement strand
TAGTAACTTCCATGTTTGCCTTAAGAGGGGTGGAAGTTAGTATTACAATTCACTAATATTAAATTTTTGGAAACCGAAGACATATAGGTCTTCGGTTTCTTTTTTAAGTTATAATATTATTGGAATATTGTTTGTATATCTTGAATATCCACTCAGAACTCCGCACTAGCTGCAGGGTTCGTAAGAACATGATTCAATATGAGGGTACACCTATGACACTACCACCGATTGAAGCGCAGATAAAGCCATTTATATTTCTGGTTATCTTTATCTCCATAATATCGTTAATGATAATATACTCAAAAACCAATACCAATATTGGAAACAGGAATGAGATAAGAGCCTTTAAGGGTATGTTGATTTCTTTTATGGTGTTTTCCTTTATCGACCTTAGACAGCTTTGGGGCGAAAGCTTTTTTACCACTTTCCCCTATCTGTTTACCTGTGCCGTCATTGCTATTGGCTTTCTTTCTATGACGTTTTCATGTTTTTTCTGGTTTATGCATGTTTTTTCCAGTCTGAATATCAAGGCTAACGTTTTAACAATTGGTCGTTTTTCCATTTGGAAAGTACTGATTCTCCTTCCACTTGCCATATGCGTCGTACTTCTGTTTACACCGCTTCATGTGTACATCTATGACCCTCACGATCCAATGTTATTTAAGCCCGCTGCAGCTCTTTTACTATTTCTTGACTACATTTACTTAATTCTGGCCACGATGATATCAATTTATTGCAAAAGAAGAGCCAAAAACAAGATTGAAAAAAAGAAATACAACAGCCAGACAATATTTATCATATGTTTTACTGTAAGTGGTCTATTGATTGGACTGCTTATCAACCTTCCTGCCATCGAGTTATGTTTCATCCCGATAGTGTTAAAGCTTTTTGTGGAGCTGCAGGATTCTCAGATTTACACAGATGTACTGACAAGGCTTTATAATCGCCGCCGCATGTCGGAATTTATCAGCGATGAACTTCCCTCCTGCAGCAAGGAAAACCCTTTTACGATCATAATGATAGATCTGGATTTTTTCAAAAACATAAATGATATACTTGGACATGAGGAAGGAGACAAGGCTCTCGAATCATTTTCAAATGCTATCCAGCATGCCGTTGATTCACGCAATGCCATCGCTGCAAGATGGGGCGGAGATGAATTTCTTGTTGCAGGCAAAGACAAAAACCTGGCTTCTTCATTTGCTAAAGACCTAAAACGCGAAACAGAAAAAATAAATGATCTTAGCTATACTCCATCCTACAGCATCGGCGTATATGAATGCACATCTTCATCTATGTCCTTCGAAGAAACTCTGGTGCAGGCAGATACGCTGCTGTACAAAGACAAAGAAATAAAGCATCAGGAATATGATGCCTTTATAGATAAGCTTAATTCAATCAAAGCCGAACGGTAAAAACGCTGCTAAATCATGCTGCAAAAAGGAGCTGCAGATACCTGCAACTCCTTTTTTACGTTCTTTTCTATTGAACCGAAAATTATTCAACCTTCTTTAGAATGAATTCATCAACGGTGCCCCAACTGCCTTTATTGCTCCTTATGTGGACGCCGATGGTGACTGTGCCATCCTTCACTTCGATTTCTTCGATAACGGGATTCTTCCACTGGGCCCAGCTTGTAACCATGAATTCTTCCGAGTATTGCTTGCTCTTTTTTCCCTTAGGAACATCACAGAAAAGTTCCATTTTGGCACTGTTGTCTACGTCACCGCCCTGAGCATAGCATTCAAGACGATATATGCCAGGCTCAAGATCTGTTATTTCCTGAGATACAGAAAAATCCATTTCTTCTTTGCTCCAGAAATGAAGAGCCACGGTTCCGTCATGGGCGTCATCCTTTTTGTCCTGGTAATCTGTAGGATTTGCAGCGCCCTTGTATTCAATATTCCAGCAGGTTCTGTCTTCATCTTCAAAGCCGGAATTTATAACAAAGTTTTCATCCTTCACTTCAAGATAACAGATAACTCTGCTCTTTTCCTCATTTTCCAAAGTACCATGGAGAGTTATATTAGCTTCTTTTCCCGTATCAAGCTTATCTAAATCTTTCTCATCCCACACAATAGCTATTTCCTCATGATAGGATGGATCATTGTAGATAACATTAGCTTTTTGAGGAAGTTCGATATCTTCCCCCACCTTACAGGTAAGGTTAATATCAGGAACACTTTCCACCTTCAAATCCGTGGTATGGCCTTCATAAACGTACTTAAAGACATTCAGAGAAGGAAGAGGATATCCGTGGAAATCAAACATTGCCTGATTGTCCCAGGAGCAGCCGCCATAGTACTTACCGGCATCATCCGGATCGTAGTCAGCCGCATATTTGCTGGCCCAGCCACTTCCATACTCATTCCAGATTGAAGCATTCCCCGCCGCATCGGATCCAACAGGAATCCATACGCCTTCCCAGTAGCATACACCAACGGCGCCGCCGTCATTTGCTGCTGCCATAATATCTCTTATCATATGCGCCTGTCCCTGAATTGAAGCAGAATAGCCATCACAAATATCTGTTTTTCCTTCAATGCTGTTACCAGATCCGTCTCCGTCACTTGAGGTATAAGGATAAGCTGTCTCAACAATCATTACCTTTTTGCCATAGGTCTTTTCTATATTGCTGACTACAGTCTGCATGTTATTAAGATCATCATGCCAATACGGATAGTAAGATAGTCCCACGATATCATAATCAATCTTGTTCTGAGCAAGATTAGCTATGTGTCCATACACTTTACTTCCATTATCCTCGATATTGGTATAATGGACAATTATCTGCATATCAGTACTTTTATCATAGGATACGTTTCGAACAGCTCTGCTGGCTGCATCAAGGAGTTTAGTCACATTAGAAAGAGATACTTCTCCTGACATTCCGTTATTGATCTCATTTCCAATCTGAACGAAGGTCACATTTACTCCGGCATCAATGATCTGATTAAGGCTGTCCAGAGTAAAGAGTGTAATAGCATCACACTTTTCGTCGATAGTCATATCCTTCCAGGCCTTGGGTGCATACTGCTTCTTGGGATCCGCCCAGAAATCCGAGTAATGAAAATCAATCATCACCTGCATGCCATACTCAGTAGCTCTTTTACCAAGTTCTATTGCTGTGGCTACGTCATTGTTACCGCCACCATAACCATGCCCCTCTGAATCATATGGGTCATTCCATACTCGAAGTCTTATACAGTTAACTCCCGCTTCCGAAAGAGTCTTGAAAACATCACACTCCTGGCCGTCAAAATCATAGTATTTGACACCGCTCGCCTCTTCCACCAGGACTGATGACGCATCCATTCCGCAGATAAAATCCGCAGAAAGACTATCTATTTTTTCCACAAAAATGTCGTCATACTGAGGAACAGAATTCTCTTTTGCTTCATCATTATCACTTAAGGCCTGATCACCATTTTCCGTCCCATTATCACTAGCACTGCTGCCCTCTTTTGAAGCTAAATTGTCACTAGTCTTATCTGTGCCTTCGCTGTCTGCTTCAGAAGCCTTCTTCACATTATCAGATACGGAATTACCTATTCCTTCGCCACATGCAGTAAGTGAAAATGTCATTAAAAAAGCCCCTATCCCCACTACAAATCTCTTAAAATTTACTTTTTTCATATTCCTCTAATTCCCTTCTGCATTCCACCAAAGCCCTTTTTGTGCTTTCATTTTCTGTCGGAAACTCAAACATTTTGTCCAGATATCCCTGACTCTTGGCAAGGAGCCAGCTATTGGTCTTGCTATTTCTTCAGAACTTTAATAATTATAACATGAAGTTGTAATCAGAGCGTATTTATATATACAAAATCTATGATTTGTTCTATAATGGAAACGTTTCCGGAAATATTCATTTGCGACAGAATGTATTTAGACATAAAATGGATGTATGTTACGGAATTATATTAAAAAATATATTGATTACAGATTGCAAACTTTCAAAAAACTCATTGCAATCTCACATTTCCAGGAGGTCATATTATGCCAGGTTGGTTGAAGGACGCTGTATTTTACGAGATTTACCCACAAACATTTAAAGACACTAATAATGATGGAATCGGTGATATTCAAGGTATCATTGAAAAGCTTGATTATGTAAAAGCTCTGGGATGTAATGCTCTTTGGATCAATCCTTGCTTTGACTCTCCATTTAAGGATGCCGGATACGACGTAAGAGATTACAAGAAGGTTGCTCCAAGATACGGAACAAATGAAGATTTATACAGACTCTTTGAAGAAGCTCACCAAAAAGGCATCCATGTACTTTTGGACCTGGTTCCGGGACACACTTCTGAGGAACATGAATGGTTCAAAGAGAGTAAAAAAGCGCAGCCGAATGAGTATTCCGATCGTTATGTATGGACTCATCACTGGATTCAGGGTATTGCCGGACATCCGTATATTGGCGGCGAAGCAGACAGAAACGGCTGCTATATGCTGAATTTCTTCAAGTGCCAGCCTGCCCTCAATTACGGTTTCCTTAACAGAACCGAGGATTGGCAGCTTGCTCCTGATCACCCTGCCTGCATTGCAACAAGAGAGGCCCTTAAAGATATTATGCGCTTCTGGCTTGACCACGGCTGTGATGGTTTCCGCGTGGATATGGCTGATTCTCTGGTAAAAGATGATGACGAGAACAAATCCGCAACCGGAGCCATCTGGAAAAATATAAGAGAAATGCTGGATGTAGATTATCCGGAAGCTGCAATCGTATCCGAATGGAGCAATCCTCATCAGTCACTTAAGAGTGGTTTCCATGCTGACTTCTATCTGGATCACCACGGAAACGGCTACAACACACTTATTCGTGACAATGAAACACCAGGCGGTGACCACAGCTTCCTTAAAAAGGATGGAAACGGCGATATCATGCGCTTCCTTCTTGATTATCTGCCTAAATATGATGATACCAAGGATGATGGCTACATCAGCTTCATTACTTGTAACCATGACACTCCAAGAGCACGCCTTACTCTTTCTTACGACGAGCTTAAGATTGCCTGGGCTTTATTCCTGACTCTCCCGGGTGTTCCTTTCATCTACTACGGCGATGAGATTGGTATGCGATATCTGGACATTCCTACCAAGGAAGGCGGTTACACAAGAACCGGAACCCGTACACCTATGCAGTGGGATAACAGCAAGAACTATGGTTTCTCCACCGCCGAGGCTGATAAGCTGTATCTTCCTCAGGATAACAGTGAAGATGCTCCAACTGTAGAAAAACAGGCTGGGGACCCTGATTCACTTTACAATACAACCAAGGCACTTATAGCCCTGAGGCACCAGTTTACTGACCTTCAGGCTGACGGTTCCTTCTCAGTTATATATGCAGAAAAAGAGCAGTTCCCATTCGTATACAGAAGAGGCAATCTTCTCATTGCCATCAATCCTTCTGACAAAAAAGCTGCTGCAGAACTTAGAGAAGATGCATTTGTAAAAGAAGATGCCGCAAAAGGTGATGTAAGTAAGACTTCCGCAGTTTATTCCATCGGAAGCTGCAGCATTTCCGGAAGCACTCTCTCAATAGAGGCCCAGTCCTTCGCAGTATTCGAACTGGTATAAGGTTGTAGTAAACCAAGTAGGACAAATTTGTTTTAATAACAATAATAAAAAGTGACGCACAATCGTTTCAAAAAATCAAAACGATCATGCGTCACTTTTTCTATACTTAAAAGAAAAATCCAGTCTCTTCAACGACACTCTGATGCGAAGTCTTATCCATCAGCATCGCTGTTATGGTAGTATAGCCTTTCATAGAAGCATATTGCACTGCCGCATCCATGACTTTAGATAGAAACATGCCTTCACCATCATCTTTCCTGTAAGATAATATTCTTTCAAGGAAATCCAGCTTTTTACAAGAACCCCAAGATGACTGTCCAAGGTTTGCACTTTGCTCTATAAGACGCTTTAAGAGATTTTCGCCATTTACTGATATAAAGTCTTCATAAGTCTTCCTGCTGCCGTCAGACAGTTCCACAGGATAGAGAAGTCTTGCCACTGCAATATTCTCCGCCATCTTTGAGCCATCAATAATTGCCTTGGAAAAGAGACTGTCATACTGCCTGTAGTCAATCTTCCTGCGATCCACACATTCCCTGTAGAACATACCTGCGCCGGCAATAGAAAACTGAATGGTCCTGGCCATTGTATTTTCATTGAAATCATAGACGTATTCCGGAAAAGTAAGAAACGAATCCAGATAATCCGCTTCATTATCTACAGTATTTTTCTCTTCATTCTCCAGCAGACCGGCTTCTTCGGATATTTTTGTATGAACCAGAAAGCTCAGGGTCTTATCATTATCAGCCAGAAAGTTTCTGATGACTTCGTACCAGCTTCTATTAACTGTAATCTCAACAAGTTCCAGATTATCACACTGCCTGCAGACACCATCGTAATAGTCATCCAGACTGTCAAAAAGTGAAATCTCCCGAAGATTCCTGCAGTCATGGAAAGCAAAACCATACAAAGTCTTTATGGTTTCAGGAAGTGAAATGCTGACAATATCTGACCTTCCTGAAAAAGCATGATTTCCTATAGCCTCTACTTTTATACCATCTATAATATCAGGAACCACAAGATGCTCTATCTTCCCATCAAAGCCTGTAATCTCTATATATTCGTGTCCATCTTTTTTATGCTCTTTTTTCTCGTAACAAAACATCTATCCGGAACCAATCATCTTCCTACTATTGTCAAATAATATCTTTTAGTTATTAATCTTTCCCACAAGCTTTCCCAGCACGTTGTGATGTACCTTCATTGCACCCTTAGGACAAAACTCCTGACAACAAAAGCACTTGATACACTTGCTGCGATTGATCTGCGGCACAAGATTATTCTTACCCGCAGTCTTGCCCCTACTTGTAACCATGGTAATTGCCTTAGCAGGACAAGTTTCATAACACTTTTTGCAGCCAATGCACTGCGCTGCCTTCACCTTAGGTTTGGTACTAAGAGCCAGTTTAACTGCCACTGACTCCAGTTTTCTCATTATTCCGCCACCTTCAAAGGTTATGCTCTGATGTATCGTCGCCCTCTTAAAATCTGCTACTCTCAGTTCTCCAACAGATTTATCTCCAAGAACTTCACATTCATCCAAAGATGCGGGCCCCAAGCCTCTTTCCTTAGCCACAACCAAAGTAGTGACGTCTTCCAATTTCATTCCAATAAGACCGGCACAGACCATATCCAGAGCATAGGGTTTTCTGGAAGAGAGGATTGCTCCAATATGTCTTTTCTCTCCGGCAGTAGGGCCATTTCCCTCCATGCCGTCGATAGCATCCACTATATAAAGAGCTGGTTTAAAAAACTCATTAAGATCAACCATCAGATTTGCAAAAGCCTTTTCATCCGGAAATCTCATGTGGTACTCAGGTTTGGTTGTTCCCGGAATTGTACCAAACATGTTTTTTACCGCACAGCTCATTCCCATCATGGCGTGAGTCTTAAGTTTGGATACATTAATGATGGCATCCACATTATCAAGCCAGCCCGTATAAATAAAGGTTTTGATTGAAACTGCATCTCTAAACTCTGCATTTTTTACGGAAAAATCATCATTTAAACAAACAGTTTCCGCGCTCTTTCCGCCGTTTTTGTTAAGTTCATTTACCATTTCGGTAAGACCGCAAGCCTTATAAACTCCACCCACATAATGGGCTGTATATATACCTCCCGGGCTGTCACCAATTACAACACTGGCGCCTCTTTCCAAAAGAACTTCACACAACGCTCTTAAAAGCGCCGGATGTGTAGTTGCCGATTTTTGGGGATCCATTCCGGAAACAAGATTAGCCTTGATTCCAATCTTCATCCCTTTAGTTACAAAATCAAGGCCTCCAATATTTTCAAGTGTCTTTTTCAAGGCACTAAGTACTCCCTCGTGATCATATGAATCACATTTTTCTAATGATACTTTATCAAACATTTAACACCTTTATATCAGTTTATTACCTAGCCATTATAGTCATGCCCTTATTGATGACCGAAATCATAGTTTTCTTATGGGCACCTCCAAATTCCCCGTCAAGAGTCCACTCAACAGGCTCCTGAGCGGTAAATTCAACCTTTTTAACCTGTTTATAGGTCAGATAAGGATTTTCCGGTTCTTTAGTAGCAAGTGCAGCAACGATAGCATTGAACTCAGCAAAGTTCCTGGGAGCTTTTATCAGGATAAGCTCCATAAAGCCGTCATCCTGATGAATCTCACCCTCTGCAAAAAGAGCCATGCCCGCAACAGAAGAAGAGTTACTGACAGCACCAAAAACATATTCTCCCTCTTCGCTCAAACCATCTGCCTCGATTTTCATGTGGCAGCTGTATCCTATATTCTGCGGTAGCTCAGCAAGGGCGCTTAAAACATAAGCCGCATAGCCAAGTACGTTTTTCAGTTCCTGATCCGTTGAATAACTAACCTTGGAAAAAGCCCCAAATGCAGCAACATAGTTAAAAAATCTGTCATTCATTTTGCCTACATCATAGCTGATAGGACTTCCATTCACCGCCACGCCAATTGCTTCTGTTCTGACAGAAGGAATTCCAAGTCCCTTTGCAAAGTCATTGGTACTTCCGGATGGAATATATGCTAAAAGAGGTTTCTTATCAAACATCATCATGGAATTGACTACATGATTAAGAGTTCCGTCACCGCCACTACATAAAATCATGTCAGTCTTGTCACCATAATTCTTGACCAGTGTCTCAGACGTAAGCTCTGTTCCGGGAATAATCGGATATACAATAGGTTCATAGCCACTGCTGGCCAGGGCTGTAGCTATATCCAATGTATCATTTCCGGCTTTTCCCGTGCCGGAGGTTTTATTTATTAGCACTAAAGCTCTTTTTTTACTATTCTCTGCCACGTTTATTCACTCCTTAAGAAATTATTTCTTAAACAAAAGCAAATATGTCATGCCAATTATCTGTTACTGTTCACTCGCTTGCAGCTCCCTCCAGTAACTGATTCGCGCATTCATTCCAATTCGACTTCGTCGAAGGAATGCGCTCACTCCTGAATCACTTTCTCACGAAATGCGCAGCACAGTGCGCATTTCTGTCTGAACAGTAACAATTATCTTTAGTTACTTAACACGCTTATAGGTTCTGTAGGTATAGGTAAGATCAAAATATACCTGTTCTTCTGATTCCTCAGTCATCTCCCATTCAGGATCCTTATCCAGATTAGGGAAATAGCTGTCAGCCTCAAACTCTTTGTCGATAAAAGTCACTATTGCAGTATCACACAGATCAAGGAATTCTTTGTATACACTTGACCCGCCGATAATATACACTTCATCTGTATCAAGGTCTGAAACAAGGTCCAAAAGTTCCTGTCTTGAATGCACTACTGCTGCATCTTTTACCCTGTAATCCTTTTTGGTTGAAAGGATAATATTATTGCGCTTTGGAAGAACAACTCTCTGAGGAAAAGTCTCGAGGGTCTTTCTGCCATAAACAATTGTCTTACCGAGTGTCTCGTTTCTAAAATTCTTCTGGTCCGCAGGTATGCTCACCAGGAGCTGCCCCTTATTGCCAATGGCCCAGTTACTGTCTACTGCTACGATTGCTTTCAAATTTATTTCCTCGCATTTCTTTTTAATGATGCCCGGGTGGGCCTCATAGTTGATGCCCACTACTTTTGAGCTATATACGCATGGCTTCGCTGCGCTCTCTTTTATATGGCTATCGGAATGTCCTTAAGCTGCTCGCCTGCAACTTCGTATCCCTCTAATGATACATCATTCCTTGTAAATTCATAGAAATCTTTAACATCAGGATTTAAGTGGAATTTAGGAGCCGGCAAAGGCTTACGCTCTATAAGTTCCTTAATAAGCGGCACATGTCTGTCATAGATATGTGCATCTGCAATTACATGCACCAGCTCTCCAACATTCATATCGCACACCTGAGCCAGCATATGAACCAGAACAGCATACTGCACAACGTTCCAGTTATTGGCTGCCAGTACATCCTGTGAGCGCTGGTTGAGAACTGCATTAAGTGTCAGTCTGTCCTCACCCTTTTTCTGTGTAACATTGTAGGTAACAGAATATGCACATGGATAGAGATTCATCTCATGAAGATCTGAGAAAACATAGGTATTGGTCATGATACGACGGCTGAACGGATTATTCTTAAGGTCATAAATAACTCTGTCAATCTGGTCAAACTCGCCCTCTTTGTAAATGCTCTTTTGCCCAATCTGATAGCCGTAGGCCTTACCGATAGAACCACTCTCATCAGCCCATTCATCCCAAATATGGCTGTTCAGGTCATGAATATTATTACTCTTTTTCTGGTAAATCCAGAGGATCTCATCCGTAGCACTCTTAAGCGCTGTCTTTCTAAGAGTCATGATTGGAAACTCCTTAGAAAGATCGTATCTGTTGACCACGCCAAATTTCTTGATCGTATATGCAGGTTCTCCGTCAGGCCAATGTGTTCTAACCTTTTCTCCCTCAGTTGATGTGCCGTTTTCAAGAATATCCCTGCACATATCAATGAATATTTCATCTGCTCTGCTCATATTTATCTTCTCCCCTAAAACTTTTGTTTAGAACATTATACTTGTTCAATAAACTTTGCTAAATTCCCTACTTACTCCACTTATCGCACAGCGCGATTATCTGATCTGCAAATTTAGCCTTATCCTTGTTGGTCATGCCGTCGCTCTTTGCGATAATTCCCATAAGTCTCGCACCTGCTGCCTTAAGTCTCGCATAAACATCCGAAACAAGCGCAGCTTCCTTCTTCTTGACAGGAATCGGCATACCTTCCTTCATCAGATTTCCGGAAATAATATCAAACTCCGTTCCGCTGTAAGGCGCATAGGTATCATATCCATACTCTTCCCTAAGAAGCTGCGCAAAAGACGTACATACACTGTCTTCGCCGTGAACCACGAACACCTTTCTTGGTCTTTTTACATTAAAACCATTCAGCCATTCTATAAGGCCATTCTTGTCCGCGTGTCCCGACAGACCTTCAAGCTTACATATGTCAGCCTTGATATCAATGGTCTCTCCAAAGAGCTTAACCTGCTCAGCGCCGTCCACAATGGCTCTTCCTGTGGTTCCAATGGATTGATAGCCCACAAACAATATGGTGCATTCCTCTCTCCATAGATTGTGCTTGAGGTGATGCCTGATTCGTCCGGCCTCGCACATTCCGGAGGCAGAAATGATAACCTTGGGCTCCGGATTTTCATTTATCGCCCTTGACTCTTCCGTCGTAATAGCAAGATTAAGTCCCGGGAAAAGAATTGGATTTATCCTCTTCTTTACCAGTTCCATCGCTTCTTCATCATAGCATTCATACTGATGATCCGCAAAAATCTCAGTAGCCTCTACAGCCAGCGGGCTATCTACAAATACCTGGAAATTCGGATTTGACTTTACCAGTCCTTCTTTTTTTATCTTTCTGATAAAATAAAGCATTTCCTGGGTTCTTCCGACTGCAAAGGACGGAATTACAACATTTCCGCCTCTTGCGAAGGTTCTGTCCAGTATCTGCGCCAGGTCTTTGACATAGTCAGGTCTTTCTACTGCATGAAGCCTGTCTCCATAGGTCGACTCCATTACCACATAGTCTGCTTCTGAAGTCATCTGCGGATCTCTGATAAGAGGCTGGCTCTTATTTCCTATATCTCCGGAAAAGACAAGCTTTTTAGTCACATTTTTTTCCGTAAGCCAAACTTCAATACTGGCTGACCCAAGAAGGTGACCAATATCAGTAAATCTGATCTTCACACCTTCGCAGACATTTATCTCCTCGCCATAACCACAGGGCACAAAAGATTTGATGGTCTTCTCTGCATCTTCCATGGTATAGGCTGGCTCAATCTGAGCTATTTCTTTATTTCTTTTACCCTTTCTGTTGCGCCACTCTGCCTCCTGCAACTGAATATGGGCACAGTCTCTTAACATTATGTTACAAAGATCAGTTGTAGCATCCGTTGCAAAAATCTTGCCTCTAAAGCCCTTGGCGTAAAGAAGCGGCAGATTTCCCGAATGATCCACATGCGCATGTGTCAGAAAGACATAGTCTATCTCAGGGGCGGATACGGGAAGCGGTACATTTTCAAAATAGTCCTTCCCCTGCTCCATTCCATAATCCACCAGGATATTCTTACCACAAGCTTCAATGAAATGACAGCTTCCGGTAACCTCATGATCAGCTCCAACAAAAATAAGTTTCATAGGCAGTCACCTCGTTCTTACTTATAATATCAGAATCGTAATAAGTCTTACTGCAAAAGCCACTATCCACGCTACCACGCACTGCCAAACAACCACAGTCAGCGCCCACTTTCTTCCAAGTTCTCTTTTGATGGACGCAATCGCTGCAACGCATGGTGTATACAATAAACTAAATACCAAAAGAGTTATCGCAGAAGCAGTAGAAAGTGCATTCTCTACGCCATCCACAAACAATACTTCCATAACTGAAACCACGCTCTCTTTGGCGATAAAACCACTGATAAGCGAAGTACAGATTCTCCAATCACCAAGTCCAAGGGGTGCAAAAAGCGGAACAAAAGCCCCTGCAACAATGGCAAGTATGCTGTCCTTGGAGTCACTTACCATATTGAAATGAATGTCAAAATTACTAAAGAACCATACTATAATTGTTGCGATGAAAATAACCGAAAAAGCTCTTTGTATGAAATCCTTGGACTTCTCCCAAAGAAGCTGACATACGCTCTTTGGGCTTGGAAGTCTGTAATTGGGAAGCTCCATTACAAAAGGAACAGGTTCTCCCTTAAATACAGTCTTTTTGGTAAAAAATGCATTGAGTATACCTATAATTATACCAAATACATAAAGGGCTGTTATAATAAGTCCGCCTCTTCCCGGGAAAAAAGCATTTACAAAAAATGCATATATCGGAAGCTTCGCTGTGCAGCTCATAAACGGAGTCAGCACAATTGTCATCTTTCTGTCTCTTTCACTTGGAAGAGTTCTGGTAGACATTACAGCAGGTACGGTACAGCCAAAGCCAATAAGCAACGGAACAATGCTTCGGCCGGAAAGACCTATTTTTCTAAGGAGCTTATCCATTACAAAAGCCACTCTTGCAATATATCCGCTATCTTCCATCAGTGACAGGAAGAAGAAAAGAACTATGATGATTGGAAGGAAGCTAAGGACACTTCCAACACCTTCAAAGATTCCTTTTATTATAAGGCCCTGAAGTACCTCATTTACGCCATTAGCCACTAACAGATTCTCAACTACCGAAGCAAGGCCGCCGATCAGCTCCTCAAGCAGTCCCTGAAGAAAGGCACCGATCACATTAAAGGTCAGGATAAAGACAAGTCCCATTATGATAATAAACATTGGGATAGCCGTATATTTACCTGTAAGAACCTGGTCTATCTTATTGCTTCGCAGCTGCTGCCTGCTCTCTTTTGGCTTGGTAACGCACTGACTGCAGACTCTCTTTATATATGCAAATCTCATGTCTGCAATAGCAGCACTTCGGTCGAGACCTCTCTCTTTTTCCATATGAGAGACAATATGCTCAATGGCCTCTTTTTCATTATCATCAAGGACCAGCTTTTCAATGATAAGCTCATCTCCCTCAACCACCTTACTGGCAGTGAATCGAAGAGGAAGCCCTGCTCTTTCCGCATTATCTGCGATCAGGTTCATGACAGCATGAAGACATTTGTGAACAATACCGCCATTGTCATCCTTAAGGCAAAAGTCCTGCTCGAGGGGCTTTTCCTGATATTTAGCAATATGAAGAGCATGAGTAATAAGCTCATCAACGCCCTCATTTTTCGCAGCGGCAATAGGAACAACTGGTGTTCCAAGCATCTCTTCCATGGCATTTATATCAACCACGCCGCCGTTGCCAGTCAGCTCATCCATCATATTGAGCGCAACAACGGTTGGAACGTCCATCTCAAGAAGCTGCATAGTAAGATAAAGGTTTCTTTCGATATTCGTAGCATCAACAATATTTATGATCGCCGTAGGCTTCTCAGAAAGAACATGATTACGAGATACAATCTCTTCATTAGTATAAGGCGACATGGAATAAATGCCGGGAAGGTCTGTGATAAGAGTATTCTTGTAGCCCCTTATCTCACCATCCTTGCGGTCAACTGTAACTCCCGGGAAATTACCAACATGCTGCTTGGAGCCTGTCAGCTGATTGAAAAGAGTTGTCTTGCCGCTATTCTGGTTACCCACCAGTGCAAAGGTAAGCATCGTCCCATCCGGAAGTGGGTTGCCGCTTCCCTTAGGATGAAAAATACCTGTTTCACCAAGTCCCGGGTGAAACGTCTTCTTTTTCTCGGAAAGAGGCTTCCTAGGAATAGCCTGATCACTCTTTTCCTCCTCAAAGGCATCAATTTTCTCAACTTCGATTTGCGCCGCCTCTGCAAGACGCAGTGTCAGCCTGTATCCGTGTATTTCTATTTCCAGCGGGTCTCCCATTGGAGCGTACTTAATTACAGAAAGCTCCGCTCCGGGTATAACACCCATATCCAAAAAATGTTGGCGGAGAGCACCTTCCCCGCCAACTTTTATTATTCTGGCTTTATCGCCAATTCCCATCTCTCTTATAGTCACTTTAATCTCCTCATCCGAACAATTTCTTGCCAAATTGTCCGGCCAAAATCTCAAATCTGCCTACTTATATACTACCCTATTTTAAGAAAAAATTAAATGCAGCCCGTCCACCATTTTTTGTCAAGGTTGCTGAAATGTTACATTTTTGATACAATTAAAGTTACTTATTAATTATAATTGCCTATCTGTGCAGTTTGATATGTACCTTTTGATAAAGAATGGAGATGACAAATAATGTATATTAGATCATTTGGCAAAAAGGCCATTGCATCAGTTATGTGCACTACTATGCTTCTTTTGGCAAGTGCCTGCGCAGCTGATGATGATTCAGACGTAGTATCTACATCAGTGTCTTTTGAGCCAATAAATGAAACTGTTACCACTCAGGATAATCAGGAACCTGAAACCACTGTTGAGGCAGAAGCAGATGGCCCTTATGTTCTTCCTGATAATATGTATTTCAGCGAGCTTACAGGCGAACCTATCAGTAAAGAAATCGAGAATCAGCGCCCCATTGCTGTCATGGTAGATAACGAGCTCAAGGCTCTCCCTCACTACGGAACATCAGAAGCTGATGTTGTATACGAGCTTATGAACAGTACTGCCAACGACAGAATTACAAGACTCATGGTCCTTGTCAAGGACTGGGGCAACATTGAGCAGCTTGGCAGTATCAGAAGTACGAGACCTACCAATATTCTTCTAGCTTCCGAATGGAATGCAGTGCTTTGCCACGATGGCGGCCCATACTACAATGACCAGTACTTTGAAAAGCCTTGGTCAGCGCACTTTTCAGGAACTTTCTCCCGTGTCAACAATGGTAAGGCACAGGAATTTACAGAATACATTTTAAATGGTGATCTGGAAGATAATTTTGCAAGTCACGAAGGAGAAGCTGCATATTCAACTACTTACAATGAATATGCCAATCCCGGCAGCCACTTTAACTTTATGGAATATGGCACAGAGCTGACTCTTAGCGAGAAGTATCCTAATACTTATCCTGCTACAATCGCTGCTCTTCCATTTCCTCATAACCAGTCTCAGCTGGTTTACAACAGCTCTACTAAAGAGTATGAGTACTACGAATATGACAACAGGCATGAAGATGCTGACAATTCTGCTCCTCTTAGTTTTAAAAATGTAATTTTGCAGAAATGTTCTTTTACCCAGCTCGACGAGAAGGGATATCTTATCTATAACTGCATCAACCCTGCAGAAACCGGATGGTATCTCACAAATGGTGAAGCCAAGGTTATCGCCTGGTCCAAGACATCAGAAACAGGCCCAACCAAGTACTTCGATGACAGAGGCGAGGAACTTGTTATAAACACAGGTAAAACCTATATTGCTCTTATTCCTGAAGATACCTGGGATACAATTACACTTCAGTAATTAAAAGGCAAACGCCGGTAAAACTATTGCTTACATAGTAATCCTACATTAACTAATTACAGAGAGAGCAGATATGCCAGACTTAGCTGTATACAAAAAAATAAATGGTAATGCACTTAAGATAGTTGCATGTGTCACTATGTTCATAGACCACATCGGTGCCGGATTTATGCTCCCTTATGTACGATATGGTTATTATGATGGCAATCTCTCAATCGATCAGCTTAATATAATCTACAAAGCTCTCAGAATGATAGGAAGAACCGCTTTTCCGGTATTCTGTTTTCTGCTCGTAGAAGGATTCATTCATACAAGAAGCAGGCTAAGATATGCTCTTAGTCTGCTTCTTTTTGGTATCATCTCTGAAATTCCCTTTGATCTGTTGTTCTTTGCCGAAGAAGAAATAGACAATATCAACATGATATCCGCTCTAAAAGCCAACAGTTATCTGATATGGGATCAGTGCAATGTGTATTTCACTCTGCTGATAGGCCTTTTAGTCATTTGGGGAATAGAAAGTACCAAACATTTTCTTTCAGAAAAAAAGGCTCCAATATATGTGAACTGGCTTTTTATATTTCTCTTTACCGGCGCCGGTTGTCTTACAGCCTATAAGCTCAACACCGATTATGACATGTATGGAGTCATACTGATCACAATATTCTATCTACTACAACGCTATGACTATATAAGACTCTTTGCCGGCTATCTGTACATTAGTCAGCTAGGCTTGGAGTACACCTCTTTACCCGGATTTCTTTTAATGCTTCTATACAGTAAAAAAAGAGGTAAAAACCTCGGTATGTTCAAATACCTGTTTTACCTCTTCTATCCTGTCCATCTAACTGCAATTTACATTTGCAGATGTATAGCCATGAATTCATGATAACGCATTCCAATGCGTGTTTCTGTAACATTATCTAAGAACTAACCTGCTTCTAATTACTCCACTGGTTCAGTCTGTGATCACACTGGCAACCACGTCCTGAACTCTGATGATATCTGTCGTTGATATAGTGTAATTCTGAATTACAGTTGTATCAAATGAGACCATATTGTCGTCAGCCTGTACTACAGCAAACTGTTTATATCCATCCTGCTTGTTACCAGTCAATATGTAGACCTGCTGGTCCTTATCTACAGGCATTTTGACCTGCACAGTTGCCTTTTCAGCAAGCATCGCCTTGTTACCAAACTTCACTTCATAGGTTCCCGGATAAAAAACATCCTGCATCTTGCTCAGTGTACCGCATATAGGTAAAATTCCCTTCGAATCAGCAACTGTAATTCTCTGAGTCATCCTACCCATACCACTGTTCTCGCATGCAGTGTCTTCAGAAGCAGTCAGTGTTTCATTAGAGTCTGCTCTTTTTCTGATATCATCCTTTAATCCCAAAAAGCCTTTTAGCGTGTAAACAGCATCGTAATAATCTTCTGTATCGATTTTCATCTCGACACGCTGAGTCTTGGTGGAATAAAGTAATGATCCCGTGCCAATGGAACCAATAAGTAAAAGTGCAACAAGGGTCATACTCATCCATTCCCTTGTCTTAGCCATAAAAAATCTTCCTTAAACGTTTTCTTCACAAAACTTACTAAAGTTTATCACACTTTAGACACATTTTCTATAGCATTTTAGAAAAAAGTTTATAGAAATTTTATAATTTATTATCTCTTCCAAGTCTTAGGCTTGAGAATAATGAATATCGGCAACAGCTCCAGTCTTCCGGCAAGCATATCAAACATTAGCACAAACTTGGACAAATAAGAAAACTGTGAATAGTTGCCCATTGGGCCCACCATTCCAAGTCCAGGACCTATGTTATTAAGTGTTGCTATCACGGAAGTAACAGTTGTCTGGAAATCAAAATTATCAAGTGCCACAATCAGCGTAGAAACTATAAAAGTAATAACATAAATTCCAAGGTAAGCAGAAACCGATTTTACCGTAGTTCCCTCTACAGAATGTCCATCCATATATACTCTCTTTACAGCCTTGGGATGAACAATAAAGTTCAGTTCATTTCTGGCATTTCTGATAACGATAAGTGCTCTTGAGAACTTAAATCCACCACCGGTTGAACCCGCACAGGCTCCTATCAAAGAAAGCACCATTAAGATCAGCTTGGAAATCATTGGCCACTCATCAAAATTCAAAGTGCCAAATCCTGTTGTGGTCATAATAGATACAACAGAGAACATTGCATGATGGAAGCACAACTTCCAGTCATCCAACACGCCTGCCCTATATATATTGAAGGCTATAAATCCGGAAGCTACGACAATAGTTCCCAAATAGTATTTTACTTCATCTATAGCAAAAGCCTCTTTTGGTTTCCTGTTCAACAGGAAATAATAAACAGTAAAATTGATACCGCAAAGAGCCATAAATATAATGATTATCACCTGACTTGCAACGGAATATCCCATCATTCCTGAATCGTGAATTGCAAATCCTCCAGTTCCAACAGTAGAAAAAGAAATAGTGATAGCATCATAAAGCGGAAGCCCTGATATAAATAGGCAGATCATTTCCAAAACAGTAATACCAATATAGATCAGGTACAGTATTTTAGCAGTATCCTTAACCTTGGGCACAATCTTACCTACCACAGGTCCCGGGCTTTCAGCTCTCATAAGATGCATGCTATATCCATCAGCCATAGGTACAACGGCGAGAAGGAAAACCAAAACTCCCATACCGCCGATCCAATGGGTAAAGGTTCTCCAGAACTGAACACTGTACTCCATATTGTCAACTGTGGTAAGTATGCTTCCTCCGGTAGTCGTAAATCCCGATACTGTTTCAAAAAGAGCATCAATGTAATTAGGTATTGCCCCTGTTATCACAAAGGGAATAGCTCCCATAAGACTAACCGCTATCCACGCAACTGCAGTGATGGCAAAACCCTCTTTCGCATAAATAACAGTGTTGGAAGGTTTCTTAGAACTAAAAATAGTTCCTATCAAAAAGCAGCACAGTGCCAATATAAAAAATGAAACCGCACTGTCAAATTCCCTGTAGATAAGCGCCACTATCAAAGGAAGCGTAAAAAGAGTGCCCATAACTTTAAGAAGTCTGAACAGCACATATCTTATCATCGAATAGTTCATGTTTATTATTTCTCCAAAATATCATTAATATCCTTAAGACCGGTTAGCGTAGTTACAACGATAACTGAATCCCTGTCTCTAATTATACTGTCACCACTTGGTGATATGATCTCGCCGTAGTGATTAATGCAGGCAATAAGAATACCCTTTTTGAGATTAAGCTGTGCAAGAGGTACTCCTATAACCGGAGATCCGCTTCTGACAATGAATTCCAAAGCCTCAACTCTGTCATCATTGAGCTTATAAAGAGCTTCAATATTACTATCCTTGGAATCAGACATACCACGCACAAACTGAACAATACGATCCGCAGTAATATTCTTAGGATAAATGATACTTCCAATATTCAAAGATCCTATTATCTCGCCATAGTTAACCCTATGAACCTTAGTAATAAGCTTAGCCTTAGGATTGATACTCTTAACATACATGGAGAGCATAATATTCTCTTCATCAAGATTGGTAAGAGAAACAAAGGATTCTACACCTGTAACGCCCTCTTCAAGCAACATGTCCTTATCCGTACCATCACCACAGATGATAAGTGCCTGCGGCAGAAGTCCTGATAACTCTTTGCATCTTGCAGCATCTCTTTCAAAAATAGTGACCTTGATGCCCAGGTTAATAAGATTCTGAGCAAGATAAAAAGCTGTCTCTCCGCCGCCGATGATCATGGTAGAGTGTACCTTGGCAGTAGGAAGACCTAATTTTTTAAAGAAATTTATAGTGTTTCTGCTAGAGGCAAATACAGTAACCTCATCTCCAGCCTGAAGAACAGAATTACCATCAGGAATATAAACTTCATTTCCTCTGGAAACAACAGAAATAAGAACCTGCTTCTTCAAATCAGGTGGAATATCCTTAAGTGCCTTGTTGCAGAGTCTTGAGTTCTCATCAATTACCATCTTCACAAGCTCTGCTCTTCCTCTTGCAAAGGTCTCTATCTTGGTTGCAGAAGGGAACTTTAAAAGCCTCTCAGCCTCATTGGCAGCTGCTTCCTCAGGGTTTATTACCATGGAAAGGCCCAGTTCTTCTTTTATAAAATTAATCTCTTTCTTATAAATTGGATTACGTACTCTTGCAATAGTGTGACAGTTACCTGCTTTCTTCGCAATAAGGCAGCACAGCAGATTTAGCTCATCAGAATCAGTAACAGCAATCATTAAATCCGCTGTCTCAATTCCCGCATCCTTCATAATGGAATAACTGGCACCATTACCAACAATTCCCATTACATCGTAGCTATTGACCACGTTCGTAAGGACACTGCTCTTTTCCTCTATTACCGTAATATTATGTCCCTCTTTGCTAAGCTGCTGAGTAAGAGTCTGTCCGACATTTCCACAGCCCACAATAAGAATCTTCATAATTATCCTCCAATTTTACATATAAATCCAAATTACATTATATTCACAACACATGTTTTAATCAACTTTTAAGAGAAATTAATCGGCAGTTCATTGAATTTAAGCCATTCCCAACCTAAAATGGAGATGTCGGTGGAGGAGCTCCCCGACTATTTTTATAGAAAAAAGCCTAGAACATATACCGAACTTGAAAACAGGAGAATAAACATGCGAAACTTTTTGCTCCGCATTTTCCGCGGGCGCTACGGATCCTATGGCTCTGACAAACTTACTTCTTTTCTCTTGGGACTTGCAGTAGCTCTACTACTCATCTCACTTGTAGTGGATCCGCTATCTTTCTTATATTACTTTGCTTTTATCGCATTAATATATTGTTACTATAGGCTGTTTTCAAAGAATGTCACAAAAAGATACAAAGAAAATGAAGCTTTTGTTTCATTTTTAAGCAAGGTGAAGTCATTTTTCAAGCATTAAAGGCGATAGGTCTTCATATGTTAAAAAATCTGGTTGTCTATGCCAGTGAAACTGGCAACACTAAAAAACTTGCAGAAGTTATCTTTGACGCCCTTCCTCTTTCAATGGGTGATAAGGCTATTGTTGATGTGCGTTCATGGAACGGAAGAATGGATGCAGAAAATTATTTTGTTGGCTTTTGGATTAATAGAGGCTCCTGCAATCTTGAGATCATCGACCTCTTATCTTCCCTAAGCCGTAGAAATATCGCTATTTTTGGCACCTGTGGTATGGGTGGCAATAGTAGCTATTATCAGATGCTCGAGCAAAATACAAGAGTATGGATATCCGATAGCAACAACTTTATAGGTTCTTATTTTTGTCTTGGAAGAATGCAGGAATGTATTAGACAAAAGTATGAATCCTACCGAGGCATCTGTGATGACCACAAGCTTGACCTGATGCTGGAATATTACAACAACGCCCTCTCCCATCCTGATACAGGAGACTTTCTAAAAGCCCATCTTTTCACTGAGTCCTGCGTATCCAAAATACAAGCCCTCGGAAAAGCATATGTATAAACATCTTCGCACTCAGATAGCTTGTTTGCTACACGGCTAAGCATCACAGGGTATTTGTTCTGGTTATTGCATGATTTGCCCCACAAGAACTTACCAAATTAAATGAATTGTTCTCGATATCACAATTATCTGTGCTATACTAAAATCTATGGGTAAAGATAATGATCGATATAACAAGAGACAATTTAATGAAGATAAAGGTTATGGAAGTATAAGAACTGCTGTTATTGTATTTGCAGTTACGTTACTGGTTATTTTAGGAATAGGAATTCCGGCTCTTTTTATAATCAGTAGTAGCAGAAAAAATGAGCAGCCACAGGTTACAACAACAACAACGAAATGGGAAATGATTCCTGAGGCTAGTACAGTTACAAATCTGACACCTGTGACGGAAACTGAGGAAAAAGAGGAACTCGTAATTCCGGAAGAAGATAAGGATTATACGCATATCATCCAAACTATGGCTGACGATGTTGTCACTATAGGTTTTGCCGGAGATATTCTTTTTGATGATAATTATGCAGTAGGAAATGCATTCAAAAAATGCGGCAACAGTGCTGTCGGTGTAGTTGGAAGTAGTCTTTTGGAAAAGATGAACGGTGTTGATATTATGATGGTCAACAATGAATTTCCTTATTCAAATGGAGGAAGTCCAACTGAAGGAAAGACATACACCTTTAGAGCAAGACCTGAAACGGCATCTATTCTAAATGACATGGGAGTCGATATTGTAGGACTTGCCAATAACCATGCCTATGATTATGGTGAAAAGGCCTTTTTGGATACCTTAGATACTTTGGATAACATTGGAATTGAGTATGCAGGAGCAGGCAGGAATATCGAGGAGGCATCCCATACTATATATTATGTTACTGAAGATGGCATGAGGATAGCAATTATCTGTGCAACGCAGATTGAGAGATTATCCAATCCGGACACAAAGGGAGCAACTGAGACCTCGCCGGGAGTTTTTAGATGTCTTGATAATACACTTTTGCTGGAACGTATTCGTGAAGCCAAGGAAAAGAATTCCTATGTGATTGTGTTTATCCACTGGGGAACTGAGAGTACTACAGAGATAGATTACCTTCAGAGAGACCAGGCTAAAGAAATGGTAGAGGCAGGGGCTGATCTTATCATGGGTTCCCATCCTCATATCTTACAAAAAATAGACTATGTAAATGGTGTTCCGGTTGTCTACAGTATGGGCAACTATATCTTTAATTCCAAAGATATTGATACATGTATGATGATAGCAACTCTTCATAAAGATGGTACAGTAAATTTGCAGATGGTACCGGCACTCCAAAGAGGATGTACAGTTAAGGAAGCCTTTGACTCAGAGGCAATCAGAATCTGGGACTATGAGATGTCCATGTCCCCCAATATAATCATTGATCTAAACGGATATATCAGTCCTAAATAAAATAGCATGTTGCTAGCAACATGCTCGCGCCGAGCGCGGTTGCATTTATGCAACATATTCCTAACGCGCGAGTGCGCATCCTTAGCGGAGCGTTTTTTGATTAATGGGAAATGCGGAGCAATTTCCTATTAATTAAAAAAGCTACCACATTTCTGTGATAGCTTTTTTTAGCTCTAGATAAGATATACTAAATCAATACTTGTTAGATACAACCTTAACACCAGGGCCCATTGTTGTAGCAAGAGTGATGCTCTTGAGGTACTGACCCTTAACAGATGAAGGTCTAGCCTTTGTGATAGCATCCATAAGAGCATTGAAGTTCTGCTCAAGCTGCTCTTCTGAGAAAGAAGCCTTTCCAACTGGAACGTGGATGATGTTAGCCTTGTCAAGTCTGTACTCAATCTTACCAGCCTTGATATCGTTAACAGCCTTAGTAACATCCATTGTTACTGTACCAGCCTTAGGGTTTGGCATAAGTCCCTTAGGACCAAGTACCTTACCAAGACGTCCTACAACGCCCATCATATCAGGTGTTGCAACTA
>NZ_CAMVPU010000054.1 GCF_947169445.1 uncultured Butyrivibrio sp. | reverse complement strand
TTCATACTTCTGGGTAATGATCTGCTTTATAGCCTCATCAAGCCCCCCATCCATCTCATTATATTTTCTTCTTATCTTTAGTTCAAAAATAATCGCCGGATTCTTAGGATTATCCGGTAAAAGGACTATATCAGGGCGACCATCTCCATATTCCCTATTTGATTTAACTGAATACCCTGGCATACCATATAAGAGAGATAAAAGAAAACCGTGATAAAAGCTTTCTTCGCCGTCAAAAAAGCTAATACTCTTTGATAAAACTTCGCTTACATATTGTCCCATTGCTTCAGCATTTCCATTTTTTATCGCTTCATGCAGCCCCTTAGTATCCTCCGATTTTACAACCGCATCAAACCAGTCTGTTATCTTAGTCTTATAAATTGATAACACTTCCTGATTAGGTATACAAAATGTTATTAGAATATCTGTTCCATCAGACTTCTCTGATACCTTTTTCAAATACCCGGTAAAATATAAGAAATTCCAAATATTATCTTTAGAACTATAAATATCGTCGTATGTTATATCCTCGTGTATGGCTTTCTCTATAGTTCCCCCAATAATTAAACTATCAAGCTCATCTTTAATCTGATCATCAGCAATTTCGATCATCTTTTTTATAATATTATTAGATGAGGTATTCGACCAATATTGCTCACCATACATTACTGAAGTTCCAGTATGCTCCTTAACATACTTTGTCACACTCCAAGGATTATAAACTTCTTTTTCTCCAAAAAGATATCCATCATACCAATCTTTAACTATCTGTGTATTATCTTTTAGCCCGTAATCCTCAAGCATTTTTCTTGTTTCAAAGAGTTCAAAACCAAAGTACTCTCCAAAGTCTTTGGATCTAATGGAATTGATCTCAAGATTATTAAGGCCAGTAAATATGCTCTCCTTGCTAATCCTAAGACATCCAGTAACAACAGCAAATTCAAGGCAATCATTTGTTTTCAGCGCAGATTCAAAGAGAGAGCGTATAAAGCTAACCATCTCCTCATAATATCCTCTACTATACGCATTTTCCAAGGGTACATCATATTCATCTATAAGTATAATCGCGTTTTTCCCATGGTGTTGCTTAAGAAATTTAGAAAGAGTCTTTATAGCTGTAGAGAATCTCCCACATTCCTCATTAAAAGCTTTATCTTTCTCTTCCTTAGTTGTAAGGTATTTTACTCTCTCTTCCCACTTCGATACGCCATATTCATATATTTCGTATTCTTCAGCTTTATTTCGATCCGTACCAAATCCTGCTTTTATATAATTATGCCTTTCAAACTCATATATAATCTCCTCACGAAGCTTCATGAATGAATTATAAAAATCATTTTGAGCCGCTGACTTTAATGAAAGCTTTATAACCGGATACTGTCCCATTTTTGAAAGAATTTTCTCATCGGCATTCATAATTTTCATTCCTTCAAAATACCTGGAATTATCGACAACATCACCCTTTGCATCAATTTCCTGCTCAAAAAAGGTTTGCAACATCGAGAGAGCAAGAGTCTTACCAAAACGCCTAGGGCGGGTAAAAAGTGTAACTTTGCCGCCTTTTTCAATCACATCTTTTACCAGCAATGTCTTGTCGACGTAATATGCGTTTTCATCTATGAAATTTTTATAGAATTCGTATCCAATTCCAATCTTTTTCACTCTTTACATCCCCTCAAAAAACTCATCCACAATAGCCTTCTTCGAATGATCACTAAGATACGCATACCCGATTTTATCCTTGCTATAAGCCCAGATTGTACGCTGCGTTAGTTCTATAAGCTTCGCGGTAAAAAATCTTTCCCAGCTAACATAATCTTCTGAATCAATAAAATCATATGGAGCATCCAAAATATCATTCAGCCCGCTGGCCTTGATCAGCCCCGATCTCAAGATCATCCATTCAAAAGATTCCGGCAATAATAAGTTCGCATTAGGATTTTTCTTTATCTTATAGGCAACCTGCGTTATTTCCGGTCCAAAGGCAGCACCGTCAACAACCACAGCAACAGCCTCTCCTCTTAAACCATCCAAAATCCTGGAAATATTACTTTTTCCATCAGCTGATTTGCAGTTAATGCCAAAATCACGACTCACTTCTCTAAAAAACTCGAACCCGGAATGCGAATCTTCAGTAACAATAGTATCTAATTTTCTCAGATCTATTTTGTCTTTACTCTTATTACTATATATCCTGGAAAGCCTATTGTAAGCTTTCTTCATACTCCCATAAAATCCGGATAGTTTTATCTCGAAAATCGCATCAACGCTATAAGGTAAATAGTACAGATTATCACGACTTACTATCACATAATAATTATCAGAATTCTGTATAGTACGGGCAAAATCAAGTTCCTTGACATATTCTTCGCCTTCATCTATAAAAACTATACTGTCATGAATGCCTTTCAGTACGATTTGCCATATCCTGCCAGCCCCAATCAGAGCCACACATTCCTTGTCACAGCTTAGACTTACGCCACTGCTTGGTCCGGCATTCTGATAATCATTTATCATCTCCACAAGTGTAGTCTTACCGGTTCCGCTGTTACCACGAATAACACTTATGTTATGGTCTATTTCAAATTTGTATTGAACAAATCTGTTCGATACTGTTATTTTATGCTTTCCCCTCATTGTTGTCCCCTGCAATACCTGTCTACTCTGTCATATAGCTCATCCAAAGAATGGATAATCTCATCTTCGTTCACAATATAAGCCTTAAATCCACGGCTATTGAACTTCATAACATGATGAAGATTGATCACAAAATCTTTTTCCTTAGCAAATTTCATGATCCATCTTGCACAGTTATCGCCACAGGTTGAAGCATTAAAGACTCTATCCGGATTGTTATAAATCAGCATTAGGGTCTTAACCCCTCCAGACAGCTTAGTGGGAGGCATTTGACCAAAAACAGGACTCAGAATACTATTCTCATTTTCAACCCTCGACTTATCAACGCTCTGTATTGCTTCCCTGATAATATCCTGATTGAGCCAACGTTTATCATATTGGTTGTTAAAATACATATTTGTGTTGTAAATAGCATCCTTTGTGTCACCAATAACAATATTGAGCTTTGCAAGATCTATCTTCCTTTTTTTACAAAACTCATGCAAAAGATCCAGAACAATCCCAAAAGCTTTGTTACGCTGCCTTTCAATCAGCCACACCTTAAAAGATTCCAGGCTACGAATATACCAAAATTCCTTATCATCGACAGTATTCAGAAAAAGCTTGACTGTTCCCCCAGCTTTACTATAGTCATAGACATCGGAAAACATCTCCATGAGCTGCTGTTTGGCAGCCACAGCCTTATCGCCTTCCCTATTCTGCAAAAGACATTTTGCCGCTTCAATCATTGCTGGCTGATATATATTAAGTTTTCCAATCTCCTTTTTGGTTATGCTAAATCCCATATTGTCTCCCAGGCTAATATAGACATTGTCATAAGCCTAAATTCATGAGTTTCACCCCATATACTCTTCCCACCATCTCTGGAACATATAGAATGACCACAGCACTGAGCTGTAGATTATGGTATTATCGTGCTCCTGAGTGCGGATGAGCTTCTTAACTCCTTCCGGATCAAAGAGGCCCTGCTGCCTAAGGAATGATTCGTCAGCGTATCTGGCAATCTCAGCCTTTAACGGCCCGCGGAGCCACTTTGCAAGAGGCACACCAAAGCCACGCTTAGGGCCGGAGAGCATTTCTTTTGGAATATAGTCGTAAGCAAGTGCCTTTAATATATGCTTCTTATCTCCTAAGAGAACGTTCTTAGGAAAAGAGCCTGCGCTTAAATCCTTGGCAAACTTGAAATTATGCGGTATCTGGAAAGACTTTTCCACTACGCGGTAATCAAGCAGCGGACTTCTGACCTCCAGCGAATATTTCATAGAAGCCCTGTCTGTCTTGCACATAATCTCATCAGGAAGGTAAGTAACCATATCAAGTAGCATACGGCGCTCCTGCCAGTTTTTATACTTAAATCTCGCTTCATCCGGGTGTTTTGGAGTAACTTTTGCTCCGCCCAGAATACTGCTTACCTGCTCAGCAGTAACATCGATAAAGAGCTGCGTTCTGAAATCGTCACTGCGGTTATTTATAAGAGCCCTGACCTCCGGACGGATACTGCCTTTAATCCCATTCATTCCAGGAACATGGTATAAGAGATTTCCCACCCAGTCCACTTTCTGAGCGATATACACCAGGTCATACATCTTATATCCGCAAAAGAGCTCATCTCCTCCATCTCCGGAAAGAGCAACCGTAACATTATCTGCCGCCAGCTTGGAAACAAGCATAGTAGGAAGCTGCGATGCATCAGAAAACGGCTCGTCGTAGTATTTAGCTATATCGTCAAGCATCTCAAAGATTTCTTTTTCACCGATATACAGCTCAGTGTGGTCTGTTCCAAGATATTCCGCGATTAGCTTGGCTTTATCTGCTTCGTTACGCTCTTTTTCATTAAATCCAATTGTAAAAGTCCTGACCGGATTTGAAAGATTCTTCTGAGCAATAGCTGTGATAAGAGCCGAATCTATGCCGCTGCTAAGGAATGTACCAACAGGCACATCAGCCACCATACGCTTCATTACAGCATCTGTCAAAACATCATTAAGCTCACGTTTTGCCGCGTCAAAATCGGTAATCATATTGCGGTTTGCAGTTTCTTTCTTTTCTGCAATATCCCAGTACTTTTTGATCGTAAGCTTGTTATCCTTTAAAACAGCATAAGTGCCGGATTCCAGCTTGTAGGTATCCTTGAAGATAGTACTTGGTGCAGCCACAAACTTGTAGCACAGGTAGTTTCCAAGAGCTTCCTTATCAATCTCCTTATGAAAAGGAGGATACTTCATAATAGGCTTAAGCTCTGAGGCGAAGGCAAAATCCTGCTCTGCAGGGTTATAGTAATAATAAAATGGCTTAACGCCCATCCTATCCCTTGCAATTACAAGCTTTTCCTCTCTTGAATCCCAAATGGCAATCGCAAACATACCATTAAAACGCTGAAAACACTCCTCACCCCACTTAGCATAGGAATAAAGAATTACCTCAGTATCGCAGTCTGACTTGAAACTGCAGCCATCTTTTTCCAGCTCTTTTCGAAGTTCCTTGAAATTATAGACTTCACCATTGAATACAATTGAAATCCTGCCATCAACTGTATGCATAGGCTGATGTCCCAGCTCTGACAAGTCAAAAATAGATAGTCTTCGCTGAGCAAGTCCTACGAAATATCCGTCTCCATCAACCTGCCATGTTCCCGCATCATTCGGGCCACGGTGAGTCATGGTATCCCTCATCGCGTCAAGTACTGCATCATCTATTCTTTTTTTACCTATATAGCCACAAATTCCGCACATAATAATCTATAACCCCACAAAATTCTTTTCATTTGCTATCTTATTATATCTTGTAATCGACTGCTGCGTAAACACAAGATTATGCGCCCACAATGCATAATTATCGCTTATGCATCATGAGCGCATATAAAACTTTATGCATTGTTGCCGCATTTCATATCAACTTATCGCATCAGTATACTGTTTCCAGTACCTGACTATATAATCATCATCAACTTCACCGTCAAGCCAACGCTGAATCTCATTTTCTTCCTCTATAAGCTCTCTTTCCCTGCGAAAATTCTTAGGGTCAGTGCAGGTCATAAACAGTAGATTCCGTATCTTCCCTACATATGCCGCTGTATAATCCTCTTTTGAAGCACCTGAAAGAAACTTATTCCTGGCTCTTATCATTCGAACCACTTCTCCATGTACATTTGACAGTTGTTCTTTTAGTTCCAACTTGTTCCAACTCTCACTTGTCATATCAGTATCCTCATTTGATCCAGCTTTTTAAAATGTCAAACAATTCATCAACAGTAGCCTGATCCGTTAATTCTCTTCCCCTGCCAATAACAAGCTCTCTGTTTCTATCAATGTTTGGATGTGCTTCCCAGATTACTTCCACCGGATCTTTCATTATGTTTCCACCATAAATATCTCTAACCTCAGATCCATCATCATATAATTCATTTTCCAAATCTATATGCATATCTGCATCGATAGCCACAACTTTTCTCTTTTTATCGATACAGAACTTCACCATATCATCATAGTAATGGTTGTGATTTGTCCATATATCTTCCAAATCAATAATTTCTTTTATTACCATTTGCGGCCTCCATTATCACATCCAACTCATTTCTCAATAGCATTCAGTCATCGTTTACAGCCTTTATTTACTATCCTTCTCAAAATCCTCCACAGACTTCACGCTATACGGCGTATCCACGTGCACGCCATAGTAGGTTTTGATCAGAATTTCACTCATAAGTCCGAATATGATCATCAAAAGACCTATGATAACGAAGAATACCGTCAAAAGTGGAGGGAAGATATTGTTGGACATCTTTCTTCCCATTGCAAAAAGAGCTATGGACCAAATGCCGCAGGCAAAGCCGAGAAGTTCAAAGATAAAGCCGATTCCACCAAGAAGATGAAGTGGTCTTGTCGCAAACTTGTTCCAGAACCAAACCGAGATCATATCAACAAAACCCTTGATTGTACGCTTCCAGTTGTACTTGGTATAACCGGATGTTCTTGCTCTGTGATTTACAACAACCTCTCCAACAGTAAAGCCCTTGATTTTAAGGATTGCAGGAATAAATCTATGCTGCTCGCCGTAAAGAGTAATACCCTTGAAGCATTCTCTTTTATAAACCTTAAGTGAACAGCCGCTGTCATGGATTCCATCATGTACCAGGAGATATCTAAGGAAATTAGCACCTCTTGAAACAAAGCGCTTCATGAAGGTATCCTTTCTGTTCTTTCTCCATCCGGAAACAACGTCAACATCAGTTTCCTTCATGTACTTAAGCATATTCGGAATATCGGCCGGATCATTCTGGCCGTCACCATCCATTGTCACGATATAATCATACTGAGACGCCTTGATTCCTGCATCCATAGCCGCTGTCTGGCCGAAGTTCTTACGCATAGTGATGAGCTTAAGCGGAGAAAGAGTTCTGCACACCTCATCTGTCTTGTCGGAAGAACCATCATTTATAAAAATAATCTCATAGGTGTACCCGTTCGTCTCGCATACATCCTTGATTTCTTTGTGAAGCTTGGCAATATTGCCCTCTTCGTTAAAAACTGGTACAACTACTGAAATACTGATATTATCCATTACTTAAACCTCTTTACTAATTTTATCAAAAAGCTCTAAATACGCTTTAGCCGTATTCCCCCAGGAGAACTTCTTTTTAACGAGTTCAGTGCTTCTTTGCCCCATCTTTTCCCTCAGGGATTTATCAAGACACAGCTCCACAATCTTACCACCAAAATCATCGGCAGCCAATACATATCCGTTGCCATCGATCAGCTCATCGCTTCCCTGACATGGGGTCATGAGAATAGGAAGTCCATAGGACATAGCTTCCAGCACTGCATTAGGCATTCCCTCTTTTCTTGATGGGAAAAGAAATAAATCAGCCTCCGAATAAAATGGAGGGAGCTCTTCCTTGGTCTTCTGGCCATGGAACCTAACAATATTTCTAAGATTCAAGCCATTTACATCTGCATTACTCACTATATCTTCATGCGTCTTCTCTAAAGAATCATTTCGTATCGATACTGATTCATTCGCCCCTTCAGACACAATCTTCTCAAGCTCTTCCCTGAATGGGCCATCACCGACTATATCAAATACAACATTTACTCCCTTTGCAGCGCACGCTTTAGCCACCTTGCTCATCTGCGGCAGAATATCCTGAAGGCCCTTTCTCTGGATCAGACGAGATACAAAGAGAAGGTGGACTGTGTTATCAGAACATTTAGCATCTAAAGTGACATCACTACCACTGATCTCAGTAGTTTTCACTGCACTACCGCTTTCTTCTGCAGACCTCACTGCATTTGGATTCTCACTGGAAAACGCCCTTACATCCGCACCATTGGGAATAATCTTGATTTCTTTCTTATCATAGAAGCCTTCTGCCAGTTTCTTAAGCCCCTCGCTGTTCGCAACCAGCGCATCAGCTTTCTTCCACATCAGCTTAACAGCCGGGCCAATTGCCTTGTAAACAAATGCAAACCTGTCCTGGAATCCCGGAATATCACCGCCGCCAAACCTTATCACATATGGCAGCTTATATTTCTTTTTAAGCACATATCCAATCGGTCCACTTGGGATTCCAAAAAAGACCTGACACACGTCGAATCTCTTTTCCCGTTCCAGCTTGTCCGTAATCGGCATCGCCTTCACAAGATAGTCCAGCATTTCAGCAAAACCGCAGTGCTCTGCGTATTTTCTCTTGGACTTTATCCTGAATATTTCTATATTATCTTTACTCTCATGCTCCGGTTGCCCCGCAAACCACACAGTAACTATTGTCACTTCGTGCCCCGCATGTGCATACTCTTTTGCCAAATGCATGCAGGCATTGGCACCGCCACCACCAATCGGCGGATATTCATGAGAAACCATCAGTATTTTCATGATCTAATCGTCTTTCATCTATTCGTTTCTTCAATACTATTAACTTGCTTTTTCACAAACAACCCTATTGTAACATCTTTCCGTATTTTCTACTAGCCAATCCGAAAGAATGGCATGTCATCCATACTAATCATCAAACGCAAGTAAATGCAGACAAATCATGGCACGTGATGATACACCTACTGGTTTTACCACCGAATATCATATATAATAAGCGCATAATCAAGCATTATGTAATCACAATTTAACAATAGTAATGTGCAAGAATTTCATTTGCAAATCATTCATAAGGAGCCTCCTCACATGGCAAAAGAGACTAATAAGACAAAACTAATCCCAATAATTCTTATCATCGCATTGGTGGTATTCAATATATTCCTTCACGTTTCCAGAACAATTCCCACCACTTTAGATTATTCCATCGATCTTCGCTATAACAGGGTAAAAGACCTCCTGAATCACACATGGGCTGGAGTAGAAGAATTTCCTTCTATGCTCTTTTGTATGTTTCCAATCGCCCTTTTCCCTGACATGCAGGCCGCCAGACTAGGATGGATGATTGCCAACTTCGCGTTTTCTTTTATCATCATGTTCTGCCTCAAAGCTACTCTTTTCCATAATATTTCTTCAACATGGTTCATTGTAATAACACTCTTTTTTACATCAAGCGTACCTGTAGCAACAGCTATTATGAACGGCCAGAATCTTCTCTTTTCTCTGGCTTTTTTCATGATGGCTTATGCACTTTCCTCAGCCGATGACAATTCAGGTTATGGAGCTGCTACTACAAATGATGCATTATATTTCAACAACTCCAGAAACAAAGCTCACCTAGTAAGATCAGTAGTTGCTGCCACCGCATCTTCCAAGTCATCTAGTTCCGGCGTAGGCTCTTTCCTGCTCTCTATCCTCGCAGGGCTTCTGCTTGGCATATCCTACTTCAAGTACTCCACCATCTTTTTCCTGGTGCCCATTTTCATTTATAAAAGAAAATGGATCGAGCTCATCACCTCAGCCATCCTGCACATTGCCCTCAACATCTTTGCAATTTTCTGGCTGAACACTTCGCTCCTTCACATCATCCTCTCTCCAATTACCTCATCCACCGACACCAACGCAGGCGCTGGATTCATCGACATTATGACCATGCTCTACACCAAAGCCGGATTCCTTGGTTCTTACACAGGCACAGTGTATCTCATCATCCTCGTCGCTGCCTACCTTCTGCTCCTATTTATTGCAGTCAAAAGAACCACCAATGACGAGATGCTTTTCTTTTCCCTGTGTTGTGCCCTTTCCACGATTCTCATTTACCACAGGCAGTATGACTTTTTCGTTCTGATCGTGCCCATGTACTACCTTATCGAGACAGCAGGACATTCATTTAGCTTCAAGAACCTGTCTTCTCCAATAGAAAAGAGCAGCCGCATCCTTGAAATCTGCGCACTGCTCATATCTCTTGTTGGTATTTTTACTGTAATGTACCTGAACTGGATTTTCAAATACACCGGAGTCTCCATTGAGTACGGCCTCGGAGCTACCATATTTTACGAATGCTCAATCATCGGAATCTACGTGCTCTGCGGCTATCTGCTCATAAAGAGCCTGCTGCGCTGATAACCCACTTCGTTCAGGGACGGTTTTTTTGCAGCAGACACGGGGGGCAGACACGGGGACGGTTCTTTTGCAGACACGGGGACGGTTCTTTTGTCTGGTTTCTTAACCAGACAAAAGAACCGTCCCCGTGTCTGCAAAAGAACCGTCCCCGGTGGCTGCCCGATGGCTGCTTACATCCTTCCATCCAAAAACTTTCCGGTTTCCTTATGGTCGAAGTTCGGGATCATCCAGTTGAACAGATCAATCAGCTCGCCCCTATCCCAGGCGCCTCTACTACGCATCTCAGCAATAGACGCCGCAAACTTATCCAGCTTCGCATTGTCATAGTCAAGCTCATTCTTGATAATGCCGATTGACTCAAAGCGGCTCATATCCAGAACTTCCTTATCCGTATAGAACTCCTCAAAATCCTTCTCACCGGTGGTATCACTGTTAAAGAAATAAACAGGATACTTGTGAAGTGCCTTAAGCTCAGACACTCTCGCCCTGGCCTCGTCCTCAGTTGCGCACTTAACCGGCTCGTATCCAAGGTTCTCAAGATACTTCTCAGCAATACTTGAAAACGTTACCAGATTCAGTTCCTCGTCCAGCTTAGGGAAATAGATATCCCTGTTTTCGCCAGTCAGGCAGGACAAAAGACATAGCTCTCCCGACTCCTTAGGTGTAACAAAATACCTTCTGACATCCTGCGGCGCTGCAATCGGCTGGTTCTTCTCAAGGCGTCTGTTAAATCCATACAAAAGACTTCCATCAGAAAAAGCCACATTGGCAAAGCGCGCTGTAGAAACCGGCATAGTCTCACTTCTGCGGTTTAAGAACATCTCCATGATACGCTTTGATGCGCCCATCATGTTAACCGGATTCGCTGCCTTATCCGTGGAAACGCAGAAATACTTCTTTGCACCCATTTCCTGTGCCATCAGCATTGTGGAATCTGTGTTAAAAATGTTTGTGTCAATCATGCGCATCAGAGTGTATGGATCTTTCTCCGAACGCACATGCTTAAGTGCTGACGTATTAAAAATGCAGTCGTAACCCCCGATTCTCTTTTTCTGAGCCTCGATAAATGCCTTGAAAATGTCACTTCCGCAGTCCAGAGCAAATGTGGCAAACTCTCCTGTTCCGTAACCCTTTGAAGATCTGATATCACGCACCAGCTCAACCATGTTGTTCTCACTGATGTCAACCACATGCAAAACCTTTGGGTCCCTTGCAAAAAGCTCACGGCAAATCGCAGAACCAATCGTTCCCGCTCCGCCGATTACAAGAAATCTCGAGTTCTTGATAATCTCAGAAAGCTCCACCTCCCTGCTTCTGATGTCCTCTTCAAAAAGAGGCTTCGTACGTCCAACCATACTTAAAATGCTGTCTGCCATTTCTGCTCATCCTTATACAATCTGATTTTTGACCATCTTATCCACTTTGCGACCGCTCATTGAAATCGAGCTCTGCCCCGCAAGCTCAGCATCATGAAGCTTCTGCCCAGCCTCCTGCGTGAAGCCTTCGGTACTTCCTCTGTCGAACAAGATTTTTATCGTCTCGAAGATAATCTCTATATCCAGCTTAAACGAATAATTTGTGATATACAAAAGATCCAGCTTCAGCTTATCCAGCGCCGAAGTATTGTACTTGCCATAAACCTGCGCATATCCTGTAAGACCGCCCTTCACCTTGTTACGAAGCACGAACTCAGGAATCTCCTCAGAATACTTCTCCACATGCTCCCATCTCTCAGGCCTTGGTCCCACAACCGACATATCACCAGCCAGAATATTAAAGAGCTGCGGCAGTTCATCGAATCTTATGGCTCTGATAACTCTTCCCACCTTCGTAATCCTGTCATCATTCTCCCCGGCAGGATGTGGCCTTCCGTCCTTCTCCGCATCCACGATCATTGATCTGAACTTCAGGATCATAAATCTCTTACCACCGTAGGTCACCCTCTCCTGCTTAAACAGTACCGGGCCATGGTCCTCTAAGAAAATAGCCAGTGCCGTAATCAGCATAAACGGGCTAAACACAATAATTCCGCACAGACTTGCTACTATATCGAAAGTTCTCTTAAATACTCTCTGTCTGATTCCCAGGCCATTATTCCTGTTCATGAAAAGAGGTGCATCAATCAGATTCAGTTCCTCTGAATTCCTGATAAGAACATCCGAAATCTTAGGAAGATAATAAACCCTCTTATTCGTCTCGAAGCACATCTTAACCAGACGATTACGCTTATGAGCATGAATATCATTCAAAAGAACTGCATCATATCCCTTTATCTTTTCCCTGATAACGTCCTCGCCTTCGTCAATAGAAATACGTTCTTTAACATCATACTTATATTTAAGAGCATTCATCCTGACATCCAGGTCATTCCTGCGGGCATCACCGTACACCTCAATAATCTGAAGCGGCGGAAAGACCTTCCTGTATATATCAACCATTGGAATAGATAAAAGACAATTCACAATCGCCTGTCCTATGAAAAGAGCAGTGTACAATCTCAAGAAAATAGGAAAAAACCTAAACTGTCCGGTTACTGCACAGGATACAAAAATCTCTACCAAATCTGTCACAAAAACTGTAAGTGCCTGACTGGCAAAAATGTTGGACTTGCGATCCACTCCTATTCTGAAAGCCTTAAGCCAGTTTCCGAAAAGAAGATACAGGACAACATAGATACCATAGGCCATTCCCAGGTTGCCCCATCCCAAAAGAGAACCTGTTATATTGTGTGTCGGAACAAATATAACTCTCCAAACATAAAAGAATGATAAAGAAGATACTAAAGTCAGAATCCCTGCACAACAATACCTATAAAAATATTTCGCATTTCGTCTAGAAGTATTTGGAACATGATTAGTCATTAGGCGACACCCTCCAATATATCCATTTTACCATATTAAAGTGCGCATGCCTCAGTAACATCACAAATTAATAAAAAATTTACGCAAAAAGGTGCACGTAATCATCTTAATATAATCACGTGCACCCAATTTCAATCAAATTCAACAATACTGGCAGCAGACATGGGGACGGTTCTTTTGCAGACACGGGGACGGTTCTTTTTTGCAGACACGGGGACGGTTCTTTTGTCTGGTTTTATAACCAGACAAAAGAACCGTCCCCGTGTCTGCAAAAGAACCGTCCCCGCGTCTGCCCAAAAGAACCGTCCCCGTGTCTGCCCGCGTCTGCCCCTTAATTTTATCCTTCGTATCTCTTCTCTACAACACTCCAGTCAAGCACTTCCCAGAACGCTTTTACATAATCAGCTCTTAAATTCTTATACTTCAGGTAATATGCATGTTCCCAAACATCCAATGCCAAGATAGGCTTTCTACCACTTCCCTCACTGTATGGGTTATCCTGGTTAGGTGAAGCTGTAACATATAACTTTCCATCCTTATCGCATGAAAGGAATGACCACCCGGAGCCAAACTGCCCTATAGCTGCCTTGGACAGAAGGTCTATCACTTCCTCTACGCTACCAAAATCTCTCTTGATTGCATCAAAGAGCTTTCCTTCCGGAGTCTTCTTGGCATTAGGAGAAAGCTGCTCAAAATACAGGTTGTGATTATAATATCCGCCGCCCTGATTACGAAGTCCCTTGCGCAGCGTCTCATCAGAAATATCATTTAGACTAGAAAGAATCTCTTCAGCAGTTTTTCCTGCAACACCGGCTTTTTCAGCAAGTTCGTTAAACATTTTGGTGTATGCAGCATGATGCTTACCATAATGAGTTTCCATTGTAAGCTGATCAATATGCGGTTCAAGACCATTCATTTCAAACTGTAACTTAACCTGTTCAAACATTTCGCTTTCCTCCTTCAGATTTTCATTGTCCAATAATCATTCACATCAAATACTATATATCGCATTTGTCTTATCATTTTATCATATTTACATTAAAACAAACAGGCAATATCCAAATTTCATTTATCCGGATATTGCCTGTTTAATTTCTCACATCATCACTCTAGCACTACCGCTCCAAAAACATTCACTCCATATTTCTGAATAGCTTCAAGCTCATTACCGATATTCTCATATCTGGAGGATCCGATCTTCTCAACCAGGACTACTCCATCAGAATGTGCCATTTTTTCAAGTGCTCTTGGATCAAATACTACATTCTTTCCAAAATCAACCTCGCACCCATCCGGAAGATATTTGCCGCTCTTAAGATCAGAAACAATCATCGCCTTATACTTCTCAGAATCCGCATCATTACCCACACCGGTTACAAAAATCTTCTTGGCATCATTCTTCTGAGCACTCACTCCAATACCGGAGCACACAATGTCAAGGCTCTCTTTTTCCGAAAATTCCGGACGATTTTTGTAAAACAATCCATCAACCCATTTATCAACGCCGGAAAACAATTTCTTTTTACCATTGCCATTTACAGCCTTGATTCGTCCATAGATTGACAATCTGAATATATCCGACAAATCTGCTTCTGTACGCAGCACTCCTGCAAGCACATATGCAGCGCAGTACCACAAGATTACAAGAAATGCCCCTGCCAGTGCTCCCAGAGCCACATATTTTTTACTCACATGTTTTGTCAGCACCTTCTGAACACTCTTCTGACTGCTGACAACATCAGCAAAGTTCACTTCATCGGCAGTATCTTCAGTCTGTGTCTGCTTTGCAGCCAGCATCATTTCTTCTTCAGCCTTCTTAATAGCTGCTTCTTTAGCGGCCTCCGAACCAAGTTTCAATCTTCCCTCATTAATATCAATAAGAGTTTCGTAATATGTCTTCTGATCAGCACTAAATGTAGTTGGAACTGTCAAAAAAGATTTCTGATAGTCTATAAGTGATTGCTCCACAGACTTCTGCGTATCACGGAGTCCTGAATCAAGCTGCTCATAATAGTTTTCATCAACCTTCTGAATCTTATGTGCATTAATAGCAGCAATTGATGCCTTTAGCTCATTTACATTTTTCTCAAGGACACCCATAATAGCTTCGCATTCTTCCTTGCTGGGTGCATTAACATAAATATCCATCATGCTAAGCCCCGCCTTGGAAACACTGTAAAGTTCCTTGATGTATACCTCATTTACATCATAGCCGGTGACATCCCTTATCTGCTGAATCACTGATGCACTCTGCAGTGAAGAACGATATAAAGAAATAATGTTATCCGCACTGGTAACCTCAGACATGTAAGCATGAGTATCCTCAATATAATCGCTTATCATGTAGGTAACTTTCATATTAGGCTCTTTTTCCGCATCAATCTTATACCTGATTGAATTATCCTGTTGTTCTAAAAGTTCCTCATATTTTTCCTTATTGATAAGGTAACTATCCACAGTTAAAAGAACTTCCTCAGCCTTCTTGTCATCCAGCTTATCGCGTAATTCATTCAGTTCATTCCTGGTGATAACCGTAACCTTGACCGCTTTACTCTTATCGACTGCTGCCGGCATAAAATAGCTGACAGCCCCCATTACGACTGCTCCAAGCAGCATAAATACCACAATAGAACGCCATTTACACAGTACCACATGCAGCAAGTCAATAAGATCAATTTCCATCTCTTCTTTGTAGCTCATATACTATTTGTCTCCCATACTCTCAATACTATGTTATTTCTCACACTTCATCCTCAAAATTGATTCGTCTCTCCTCAACCACAATCGGCCTGTGTATAGTTCTCGTATTGATATTCATGATATATTCACCCATGAATCCCATAAATACCAGCTGCACAGCGCCAATCAGGAACATACCGATGATCATCGGAGCGTAACCAGCATGGAAATTATACCAATGCACCAGCTTCAATATCAGATACACCAATGCAACAATTACATCTATAATACCAATCGCAAATCCCAGCATGGTCATGATACGCATTCCCACCTTGGTATAAGAAGTAAAGCTAAGCATCGCTGCATCATACAAAGTATAGAAATTGTTATGAGTCTTGCCTGCTCTTCTCTGGGGCTGCTCATACTCAACTAACTTCAGATTAAAGCCCTCACCGTATTCCGCAACAATTCCCCTGATAAATGGAAGCGGATCATCCAGTTCCCTAAGAAGTTTGATAAAGGACTTGTCATACAGGCCAAACCCTGTAAAATGCTCAATCATCCGTACGGAAGACATTCCTTTTATCATTTTGTAATATATCGACCTCAGAAAATAAACGAAACCATTTTCCTTACTGGAGGTCTTAACACCGCTGACAATCCTGTGTCCCTTTTCCCATTCATGGACAAAAACAGGAATCAATTCCACAGGATCCTGAAAATCAGCGCACACAGGGATCACACAATCTCCGTCCAGTGAACACATTCCATGAAATGGCGAATTAAACTGACCAAAATTAGTAACATTAAAAATAGCCTTGAATTTTTTATTCGCAGCGCACTGTTCCTCGATAAGCGCCCTGGTCTTGTCTGTGGAAGCATTGTCCACATAGCATATCTCATAATCATATTCCGGCAAAGACTTCTCAATCTCAGCAGCTACCGCATTTCCTATAGCCGGAATATTCTCCTCCTCGTTAAAACAAGGAATCATAATACTTATTTTTTTCATACACGTCCCCACAATCTAGTCATAATTTCGGATTAGTCAATTCGATTACTCTTCCACCATTGGAACCACCATTATCTTCTCAAGCTCTTCCCTAGGCAAAAATGGTGCAAGATCTTCGAGAGGTGGACTTACAAGAGTGCCATCAGGCAGCCTCTTCGTCGAACTCTTAGGCTCCCAAACCTGCTTGGTATCGGTAAAGACTTCACAAAACACCGGTCCTTCAAGCCCCAGAACCTCATCTACTACCTTCTTCATCTCAACGTTACTATGAGCGCTATAATATCTGTACCCGAAAGCCTCAGCAATCTTCTTAAACTCAGGGAATGAAAGATCTCCGGACTCTTCTCCGATTCCAACCCTCGTATGTTCACCAAATAAATTGGTCTGTGTAATCCTGATTGAATGATAGCCGCTATTATTAATCAGGAATATCTTAATAGGCAGCTTATTGGTAAGTATCGTCTGCAGCTCCTGCAGATTCATCATGATACTACCGTCGCCTTCAAGACAGATTGTCTGTCTGCGGCCTCCACTAATGCAGGTACCAATCGATGCAGGAAGCCCGTAGCCCATGCTGGCAATAGCACTATTATTGTGCATACGGCTGCCCTTCTGTATCATGTAGGTCTGATTACCAACAACGCAGCATGCTCCATTAGAAACAGCTGTAAGACTGTTCTCAGGAAGTCTGCTGCTCAAGTATTTTACAAATGCATACACATTGGCTGTACTGCCATTTTCTTCCCACTGCCTCTCCTGAACCACAGGGTAATTGTCTCGCCATCCGCGGCACCTATCAAGCCAATCAGCACCCTCAAACAACTTCCAACTATCAGCGCAGCTACCTGTCCCTTCTTTTTCTTCATCAAGCACTCTGTTCATACAGGTCAGAAAATCCTTAGCATCTGCCCATATAGGTTTCTCCACATGAAGTGTAGGCTTACTAAGCTCCGCCTCATCAATATCAACCATGATAACTTCTGCGCACCTTGCCCAGGTCTTCCAGTTATATCCCACCTGCCTGATAGAAATTCTCGTTCCAATAGCCAGTATCAGATCAGCATTCTGAATCGCCCAGTTTCCTGGTCTGTCGCCCATATTGCCGGCACGTCCCACATAAAGCGGATGATCATTCTCCACCAGATCTACCGCATTCCAGTAAGTCACAATCGGAATTCCAAGTTTCTGCGCCACCTGTCTGAAAACGTCATATGCTCCCGACAGCCTTATACCATATCCAGCATGAAAAACCGGTCTCTTCGCTGCCTTTATCTTATCAACCACCTCTTTAACCACTTCTTCTGAAACAGCAGGTGGTAAAAGAGCATCATCCTCAGCCGAATCATAGCCCTTAAGCTCACCAGTTTCAATAAAAGAGCCCTGGTAGTTTACCGGAATATCTATCCAGACAGGGCCAGGCCTTCCTGTTGTCGCCAGATGCCATGCCTTTTCAAGGGCATACCTAATCTGTGAAACATCCTCTATCATCGTGGCATACTTAGTCATGGGTTCAACAGACCTGACTATGTCATACTCCTGATCTCCCATAGCTCTTGGGCGCTTTCCGGACACAGATAGCGCGTATCTCGCAGTAGTATCATAGCGCACCTGACCGCTGATAATGAACATAGGAATTGAATCAAGCCATCCACCAACTACACCTGTAAGCGCATTTGTCCCCCCAGGACCTGTAGTTACACAGACAGCCGCTATCTTGTTATCCAGTCTCGCATAGGCCTCTGCTGCAATAGCGCAGGCCTGCTCATGATGATTGTAGGTTACCTTAAGTCCCTCCTTATGTCCAAGTGCGTCATTAAGGTGCATAGCTCCGCCACCAACAACACTGAATACATCCGTCACACCATGTTCCACTAAAAAGTTAGCTACATAATCTGCAAGTCTGATTTTCATAAACCTCTCCTCATAAGTTTATATTTACACACAATTCGTACATATTTTATCGAACCAAAGCTATCTTAATCCCACTTCTTCCATGGTGCTGCATTATTCGCCAAGAGCTTTTCAAGCATCTCCTTTTCCCTGATATTATCCATACACTGCCAGAAGCCCTTGTGAACATAACTCATAAGCTCTCCCTCAGCAGCAAGTTCCTGAAGAGGCTCTTTTTCAAATACAGTACCGTCCCCATCTATATAATCAAAAATCTGTGGTTCCAATACCATGTATCCAGCATTTATCGGAACACCATCCGTAATTTGCTTCTCACGGAAAGACTTAACCGCATTATCACCGCCAATATCCAGAACGCCCTTGGACTGATCCTGCAGAACCGCTGTAAGTGTCGCAATCTTACCATGACTTTTATGGAACTCCACCAGTTTACTGATGTCAACATCGCACACACCATCACCATAGGTCATCATAAACGGTTCATCACCTACATACTTCTGGATCCTCTTGATTCGTCCTCCAGTCATGGTATTAAACCCGGTATCAACAACTGTAACCTTCCATGGCTCTAAGTGCGATTCATGCACTGTCATATCATTACTGTTATTTCTGAAATCAAAGCTAATATCTGAATTACGTAAAAAATAATCCGCAAACCACTGTTTTATAACCTGCTGCTTATAGCCGGCACATATGATAAACTCATCAAAGCCATAGTAGGCATACTCTTTCATAATGTGCCACAAAATCGGCTGTCCGCCTATATCTATCATTGGCTTAGGCTTAAACTGTGACTCCTCAGAAATCCTTGTCCCAAATCCCCCGGCTAGTATTACAACTTTCATCTCTCCTCCTATGTAAAAAGAGCTCCACCAGCATATACCGGCAGAGCTCCATAATAATTCCTATTTACAGCCCCCACCCCAAAACAGTGCGCCCATAGAAATAAAGAAGTGCACGTAATTATAGTAACATAATCACGTGCACATAACAATTAGCACTTAGCAGCACATATACATTCTTCCACGAATTAATCATTCTGCAACTTCCCACCCTACAAGTTTGCGGTTCTCAGAATCAAATGAAACGCCAATCTTATAAAGCTTCCTATGATCAGCCACAAATGAAAGAGCATAATCCTTGGTATCAATCTGTTTTAGAGCAGCTTCTGCAGACTCATCCCGTTTGAACTCAAATAAATAAATAAAATTATTTGTCTCAACCTTACAGTCTATTCGCCCCATATAAGTATGTGCTTCACATTGCACCATTTTTCCAAGCAACGTAAACACAAGATAAATAACAGATTGAAAATAATGTTCGAAAGGATCATCCTCGACAGTATATGTGATATTAGCAAACAGCGCCGTTAAATAATCTCTTATTTCGTCAAGCCGTCCATTCTCCACATACTCATCCAACGTAAAAATGTCCAGCCCATTCCCAGGTGTAGCTTTGGGAACATATGAAGGCATCAGGCTTTCAAGAAATCCATACTTCACTTCTTCATTAGGAAAACATAATGTGTACCGTTTTTTGTTAGTATCATATCCGGCAATCGTCAAATATCCTGTTTGATAAAGAAGTGGGACCAAGTCCAATGTATTTCCTGTATAATCCTTGAGAATCGCCTCACTGGCAAAAATAGTCTCATCCGTGAATTTTCTAAGCTCAAATCTGTTTTCCCTGACCTTATTTATCAGAAACGTAGGTGTACCTGTTTCAAACCAATAAGAACCAAATTCCTTAGAAAAAAGAGCCTTAAGCACACTATATGGATTATAAATATCTGCACCCTTTTGATGAAAGTGATATCCATCATAATATCTCTGTAATTCGTCCTTGCATTGGCTAACAGATATTTCCTGTCTTTCAGAAAGAACCTCTATCTCATTCGTAAAGTATTCGTCAATCTCCGCTCTCGTCATTCCGCATAGTGCAGAGAAGTCCTCATCCAACGAAATATCAGTCAACTGATTAAGATCACTAAATATACTTACTTTGTGAAATTTAGAAACTCCTGTAATAAAAATGAACTGAATGTACTCATCATGGCTTTTCAACGTACTAAAGAAATTTTTAAAAACATTCTTATTATAATCCTGAAGCGAACTATCAGCTATCACATCCAAAAGAGGTTTATCATATTCGTCGACCAGTATTACTGACCTCAAACCAGTTTTAATGTAAGCGGCCTTAAGCAGTTTTTGAAATCTTTCTTCGAGAGTATTGTCCTCATTAACAGTCCCATATTCCGTCTCCCAGTCCTCAAGCAAAAACGATAGTTTCCGCTCCAAATCTCCCTCCTTCTGATAACCTGAGCCATTGAAATCGAAATAAAAGACCGGATATTTTTGCCATGCATTGGGATTATTCTTCTCAGCCTTCTCAATTGCCAGACCTTGAAATAACTCTTTTTTCCCTTCCCAATACGCTTTTAACGTAGACAATAGGAGGCTTTTCCCAAAACGTCTTGGACGACTCAAAAAATAAGGAACATTGTTATGTACCAATCTATATACATACTCTGTTTTATCTACATACAGGAAATTATCGGTTCTGAGCTTTTCAAACCCCTGTATTCCAACAGGTAACTTCTTATACACAGATACACCTCCACAACCACAAATCAGCTAATAAGATTAATACTAAAAGTACAAAAAAGGTAAAGTACACCAATAGGTATAGTATACCATACATGCCTGTCAGAAAGCAGATACCATTATTCATTTTCAACTGCTTTCAATCCGGAAGTCGTTCCTGCTATGAGAACCTGTCTCTTTTTCCTTCCGGCAAAAAACATGTGATAGCCAGTTACTGTTTATGTGCTTACAGCTCACTAATAGTAACACTTCCTCTGCTATCGCAATTTCCCAACAAAAAAAATAAAAATATGATAGTATTAATGTAGTTAAACTCTTACGTCTTTTCTGCATTAATGCGGAAAGGACACTGTATTTCGGCTGTTATTTAAAGAGGACAGGAAGGCTCTTCTGGAACTGTACAATGCAATAAACCATTCGCATTACGACAATCCGGATGACCTAATTATCAACACACTTGATAACGCCATCTTTATGGGGATGCACAATGACCTGTCATTTATTATCGACACCAGGCTAAACATTTATGAACATCAGTCTACAAAGTGCAGAAATCTTCCGCTTAGATGCCTGTTCTATGTAAGCAGCCTGTACTCTCAGCTCATTGATGAAGATAAGATATATGGAGATACCCTTTTACAGATTCCCGAGCCACAGTTTGTGGTCTTCTATAATGGTACCGATCCAATGCCAGAGGAGATGACCTATAACCTCTCAGAAATGTATGAAGACTGCTCCGAAGAACCGGCTCTTGAGCTGAAAGTCAAGGTTCTCAATATAAATCAGGGAATGAACGAATCCTTGATGCACAGCTGCAAAAAGCTAAGTGATTACTCTATCTATGTAGCCAAAGTGCGCGAGTTCTCTGCAACTCAGTCACTGAACAAAGCCATTGCAAGTGCTATAGATTACTGTATTTCACACGATATACTAAAAGACTTCTTGCTAAGAGAAAGGAAGGCGGTTATTATGTATAGTTTATATGAATACAACAAAGCTGGACATATGAAAGTTATCAAGGATGAAGCATTGGAACAGGGCAGAATTGAAGGAATAAATGATTTAAATGCCCTAAACTTATGGTTATTTGATTGCGGTAGAACTGACGACGTAAGAAAGGCTGCCAGCGATCCTAAATATCTCGAAAAACTGTTTGATGAATATAGTTCATGTAAAAGAAACACATAATGTGCATCCATAAAAAACAAAAAATCTTGTAAAACACATTAAAAGCCGCCTCTTGTCTTGAAAAAGGCAAAGCGGCTTTTGTCTTAACTTCCAGTCATTTTACCACTCAAAATCAAAGTCCTGCTGTATTGTTCAATCAGTATTCTCGAGTACTCTTGCATTATTCATCCTCACACCTCTGGCGGAGTATTACGTGCGGAAATATCTATAGTTCCTGCCATTGTTTCCTCCAACAAATAAAAATGTAGATATTATTCTATTCGTTATTGGAGTTTTCTGCAATACTGTCTTTGTCAATAATTCAATTTCTCTATACGTGGCTATACTTCAGCATTCATGAGGCTTGAACTAAATAATTGTAATTGTCAATGTTCAAGAACAAACGTTCACAAAAAATTCCGAGCACACGGTACAATCTCACTTATAATTAGTCCTAAAATGCGAATTTTGATATTATAAAAAATCAATCCGTGGCATTTTTAGTCTTAACCAGGTCAGTAACAGCACCATAATTGGCATACTCCCAGCCTCGTTCAAGAATATGTGAACGGAATAATTGTTTCCAATTGAGCATGATAATCCCCTTTTGATCCTTCCAAGTATAACTACTATCTCATAGAACATGTAATTTCAGCAACAGACTACAGTTGATCTTTAGCAGTATTCTCGATAGCTTAGCAAATCGCATCATTCATATCACAACATTCAAATCAATAGATAATAAGAGATACTTCAAGCTTCACTATTTCTTGATTCTTCCTTTGTTTTTGCAATAAAATACATGTCCTTAGCATATGTTAACAGTTTATCTTTTCCTACTTCGTCCAGTTCAGAAAAGTAATTGATAAGCTGGGCCTTCCTATAATTAAGATCATCATCAAGTCTTGAATCGATACTAGCATCCGTCCATCCAGTCAGATATCCCGGAGTTGTATCTAATGCCTGGGCAATCTTGATTATCCGCCCAATCGAGAAGCTATCTGCTTCTTCTGATTCAAGCCTGCATATGGCTGACTTCTTTATACCCAGGCGCTGCCCTAATTCATCCTGGGTAAGACCTAATTCTATACGACGCAGCTTTATTCTTCTACCAATATCCATTTGGCTATTATTCATGCCTTATACCTATATTACTATCGATATTTACTCCATCAGCCTTAGCAATAATCTGTAACTTCCTCATCAGTCTTTTGTGCTCCTTATCACTGTGCTTTTTGATCAGTTCCTGCATTTCAGCTTCTATGGCATCGTCATCATCTGAAATAGGGTCAGACCCCATATGCACTATGCACTAACTTAAGCTAGATTTTGGTTTTTAGATGTGATATCATATATCTATT
>NZ_CAMVPU010000053.1 GCF_947169445.1 uncultured Butyrivibrio sp. | reverse complement strand
GAGAAGAACCTTGCTGAGGGTAAGCCATTTGTTATCAGACAGAATAACCCTACAGAGGGAACAACAACCTTCCATGATGAGCTTTATGGAGATGTTTCCGTAGATAATAAAGAGCTTGATGACATGATCCTTATCAAATCTGATGGCTATCCTACATATAATTTTGCTAATGTAGTAGATGATCATCTCATGGGAATCACTCATGTTGTTCGAGGTAACGAGTATATTTCTTCTTCACCTAAGTACAACAGACTTTATGATGCATTTGGATGGGAAGTTCCTAAGTATATTCATTGTCCTCTTATTACAGATGAGGAACATCACAAGCTTTCAAAGAGAAGTGGACATTCATCCTTTGAGGATCTTATTGAGCAGGGATTTTTGGCTGAGGCTGTAGTTAACTTTGTGGCTCTTCTTGGCTGGTCTCCTGATGATAACAATGAGATCATGAGCCTTGAGGATCTTATCAGAAAGTTTGATTATACTCGTATCAATAAGTCACCTGCTGTATTTGATTATACTAAGCTTAAGTGGATGAACGGTGAGTATCTTAAGACTATGGACGAGGACAAGTTCTTCGAGATGGCAAAGCCTTACCTCGAGAAAGCTATTACCAAGCCACTTGATCTGAAGAAGATTTCTAACATGGTTAAGACCAGAATTGAGATTTTCCCTGATATCGAGGGTATGGTAGATTTCTTTAATGAGCTTCCTGCTTATGACACAGCAATTTATGCTCATAAGAAGATGAAGACCAATGAAGAAACATCTCTTGCAGTTTTGAAGGAGGTTCTTCCTCTTTTAGAGACACAGGAGGATTATTCAAACGATGCTCTTTATGCTATGCTTTCAGACTATATCAAGTCTCATGAGTATAAGAATGGATATGTTCTCTGGCCTGTAAGAATTGCTGTTTCAGGTAAAGAGATGACTCCTTGCGGAGCTACTGAGCTCATGGAAGTAATCGGCAAGCAGGAGACAATAGACAGAATTAAAAAAGGAATAGAGTTACTTGAGAAATAATACACAAGTCGTTTCAGGCGTTTGTGGAAATGCCGCTCAGATGGAGGCTATCCTCCATAAAGATGGCCCTGCGATGGTTCTTGCAGGGCCGGGCAGCGGCAAAACCTTTGTTATTGTGCAAAGGCTCCGATATTTAATTGAAGAATACCAGGTTGATCCATCAAGCGTTCTGGTCATAACATTTACGAAAGCTGCAGCAATAGAGATGCAGCAGAGATTTTTGAAAATCACGGATAGTTCTTATCCTGAGGTGTGTTTTGGCACATTCCATTCAGTCTTTTACCAGATAATTCGAAGGTCTAATCCTAAAGACAATATTTCCATTGTTAACGAAATTACAAAGTTTAAGATTATTAAAGATATAGTTTTAGAGGTCGCTGATAGACGAAATCTGCCTAAAAATCAGCTTTCTGATATCTTAGAAGACATTAAAGATATTATTTCAGAGATATCCAGAGTAAAAAATACGGATATTGATATCTTAAGCTACAGGGGAAGTAATTCTTTTAGTGCTATATTTTCAGAGATCTTTTTAGGGTACAATAACAGGTTAAAAGAGTTTGGGCTGATTGATTTTGATGATATGATCATCAGATGTTTTGAAGAACTTCGAAAAAGTCAGGAAATGCGAAAGTTTTGGAGTGAGAAATTCAGATACATTTTAATTGACGAGTATCAGGATATTAATCCCATGCAGCAAAGGGTGATAGAACTGTTATGCGAAAACAATAATCTTTTTGTAGTGGGGGATGATGATCAGTCGATATATGGATTTAGAGGATCTGATCCGTCTATCATGATGCAGTTTAAGGAAACATATGCTGATAAGAATGCAAAGATTATTAATCTGAATGTTAATTACCGCTGCGGCAAAGATATTCTCGATAATGCATTATTACTTGTTGAGCAGAATAAGAAAAGGCTAAATAAAAAGCTAAGCGCAGATGTGTCAAATGGAAAAGGACATATTTATGCAAGAAGATATGCCAATCTTGATAAGCAAAATAAAGCTATTGTCAGTTTTTTGGAAAATAATAGTGAGCTTTTGGGTAAAATTGCTTTTATCTTCAGGACAAATCAGGAAGCTACTTCTCTTGCAAGAGTACTGAAGGCTTCAGGCTTTGATACAAATCTTGATAATGTTACCACAGCCTTTTATGAAGCCCCTGCTGTTAAATTATGTGAAGATTATCTGAAGTTCATTTATCTTGGTAATAGAAGAGAAGATTTTCTAAGGATTATGAATAAGCCTTCCCGTTATATCAGTAGGCAGGCACTTACTAAAGATATTGTCGATGAAAAGGAGCTTCTAAATTTTTATAGGGGAAATGCTGATAAGCGAAAAGAAATCACTATTCTTTTTAGGAATCTTAAGATGATAAAAGGTATGAGACCTCAGCTGGCGGTAAGATATCTTAGAAAAGAAGTGGGAATTGAGAAAATTTATCAGGATCAGACGGAATGTCTTGATGAGCTGAGTGCTCTTTCTTCGAAAGTTATAGATAACAGGGAACTTTTAAAGGAAATAGCAAACCTAAGATTTAATTCCTCAGATAATAAAAAAGCTTCTGGTAATAAAAAGAATTGCTGTATACAGCTTCTTACAATGCATGGTTCTAAGGGGCTTGAATTTGATACGGTCTGGATTCCTGATCTTAACGAAGGAATAATACCTAGTAGGAGTAGTGTGACTCTTCCCCAGATAGAAGAAGAGCGCCGTATGCTCTATGTCGGGATGACACGTGCAAAAAAGGCGCTCATTTTGTCTTATTTAACCGGAGATAAAGAAAATCCGAGACTTCCATCAAGATTTCTTCGTCCAATCAGGCATTTGTGGGAAATTAAAGAAAGTTAAAAACTCAGATCATTCTTCTTCGCCGTCAAGTCCCTCTTCGGGAAGCTCTACAAGCTCATCAAATTCTACATCATCCAGATAAAGATTAAAGGCTTCAGCAACGGCTTCATATTCTGCATCGTCACTTATATAGCCAAGTCCAGGCTCCTCATCCTCGCCATTATAGATAAATTCATAGAACCAGACGTTTCCATCATTGTTCTGTCCGTTTTTATCAAGAGGGAGAAGAACTATATAATCTTTATCATTAACTGTAAGAACAATCATAATGGCACAAGTGACAGTTTCACCGTTATCAAGCTCGATATCTACGGTTTCCTGCTCGCCATTTTCAATTTGAGTGTTCATCTCTGTCGCAATCTTGGAAAACTCCATACAGACCTCCTAACAATAATTACTGTATTTACCTTGATTATAGCATAGAAAATGTGCAATTAAAGCAATTTTGTGATAAAATATTACGACATATGCAAAATGAAATGTTAAAGTGGGAAGGATGTGCGAATTTTCTTTTCACTAAGAGGAATACCTATGCAGAATAGATTTGAGATTTGTGCAGAAAAGCCATATCCGCTTGGCTGTTATATTGACTATGATAAGAGCCTTGTAGTTAGAGCTGTGTTTGTGAGCAGTAAGAAAAGGGGCATTACCCTTTACCCTTGTGCTGATGATACTGACACACAGCCTCTTTCCATATCTTTTCATAAGAATCTTAAAAGAGGTGCGATTTATTCTGCAAGGATCAGGAATATTAAAGATATTGATAAATATGAGTCCTATAACTATTTTGAGGACGATTCCTATTTTTGTGATCCATATGCCAAACATGTAATTGGTCTTGAACATTTCGGCGCAGATGTTCCGGATAGCGAGATTAGAGCCAAGCTTGATAATAAAGCTAACAGAATCAGCTCTTCAACCTGTTTTGACTGGGGTGATGATAAGGCGCCAAGTATCCCCTATGAAGATAGCTTTATTTATCTTTTGCATGTACGTGGCTTTACAAAGAGCCCATCTAGTGGGATTGCTTCATCTAAGAGGGGAACCTTTAGCGGTATAATCGAAAAAATCCCATATCTTAAGGAACTTCATGTAACTACTTTGGAGCTTATGCCTGTAGTTGAGATGAATGAAGTTGAGAACCCAATAAAGAGACCGGCTCCTTCTGAAAACGGGGCGGTTGTATATTCCAAGAACGGAAGCTTTGTAAGCGAGGATGAAGTTACTAAGAGGCTTAATTTCTGGGGCTATAAGAAGGGATATTATTTCGCACCCCGTACCAGCTACTGTGAAAAGCCTTCCGATGCAGAAAATGAATTTAAGACTTTTGTTAAGACCATGCATGAAAACGGCATTGAGGTTGTGCTTCAGTTCTTTTTCGAGGATAAAGAGAATGAGAGCCTTATTGTTGATGTGCTGAGATTTTGGAGATGCACATATCATGTTGACGGTTTCCATCTAAAAGGAGCAAGACTTCCAATCAGACAGATTGTAAGAGATCCTTTGTTTATGGATGTGAAGATATGGTATGACTGGTTTGATGTAGGTGATATTTATGGCGGAGAGGTTCCTGATAAGAAGTATCTTGCTATTTACAATAATTCCTTTATGTATGCGGCCAGAAGGTTTTTGAAGAGTGATGATAATACTGTTTCTGACTTTTTTAAGGCTATGATTTCCAATAGGACAGACCTGGGTATTATTAATTATGTCTGTGACTATGAGGGGTTCAGGCTTGCGGATCTTGTTTCCTATGAGCACAAGCATAATGAAGAGAACTGCGAGAATAACAAGGATGGCACAGACAACAATCTTAGCTGGAACTGCGGCATTGAGGGAAGGACCAGAAGGCATAATATACTGGAGCTTCGTAAGAAGCAGATGAAGAATATCCTGTCCATGCTTCTTCTTGGCCAGGGAACGCCTATGATATTTAGTGGCGATGAGTTTGGTAATTCTCAGGGTGGTAACAACAACCCCTATTGCCAGGATAATGAGATCAGCTGGGTTGACTGGAAGGCGCTTGATAAGAATAGAGATATATTTGAGTTTGTAAAGCTACTTACTGAAATCAGATTTTCTAATAAGGCCTTTCATAGTGACAAGCCATTTAAGCTTATGGATTATATTTCCTGTGGGTATCCTGATCTTTCTTGCCATGGGAAAGATGCATGGAGACCGGATCTTTCAGGCTACAGTCATGTACTTGGAATGCTTTATTGTGGCCTTTATGACAAAGCAAGCGAAGATAAGCCGTTTTTCTACGTGTGCTATAACATGCATTGGCAGAATATGGAATTTGCGCTTCCGACTCTGCCGGAAGGATATAAGTGGGAACTTGTTGTAGATACTGCTTTAGAGGCAATTCAAAAGCCGGAGGAAATCAAGGTGCCTGCTGTGGAGGTTATTGATTCCAAAGATAAAGTCGCGTCAAAGGAAGTGTTACAGCTTCAAAGTGAGCGCTCAGTTCGAATATATAAGAGTATTGTTGATGTGAATTATAAAAAGAAAAAGGATACAAAGAAGAAAAATGGAAAAAAATGATGTTATTGAAAAGTTTTTAAGATATGTGAAGATAGATACCCAGTCAGATGATACGACAGGAACATCTCCTTCAACCATGAAGCAGCATGATCTTGCCAAGCTTCTTTTTGAGGAATTAAAGGCTATTGGTGCCAGTGATGTCTATTATGATGAAGAGCACTGCTATGTTTATGCTTCAATTCCATCCAATATAGAAGATGGCAAGGATAGACCTGCTATTGGCTTTATTTCTCACATGGATACTTCTGATGAAGTTAGTGGCAAGGATGTTAAGGCTAGAATAGTTGAAAGCTATGACGGAACAGATATTGTTCTTAGTCAGGATGGCAAGGTAGTTCTTTCACCGGCAGATTTCCCTGAACTTAAAAATCATATCGGCGAGGATCTGATAGTAACTGATGGAACAACACTTTTAGGTGCTGACGATAAGGCTGGAGTAGCTGAGATCATGACTATGGCGCAGACTCTTTTGTCTGATCCTGAAATAAAGCATGGCGATATAAGGATTGCATTTACTCCTGATGAAGAGATAGGAGCCGGAACAGCATTTTTTGACCTTGAAAAGTTTGGTGCCAAGTATGCTTATACTGTTGATGGTGGTAAGCTTGGAGAGCTTGAGTATGAGAACTTTAATGCTGCCGAGGGCAATATCACAGTTAATGGCAGAAGCGTTCATCCCGGTGATGCCAAGAATAAGATGATCAATGCAGCTCTTTTGTGTTATGAGTTTCATTCTCTTTTACCTGTATTCCAGAACCCGATGTATACAGAAAAAAGAGAAGGCTTTTTCCATTTAACTGAGGTTAATGGCGGCACAGAAAAGGCTACAGCTTCTTACATTATCAGAGATCATGATGATAAGCTTTTTGAAGAGAAAAAGAAGCTCTTTGCAGCAGCTGCAGAGTTCCTTAACAAGAAATATGGAGAGGGAACAGTTGAGGTAGAGATTCATGATCAGTACTACAACATGATAGAAAAAATCCGTCCTCACATGCATCTTGTTGATAATGCCAAGAAAGTCATGACTGATCTTGGAATTACACCTATAGATTCACCGATAAGAGGTGGCACAGATGGCGCAGCACTTTCCTATAAGGGACTTCCATGTCCTAACCTTTGCACCGGTGGTTATAACTACCACGGTAAATATGAATATGCGTCAGTTCAGGAAATGAGGAAGGTTGTTGATATCCTTCTTGGAATTGTTGATGCATATGGTAAAGATTTTTGATATTAGCCATTATTGGTGGTTTATGTAATGTAATATGTTTTTAGTTAGAAAGAGTAAGTATGGTAAAAGATATAAATATTTTAAACAGTAATAAAGAAGATGTAACTGATAAGGAGAGCCTTAAGCAGCTGGAGTTTATCGAAAAGGCAAAGGGCTATGTGGAAGAACTTTCTAAAGAGCTCGGAAGAAAGCCTAGTGCCTGCGTTGTAACCTTTGGCTGTCAGATGAATGCCAGAGATTCTGAGAAACTTCTTGCTATTTTGAAGCTTGTAGGCTATGAAGAGACTGAATCTGAAAATGCGGATTTTGTAATCTATAATACCTGTACAGTAAGAGATAATGCGGATCAGAGAGTATTTGGAAGACTTGGTGCCTGCAGTAATCACAAAAAGAAAAATCCTCATATGAAGATTGCTATTTGTGGCTGTATGATGCAGGAGCAGTCTGCTGTTGAGAAGATTCAAAAGAGCTATAGATTTGTAGATCTCATATTTGGAACACACAATATTTATAAGTTTGCTGAGCTTTTATGTACCTGTCTTGAATCTGACCGCATGATTATTGATATCTGGAAAGAAACAGACAAGATAGTTGAGGATTTGCCTGTATTTAGAAAGTATCCATTTAAATCAGGTGTAAATATTATGTTTGGCTGCAATAATTTCTGCACCTATTGTATTGTGCCATATGTAAGGGGACGAGAGCGTTCAAGAGCTCCTAAGGATATCATCAGAGAATGTGAAAAGCTTGCTGCTGATGGTGTTAAAGAAGTAATGCTTCTGGGACAGAATGTTAATTCATATGGTAATGACTTTAAAGAGGGTGATCCATCAAGAATTTCTTTCCCTCAGCTTCTTGAGGAGGTTTGTAAGGTTGAAGGTCTTGAGAGAGTCAGATTTATGACTCCTCATCCTAAGGATTTCTCGGATGAGCTCTTGGATGTGATTGCTGCTAATCCTAAGATCGCAAGGCATATCCATCTTCCTCTTCAGTCGGGAAGTACAGAAATACTTAGGCGCATGAACAGAAAATATACCAAGGAGGCTTTCCTTGCACTTGTAGATAAGATAAGGGAAAAGCTACCCGAGGTAGCTATCACAACAGATATTATTGTAGGATTTCCAGGGGAAACACCTGCTGATGTTGATGAAACAATAGATGTAGTTAAAAAAGCTTCTTTTGATAACGCGTTTACATTTATTTATTCTAAGAGAACCGGAACACCTGCTGCAGGATTTCCTAATCAGGTACCTGAAAATGAGGTGAAAGAAAACTTTGACAGACTGCTTAAGGTCGTGCAGGAAACTGCAAGAATTCAGTCTGAAAAGCTTACTGGAAGATGCGAAAAGGTATTGGTTGAGAGTGTTAATGATCAGGATACTTCGCTTGTTACCGGAAGGCTTAGTAACAATACTTTGGTTCATTTCCCGGGTGGAGAAGAACTGATCGGAGAAATAGTTGAAGTAAAGCTGTCTGAATGCCACGGCTTTTACTTTACAGGCGAGCGCATCTAAATAATATTGGGGTATGTTATTTGGATTTACTAAAATATAGTTTACTATTCAGGTGGAAGTTTTGGCTGACAACTGAATTGTAACAATTAGAGAATTGCAAGGGGAATTTTTGTTGTGGAGAGCACCGCTACTTTTGCCACTGTCGATATAGACAAGGTATCACCAATGATGCAGCATTATCTGCAGACCAAGAAGGAAAATAAGGACTGTATATTATTTTACAGGTTGGGAGATTTTTACGAACTGTTTTTTGACGATGCCAAGGTTGCATCGAAAGAACTTGAACTTACTCTTACAGGTAAGGCCTGCGGCCTTGAAGAGAGAGCTCCAATGTGCGGAGTTCCTTTTCATGCAGTTGATTCATATCTGACAAGACTGGTTTCAAGAGGCTATAAAGTTGCCATTTGTGAGCAGACTGAGGATCCAAAGCTTGCAAAAGGCATTGTAAAAAGAGAAGTTACAAGAATTGTTACTCCCGGAACCAACCTGAATATGCAGGCTTTGGAAGAGAGTAAGAATAACTATATTATGAGTATTCTTTATACCTCTGACAACATCGGTATTTCTGTTGCTGATGTTACTACAGGTGATTATTATCTGACAGAGGTTTCTTCATTAAGGGAAACTCTTGATGAAATTGGTAAATATATGCCTTCTGAGATTATCTGCAATGAGGCTTTTAACGTCAGCGGAGCAGATATCGATGATATCAAGAACAGACTTCAGGTTTTTGTTAATCCACTTGATGCCAGATACTTTGATGAGGATTCATCCAAGAAGCTTTTAATGAAGCAGTTTAAGGTTTCTTCACTTATAGGTCTTGGTATAGAGGATTTTCCAAACGGTACAATAGCTGCCGGAGCTCTTTTACAATATCTGATTGATATGCAGAAATCTGACATATCAAACTTTACTCATGTTTATCCTTATCTTGCCAGCAAGTATATGCTGCTTGATAGCTCTACCAGAAGAAATCTTGAACTGGTTGAGACCATGAGGGATAAGCAAAGAAGAGGAACACTTTTGTGGGTGCTTGATAAGACCAAGACAGCCATGGGTGCAAGAACTCTTAGAGGTTATATCGAGCAGCCTCTTATTGATAAAAACGATATTTTAAGACGACAGGGTGCCATTGAAAGTCTTTTCAAAAACGTTGTTGCAAGGGAAGAACTTAGGGAATATCTTGGTCCGATTTATGATCTGGAGAGATTAATGTCCAAGATTGTCTTTAAGACTGCTAATCCAAGGGATTTACTTGCCTTTAGGAATTCCATCAAGATGATTCCTGCTATAAAAACATCTCTTTTGGATGTTCAGGATGATCCGGAGCTTTCATCACTGCAAGATAAGCTGGATTCTCTTAAGGATATTTATGATCTGATCGATCAGGCAATTGTTGAGGAACCACCACTTGCTATTAAGGAAAGCGGAATCATTAAGGACGGCTTTGATGCTGATATTGACCATTTCAGAGAGGCCGGAACTAATGGCAAATCCTGGCTGGCCAAGATGGAAGAGGAAGAAAAAGAAAAGACCGGTATCAAGAATCTTAAGATTAAGTACAGTAATGTCTTTGGATACTCTTTTGAAGTAACCAATTCTTTTAAAGACAAGGTACCTGATTATTTCATCAGAAAGCAGACGCTTACAAATGCGGAGCGTTATACAACACCTGATTTAAAGGAACTTGAGGATACTATTTTAAATGCTCAGGATAAGCTTAATAATCTTGAGTATGAGATGTTCTGCAAGATAAGAGATTCAATAGCTCTTGAAATAGACAGAATACAGGAAACAGCTAAAGCTATAGCAACGCTTGATGTATATGCATCTCTTGCATATGTTGCAGAGAAAAATCATTATGTAAAGCCATCCCTTAATGACAAGGGCCTTATAAACATAAAAGATGGCCGTCACCCGGTTGTTGAGCTGATGCTTGATACATCAGATATGTTCATATCAAACGATACATATCTTGATAATAAAAAGCACTGTATTTCAATAATAACAGGCCCTAATATGGCCGGTAAATCCACTTATATGAGACAGACGGCTCTTATTGTGCTGATGGCTCAGATTGGTAGTTTTGTTCCTGCTTCAAAGGCTGATATGTGTGTCGTTGACAGAATCTTTACAAGAGTAGGTGCTTCCGATGACCTTGGAAGTGGTCAATCCACTTTTATGGTTGAGATGAATGAGGTGGCCAATATCCTTAGGAATGCTACACCGAATTCTCTTTTGATCCTGGACGAAATCGGAAGAGGAACCAGTACCTATGACGGACTTGCCATTGCCTGGGCTGTTACCGAGCATATCAGTAACAGAAAGATTTTGGGAGCCAAGACGCTTTTCGCAACTCACTATCATGAACTTACAGAGCTTGAAGGCAAGATGGATAACGTCAATAACTACTGCATAGCAGTTAAGGAAAATGGAGATGACATTGTCTTTTTGCGTAAGATCATTAAGGGCGGCGCTGACAAGAGCTATGGTATTCAGGTTGCCAAGCTTGCCGGAGTTCCTGATATGGTAATAGACAGAGCTAAGGAAATTGTCGGCGAGCTTACGGATAATGATATTACTGATAAGGTTCAGAGCATTGCCCGTGATAATAAAGGTGATAAGAAGGTTAAAGTAAAGCACTATGATGAAGTTGACACAAATCAGATGTCTTTCTTTGACACGGTAAAAGATGAAGATGTCCTAAAGAGGCTTGAGGAAATAGATATTACAACTCTGACTCCTATGGATGCACTTAATACACTCTATAAATTACAAAGTGATTTAAAGAACAGGTGGAAAAACTAAATGGCCTTTATAAATGAGCTTGATAAGAATACCATAGACCAGATTGCTGCCGGTGAGGTTGTAGAAAGACCGGCCAGTGTCGTAAAAGAACTTGTTGAAAACTCAATTGATTCCGGTGCTACGGCTATTACAGTTGAGATAAAGGGCGGCGGAATAGACCTGATACGAGTAACTGATAATGGAAGTGGCGTTGAAAAGAGCCAGATAAGAAAAGCTTTTAAGCGCCATGCCACCAGTAAGCTTAAGAGTATTGATGATCTTTTCAGCATTCATTCTCTTGGATTTAGAGGGGAAGCTCTTTCGAGCATAGCTTCTGTTGCCCAGGTGGATATGATCACCAAGACCAGAGATGATCTTACAGGAATCAGGTATTCCATTAATGGTGGTGAAGAGGTCGGTTTTGAGGAAATCGGTGCTCCGGATGGAACTTCTCTTATTATCAGGAATCTTTTTTATAACACTCCTGCGAGAAAGAAGTTCCTTAAGACACCTCAGACTGAAGGAAGCTATATCGGGGACGTTATGGAGCATCTGGCTCTTGATAATCCTACTATTTCTTTCAGGTTCATCAATAATAAGGACGATAAGTTTTCAACTTCCGGAAATGGAGATCTTAAAGAACTCATTTACAGGATTTACGGAAGAGACGTTTCTGTTAGCGTAAGGCCAATAAATGTTTCGGAAAATGGTGTGACTATTGAAGGCTACCTTGGCGAGCCGACTTTAAACAGATCTAACAGAAATTTTGAGATATTCTTTGTTAACGGCAGATACGTTAAGGATAAGATTATTTCAAAAGCTCTTGAAGAAGGGTACAAGCAATATCTGATGATGCATAAATTCCCATTTGCTGTTTTGCACATCAGAATGGATCCTTCTATGGTGGATGTAAATGTGCATCCTGCAAAACTGGAGGTTCGCTTTAATAATCAGACGCTACTTTATGAGTTCATCCGTACAAGTGTTGAGAATGTCCTCAAAACTCAGGAAATGATTCCGGATGCATTGCTTGACAGCAAGGAAGATGAAAAGCTCATCGCTGAGAGTAAGGTAAAAAGGCAATCAGAAGAAGTAAAGAAAATAGATTACGAAGTTATTCGTGTTGAGGAGCCTAAAGAAACTGCTGACAACGAAAATGCTGAGAGGCCTGTTGATTTAAAGAAAGAACTTGCTCCTGAGCCATTTGAAAAGCAGCGCTTTGAAGAGAATAAGCTGGCGGAGCCTGAAGCTGTATATGCTACAGGTGTTAAGGCGGAGCCGATTAAGATTGAGGATTCGAATAAATCTGCGGTTTGGACAAGAATCTTTGGAGATCTTGATGGTAAAAAGGCTGAAAGGAAAGAATATTCTTCTCCTATAATCAAGCATCAGGAAGCTGTTGTTGTAGAGAAAAAGCCTGTTCAGCTTAATCTTTTTGATGAAAAGGTTTTATCTAAAGAGAATGTAAAAGAATACGATATTCTCGGACAGATTTTCGGAACCTACTGGATCATAGGCTTTAAGGATAAGATGTTTCTTGTGGATCAGCATGCTGCTCACGAAAAGATCAACTATGAGCGTATGATAAAGAGATTTAAGTCAGGAGAAATGCTTTCTCAGATGGTTAATCCTCCTGTAATTGTTACATTAACAGCTGCTGAGGAGGAGCTCTTTTTATCCTACAGGCAGTATTTTGAAAAGCTTGGATTTAATATTGAGAATTTCGGTGGTCATGAATATGCCATGAGAGCAATACCGATTGATCTGTTTGGCTGTGATAATGAAAAAGAGATGTTCCTGCAGATTTTGGATGAACTATCTCATGAAACTAATCTAGACAGGACGCCGGATGTGATCAATTACAAAATAGCCAGTATGGCCTGCAAGGCTTCGGTAAAGGGAAATACCAGGATGTCCATGCAGGAAATGGAAGCTCTTTTGGATGAACTTCTGACTTTGGAGAATCCATATAATTGTCCTCATGGAAGACCTACAATTATTTCTATGAGTAAGTACGAGATTGATAAGAAGTTTAAGAGAGTAGTGGAATAATATGCAAAAACTTATTGTTCTGACCGGACCAACAGCGGTTGGCAAATCAAAATTATCAATAGAACTTGCAAAACGTATTGGCGGAGAGATAATCTCCGCTGATTCTATGCAGGTTTATAAGTATATGAATATCGGAACTGACAAAATTCGTAAGGAAGAAATGGGTGGCGTTTCTCACCATCTTATTGATTTTCTTGAGCCTACTGAAGACTTTAATGTATTTCTTTTTCAGAAGCTTGTTAAGGATGCTATTAAAGATATAGCTTCTCGTGGTAAGGTTCCGATCATTGTGGGCGGAACAGGTTTTTATATACAGGCTGTTCTTTATGATATAGATTTTACGGAAACAGACGAAAATGACTCTTATCGTAAAGAATTAGAAGAAAGAGCGGATAAAGGAGAAGGACACGAGCTTTTTGAGGAATTAAGAAGCGTTGATCCTGCTTCCTGTGAGATAATCCATGAGAATAATGTAAAACGCGTCATTAGAGCGCTTGAATATTTTCACAAGACAGGAAAGCCTATTTCTGAGCACAATGAAGAACAGCATAATAGGACTTCGCCTTATGATTTTAGATACTTTGTCTTGACAGATGAGCGAAAAACGTTATACTCACGCATAGACAAAAGAGTCGATAAGATGATCGAAGATGGTCTTGTAGATGAGGTAAAGGGACTTGAAAAGTACCATATTCCGGAGAATGCTACCTCAATGCAGAGTCTTGGCTACAGAGAGATAATCGGGTATCTTAAGGGAGAATATGACCTTGAAAGAGCTATTTACCTGATAAAGCTAAATACCAGGCATTTTGCGAAGCGACAGCTTACCTGGTTTAGAAGAGAAAAAGATGTGATCTGGATTGATAAAAATGAATTCGGTCACGATGATGAATTAATTTTGAAAGAGATGATTAGGATTTATGAACAAAGAGATTTATAAGCAGCTTGGTATCTCCGAAGAGGTTGTTAATTTCGGAGAAAAAATATTATGTGATCTTGAAGAAAGATTCAAAAAGATCGATGAAAATGCCGAATATAACCAGCTTAAGGTTATTAAGGCAATGCAGGATAATAAAGTAAGTGAAGCCTGCCTTTTGGGAACAACCGGCTATGGTTATAACGATATCGGAAGAGAAAAGCTTGAAGCCGTATATGCATCAGTTTTTCATGCTGAGGATGCACTGGTTAGACCACAGATTACCTGTGGAACACATGCACTTGCTCTGGCTCTTATGAGTAATCTAAGACCCGGTGATATGCTGTTTTCTCCTGTAGGTAAGCCATATGATACCTTGGAAGAGGTTATAGGTATCAGACCATCAAAGGGGTCTCTTGCAGAATATGGCATTTCCTATAGTCAGGTAGACCTTTTGCCTGATGGCTCCTTTGATTTTGATAATATCAAAAAGACTCTTTTGGAGCATGACAATATAAAGCTTGTAACAATCCAGAGATCCAAGGGCTACCAGACAAGGCCTACACTTTCTGTTGATAGAATTGGTGAACTGATTTCATTTATTAAGGGTATCAAAAAAGATGTTATCTGCATGGTAGACAACTGCTACGGTGAATTTGTTGATACCAAGGAACCTACTGATGTGGGTGCTGATATGGTTGTTGGCTCTCTTATCAAGAATCCTGGCGGCGGCCTTGCACCAATTGGTGGTTATATAGCAGGTAAAAAAGAGTGTATAGAAAATGCGGCATACAGATTAACATCTCCGGGACTTGGTAAAGAGGTTGGAGCTTCTCTTGGAATCTTGCCTCAGTTTTATCAGGGATTTTTCCTTGCACCTACAGTTACAGCATCTGCCCTTAAGGGAGCTATTTTTGCAGCTAACATATATGAGAAGCTAGGGTTTGATGTTTGCCCGAATGGCTCTGAGGAAAGATATGATATTATCCAGGCAGTTACCTTTGGTAAGCCTGAAGGTGTAATTGCTTTTTGTCAGGGAGTACAGGCTGCTGCGCCTGTTGATTCTTTTGTTACGCCGCAGCCTTGGGATATGCCGGGATATGATGCACAGGTTATTATGGCAGCCGGAGCCTTTGTATCAGGCTCCTCTATTGAGCTTTCAGCTGATGGCCCTATTAAAGAGCCTTATTCAGTATTTTTCCAGGGCGGACTTACATGGCCACATGCAAAGCTTGGAATTCTTAAGACACTTCAGGCTCTTGTTGATGCCGGTATGGTTTTAAAGGATGCTTTATAATATAAAATAGTTTCAACTAATTTGTTTTTTATGATATTATATATAGTGGTCTTTTTCTGATTGTCCGGAGAAATATAATCAGAAGGAGATATATGAGATCATTTAATACACTGCTTGCTGAGAATACAGCATATAAAGAGTCACTGCCCTATGAGAGATTTTTGGCTAATGGAGCAGAAAGTCTTACTGATGCTGAGCTATTGGCAATCATTATCAGAACCGGGAGTAGTGAGAGTTCACCTATTGATATAGCAAGACAGGTTATTGAGATGGGAAGAGGGAAGGATAAAGGGCTTAATTGTCTTTTTTCACTATCACTTGATGAACTTAAGAAGATTCACGGCATCGGGCAGGTGAAAGCTGTTAAGCTTAAGTGTATAGCTGAGCTTGCAAAGAGAATGTCTTTTCAGAAGAGTATTGAAGAGATTGAATGCAATGACCCTGCAGTTGTTGCGCAGTATTATATGGAGAGGCTTAGGCATGAGGACCAGGAAAGAGCTATTTTACTGTGTCTTAACAATAAGCTAAGGCTGATTGAGGAATGTCTTTTATCCATTGGAACTGTTAATTCTGCTAACGTTTCGCCTAGAGATGTGTTTATGCATGCGCTTAAATGCGGGGCATCTAATGTGATTCTTTTACATAATCATCCTGCAGGAGATCCGACTCCGAGCAGGTCTGATGTAGCTATTACCAATAAGATATGTGAGTCCGGTGTTATGCTGGATATCAGACTTAGGGATCATATAATTATAGGAGATAAAACGTACTGCAGTCTTAGAGAAAAAGGGCTGTTATGGCGATAAGGAGGAAGCTTTGGGAAACATTTTTGGAATCGATCTTGGAACCAGTAATATTAAGATTTACAACAAAGATGAGGATTCACTCACCGTTGAGAAGAATATGATTGCCATAGAGAATAAGGTAAATGTATTTGCCTATGGTAATTCTGCATATGAGATGTATGAGAAGGCACCTGACAAGATAAGAATTTCTTATCCTTTAAATAGTGGTGTTATTGCTGACATCGAGCATATGGAGACACTTGTTAAGCTGTTTTTGACTGATCAGATGAAGGGCTCTGTTAAGCCTTGTGAAGTATATATTGCAGTACCTAAGGATGTAACAGAGGTTGAGAGAAGAGCTTTCCATGATCTTATCAATGATGCCGGAATCAAGGCTAAGAAGATCATGATGGTAAAGAAGCCTTTGGTAGATGGTCTTGGAATGAATGTTGATGTAATGAATTCTCAGGGTGTTCTTGTAGTAGACGTGGGATATGATACAACCGAGATATCAATTCTTTCACTTCGTGGAATCGTTGTAAGTAAGCTCATTAAGGTAGGCGGTAAGAAGTTTGACGAATCTATCAGAAACGTGATCCGTAAGGAATTTGGACTTCTTATTGGTGAGAAGACTTCTGAAGCAGTTAAGATCTCACTTAAAGAGCTTGAGAAGGAAGGCAAGGATGCTGTTGTTTATGGAAGAGACATCGTAACAGGTCTTCCTGTTGAGCGTAAGATTCCTACAGATCTTTTAAATCAGGCACTTATTGAGAACTTTGATGTGATCCTTGATAATATAAAGGCAACTCTTGAGAAGACTCCTCCAGAGCTTGCAGCTGATATTTTCAAGCATGGACTTTATCTTACAGGTGGCGCTTCTCAGATCTGCCATCTTGCACAGAGACTTAGTAACGGTGTAGGACTGAATGTAAATATCGCTGAAAATCCAATTGGCTCAGGCGCTCTTGGTCTTGCTAAGATTATCAAGGAAGATCAGTATAAAGCTCTTGCATATGGAATTGAAGAGGATAAATAATGAGTCCCATTATCAAGAGAAGAGGAGAAGAATTTACATTACCAAGTAAATATCTCCTCTTTATTTTAACAGTGCTTTGCACGGGAATGATAATAATAACGTTTAATACCAATCTGTTTACCGGCCCGCTTAATGCGTTTGCAGGTATATTTGTTGTGCCTTTTCAAAAGGGGATTACAACCGTTGGTACTTATTTGAATGAGACTACGGATAAATTATCATCAATCACTCAGCTTCTTGATGAAAATGAAAAACTTAAAGAGCAGATTGATGAGCTGACTATTGCTAACACAACACTTGAACAGGAAAAATATGAGCTCACAGAGCTTAGAAACCTATATCAGTTAGATGAACAGTATGAGAAATATGAGAAGGTTGGAGCAAGGATTATAGCTAAGGATGCAGGTAACTGGTACAACTCTTTTGTTATCGATAAAGGCTCTGATGATGGACTTATGATCGATATGAATGTAATAGCCGACGGAGCTTTGGTTGGCAGGATAATTGATGTGGGTCCTGACTGGGCTAAGGTACAGTCAATCATAGCTGATAATGCGTCTGTTAGTGGAATGGTTCTTGCATCATCTGATAATCTTATTGTGAGCGGAGACCTTGAATTATACAGACAGGGGTTCATCAGGTTTTCCAAGCTGGTAGATGATGTTGACAGAGTAAGGATTGGAGATAAGATTGTTACTTCCAACATAAGTGATAAGTATCTTCCGGGAATACTTATTGGCTACATTTCTACACTTGATGATGATTCCAATAATCTGACCAAGTCAGGAACCATTACACCGGCTGTGGATTTTGAGCATATGAATATTGTTCTTGTGCTTTTGGATTTAAAGAAAAACATACAGGAATAAGGATTTTTAATGAATATTAGGAGATTTTTTGCAAATTTTATACTTCTAATTATTTCGTTCATTCTGCAGACAACAGTATTTAGAGTGTTGGATTTTGGTGGTATAGCACCGAATCTTCTCATGATACTTGTTGCAGCTACAGGCTTTATAAAAGGCGATAAATCAGGCCTTGTGATGGGATTTTTTAGTGGTCTATTGATTGATATTTTCTTTGGAACATATATAGGATTTTTTGCTCTTATATATATGTATCTTGGCTTCATTGTTGGGAAATTTCATGAAGTATTCTTTTCGCAAAATATAGCTATCCCCATTTCATTTATTGCCATAGCTGATTTTTTATATGGTTTTATTTGTTATGTACTAATGTTTCTTTTCAGGACCAAATTTGATATTGGCTATTACATGATGAATATTATTTTACCGGAAGTGGTTTATACGGCCATTGTTTCTATTTTTTATTATCCTATCATCTTAGGAATAAATAATAGAATTGATGAACGTGAACAAAGGAGTGCTAAGAAATTTGTTTAATGATGTAAAAGAAGCTATTATCAAGTTCATAACTTCAAGAGCAGTTATCGCTTGCGGTGTATTGGTATGTCTTGCTGCTGTCATGATATACAGGTTATTTACGCTGCAGATTATTAATGGCGAATATTATCTGGATACATTTAAACTTCGAATCAAGAAGGAAAAGAGCATTGCTGCAACCAGAGGAAATATCTATGACAGAAATGGTAAGCTTCTTGCCTATAATGAGCTTGCCAATTCAGTTACTATCGAAGATGTTTATAAGTCCGGTAGAAGTAAGAACAGAAATGTAAATTCCATTCTTAACAGACTTATCGATATTATAGAAGAAAATGGTGATAGTGTAGATCAGGATTTCAAGATTGTTCTTGATGAGAATAATAATTTTGAATTCAATATTGAGGGTAATGCACTTCTTAGATTTTTGGCGGATGTTTATGGCAAGTCCTCTATAAATGATCTGAAATATGAGGAAAAGACCAAAACAGCTACTGAAGTAGTAGATGATATGTGCAAGACCTTTGGTATTGGTGATTACGAGGATCCGAATGACACATCTACTTTTACCATCAGAAAAGGCTATTCTAACGACAGAGCTTTAAAGGTTCTTAATATCAGATATAACATGAACGCGAACAGTTATCAGAAGTATATTGATACAACTGTAGCTTCTGATGTAAGTGACCAGACTGTAGCGGATGTAATGGAAAATGCTGATACTCTTGAAGGCGTTTCCATTCAGGAGAGCACTGCAAGGAAATATGTAGATTCCTATTATTTCTCACATTTACTTGGCTACACCGGTAAGATTTCTGAAGATGAGCTCTATGAACTCCAGCAGAAAAATAGCAGCTACGGTATAAATGATACTGTGGGTAAATCAGGCATTGAACAGGCTATGGAAAGCGTACTTCAGGGAACAAAGGGTTCTGAAACGGTTTATGTTGATAATACTGGACAGGTAATTGAAACAAGTAATTACGTGAATTCCGTTGCAGGTAATGATGTATATCTTACGATCGACAAGGATTTGACGGAAGCCTGTTACAACATCATTGAACAGTCTCTTGCAGGAATTCTTGTATCCAAGATTCAAAATATCAAAACCTATACATTTACTGAGACTTCTAGCTCCAGCAATATTGTTATTCCTATATATGACGTTTATTTTGCCATGTTTGACAATAACGTTATAGATGTTGAACATTTGGCCAGGGATGATGCAAAGGAAGCTGAGAAGGCAGTTTACGATGCCTTTGTTGCCAAGAATGCTTCAGTTATAGCTGAACTTAGAGCAGAACTTACAGAAAAAAAGACAAGATATGATGCTCTTTCCAAGGAATACCAGTGGTATATGAGCCATATTGCGGCTAATCTTTATAGCAGCGGCATTTTGGATTCTTCCAAGGTGAACCGTGAGGATGCTACTTATATTGCCTGGACTACTGATGAGACAATATCTTTGGCAGAGTATCTTAAATATGCAATTGCCATGAACTGGATTGATGTATCCAAGCTTAGCATTGATAATCAGTATGCGGATTCAGAAGAAATCTTTTCTCAGATAGTATCAAGTGTGATCAAATCTCTTGAAAGTGATGCTGATTTCAGAACAAGATTATACAAATATCTTTTGCTGGATGGTTACATATCAGGAACTCAGGTTTGCAACATTTTGATTGAACAGAATGTTATTTCCATGGATGAAGAGGAACTTGCCCTTTGGGAAAGAGGCGGGGAGTCTTCTTATACTTTCATGATTAATAGAATATCCAACCTTGATATTACGCCTGCTCAGCTGGCGTTGGATCCATGTACAGGATCTATGGTCATTACTGATGTTAATTCCGGAGATGTGCTGGCTCTTGTATCATATCCGGGATATGACAATAATATGATGGCTAATGGAGTAGATGCACAGTATTACGCCAAGCTTCGTAAGGATAATTCAAATCCTTTATATAATTATGCAACACAGCAGAAGACCGCTCCCGGATCTACCTTTAAGATGGTATCTTCAACTGCAGGTCTTATGGAAGGTGTAATCAACACAAGTTCAACGATTTATTGCGGCGGTATCTTTGATAAGACCAATAATCCGCCAAAATGCTGGATATATCCAAGGGGCCACGGTGGACTGAATGTTACCGGCGGAATCCGTAATTCCTGTAACTGTTTCTTTTACGAAGTAGGTTACAGGCTGGCTAATATGGGAGATTCCTATTCACCTGAAGAAGGTCTTGCACTGCTTGCCAAATATGCTGACCTTTATGGTCTTTCTGAAAAATCAGGAATCGAAATTACTGAATCTGAACCTCAGACTTCAGATGTTGACCCGGTTCGTTCTGCTATTGGACAGGGTACTAACTCATATACAACAGTCGGACTAGCAAGATACGTTACAACTGTTGCAAACAGCGGTACCTGCTATAATCTGACACTTTTAGACAAGACAACTGATTCCAATGGAAATCTTCTTGAAGAGTATTCTGCTGAAATCAGAAACACTGTTGAAATGCCTCAGAGCTATTGGGATGCTATTCATCTTGGTATGAGGCAGGTGGTTATGGATAAGGCATATTATAATAATCTGGATGTTGCTGTAGCCGGTAAGACCGGTACGGCGCAGGAGTCCAAGAATAAGCCTAACCATTCACTTTTTGTCTGCTATGCGCCCTATGAGAAGCCTGAAATAGCTATTGCTACCAGAATAGCTAATGGTTATACATCAAGTTATGCTGCGCAGATCACAAAAGAAGCTTTGGCATATTACTTTGAACTTAGGGACGAAGACGATATCATATCCGGTACAGCTCAGACTCTTCAGGATGGTGCAACTAACGCGGATTAAAGTTTTAGAGGATATCTTATGATAAAGAAATACAGGATAATTGATTACGATTTTGGTCTAGTGATCATGGTTATCGCACTTACCATTATAGGTATAATGGCCATTAATTCTGCTGATCCTTCATCTAAGAATAAGCAGCTGGCAGGACTTGCCATGGGCATTGTTTTAATGGTCTTTATATCACTGCTTGATTATGTTTTTATCATAAAACTTTATATACTGATTTACCTTGTTAATGCAGTTTTGCTGGCTTTGGTTCTATCTCCTTTGGGTAGTAGTACAAACGGAGCACAAAGATGGATAAATTTGTTCGGAATTACATTCCAGCCCTCTGAAGCCGCGAAAATATTATTGATTTTATTTTTTGCACAGTTTATCATGAAATATAAAGAAAGAATAAAATCTTTCGGCTTTATTTTGATTTGTCTGATTCTTTTGTCATTGCCTTTGGCACTTATAGCAATGCAACCGGACTTATCAACATGTATAATGGTTATGACTATTTTTTCTGTTATTCTTTTTGTTGCGGGTATTAGTTGGAAGATAGTTGTGGCCGTACTTTCAATATCCATTCCGAGTGTACTTTTTGTTATTTATAATGCTGTTCAGGGCGAAAAAAGTCTGTTGCATGATTACCAACAAAGGCGTATTTTAGCCTGGCTTCATCCTGAGGATTATGCTAATTCAGATGCTTATCAGACGCTTAATTCTATGATGGCTATTGGTTCAGGACAGCTATACGGTAAGGGATATAATACCAACGAGATCAGTTCTGTATTAAATGGTGGTTTTATTTCCGAGTCGCCTACGGACTTTATTTTTACAGTTATAGGTGAGGAATTTGGCTTTGTTGGTGCATGTATTGTAATAATGCTTGTTCTGTTTATTGCAATTGAATGCTTTATGATATCTATGAAAGCTAGAAATAAGGCAGGAGAGATAATTGCAGCCGGTGTAGGAGCGTGGATTGGCTTTCAGGGATTTATCAATATTGGTGTAGCTACGGGGGTAATTCCCAATACTGGTATTCCGCTTCCTTTTGTTAGTTACGGTCTTACATCACTTCTTAGTTCTTATATGGGGATAGGGTTTGTATTAAACGTCAGACTACAAAGTAATAAATATAATTTGGGGAGGGTATAACCCATGAATATTGCACTTATAGCACATGATGCTAAAAAGAAACTTATGCAGAATTTTTGTATTGCCTATAGGGGAATACTTAGTAAAAATGATCTTTATGCTACCGGAACTACCGGAAGACTAATTGAAGAGGTTACTAATCTTAGTGTACATAAGTATTTGGCAGGACACTTAGGCGGTGCTCAGCAGCTTGGAGCAGCAATTGAACATAACGAGATTGACCTTGTTATCTTCTTAAGAGACCCGCTTACAGTTAAGTCTCATGAGCCGGATGTTAATAATGTTATGACTTTATGCGATATGCATAATATTCCGGTTGCTACAAACCTGGCATCCGCTGAACTTTTGATTAAATCACTTGATAGAGGAGATCTTGAGTGGCGTGAAATGTACAAATAAGATTATTTCTTTTTTGACAATCTTAAGTGTTTTAGTTTTTTGTCTAACGGGATGTGCTGGCCTGCCTTATATGGCGCATTATTCCGTTAGTTCTTTTTCTTCTGATGTGAGGTATGATAGCTATTATCCGACTTTTGCATCAGCTCTTTGTGTTGTTAATTCTGATATCAATATTTCCAATCTGGATTTATCTGAAAAAGTCAGTGCAGGTCTTTTTGATCTTGGACGTAAGGAGACTTTGTTTGCACAAAATGTCAATGCGAGAGTTATGCCTGCAAGTCTTACCAAGGTCATGACTGCTTATGTTGCGCTTAAATATGGAAGTTTGGAGCAGGTTCTGGTGGCAGGATCTGATGTTTATGTTAATGAAAGTGGCGCTCAGAAGATTAATCTTAAGCAGGGAGATCGTATGACGCTGGATCAGGCTTTACATATTCTCCTTATTTATTCTGCCAATGACGTAGCTAATCTGATTGCTTCTAATATTTGTGATTCAATTGATGATTTCGTAAATCTTATGAATGAGGAAGCAAAGGCTATAGGAGCTACCAATTCTCATTTTGAGAATCCTCATGGTCTTACTAGTGATGAACATTATGTTACTGCATATGATATGTACCTTATATTCAATGCTGCTATGGAATATGATGTTTTTAGTGAGATCATAAATATGACCTCGTATTCTACGACATATCTTGATTCCAGTGGCAATTCCAAGGAAATAGAAATAAAGAGTACCAACGGATTCCTAAACGGCAATAAATCTCAGCCTTCCGGAGTTACTGTGATTGGAGGAAAAACAGGTACTACTTCAGCCGCAGGACATTGTCTTATCCTTCTTGCAAAAGATACACAAGGAAGCCCTTATGTTGCAGTAATCATGCGGGATACAGATAGTGATTCTCTTTATACGGATATGACAGATTTATTACAGGAAATAGTTAATTAAGGTTGTCTTTTATTTGTTGATAACTTATAATTAATACATCAATTTTAAATTCTTTGCTTGCAGGAGGGTATGCCAATGGTTCAGTTAATTGTTGGGAAAAAGGGTAAAGGAAAGACTAAATGCTTATTAGATAAGGTGAACACTGAAGTTAAGAATGTTCTTGGAAGTATTGCCTTTCTTGATAAGAACACTAAGCACATGTATGAGCTTAATAACAAGATTCGTTTGATTGTTGTTTCTGATTTTATGATTTCTAATGCCGATGAGTTCATCGGATTTGTAAGTGGTATTATTTCTCAAGACCATGATCTCCAGCAAATGTAT
>NZ_CAMVPU010000052.1 GCF_947169445.1 uncultured Butyrivibrio sp. | reverse complement strand
TTATCTGGCATCCTGCCCTGCGAAGCCCGGACTTTCCTCTCCCATGCCCTTTCGTATGCATGGCAGCGATCATCTGTCCTACTCATATAACTATCAAAAGTTACCACAAAATTTCTTATATTTCAAGTTTTCGAAGCCTGCAATTTTTCCTCAGCCTTTTTTATCACCGTATTAATATCATGCGTTCCATACAGACAATAGACAGCCGCAAAGCACGCACTGATATCACTTTCTTTCAATGCTTCGGACGCTCTCTCCACATCATTATTAAAGAAAAGCTCATCAGTCTCAAATCCAAATATCGCAAACTCAAGACCATTGATACGGTAAACATTCGACTCACCAAAAACTTCCATAAGACTCTTGGCCGCACTTGTAACAATCTTATCTCCGGCATCGTAGCCATGAATCGCATTAATTTCTTCAAGCCCGATCAGTGCACATCTGACATACCCAAAGGCACTGGCTGTATCCAGCTCGCCCTCTATAAATTTCCTGTAGGCCATCTGGTTTCTGGCTCCCGTAAGAACATCATTAAAATTATAGTAAAAGAGCCTTCTTTGTTCCTCTCTTTGAACGATCAGCTGCGTCAGGAAATACGAGATCAGATCCAGGATCTCAGCAATAGTATTCTGTGCTTCTCTGGAAATACCTATAACTCCGCATATTCCAAAGAGCTTTCCGTTAAGCTCTAAGGGCCCCAGAATCAGACTGTCAACATTATTGGATTTCAAAAGATTGTAAAATGCAGGTATCGAGTTCTTATAGGTCTCAGGATAATTGATAATAAGCTTTCTATCGCATTTTCCAAATTCCTCGTAAAGCTTATCGACTATTCCATTATATGGAAGATACATAATATCCAGATCTGCCGATTCAGCATTTTCTCCGTACCATTCATAGGTTCCGCGGAATTTACCGTTTTTCTGATCTTCAAAAATAAAAATTCTCTCGGCTTCAAGCTCAGTTCCAAGAAAGCTCAGCATAGATTTAATACTGACCTCCGGAGAATTGGAAGATACCGCATATTGAAGCGCTCTGGTGATAAAGCGATCTCTTTCAATATCTGCACGGTCACGCATCCACCATTTCAAGAATTCCAAGAGCATGATCATTACAAATATAGTAAGACCGATTCTGGCATATGTTCCCTGGGTATCAGACAATTTAAGGTTAAAGAAATAGATGATAAGATCAAGGAAACAGCACCCAAGCAAAATCCCCATTCCAATATGCAGGAACATAACGTCATACTTAATGTTCATGCGTTTGCAGTATGCAATATTATCGTAGGTGATAATGAGTATCAGACACGAGAGCACAATTATATAAGATATCAATCCCCTCGCATAAGAAAACATCATGTCCACATCAAAGAAGTATCTCAAAAAGATAATACCGCAGCCAAATATTATGGATATCCAAAAGCTCAAGTGATGGTAAATCTTTCTTTTCGTCATAGTAAGTGAATTGTAGAAAAGAATGAGCGGATATGCTGACATAAAGGGCAATATCCTGCTCATGTCATGCCAGACAAGAATATTCCCGGTCATAAGCTTTAGTATATTTGTATCTATAAAAAGCCATAGTCCCAGCACCATCGCACTTATTCCAAGTGCAAAGATATTAAACGGAAGCTCTTCCTCATCAAACGCCACTATGCTTATAAGCACCAGCACAACGCCAAAGAAGAAGGTAACTATGCAGAAAAGACATGGCAAAAGAACCCTGGACATGTGGTAGCGCATGTAATATGAAGAAGGACAAATATAAACTCCAAAAATACTGCCCCTTAATTGATTTTCTTTTACCCCTTCATATTTTATGGTCACCGTTTGTCCGGCATAATCAGCGCAAAGACCTATCTGGTGGAAAACTACGCCATATCCAAGTCCTGTCATATTTTCCGCTGACCTGAAAGAGTAGATTTCCTTGGCATCCAAATATACTGTTACATTAGTATCTCTGGATTCAAAGCAGAGTTCATCGCTGTCAGTTAAATTGTTCGGCAATACTTTGCTGGCAGTAATGGTTCCACCATAATTTCCGGTCCAAAGTTCATCAATAAGGACAATCGTGTCCCCATTTACCTTCCAGGTCTTTGAAAAATTCAGCATATCCGCCTTATGAGAAAAGAAAATACCATCTGTCTTAAGCGGGATTCCCACAAATACCAGAAGAAAAAGAAATACCAGTATGAAGTTGTATATTTTGCTGATAATCGGACTTTTTCTGCGCATAACAACCTCTAATTCCTTAATTGCCATCAATAAGATTAACTATTTCGTCAAATGCATTCTCAGATAAACACTCTCTTATCCTTTCAAGCTTTTTGGCATCCTCATCAGGAAAAGCATAATCCGACAGTTCCTTTAAAGTGTTTGAAAGAGACGTACCATCCTGCTCCATCGCCGCAGCTTTTAAAGCCTCATAAGCACTTTCAATAATGTATCTGTCTATATTGTCATCTCCGGAATCTTCGTCCAACGAGTCACTTTCGCAGCTAAACACATTTTTAAGAATATCCTTAAAGCTAAGGAGATGTTCCAACAAATGCTCATTCTTTTCCCTTATGAAATCAATGTTGTTTCCTTTTCCTGCAAACTCAAGGCTCTCAGATTCATTCCCCAGCTCAACAGCTCCTACTATTCTGGCAGAGCTCTTAAGGGCATGAACCTTGATGGTATAGTTCTCCCAATCTTCCTCATCATAAAACCGCTTTATCTCAGTAGCTTTTTCATCAATAGACTCGTAAAAGATCTTGAGGACGCTCCTGAAGGTTTCTTCCGAGCCACTGTTCTTGATGGCCACATCCATATCTATTCCAGGAATTTCTTCCTGCTCGGAAGCCATAGCTTCATCCTCTGAAGACTGCGCCATTTCCAAATCAGCAGTATCCTCTGCAAACTGAGCATCGTAACTTTCCTGGCCCACATTATCAGCTTCTATCTCATCAGGCATAAGCGAAGTCAGAAGCTGACTGATATTGTATGGCTGATGGTCCTTGGACATATAAGCCAAACCAATAGCACCAAGTCCGCAGTTAAGCGCCATACATGCTGACGATTTTATGAAGAATATATGTTCAAACTTATATCTGGACCTGATAGCCTTTTCTATAACATTCATGTCTTCGCCTGATAGTTCGACATACACAACGATAATAACATCCAGATCAGGATTTACGCGTCTTGAAAGAATGTCTGCCACATATTTCCTGTAGCAGTTTCCAAGTTCACCTATATGCATCTTCTTGACATTAAGGCTTCCGTTTTTAACGCAAAGTACTGGCCTTATGCCAAACAGATTCATAAAGCTATAGATGCCTTTCCCGATAATGCCACGTTTCATGATAAAGTCCACATTACCGGTAACAAAGCTACAGCTGACTTTTTTCCTGTAGGTCTGAAGTTCTCGTATGATCTTCTCGGCGCTCTTGCCCTGAGATGATAATCTGTAGGCCAAAAGAACCAAAAGTCCCATGGCACCTGAGTTACAGCCCGAATTGAATATCTTCACATTGCCGTAGGCCTGAGCCGCCTCTTTTGCATTTTCATACTCTACACTGATATCAGGAGATACAGTGATGTAAATAATCTGATGAGCTTTTTTGATCTCCTCACCAAAGAATTTCTCGAATTCCTCTACTGTAGGCGGGCTGGAATCGAACTCTATTCCTTCCTTGGAATATCGCATTACCTCATCTGTACTTGCTTCAAAGCGGTCATAGTATTTCTTTCCCTGACTGCTTATGCAGAATGGAATAATATCTATCTGACAGTCTCTTAGAACGCTCTTGGGAAGATCACACATACTGCTTGTTGTAACAAGAACAGGAATCTTTTTGCTATAGCCCCTTGCAGCAATCATTTGTGACTTGGTAAGGTCAGCTGCATCTGTTCTGGTAACCTTAAGCTCCGGAAGATGTTCAAGCATAGCCTCTTCAAGCTGCTGTCCGGAAACCGGCTTAACCAGGTATCCATCGAAGCCGCTTCTATTATAGAGTTCTCTGTTTTCGCTTCCCGCATTGGCAGTAAGTGCTATTACAGGAACATGATTATTAAGGCCGCCTGACTGCTTTCTTATATACTGAAGACATTCAATTCCGTTGGTTCCAGGCATCAGATGATCCATGAGAATTATGTCATAGCGCTCTCTAAGAGTCATCGCAAGAGCTTCCTCAGCGCTCTTTGCGGTGTCTATGGTCATCTCTGTGCCTTCAAGAAGCTTACTTTCCACTTCCAGATTCATCTCATTGTCATCAACAATAAGAATCTTGGCATCCGGAGCAATAAAGCCCGGAACATACTTTCCACGCTTTGTTGTTTTGCCGTAGTTCTCTACACTTACATCGCCGATCGCATCAGGTCTTGTGACCTTCTGCCACAACGTCACCATAAAGGTTGACCCTTGCGTATAAATACTGTTGACAGTGATCTTACCATCCATCAGATCAACCAGCTGTTTTACGATTGCAAGACCAAGGCCAGTTCCCTCAATCTTGGAATTCTTTTTCTCATCAACTCTTCTGAAAGCATCAAAAAGATAAGGAAGTGCATCCTGTTTTATGCCGGATCCGGTATCAATTACAGAGAACAAAAGAAGAATATCTTCTCCCTTAAATTCTTCCTTTTCAATATGAAGAGTTATGGAACCATCACCTGTGTACTTGATGGCATTATTGAGAAGGTTTACAAGAATCTGCTTAATCCTGACTTCATCTCCGAAGAGCTCTGCCGGAATTGATGGGTCTATTTCAAGCCTGAACTCAAGGCCCTTCTGCTCTGCTCTTAGCCACATCATATTTACAATCTCTGAGATCATGGTTCCGAGATTGTAGTTAACCGGAATAATATCCATTTTTCCCGCTTCAATCTTGGACAGATCAAGGATATCGTTTACCAGAGACAGAAGCATTCTTCCTGCACCCTGGATATTGTTTGCATCCTTAATAATCTCCTCAGATGCATCCTCCTGCCTCAATATAATTTCATTAAGACCAAGAATGGAATTGATAGGAGTCCTGATCTCATGGCTCATGCTGGAAAAGAAACGGTTCTGAGACCTTATAAGTTCCTCAATTTTCTCCGTTTCTTCTTTGGCTCTCTTGTTTTCCTCCTGAAAGAGCCATTCCTCGAACCACACCATCATGCAGCACACAATGCCCACAATTATGAGAGATACACCCGAATCAAAATAGTGCATCCATCTGCTGTGACCATAAACAAATTCAGGATAGTAATAAGCTACCGTATAGAAAAGAACTGCCTCAATAGTCAGTATGACCATGACAACCACTTTCCATCTGCCACTTAAAACCAGACCTGTATAAAGATATGCAAAGATAATCCATAAAAGTCCGCCACCTTCTACACCGCCTCCGCAGAAGAACAGAATAGGCAGAATAACGACTATAAGACCTATTACTATCATCCTGACCGCAAATATAACTTTCTTTTTCATTACTGTGACCATAGTAATGATAGGAACCACAATTATGGTAATGATCAGGGTGATGATCTCTATAATGTTTTCACCCAGAGCGATATCAAAAATGAGTGCAATAAAGATAACGATATCCGTTACCAAGGTAAGTACTATGAACACGCGCTCTTTAAAGCTCTTGGATGGATCTTTTAATCTTTCAATTGTCTTCTGAATGAAATTGGCTATCATAGCGCACCTCCATCCACAGGGATCTTGCTATTAGCAAAGACACGCTTCATAACCCTTTCAAAATCCACGATATTAATAGGCTTGCTGATAAAGCCATCGAAGCCCTCTTTTAGGAACATTTCTTTGGCACCGCTTACAGCATTGGCTGTAAGGGCCACAATCCTGACATTTCTTCCGGTCTGGTCCGCAATTATCCGAAGCTGCTTCATGGCGGTAACGCCGTCCATCTCAGGCATCATATGATCCATGAAAATAATGTCATAGTCATTCTTACTGTATTTCATCAAAGCTTCTTTTCCACTCTCAGCAGTCTCAATTATCATGTTGTAGTCTCTGAAAAGACCTGATGCAACAACAAGATTCATAGGCTCATCATCTACTATCAAAGCCCTTACGCCATCAAGCACAGGGCGTCTTTGTGCTTCTCCGGTAATCTGGGTAACATTATCAAGCTCGCCGTTAAGTATCTTGACCACAGGATAACCATAGAGCGGCTTTGGCATAACAACAACTTTGCTTCCCTTATTGAGAGCAAATTTATTACGTGCCGAAACAGTGACAATAACACCGCTATCTGCAAGCTCTTCGAAAAATGTACTGTTTTCATAATATTCCTCAGAGCCAACGAAAACATGAGTAATATCGCCTCTGTCCAGGAGCTTTTTAAAATCTTTGATATTAGTCGAACTGTACAGATTAACCCTAAGTCCTGCCGCCAGATTGTTGGCCATGGTCTTATAAAATTCCCTGACCAGCGGATTCTTATATTTGTCTGCCGCCAGGAAAAGAGCAATATTAACAAACTTTTTAGAGTCAATACTAAGACAAAGAGCAGGATCAATGATTTCCTGAACAACACTTATCCTGACTGTTGTGCCCTTCTTCTTTATGCTGTCGATCTCCACAAAGCCATTCATCATCCTGACAAAACCGTAAACTATAGACAATCCAAGACCGATACCACCTGTAGATCTGTTTCTTTTCCTATTTGCCTGATAACGCCCTTTAGATATCTTTTCTATGACATTAGCAGACATACCGATTCCGGTGTCACTAACTTCTATAATCAGATTTGCACCGTATTCTCTTCTAATACAGGTTATCCTAAGGAGTACACCGCCGCTTTTTGTGAATTTAAAGGCATTATCCAGAAGGTGAATAATAATCTTATTGATTTTGTTGGAATCTCCACGCAAAAGAGCCGGAACACTCGGATCCATATCAATGATGAATTCGATGTCCCTTTCCTGGATCATGGAATTATAATGAATTGCGATATCATTTATAAGAGAAGTAATGTTATATTTTTCATTTTCAAGAAACGCTCCGCCCCTTTGTATCTCACTGTAATCCTGGATTTCTTCAATCTGATGTGACAGGCGAAGTCCCGCATCCATAATGGACGTAATATCATCCCTGGCTTCTTTTTTCAAAATCAGAGTAGACATTCCATTAATTACATTAACAGGTGTCCTAAGTTCGTGGGAAATGCTGACAAGGAAATCCTCAAGATCTGTTTTGTCACTCTCCTCCTGAGCTTCTCTTCTTTCAAGTTCCTGCTCAACTTCACAGTTATTTTCCTGAAGCACAGAAAGAGCCTTAAATATGCAGATTTCAACCAAAAGATGAAGTATAAGTCTTGAAATTGTAAGGGAATCAAAAGCCTCTGGTTCATTCATGACCTGCCAGATAGTTTGCAGGATCATAATAACAAAAAACTCAACGAGAAGGATGGTCAGAAACTCGGGCCTTTTAAGGAGTGTGGCCGTGACCAGCAAAAGAAGTGATATAACAATCACATCGAAATAACTTGTGGCATGTACACCATGATAAAACGCTACAAGCATAGAAAAAATAAGATAGAAATTTTCTCTGAATCTATTGTCATTATACTGACTGATGTGCATGGCCCAGGACGCAATAATCCCAGCCAAAATAAGTGGCGGAACCCAGAATTCCCATCCTCTAGCCAGGCTTTCTACGATTGCTCCAACGCATGTAACTGTCAGAATAACTATTACTACATTATGCGATTTGATTATCTGATTTGCTTTTCTGTCCAATTTTATATCTCCACAAAAGCAAAAAAACGTCAAAATGGTAACTGTATTGTATCACATTAATATTTACTATTTAGTTATACATAGATTAAATTTCTATAAATACGGCTTATGCTTTCCTTTTAGGGGAAAAATGTATATTATAAAAGGGAATATGTTTATTTTTTGTCATTTGAGGAGTTTATGAAGAAGAAAGTAATTGCGGGGATTCTGATAATTTCATTATTGCTGTCCTGTAGCAGTGTCACTGCCGTGGCAAGTGAATATGATGATACAATTGCCAATATGCAGAGGCAGGAGGAAGAGACAAGGGATACCATCTCCAATCTTGAAAAGCAGACCAAGGAAACTCAGGATGCTATCAACAATCTGCAAGGCCAGAAGGAACAGACCCAGGGCAATGTTTCAAATCTGGAGAATCAGAGCAGTGCCCTTCAGAGCACAATCAATGGCTATTCCAATAAATTAAACACCTTAAGCGAAGAAATATCAGAGACCGAATCCGCCATGGCAGAGGTTTCTTCTGAAATAGTAAGGCTTGACACCGAGTTAAATGACGCAATGCAGAAGGAAAGAGATCGCTACAATCTCCTTAAAATGCGTCTAAAATCCACCTATGAAAACGGCGGAAGCGACGGACTCCTTAGAATCCTATTGGAATCCGGCTCCATTCAGGAATTTCTTACCAAATATGAATACCTTAATGCAATTGTTTCCTATGATAAGAAAAAGATATCCGAGTTAAAAGATCTCCAGGCTGATATTCAGGCCAAGAAAGAGGTCGTAGAAGAAAAAGAAGCTGAGCTGGATAAATATCAGGACGAGCTTGATGAAAAACACTCCGAGCTCACAGAGCTTACCAACACTGTAAAAGGTCAGCTCTCTACCACCAAAAATACATTATCCTCTGAGCGAAACAAGCTACAAAGCTATGAACAACAGCTATCAGAGCTGGACAGAAAGATGAAGGACCTGGAATCCCAAACGGCTGCAGCTCAGGCCAAACTGGCTCAGCAGATTGCAGAGAGACTCGCTCTCACCAAGGAAGATACTTCAGGTTCTTATGCCGCAGACGCCAATGAGCTTACCTGGCTTGCTGCAACTATTCAGGCAGAGGCCGGCGGTGAATCCTATACCGGTAAGCTTGCAGTAGGATCTGTAATCATGAACAGGGTAAAGAGTTCTGCTTTCCCAAATACAATTATTGGTGTAATCACTCAGAATCTCCAGTTTGCATCCTACAGATCAGGAAAAGTTGCGCTTATCATCTCAAATGGTCCCAACTCAACCTGTATAAATGCAGCAAATGAAGTTTTAAACGGTGCCCGTGTAGGCGATTACCTCTTTTTCATGACTCAGTACTGGGCTGATTACTATGGAATAGCTGAATATTACATGATTGGCAATCACGCTTTCTTCTACAGATGGGTCACCAAGCCCAAAGAAACTGCTCCGGAGCCAGAGCCTGAAAACCAGGAAGAACAGCCTCAGCCTGAGCAGCCAAGTGAAGAACAAAACGACTATCAGGAACCTGCTGAAAACAACGAAGAACAAAACTACGAACAGCCTGCAGAAGAAAATAATGATTCTGAAGGTGGTGACGATAGCGGATCTCAAGACGGAAATCCGGAAGGTGAATAAAGGATAAAAAACCTCTGATGATGAAATTTGACTCATCACCAGAGGTTTTATTTTTGTACAAATCTTATGACATCTTGAAAAATAAATTCAAGATATCAAACTTTAAAGCAGCTGCCGCCCACAAATTCTCTACAGATAGAATTGCGCGGAAGCATTGAACTATCAACACTTACGAAATAATCAAGGAATTTCAGAAGTCTCTTAGCCTCATAATACTCCGGCTCATCTTTTCCAATCGAGAAAAGAAGTGGTTCTGCAAAAGGCTTGATTACTGCAAGTTCATAAATCTGCGCTGAATTAAACATCTCATCAGCTTCTTCCTGGAATGGAAAAATATTAGCCTCTTCTCCTGCTCTGACAGAGCCCCACATACTGATAGTCTTCTTGGCAGAAGCACCTCTCGTCCTTGCATCCCTTACAATTCGACGAAGTAGTCTTCCATCAGTCGTAGGAATTCTGTTGTGATTATCGATGCTAAGAGTTGTAAGCGCACTGATATATATCTTGAACTTAGACTCACTTGGAAGCGAATAACTCATCTTCTCATTAAGTCCATGTATTCCTTCAATTACAAGAACATCATTTTTGCCAAGCTGCAGGAACTCACCATTCATCTCTCTTTTACCTGTGATGAAGTTAAATTCAGGCATCTCGACCCTTTCTCCCTTAAGGAGTCTTGTCATATCCTGATTGAATTTCTCCACATCCAGAGCTTCAAGGCACTCGAAATTATAGCTTCCATCCTCGTTTAAAGGCGTCTTTTCCCTGTCTATGAAGTAATTATCCAGACTTATAGGATGAGGCACAAGCCCGTGAGTGCGAAGCTGAATAGCAAGTCTGTTGGCAAAACTCGTCTTCCCGGAAGAACTTGGACCGGCGATCATAACAAATTTGACATCTACTCTGTTAAAAATTTTCTTGGCAATGTCAGCAATCCTGCTCTCCTGAAGAGCTTCCTGCACCAGGATCATCTCGTTGATCCTGCCCTCGCAGACCATGTTGTTAAGGTCACCAACGTTGTCGATTCCCATCATGTTGCCCCATTCACTTGAGAGCATCATAGTGGAGAAAAGCTTTTCTCTTGGCTCAGACACCACAATCTTACTGGTTTCCTGTCTGGTAGGAAGTGTAAAAAGAAGTCCGCCGTGATAGGAATCTATCTGATAATTCTCAATGTAGGATGTATTTGGAAGCATATATCCATAAAAATAATCATATAAATCCCCAAGCTTATAGATGTTGATCTCTGAACTCCTTCGATATTTCAAAAGAGCTACCTTGTCATCCATATCCTGCTTCTTGAAGATTTCGATGGCATCATCTAATGGATAAACTTTTTTGGTAATAGGAATTGCCGAATCAATAAGAGCTCTGAATCTGTCAGATACCTTCTGTGCAAAGGCTTCATCGACAAAAAAGCTGTCTTTTCCCCGGATTGTACAGTAATAGCCATTACCAACCGTAAATTCCACTCTGGTCTTAAGATGTCTGTCGCCGCCAACATCACGTACAGCCTTGATCAGCATCATGATAGCTGTACGGCGCATGGTCTTGTAGCCAATGTCATTTTTGAAAGTGACAAAAGAAAGATCTCCATCCTTCTTAACTGTTTTCATCAGCTCACGGATCTTGCCGTTAAAGATTACAGCAGCTATCCTGCTGTCATATTCTGACTGATATTCTGATGCTATTTCTTCAAAAGTAATACCTTTATCGTATTCTTTTTTAACCCCGTTTATTGTAATAACTGGCATTAGATATACCCCCTATCCTATGCATATAGTTTAAGTACACAGCCAATCTCAGCAAGTTCCCTTTTAAGGATTTCTGTACGCGCTTCGTGCCCCATGCCTTCAAGGTCTCTTAGTATCCCCTCTGTTACCTCTTTGCCATGTTCACAATAAGCCCGAAGAAGTTCCGGCTTTCTTAGAATATTGCACTCACCAAAGCGATTACAGATTCTAAGTGCCATTGCCTCATCGCACCCATTTTCCTTCATCAAGACATCCATCGCCTTTGAAAGATAATCCGGTGTTTCTTCAGAATTCCCGCCAAAAGAGATATTCTCTTCGAAGGAAACTTTCATAGGAAAATAATATTTTCCTTCATCGTAAATAACCTGCTCATCAAGAATATGGAAACCGTTTTTTCTAAGGTAATCCCTGAATTCGTCCATATCTGACTGAGGCTGTAAAACAGCTCTTTTAATGCCAAGACTTACCGGATTACCTTCCTTAAGGATACGTATCATTAGCTTGCCGCCCATCCCTGCAATTACTATAGCTTCGGCGTCACCCTTAGATAGCCCTTTAAGACCATCTGAAAGTCTTGTCTCTATAACGGATTCAAGTCCATATTCCCTGATATTCTCTTCTGCTCCTGCCAAAGGTCCCTTCCTTACGTCCATGGCAATTGCTTTTTGGGCGATGCCACTTTGTATAAGAAAGATAGAAACATAACCATGGTCGCATCCCACATCTGCTACGGTAAGCTTATCAGCACTTTTATCATTACTGATCCTATCAGCCAAAAAGGCACCTTGCCCTTCACCATCTCCAAGCATACTGGCTATCGCTATGAGTCTTTCGGACATTTTAGCAGCAACAGTTATTTTCTCATTATTCTCCATAGCTTAGTCAAGATAATCCTTGAGCTTGCGGCTGCGGCTAGGATGACGAAGCTTTCTAAGTGCCTTAGCCTCAATCTGACGAATACGCTCTCGGGTTACGTTAAACTCTTTACCAACCTCTTCAAGAGTTCTTGCTCTGCCATCATCAAGACCGAAACGAAGTCTGAGTACCTTCTGCTCACGTTCTGTAAGTGTGCCAAGAACCTCAACAAGCTGCTCCTTAAGGAGAGTAAATGCTGCAGCATCTGCAGGTACAGGAACGTTATCGTCCTGAATGAAATCACCAAGATGGCTGTCTTCCTCTTCACCGATAGGTGTCTCAAGAGAAACAGGCTCCTGCGAAATCTTAAGGATCTCACGAACACGCTCTACAGGCATGTTCATCTCTTTTGCTACTTCCTCTGGAAGAGGCTCACGGCCAAGCTCCTGAAGAAGCTGACGGCTCACACGTATAAGCTTGTTGATAGTCTCGACCATGTGAACAGGAATACGGATAGTTCTGGCCTGGTCAGCAATAGCTCTTGTGATAGCCTGTCTGATCCACCATGTAGCATATGTTGAGAACTTGAAGCCCTTACGGAAATCAAACTTTTCAACAGCCTTGATAAGACCAAGGTTACCTTCCTGAATAAGGTCAAGGAACAACATTCCTCTTCCTACATATCTCTTTGCAATACTTACAACAAGACGAAGATTAGCTTCTGCAAGACGCTTTTTAGCCTCCTCGCCTTCATATATGATCTGATTAAGTTCCTTTTTGCGCTCGTCGGAAAGCTTGTTCTCTTCCTTATCCTCAGCAAGCTCTCTCTCTGCGTCCACGCCGGCTTCCATAGCCTTCGCAAGATCAATTTCCTGATCAGCAGTAAGAAGCGGTACCTTACCGATTTCCTTAAGGTACATTCTGACAGGATCTTCAATGCTGATTCCGTCCGGAACTGAAAGGTCAATATTCTCCATATCAACCTCTTCGTCATCATCAACAAGAAGCATATCCTCGTCATCAGGAATATCATCAATGTCATCGTCTGACACTCTTAAGATATCGATTCCGGAATTCTCAAGTACATCAAGAACGTTATCAAACTGCTCTTCGTTCAGATTGAGTTCTGCAAAGAAATCACTGATCTCAGCGTACTCAAGAACGTTTTTCTTTTTCTTGGCAAGCGCAAGGATTTCCTTAACCTTGGCAGCGAAATGCTCTTTTGTAGCCTCATCTAACTCGCCATCTTCATTGTTCTGTGCATCTTCCTTAGAAGCTTTTTTAGAACCTGCTTTCTTGGAAGCTTTTTCCTCTTTATCAGCTTTAGCAGCCTTCTTGGGAGCGGCAGAATCATCTGCAGCTTTTCTACCTCTCTTTGCAGGCTTTGTTTCTTCTTCCTTATCTACTGCTTCTTCAACAACCTCTGCTTTTTTTGTCTTCTTTGAAGCTTCGTCATCAGCGATAACAATAGAAATCTTCTTTGCTGATTTCTTAGTAGTCTTCTTTTCTTCTTTTCCCTCAGCTGCCTTCTTAGCTGAAACCTTCGCAGCTGGTTTTGCTGTCTTCTTAGCCTCTGTTTCCTGTGTTACATCCTTCTTTGCCATATCTATTCTTTCCTTTTCTTATTTTTTAATCATCCGGAGAAATATCTAAATGAGCTAGTTTCTCCAATTCTTTTTTTCCCTGGATCGTCTTGGTGAGGAACTGCGGATCATCGGGCTTTAGTTCCCTTTTCTGCCTCTCAAAACCTGCCTGCTTCACACCGAGAATAATATCTCTGAAAGCTTTTTTTCGCTGTTCTCTGGTCTCGATGTCCACCAGATTCGTGTTGAACATCTCTGCAACCTTGCCGTAGTCCTCTTCTTCTGTGAAGTGATCCAGGATCGCCGCCGGAGAAAAATTGCCGTTTTCCATTCCGGAAAAGACCTCTCTGGCCACCCTTCTATATAGATCATCAGAAAAGTCCTCAGGTGAAACCCACGCTTTGACCTTGTGAAATATTTCAGGCTCATCTGTCAGCCAGGTAAGAAGAAGTCTTTGGTTTTTCTTCGCTCCGTCTTCCGGCGTCATTTTCTTTTGTATTCCTGATTCAGGTCGTCTTGCAGGTCTGACCGTCGTGCCCTTCACTGCTATTGTAGCTACCAGTTTACGAAGATCCGCAACTGCGATATTGTATCTCGCCGCAACTGCTTCAAGATAATTATCCCGCTCAAGCGGTTCTTCAAACTCGCAAAGCTTAGCTGCTATTTCCTTATAGAACTCTGTTTTATCTTCAGGATCAGCCATGTTGTGCCGGCCTTCCATGATCCTTACCTCGAAAAAGAATGGGTTTTCTGCATTTCTAACCCTTTCTTCAAAGGCTTCTTTCCCTTCGTTCTTGATAAACTCATCCGGATCCTTGTGAGGTCTAAGGTCAAGAACCTTGCCCTTAAGGCCTGCCTCTTTCAGGATTCCTATTCCTCTTAGCGCAGCCTTGGTTCCTGCTTCATCACTGTCGTAGGACAAAATAACTTCATCCGTATATCTCTTTAAGATCAAAGCCTGCCCTGTAGTAAACGCCGTTCCAAGAGAAGCAACTGCCATGGTAAATCCTGCCTGGTGCATGGCTATAACGTCCATGTAGCCCTCGCAGATGATCATGTAGCCCGCCCTTGAGTTCTTGGCATAATTAAGACCAAAAAGGTTTCTGCTCTTGTCAAAGATCATGGTCTCCGGAGAATTCAGGTACTTGGGCTTACCATCTCCCAAAACTCTTCCTCCAAATCCTATGACCTTCTGGGATGCATCCAAAATAGGGAACATGACTCGGTTCCAGAATTTATCATGGGTTCCGAATTTATCATCATGTGAAGCAAGTCCTGCTTCAATTATCTGACTGTCACTATATCCAAGGCTCTTTAGGTATTTCACAAGATCGCCGCTACTGACACCGGCAAATCCCAGACCAAAATGTTGCATGGTCTCATCGGAAAGCTTTCTTGTCTGAAAGTACTCCATACCTTTTTGCCCCTCGGGGCTTCGAAGTTTCTTGTAATAATACTTGGCTGCCTCCTTGTTGATATCAAGAAGAATCTGCCGCTTATCTCTCATGGCCTTGGCAGCCTCTGAGTTATCTTCATCCGGAAGCTTGATCCCGGCTCTGTCCGCCAGGCTCTTTACCGCCTCCTGAAATGTCAAGTTGTCATATTTCATCAAAAAAGTAATGACATTGCCGCCGGCCCCGCAACCAAAGCAATAATACATCTGCTTGTGACCTGACACGGAAAAAGAACCGGATTTTTCATTGTGGAACGGACAAAGTCCAAAATAATTAGCACCTTTTTTCTGCAAATGGACGTACTGTCCTACCACGTCAACAATGTCATTTCTAGAGCGAACTTCTTCGATGATCTCATCTGAATATCGCATATTTAAAGTACTCCCCAGGAATGAGGTACGTATACCTCTTCAAATACCGCCACCGCATATCTGTCGGTCATGGAACTCACATAATCGCATACCAGACGCTCCTTGGGAACGCCCTCCTCCATCATCTCTTTAAGATAATCCGGTAGCTTATCAATATGGTCTACATAGTACTGATAAAGAATCTTGACCATATTCTCAACCTTCCCCTCCTGCCCCTTGGCTATCGGGTTGGTATAAACTTTTTCAAACATAAATTTACGAAGTCTGTGGAAGGCATCGTAAACTTCTTCTGACATTCTGATATCATCCAGATCAGCACTGGTAGAAATAATGTCATGAATAAATGTGTCAATCCATTCCCTGTTGGAATGTCCGATCACTTTCGCAAGGCTGCTTGGAACATCGCTTTCCACTAAGATTCCTCCGCGAATGGCATCATCCATATCGTGATGCATATAAGCAATCTTGTCAGAAAGGCGCACAACTCTCCCCTCAAGTGTGGCCGGGCGAAGATTCATCTCATGGTTCAGAATTCCGTCCCTCACCTCAAAGGTGAGATTCAGTCCCTGTCCATAGTTCTCCAGCTTCTCAACAATACGAAGACTCTGCTCGTTGTGTTTGAAGCCAAAAGGACAAACCTCATTAAGAGCTCTTTCACCGGCATGTCCAAAGGGCGTATGCCCAAGATCATGTCCAAGCGCTATTGCTTCTGCCAGATCCTCATTCAGTCTCAGTGCCTTGGCTATAGTCCTGGCATTCTGTGAAACCTCCAGCGTATGAGTCATTCTAGTCCTGTAATGATCACCATCCGGAGATAAAAAAACCTGCGTCTTATCCTTTAGTCTTCTAAAAGACTTGGAGTAAAGTATCCTGTCCCTATCTCTTTGAAAGCAGGGCCTGATATCGCAAGGCTTTTCATTTTTTTCCCTACCACGGGAATTGCTGCTTAGTGTTGCAAATTCGCTTAATATCTGTTTCTCGCGTTCTTCTAGCTGTTCTCTGATTTTCATTTTTCGACCTCGTCAGGTTCTTAAAAATATCTCATAAGAATTTGCAAAACAACCCACTAAAAAATCTAAAAAGGTTTTTAAACCCCCATGTTTAGTATATTCGACGTAGGAGTCCAAAAACCTTTTTTATTGTAGAAACTTTTTAAAAAAATTAGTCAATTACCCTCTTATCAGTTCCAGTTCCTTGATTCGTACTGCTCGTTAAACCATTTCACTGCATTTTCCAGGCCTTCCTGAGATACCTCAAAATGCTCAGTGACCATAAGCGATTTATCCGTCATACCATAGGAATAAGGCTCCGGCCAGACAGTAGCCATCAATGTTGCCGGTCCTCTTTTATCAATCGGAGTAAATTTGACATTTTCAAGTGGTTCCCTTGCCAGCCTGTAACGCATTCCTTTATAACTTCCAAAGAACGCCTCTCCATATTCATAATGCATCAGATTAAAAAAAGTATGTAATTCAATTGCCATGTTTAATTAAATCTCCCGAAAAATGATGCGAGCGGACCAACCGTATCCTGCAGATCTTTTATTGCCTTGTTAAGACCCTCAAAGTCGATTTCTGAAATAGATTTCATAGTTTCAGATAAAGCTGCTCCATTCTCCTCCACCAGTTTATTCAGATCTTCACTGGTATCGGTCATGCTATCAGACATATCTTTCAGTCCATTAGACATTTCATCCAAAAGATCCAGAGACGATTCCACTCTTGCGACCATGCCATTTACCTGGTCAAGTGCCGCTTCAGCCTTCGGAACAAGAATACACGCAGAAAAAATAGCTACCAGAAAAATACCTACCACTGCCAGCATCACAATTCTATGGTAAAAAAGCATCTTTTTGTTCAGACGGACAAGCTCACTATAATCACTTGTCACACTGCTATTATTCACCGTATTATTTTCTATCTCGCTCATGTTTTCTCCTTTTCTTTTTATCCCAGATAAAAAATCTTCACCTATCTATTATAAGCCATTTTACCCGCCTCTGTTAAGGCGGGAATACTAAAAGGATACAAAAACGAAAAAAAGTTTATTAATTTTTGTTGACGTTTTGAGATATTCTTGCTAATATAAACAAGTCGTCACGAAGTGATGGCGGTTCGCGGAAGTGTCGGAATTGGCAGACGAGCAAGACTAAGGATCTTGTGATGCTTACATCGTGAGGGTTCAAGTCCCTTCTTCCGCACTATAAAAAAGGATCAACTCAAATGAGTTGGTCCTTTTTTGTTGTGCGGAAGAGGAACTTAACCCTATGCTGCGTGGTGCATGCAGCATAAGGTTTCCTGGCGGGCTCAGTAATGATTATGTATAGCCAAAGATTCAATGTTAATTATTTCTTACTTCCATCCCTTAGGCAAATAGTTCTTGGTATTCTCTATCATATCATCCACAAGTTTATGTATGTCCTCAACGCTGCAGTTCTTTCCTATGAATTGAGGATCGTTTTCGAAGGCTTCATATACAAGCTGCTTATTACAGGTTGTAGCAGCTTTATAAATACGATCATGATTTGCAATATGAGGATCCAAAAGCTTTTTGATTCCTTCCGGTACTTCTCCTGCAAAGATTGGTCTTATGGAATCACGCGAAAATACTGCATTTGTCTCAACCAGCGCATTCTTTGGAAGATTTGGAATCTGCGACGCATAATTTGGTATGTTTACGTTGCTGACAAATCTTGAAAGACCGCAAAGTGCCTTGATAAGCAGGATTCCCTCTTCTCCGGTCTCAGCAAGAGTCATCTTCTCTTCTCCTGATGCAAGGCGCTTGCTTCTCTCAAGTCGCTGCTTCAGATCCTCTTTTCTCCACTCTACGGATGTCAGCGCAAAGTCCCAGTTCTTAACCGTTTCAGGGTCTGATAAATACTCATTTCCAGGCATGAACTCAGCTAGATGTCTGTCTCCTGCAGCAGCTATCATTCCATATTTATTGAAAAGATCCATCTTTACACGATGTTTGCACAAAAAATTTGCATTAAGCCAGTTCTCACTCTCAATAGTGACACCCTCATCAAAATGCTTATCGATATAGCTTCTGTAAACCGGGAAAAGATCCACACCCTTATAGGAGCTCTCAGTAAACCAGGTAAAGTGATTAATTCCCACTACATTAATATGAATATCGTGCCAGTCCTCAATCTTTTCTCCTGTCTCCTTTTCATAGACAGTCTGAAGCACCTTCTGGGTTCCAAAAACCTCGTGACAACAGCCAAAAGCCTTGATCTGAGGAAAAGTCTCATAAAGAGTCTTAACGCAAAGAGACATAGGATTTGTATAGTTAATAACCCACGCATCAGGCGAATATTCTTTTACCGCGTTAGCAATTTCCACGAACATCGGAATTGTACGCAGAGCTCTGATCATGCCGCCACATCCGGCTGTATCTCCAACAGACTGATAAACTCCAAGCCTTTCAGGAAGATGCACATCCGATTCCATCTCATCAAAAGTACCCGGAAGTATGGATACTACTACAAAATCAGTGCCTTCAAGCACATCTTTCAGCGAATCTTTTACGACAAATTTCCAATCACCCTTTGCATCCTCTCTGGCCATCAGGTTATTTCCGATTGTGGCATTCACCTGAGCAGCTTCCTTATCAATATCATAAAGCCTTATGGTTCCTGATATCTCATCATCAAGAGCAAGGTCTGTCATAAAAGTCCAGGCCCATCCACGTGAACCACCGCCGATATAAGCGATGTTTACATCCTTCATTTTCCCATTTTTGTAATTCATCTTCCCTTTCCTTCCCCATTTGTGCGCCCTTTTACGCACTATTCTACATCAATCCCATTCTTACAAAATGTGTATACTAGCTCATTTTTTGTAAGAACAACAGCTTTCTTTTCTATTATACAAACATATATTTCCTTAGTATATTTATTTTCTTGAAGAAATTGTGCAATAATGCGCATAAAAAGAAACTGTGAAAAAAGAATTCTCATTTTCCACAGTTTCTGATCTCAACACACTAATTTTTTTATGTATGATATCTTGAATGAATCATTCAAGATATCAGCAAACAAGCCGATTCCAGTCGACTTACGTCGAAGGGCTTGTTTGCCACTTGAATCATGTTCTCACGAAATCCGCAGTAAATGCGGATTTCTGTAATTTCATCTAAGAACTAATACTTGTGAAAATATTAGTAACTACTGCTTTTCCTTAGCCTTCGGCTCAAGGGCTTGTTTCTCATTTTTTATTTCCCAATGAATAAGGAATGTTAAAGCTGCCCTAAGTGCTATGATGGCACCAAGTATTCCAAGTTCAGCCCATTCTCTAACCACAACAGTCCTAAGCACCTCGCCTCCCAGCTTAAATTCCAACGCAAGAGCAATTCCCTGCGCGAGCTGCAGTCTTATTGAATCGTCCTTTCTAAGCCAAAAGATAAAGCTTTTTACTGCAGTAAATACCAGGATACATATTCCAAACATTTCCAGCAAAAGAGTTGAGAATTCAACAAAATATCTAAGCAGCATTTCTGCACCTTGATATACAGTTTCCATTAAACGGCTCCTCCTTAGTGAATCATTCTCTCACGAAATGCAGAGCGTCATCTTTGACCAAACAAAAAGTTCCTTATATATCATTATACAGTACAGAAGATGCAAAAAATAGTCTATGATATTACCATATAGCATTTATCGTTACTGTTCACTCGCTTGCAGCTCCCTCCAGTAACTGATTCGCGCATTCATTCCAATTCGACTTCGTCGAAGGAATGCGCTCACTCCTGAATCACTTTCTCACGAAATGCGCAGCACAGTGCGCATTTCTGTCTGAACAGTAACCATTTATCTTTAATTTGTTTGTGATACAAATACTAACTTCACCTATTATATATGTATCGTTTTAGCATCTCTTTATTATTAGCAAGGATGCGTTTATTTACCTTGGTCTTCTCATCCAGCGCTGAAGTTGCCTCATCCAAGATCAGAATAGCAGATTTCTTAAGCAGCGCCCTGGCTATCGAGATACGCTGCGCCTGCCCCTCTGAAATACCTGTTGCCTTCTCTCCAATCCGGGTATCAATTCCATCCGGCAAACTCTCTACGAAATCCAGAGCATCCGCGATTCTCAGCACTTCCTTCATCTTGTCAATCGTCGCGTCACTCTTTCCCATTCGGAGATTATCCGCAATAGTTCCAAACATCAGCGTATTTCCTTGGGGTACATAGCTGATCAGCTTCCTACTTCTCACACCGCATTTCATCTTAGCGCCGCCGGAAATTACCAGCCTGCTCACGCCTGATGTGATCTGCTCCACATCACTGGTAATCCTGGAAAGAAGTTCCTCGCTATGATAAACAGATCTGCTGAGCCAAGGCAGTTTCAGTAGATGCTCAAATAAACTTTTCCTAACCTGGCAGGCATACTTCTCCGTGATGACCGATTCTAACAGTGTTTCAACCAATCCGCCCAATATGGAAAAAAGCTGCAGTAAAACCATAATGATCACTAGAGTGTGAAAAACCACTCTGTCTCCTGCCTGATCCACGATGGATTTATTGACAAGAGAAACCAATACAGCTGCCGCAGCCACACATGTATTCAATATAAACAGTCTAACCAGCGGCTTTTTACTCTTCGCTGTAAGCTTTACAATCCACTTAAGATATTCCCGCTGGTTCTTTCCATCCTTAATGAAACCTATGTATTTGTCCATTTTAATACTCGTCTTATTACTTCTTTATTTGAAAAGTTCTCTCTTATTCATTCCAGTATCTTTTATTATTTGTTTAAAAATACCCGATGAGCTATACCTTTGCATCTTTAATTGCCCTTGCCTCCCTCATGAACCTTCCCGCTCCCATTGCCCGGAAAGTCCTATAAAAAGGGAGAAAAATAAGCAGTATCTTGTATTTATAGAAAAGCGGATACCCTCTGGCATATATGTCATATCTTGCATCCCTCTTACTGACTGGACCGATAAAGCGATAAAGGGCATATCGTATTTTTCCACCACCGATTTTTTGGATGTCGTTTTCAACCCTGTGGTTTATTGTCCCATATACACCTGAGGACAAAATATATTCAAGCATATCTTTGTCAGCATCCGTTAACACATCTCCGGAGAAAAGATGCCTCGCCAAAGAGCGGTTAGCATTTTCAAAATCTGCAATACCAATCTTTTTGGCCTCAACGGCAACATATTCCAAATCCAGCTTATTCTTTTTCAAATATACATAAGTATCCGCTAAAGATCTTAGTCCTGTACCACCTGCAGAATAGTGTTTATATTCATGGGCTATCATATAAATATAGAAATCCTCAGGACTTAGTTGCTTTTCAAAGCCATCTCCCAGCATTCTTCCCTGAATTTTCCGATAGTACTCGTACAATTTCTCGTCAGAACCGAGTGCAAATAATTCACGATGCATCTCAAAGTTACTTACCGGTTCCTTATGATAGACATCGTGGTGGCTGGTACCGAAATGTTCCACACTAAAGCCTAGCTTTTCCATGATGCTTTTCACGTCATCTGCCCGTTTGGCATCAAAGAGGATATCATGGTCTGACATCTGCCGCATGCCGTATACAGGATACATATGCTGCAGAATAGTTCCCTTAAGGGGCATATGCCAGATACCCGCTGCGTCCAGTTCGGCAAATACCTCTGACATTTCCATATCCATCTGCGCATTCTTCAGTGCGGAATGCTTCTTTGCTTTAACAAAGCGTTCTTCCTTTACCCCGGCAGTTTCCAATGCATGAGCGACCGTAGCTGTAAGATAATGCCTGTTCGCCTGTTCATACAGCTCGTCCATATCCATACCGGCGATCCGCTCCGGATCTGCTTTCACACCATTTACAGCGCAAGATACGAGATAGATCAAATCCTCTGCTTCCATGTAAGTCTCACTTCCTTGTTCCTAATACTAAATCAAGGTTCAAAGATTACCCATGAACCTTGACTTTTCTAATTATTCTTTCAACTTTGTCCACAACACGGTGCGGTAAGATCAAAAGCCACCTAAAACGCCACAGCGCGCACCAGCGTGCGGCACGGCGGCGCCACTTCAAGTCATCACAATCAATTGTCCGCTTTCCGCGCCGAATCAGCTTCGCCTTGCCGAGAATATTTGAACGCGGAAACCACCCATCCGGCCGCAAGTTACCGTCTCCGAAGGTCTGCACCTTCTCGCCGTCCAGCTTCCAGACCCGGTGCAGGCAGTATTCTCCGCCCTTATAGTGCCCCGGAAACAGCACGATATCACCGACCTTGATGTTCTCCGGCATTATGCTTACCAGCATCACTTGATCTCGGTTCACGCGGATCAGCGGAAACATGCTACTCCCTACCACAGTGAACCAGATTGGTGGAGCTTCCGCACCGCCTTCCCGCATAGCCATCCACTGCTCAATGGACAGGGAGACACGTTGCGTCATGCTTCCGCCACGCCCGCCTCGATCAGCGAGGTGATCGTGTTCTGCACGTCTTTGCTTGCAATATCGAGAGAGACATCATACTCCTGTGTCAGCGCATCGGCGATTTCCTCCTGAGCGCTGCCCTTTTGCAGATGTTCAAAGATGAACGCACCGGTATCGTTGAGCATCAGCGAACCGTTAAACGCCTTCACGTTCTTGCCTGTGGGCATCACCAAGTTCATGCCCGGCACTTTTCTCAAAATGAATCCATTCTTGATCTTCATATCGTTTGCTCCTTGCCTATATCTTTAAGCCCGGTATAGGGCGATTTTGCCGAAGGTCAGCCGAGATTCTGCGAATCCCGGCTGACGAGGGTGGCTTCTTGAGCCTTCGCCATGTGGATACAGCAGATGTTCCGTATCTGGCCATATCAAGTGAGGTTGCACGTAGCAGGATCAGAAATATTAGCGTATTGGCATCCGCTTGCTGTGATTCGATCACTGGCGTCGAACTCCACCTTGGTGACCTCAGGGGTCTCATAGACCTTCTTTTCGTTCTCCATTTTGGTTTCCTCCTTTCTGTTTGATGATATGTTTTACTGCCACGGGCGGGAAACAACGATTCAAAAGGGCAGGCTATTTTGCCCGATATTCTTCGGAAATGTCTGCCTGCATTCTCATCCACGCACAGGTTTCACTATTACACAAATGCTTTGCGGCAAAACTCTTGTGCTGTGTCGGACAGTAGTGACACTTATCCTTGTGAGAACATCTGTGGCACTCCTCCGGTACTTCATAGTCCTTCACGCCATGGTTGACTTCTCTCCACGCAGCCCCAAAACCAATATTCTTCACATCGGCACAGATCACATCCCGTGGGAAACCAAGACAGGGTTCCATAGTACCGTCCCAGTTTACAGCGAAGGTGGTTCTTCCACCATTACAAGAGAGCCCGCGCTGCATGATACGTGATTCATCGTCCGGAATATCCCCCATGAACTCCGCCTCTTCCTCCGTCTGACTTCTGGGCTTGCGCGGAAACATATCCCGGTATTTTCGGTGAATGCGGGCATTTTCCTCCAGGCTCAAGCCGAAATCTTCCATACTGCGCCCGGTGTCTTTGTTTGCCTCAAACAATGCAACATTTACACTGACATCCTCTGCGCCGAGAGTACCGGCATATTCCATGATTTGATCTACCCAAGGCAGCATATAGGCGCTTGGGGTGATCTTCAGTTGAACGTGCAGCCCTGCCGCTATGGCGGCGCGGACATTCGTTGTTACTGTTTCAAATACATCATGCCCGGTGACAGCCGTATAGGATTCCCCGTCACAGCCGTAGAGGGACACATCGATGACATAGGGCGGGTATTCGGTGAATAGATCGATCATGCCCTTGTTCAGCAATATGCCGTTGGTCTTGACACGGACAGACATACCCTGATCAATCAGGTACATATAAATCTTCTTAAAGTCCGGGTGTGTCATGGCCTCGCCGCCGGTGAGCAGGGCGATCATCATGCCGTTCTCTATTGCCTGCCCCATAAGATCGATCCACCGATCTCCGTCAAGCATACGCTCCTTTACCGTCGGATTGGAAAGATGCACATAGCACATCTTGCAGTCCAGATTGCACAGCGGCGTCAGTTCAAAGCAGCCGCTGATCGGCGTGTCATTCTCTCTGGCGTTCTGCATCGCCATTTGCAGGAATTGGTTGTAGTTTATCGTGTTCATTGTCATTTACCCCTTGCAGATCGTTTCATAGGTCAGCCGTACTGCTGCTTCATCGGGCAGACAGCGCAAGTGGTACATAGGCAATTCCTGAGCCATCGCCCCCATAAGGGCAGTTGCACCATTCATAGCCATATCGTCCCAAACAGGCATCATAGCTTGTTTGAGCATTACGGTCATCGCCTCAACAGGGTTCATAGCAAAGATGCGGTTTTCCATCGCCTGTTCCAGCCATACCAGCGCTCTCACAGGAACATTAGTCTGTCGATGTATGCCGTCTTTACCGTCCCAGGGCATTCCGAAACCTATCCATTTTCCGTCTATCTTACGAAGTCCCGGTCTGTCACCGATGATGAAATCCGCGCCAAGGTATTTCTCCCACAGCTTCGCCTGGGTAGACTTTCCCATACCGGAAGGGCCGAGAAAGATCACGCCAAAGCCGTCCTTTTCTACCAGCGAAGCATGAAGAGGAATCCCGTCCCGCATGACCATACCCGCCTCGCAAGCGGCTCGTATGGAGTATGACAGAGGAATGGACGGTTGTA
>NZ_CAMVPU010000051.1 GCF_947169445.1 uncultured Butyrivibrio sp. | reverse complement strand
ACTTCACGAAGATTGATCTCAGGATTAAAGTTTGTAGCAAAAGCATAACCATGGTCACCGCCGTTGCAGTCCATAATATCGATGTAATGAATCTCATCGAAATAATGCTTCTTGGCATAAGCAGTAAATACGCTTGTTACACCGGGATCAAAGCCTGTTCCAAGAAGTCCTGTAATACCGGCTTCCTTAAACTTATCCATGTATGCCCACTGATAACTATAATCAAAGTAAGCAGTAAAGCCCTTTTCCTTGCAGCGCTTTTCATAAGCAGCACGCCATACAGGCTCATCTGTATCCTCAGGCTCATAGTTAGCAGTATCAATATAATCAACCTTGCACTCAAGACATGCATCCATAATTACAAGATCCTGATATGGAAGAGCCACATTAAGAACTGCATCAGGCTGATACTCTTTTATAAGCTTAATAACATCTGCTACATCATCAGCATTTACAGTAGCTGTTGTAATCTTTACAGAAGTTCCGTTTTTCTCAAGTTTTTCCTTAAGTGCATCACACTTAGAAACTGTTCTGCTGGCAAGGCACATCTCAGTAAATACGCTGCTATTCTGTGCACATTTCTGAATAGCTACCTGAGCAACACCACCGCAGCCAATAACCAATAATCTTCCCATTTTCTTTCTCCTTTATATATTATCTAGACATATCTTCCTCTTCCTGAAGAAGATCCTCAACATACTTAGGAAGCATAAAAGCTCCCTTGTGAAGATGTGTTGTATAGTACCAGGTCTTGATTCCTCTTTCATCCCATCTGTCAGGATTGAAATCCTTGAGTGGATGATATTTCTTGCTGGCAAATCCAAAGAGCCAGTAGCCTGCAGGACAGGTAGGAATATGTGCCTGATAAACTCTGTTTACAGGGAAAACCCTATATGCCTTTCTGTGCATTGCCCTGCAACTCTCTTCGTCCTCATCATAGAAGGGACTTCCATGCTGGTATACCATTATTCCATCATCGTGAAGTGCTTTGTAGCAGCTTCCGTAGAATTCTTTTGTAAAAAGACCTGCTTCATGACCTAAAGGCTCAGTAGCATCATTGATGATCAGGTCATACATATCCTCGCATTTACGAAGATACTTAAGTCCATCCTGATAATAAATATGTACTCTGTCATCCTCAAGTCCAACCGCATTGTCAGGGAAGTACTGCTTACATACATCCACAAACATATTGTCAGGCTCGACTACATCTATAACCTTTATCTCATCGTAGTGACACAGCTCTCTGGCAACACCGCCATCGCCGCCACCAAGAACCAATACTCTCTGAACCTTAGGATGAACCGCCATCGGAACATGCACGATCATCTCGTCATAGGTAAATTCATCTTTTTCAGAAAAGATAATATTTCCATCAGAAGTCAGGAACTTACCAAATTCAGGTGAATCAAACACATCAATTCTCTGGAACTCACTGCTTCCGGAAAAAAGCTGCTTACTGATCCTGATGCTTATCTTGACATTGCCAGTGTGCATATCACTGAACCAATAATCCATTTCCGCCATTGTCACACCTCACTAATACCAAATAATAACGCTCAAATTTCATCCAATAATCTAAACGCAATAAATCCAACCGACTAATATATCATTTAAGCACAAACAGTTCAGATATATCCTCACTCTCAGGGCCCTGCATAGAGCATCCCTTCTCCCTGGCTGTCTTGATGTAATCAAGAATTCCCTCTGTAATAACCTCTCCAGGAGAAAGGATCGGGATTCCCGGAGGATAGCACATAACTGACTCAGCACTTATCCTGCCAACAGTCTGATCAATAGGAAGTGACTCCTTCTCGGCATAAAAAGCTTCCTGTGGAGTAGCCTTTACAATAGGAGTAATGTACTCAGCTGAGAAAAAGCTCTGTTCAGGTTTAGAATAAAGTCTTCTGATATCAGCTAAAGCTCCTGCAAGTCTCTCAATATCCTGCAGTCTGTCTCCGATAGAAATATAAGCCATAACATTAGACAGATCACCAAATTCCATCTGAATGTCATACTCATCTCTAAGGAGATCATAAACTTCTATACCTGTAAGACCAATTTTTCTGGTATTTACAACCAGCTTAGTCTCATCGAAATCAAAAATACTTCCACCATTTTTAAGCTCATTACCATATGCATAGTAGCCGCCAATGTCATTGATTTCTTCTCTGGCGTACTGAGCCATCTTGGTAACTTTCTCGAAGCTGGCTGCACCGTTAAGTGCCAGATTTCTTCTGGAAATATCAAGACTTCCCAGTAAAAGATAACTTGCACTTGTAGTCTGAGTCAGATTAACTATGCGGCTGATATATCCTACATTGGCTCCAGGTCCGCAAAGTAGAATTGAACTCTGTGTAAGGCTTCCGCCCGACTTGTGCATACTGATAGCAGCCATATCTGCTCCTGCAGCCATAGCATTAAGAGGCAGATTAGGTCCAAAATAAAGATGTGTGCCATGAGCTTCATCAACAAGAGCCTTCATCCCATTCTCATGTGCCAGATCAACAATCGCCTTAAGATTGGAACAGATACCATAATATGAAGGGTTATTGATAAGGATAGCCTTTGCATCAGGATTCTCCTCTACGGCTCTCTTCACATCGGCAATTTCCATTCCAAGCGGAATTCCCAGATTAGTATCTACCTTGGGATCAATGTATACAGGAACAGCACCGCAAAGTATAAGGGCATTAATAGCGCTCTTATGCACGTTCCTTGGCATAATGATCTTCTCACCCTTTTTAACATGAGATAAAACCATTGCCTGAACAGCACTGGTGGTACCATTAACCATCATGAATGCGTGGGCTGCGCCAAAGGCATCCGCCATAAGTTCTTCTGCTTCCTTGATAACAGAAACCGGATGACACAAATTATCAAGAGGCTTCATGGAATTAACATCAATTCCAACACATCTGTCTCCCAAAAAGCTTACAAGCTCAGGATTACCTCTTCCTCTTTTATGTCCAGGAACATCAAACGGAACTACACGCTGCTTCCTGAACCTCTCAAGCGCCTCATACACCGGCGCATTTTTTTGCCTACTAAGATTCAATTAACTATCCTCCCAAATACGGGTGCTCCAACAACCAGACAAAAACACCCTATAAACATATAAAGAGTCATAAAAACAAAAAACTCTCTACACAACTAAAGGAGTGGCATGCCTTGCGACATGCTACCCCCCTTGTTAATCTTATTTCACAGTAATGTAATAATACTATAAAACTTCCTAATATAAAAGCAAAAGTTACTTAAAATATGCTAAAAATCCAAATTATTTTTTATTCTTTTTCTTATCCTTCTTTTGCTTCTTTTTGTCTGCCTTTTCCTGTTGTTTTACTGTATCATTTTCGGCAGCAGGCTCTGCATCTAAATCCGCATTATCATCTGATGAATCAGTAGCACCTTCTACATCCTCATCAACTTTTTCCGCAGCATCAGGATGTTCCTTTTTACTTACATCATCCTTCTCCTGATCCTCATTGTAGAACAACTGCTCCTTGCTCTCAATCTTTTCAGATACATTCTTCTTAATTTTGTTGAAGAGCTTTGGGAGTCGTCTGCCATGCCTATGGGCGCTGATAATAGTAAGTATCACTAAAATAATAAATACTACGACAACTGCAATAACTATAGCAAAATACTTATAGGCCTGAACTTTGATTCCTTCATAGGTTATGTAGAATGTGACGTCATTTCCTTCTATATCGTAGGTCTTATACTTGCCCATCGTTCCAGTCGATGCAAGGATAATCTGTTCATCCCCTTCTTTTTCAAACAATGTAAAGTTCTTATTTAATTCATAGAATTTATTATTAGGTTTATATCTAAGCTGATGTACATTGTTCCCGTCATCCGGAATAACAAGATGAACAGATTCAAAAGCCCCCTTCTCTTGTATCATTTCTGTCAGCCTATCAGTATCGTTTAATGATATAATTTGCTCCCTTGTTACTTCCAGCTTGTCGCCTTCTTTAAACTCTCCATCCACCAGAAGCTGCGACTGGAAATTTTCATTATTAACATCATATTCAGCCAGAGTAGTCAGATACCTGTTGTACCTGGCAGTGATGATCATATCTGTTTCCAGGCTATCAACCTCTTCAATATCCCAGGTCACATAGAAGCCTTTCTTTTCCGGAACCTGAGGATAATCCTTAACAGATAGCTTCTCTCCGTAGTTTCGTCTCTCCTTGACCAAAAAAGTCTTTTCATCTTTATCCTCATCATCGAGCATAAAGGAGACATTCAGGTAACTGAATTCGTAAGGCACTTCCCTTACTTCTTCATTAAATACATTTATCTGCTCAGCATCAGAATAGCTCACAGGCTCTGCCTTCTTCGCATAGCTTATTCTATCTATTCCGGCAAGAGTATCACTTACAAAGAAGTTATTTCTTACTTCGCCCTTCTCTCCTATGTGACCGGCAATTGCCCCATACCAGTTAGTAGCTCCGGTGATATCGACAAGTGCGAAGCAGTTTCTGATATTAAGCCCATCTCCTGCAATACCGCCTGCATAGCTCTCACACTTCATGATTCCTCTGGAAAAAGAACTTACGACATATGAAAGAGATGAACCAACAACACCGCCTACATACTCTCCTGATGATGAAGTAATGTTCGCGTAGTTACCTCCTCCTAAAATAGTACCCATCTCCTGAAGACCGCAGATACCACCCACATAGTTCTTTTCACCAACTATTTCTCCGAAATTCTTGTTATCTCGAAGAACACACTTCGTTATATAAGAAGTATTGAGCTTGGCATCCTTGATTCCAGTAATATCACTCTCAAGATCAAAATCATATTCAATAGCCATTGTTCCGGCTATTCCGGCTGCATTGATATCGCCCTCAACCTTGCCGAAATTACGGCACTTGTCGATGGTGGCATCCATGCATTTCTCAGCCTCTTCCAGGGAAACATCCTCATAAGCCGTTGTATAATCAGCATCCAGAACACCATCAATAGCATCCGTGTAGAGCATCATGATCGTATTAAACTGATCCGCCATCGACTGAAGATCATCAATCAGAACACCATTGGCATTATTAACTTCCTGATTAAGTAGACCAAAATTGTCGTTCATTCCCTGCAGATTATTGGCAAGACTTGTGGAATGTGCCTTGTAATCAGCGCTAAATTGCGGGAATGTAATGTCAGACCTCCCTGCCAGATTACTTATAATATCCTTGGTCTGACCGCCTGCAGTCCTTAGATTATCGGCAGCTTCTCCAAGCTCATTTATTCCCTTTGTGGCGTCAGTTCTGACCGCATCAGTCATCTCATCCAGATGTCTGGAAGTGATTTCAGTATAGACAGCAGCTGCATAAGCCATATCTGTCTTCATGTCATTTCCGTTATTTAAAGGGCTCTGATAAAGATCATTTGATATACTTTCAGCATCCTTGGCTGCATCTGCTGACGCATTTTTAAAAAGTGTTGAATCATCATCATTATCCTGAGGGAATGGTAAAAGAGATCCATCATCAGCCTCATGATACCATGTACCCTTTGTCAGGATTTCATGTTCGTTATATATACCGTTCTTGGATTTCAGATCATCCTCAACAATACTCTTAATATTCCACTTTCTTGTATTGTTATTGTAATCTCCCTTTCTAAGTATGGTCCCATTTTCAAACTGATAAACAAGATCCTGATACTTACTTCCGGATGTCAGTTTATTAACCTCATCAGCAATTTCGTGGTTATAATAGCCTCTGTAAGCTTTTTCGTAATTAATCTTATACTGCTCTGAAGAACTGTTTATTATCTTCTTGGCATTGCTATAATCAGTTCTTTCACTGTCAGTAAGATATTTTTCTATATCGATATCATTTACTGCTTTCTTGATCTCATCCGCAGATTGATGTGCATTATCAATGGCATAATTAGTCTGATCCATGAGTCCATCTTTTTTAGACGCCTCATCCATAATATAATCAATTCTTGAAAACGCCTCTGTAGCAGCCCCAGAAACACCATTTGCATAATCTATTGTTCCATCAGACAGATAGCGCACATCATCAATAGCACCGGAAGTAAACTGCTGAATTGTGGACAGTCTGCTTGTAATGATATTGGACTGACTTTTGGCATCGCTTAATGTTACAGTAACAATATCATGTAGCTTACTGATAGCCTCTGACAACTGATAAGCAATATCAGCGCTTAAGTCAACAGTAATATAAGGTTCAGCCTGACCGACTATACCTGCCACATCTTTTCTACCCTGGATTTTGGCATTATTACTGCAGGCAAGAACATAGCCTGACTGTCTTCCCACTATGCCACCAACGTTATATCCCACATGTTCATATCCAATATCGCCATTATTAATGCACTTGGAAATTATACCTATGGAAAGACCCGCAATTCCACCCGCGTCAGAAATTGTAGTATCTGCATTGGCCTCCTCAGGCTTAGAATCATTATTCTTGATATAGCTAAGAATATTTGTAACATTGGTCATTGCTTCCAAAGAAATCTTGGTATCCTCATTGGTGGTATTAACATCCGCCTTATTCATACAGCTGACAATGTCGCCCATGTTCTCTCCGGCAATTCCGCCAGTAAAATGAATGCCATGAATATAGCCTTCTGAATTACATTCATTTATGACACCGGTAAGTTCATTCATTCCAACAATGCCGCCAACATAATCCTTGCCGGACACAACGCCTTTAAAATTGCAGTCTATGATAAGACCGGCATTACTTCCGGCAATTCCGCCCACAAAGGTCTGATCTCCGGTTGGACTGACTGACCCTGAAACATTCAGATTCTGAACAAGTCCGGTCTTTTGAATATGGCAAAAAAGACCTGTATAGGAAATTCCATTCACAATATTGGCATCACTAATAGTATGACCCTGGCCATCGAATATACCGCCAAAGGTAGGGATACCTTTAAAATTCTTACCGATAAGAGAAATATCCTGCGTAAGAACAATTTTTTTATTAACACTCCAGATATCCAGCTTACAATCATCAGCTAATTTAACAAGATCATCCGGTGTAGAAATAAGGATTTCTTCCCATTCCTCAGGAATCTCAGCTGATACGCTCTCTCTTATATCAGCATCAACATCAGTAACCTCTCCTTTTGCATCTTCCTGTTTGGCAGTTGTTACATCGCCAACAAGAGCTGTGCTAATAGCCTTATTTTCTGTCTGTGTTTCACTGACATCAGCAAAAGCTGTTGTTGAAAAGCATGTGAGAATCGTAAGTCCAAGGAGAACCGCCATCATTTTCTTTTTCATATCAGATGTCCTCCCCTTCTGCATTTTCTTCCAAAAGCTGTACATTGTTATTCTCAATGTACGCGCTGACATTACCTCTTACTACGGCATTTACCACACCGGTTACATTACCCTCAATTCGACCTCTGACATATCCATCAATACGCATTGTGCCGGACAATTGCTTGGTCTGAATAGGAACGTTCATAACAAAAGCAGTAAGCTCAATGATCTTATCACCAACAAGAAGAATCTGAGGAAGCACAAACATAGTGATTATGATGGAAATGATTGTCCCTCGTCCAAGACATTTTCCAATACCATAAATAGCGCAATCAGAAGTCATGTTACCAATAAGAGTTCCGGCAACAGCAAGCATGGTTCCGGAGGTAATGATCGTCGGGAATGACAGATTCATGGTATTGATGATTGCATCTTTTTTGCCCATAGTTGCTCTAAGTTCCGTATAACGGCCTGCAATAACGATTGCATAGTCGATATTGGCACCCATCTGAATAGAACTAACAATCAGATACCCCAGGAAAAAGAGATTGTCATGCTCAATTGCCGGTACAGAGAAGTTAATCCAGATACATCCCTGAATAACTGCAATAAGAAGAACAGGCATACCTGCTGACTTAAAGGTGAAAAGAAGAACCACCAATACGGCCAGAATCGAAATAACACTGGTAACGGTGTTATCACGTGAAAAGCACTTTTTAAGATCGTATTGGCTGACGGATTCGCCCACCACATAAATCTTGTCTGCCGGATAGTGTTTCTCTGTAATCCTGTGGAGCGTATCAATAAAAGCGAAGGTCTCATCTGACTCTTCAGGAAGGTTGAGATATACCAAAACTCTGGAATACTCCTCGCCCTGAAGCTGCTTTTTAGCAAAATTCATCATCTTGTTGGCATTTTCAAGAGTCTCCATCAGATCATCATCAAGGGTTACATAGCCATCCTTAACTTCCTGGTAAATGAACATAAACATATCAATAAGAGGAACCTTATAATTGGCAAGTCCATTTACAGCCTTGGCATAATCCTCATCATTAACAGCATACGCAGCATAAACAAGCTCAGCCACCTCAAAGTCTATATTGATAAGCTCAGAAAACTGTCTAGGTGACAGCTTATCTGTAAGCGTATATCCATTCATAGCTTCCGTATTGGCAAGACCGGTAACTGATGAAACATTTCCATTCATCATAAGATCACTTATAAGTGCTTTTTCTTTTTCATAGTCACCTGAAGGAAAAACAAGAGCCACCATATTATCGGATTTAAAGTTATCATTCTGCATATTTTCAGCAGCCTGAACCTCATTGGTAAGAGGCGGCGTAATCTTGGTATATCCGTAAACATAGGGTGTTTTTGAAGATATTCTGTTGGCCACAATAATCGCAACCACAAACAAAGGAGCAATTAAATATCTTGTGTAATAGGCAAATTTACCGACAAAAGGGATATTAGGAATGAAGTTCTTATGCTTGGTCTTTTCCATAAGTCCGGCAAAAAGCATGATAACACCGGGCATCAGCAAAAATACTGACATAAGGCTAAGGAGAATAGCCTTGATCAGTACTATACCCATATCTGAGCCAATACCAAACTGCATGAAAAGCATAGCTATAAGACCACCTATTGTAGTCAGTGAACTTCCACATATTTCAGGAATAGATTTAGACAACGCAATGATACAGGCTTCACGTGGAGGGAGCTGTACGTGTTCCTCCTTATACCTGTTAAGGAAAATAACTGCATAGTCAACAGAAAGTGCCAGCTGAAGCACAATAGTAACGGAATCTGATACAAAAGAAATTGTTCCAAGAAGGAAATTGGTTCCCATTTGAACCAGAGCTGCACTTCCAAAAGTTATAAGAAGAATAGGAACTTCGGCATATGCCTGTGAAGTAAGAAGCAGCACCGCCACAACGACTATAACAACAATAATGGAAATTACAGACATTTCCTTATTGATAAGTTCAGACTGAGTATCTCCAAGAGTTGTAGATAAATAGGAATCGTAATCAGCAAAGTACTCTCTCATCTGATCCAGAAGTACAAGACACTGATCATCCCTCTCGTCATAATCAAAGGTGATGTTAAAAAGAGCTGAACCATTAGTATAGTGTTTCTCTGTATCATCAACATCAACAGAAAAAACACCATCGACCTTTTCAAGTTCTTTTTGTATATCAAGGGCCTGTTCATAAGATATGTTTGCAACCATGGCTTTAACAGAGCCGTAGGTGGTAAACTGCTCTTTCATCAGATCAAGTCCAAGCCTGGTCTCACTTGTAGCCGGCAAGTATTCGGATAGCTGATTTTCTACTCCAACCCAATTACGTGAAACTGCTGAAAAAATCGCAAGAATAGCATAAATCAAGAAGAAAAGATTGCGCTTATCGACAATGAAAGCGCAGATCTTAAGCATAAAGCTAGATCCGCCTTTAGAATCTTTATTCTCCATTTTCCCCTCATCCCCCTAGAGTCAACGAAACTTTTTTATTATAAAGCATAATAAACATACACATTATATTATATAACTCTTTTTGGGGAAAACGCAAGATATAGAAAAAGCGAGTGAACAGTAAAAAAAGCGGTCAGGAAAATTATCCTGACCGCCTAAAACAGCTTTATTAAATTACATCATGCCGCCCATTCCTGCACCGCCTGCTGGCATTGGAGGAACTGGCTCTTTAACTGTTGCTACAGCAGCCTCTGTTGTGAGGAAGCTTGATGCAACTGAAGTAGCATTCTGAAGAGCTGATCTTGTAACCTTGGCAGGATCGATGATTCCGTCTTTAACCATGTCAACATACTCTTCTGTATAAGCATTGAAGCCTACGCCCTGCTTAGATTCCTTAACCTTGTTAACGATAACTGATCCATCAAGACCTGCATTGTTAGCAATGTGGAATAAAGGAGCCTCAAGAGCCTTAAGAACAACCTTAGCACCTGTCTTCTCATCGCCTTCAAGTGTATCTGCAACCTTTGCAACTTCCTTGGAAGCGTGGATGTATGCGCTACCACCACCGAAGATGATACCTTCTTCTACAGCAGCTCTTGTAGCGTTAAGAGCATCTTCCATTCTGTACTTAGCTTCCTTCATCTCTGTCTCTGTAGCAGCACCTACTCTGATAACTGCAACACCGCCAGCCAGCTTAGCAAGTCTCTCCTGAAGCTTTTCTCTATCGAAATCAGATGTTGTATCTTCGATCTGTTTCTTGATCTGTGCTACTCTTGCCTTGATTTCATCCTTCTTGCCAAGACCATCTACGATAGTTGTCTTTTCCTTCTCAACCTTAACGCTCTTAGCACGTCCAAGGTCATCCATTGTTGTATCCTTAAGCTCAAGGCCAAGGTCAGAAGAAATAACCTTACCACCTGTAAGAATAGCGATATCCTCAAGCATAGCCTTTCTGCGATCGCCATAACCAGGAGCCTTAACAGCTACAACATTGAAGGTACCACGAAGCTTATTAACGATAAGTGTTGTAAGGGCCTCACCGTCAACATCCTCAGCAATAATAAGAAGCTTAGAACCAGTCTTAACGATCTGCTCAAGAAGTGGAAGGATATCCTGGATGTTGGAAATCTTCTTATCTGTAATAAGGATGAATGGATCTTCTAAAGTAGCTTCCATCTTGTCCATATCTGTAGCCATGTAAGCTGAGATATATCCTCTGTCAAACTGCATACCTTCTACAAGGTCAAGCTCAGTCTGCATTGTCTTGGACTCTTCGATAGTGATAACGCCATCGTTAGAAACCTTCTCCATAGCATCTGCGATCATCTGTCCGACTTCATCATCACCTGATGAAACAGCTGCAACTCTCATGATCTGCTCTTTGCCCTTAACCTTTGTAGCCATCTTGCTGATAGAAGCAACAGCTGCATCTGTAGCCTTCTTCATACCTTTTCTAAGAACGATTGGGTTAGCACCAGCAGCAAGGTTCTTAACACCTTCATTGATCATAGCCTGTGCAAGAACTGTAGCTGTTGTTGTACCATCACCTGCTACGTCATTTGTCTTTGTAGCAACTTCTTTTACAAGCTGAGCGCCCATGTTCTCATAAGCATCCTCAAGCTCGATCTCTTTAGCAATTGTAACACCATCGTTTGTGATTGTAGGTGCACCATAGGACTTGTCAAGAACTACGTTTCTTCCTTTTGGTCCAAGTGTAACTCTAACTGTATCTGCAAGCTTATTAACGCCTTCTACCATGGATGTGCGGGCGTCAGCGCCGTACTTAATTGTCTTTGCCATTTTGAATTCCTCCAATATGATTTTAATAAAATTCAAATATGAAATAAAAAAGATTTGTTCTTTTCTATAGCTAATTATTTGATAATTGCCAAAATATCATTCTGCTTAACAATGATATATGTTACATCATCAAGCTTAACTTCTGTTCCAGCATATTTTGAATAGATGACATTATCACCCTTCTTAACCTGCATCTTAACTTCCTTGCCGTCAACTATTCCGCCAGGACCTACAGCAATAACCTCAGCCTGCTGTGGCTTCTCCTTCTCAGCTCCAGGAAGAACGATTCCTGATTTTGTAGTTTCTTCAGCCTCAAGAGCCTTAAGTACAACTCTGTCTGCAAGTGGTTCTAACTTCATAATAAAGCCTCCTTTATATGTAATTTCATACCTTTCATTATTTGTTAGCACTCATTTGGATTGAGTGCTAATCTCTAAGAACATATATTAGTGATTTAGCGCTCCATGTGCAACTGCTAATGCATCGCTATATTCAACTTATACTATTATATACTCATTATTTCTCTTTTTTACTCGCTATTTCTACAATTTGTATCTCTTATCATTCAAAAAGCGCTCCATTTCTGGCTTTGCAGATATATGAGAGGTCACTTTATAGAATTTTAAGAATATTTAATATCTTCTAAATTGCATTGTATGTCCTCCTAAGCAATAATAAGCGTAGGAAAATATGTACTTATGCCAGAAATACATATTTTTTCTCAGAAAAAGGAATTTCTGAAGTTTGCAAAAGCAGACTTTAAGCTCAAGGAGGTGATTTTATGAGTACCAACTTCTTTAGCAGCTTATCCGGTTCTTACGATTACATATCAAGTATGAGCAGCCTTATCGGAGATTATTCCAGCATTAAAAATGGTTCCTATGGCTCTCTTATGAAATCCTATGTAAATAAAGTAGGAAACAAAAATGCACTGAATGCATATAGAGAAACCGGTTCGACTACAACTGCTACAGAGAGTGTAAGTAGCACCAGCAAAAAGACAAGTACTTCTAAATCGAATTATCTGGACAATTATCTGAATAATATTGGTAAAGATACTTCGACATCGGAAAAGACTTCGTCCGAAACAAATACTACTGAAACAACAGCAACTACTACAGATAAATATGCTAAATATAAATCATCATGGCTAGATAACCAGCTCAAACAGTACGATAAGGATGCTGCCACCACGACTGCAGCAGATACTTCAGTAGCCATGGATACAACAGTTTAACAGGTCAAATTCATAATAAACATTGAAAGCGGGAAGCGGTGACAAAAGCCATCACTTCCCGCTTCCCTTTTCTTTAATTTTGACAAGGTAAAGATAAGTTTACTCTTCACTCTTTCTCATGAGGAATTTCTTTTCCGTGAAGATCAATATATTTTTCTTTAAGCGCTATCGCCCAGTATTTCTCAGGAATATTGGGCCAGCGAACCATTCCTCTCTCCTGTTCGCATAGTCTCATTGCCCGCAGAAGTACCGTCTGATTCAGATCAACTCCGGTCCTTATGGTATGCATGGAAACAGCAGCCCAAGCCGGTGCATAGCTGCAGATTCCGGATTCTTTAAAATCGTGCAGAATTTCTCTCCTATTATAATCAAGCTGAATCATTTCTTCTTCCCAGGTCTTACCATTACCATGAAGAATACAGAACTGTGTTTTTCCTCCATAATACCAGGGAATTCCTATAGATCCGGGATTTACAGCTTTTTTACCACGATAAACGAATGTTTCCTGAATATGAGTGTGCCCGTGAAGTAAAACTCCGCTCTTTAAATTAGATAAAACCTTTTTTGTATTTCTCTTATCCTTAAATAAAAGCTCGGCTGTTTCCGTAGGTGAACCATGACAATATTCAAAAGTCGGAAAACCCTTCATAGAAAAAGCATTATAATTTGGAAGTGAATCAAAGAAATTAAAATCTTTATCAGTCAGATTCTCATAGGTATATAGAAGAGCTCCTGATGCCGAACCTTTTTTCCAGATTCCTTCACCACTTTTTTTGTAATTAAGAAGATACTCCTCCCGGTTTCCACGAATGATATAGGTATTAAAATACTGCTTCAGAACATAGATAAGCTCCATAGTCTTCTGAGGATTAGGACAATCGGTAACAAAATCCCCCAAAAGCACAAAATTAGTAATTCCTCTTCCGACAGAATAATCTATGCAGGCCTGCAGCGCACTATAATTACCATGTATATCACTAAAAACTGCTATATCCACAAACTACCCCCAAAGCATCACTCGAATGCCGCATTAAAACTAGCCTCATCAAACTGTCTGGTAAACAGATCATAATAATATCCCTTCATAGCCATAAGTTCTCGATGAGTGCCCCTCTCTATTATTTTACCATCATTGACCACAAGAATAATATCAGCATCTACGATAGTAGACAGTCTATGAGCAATGACAAAGCTGGTTCTTCCCTTAGTTACGGTAATAATCGCATCCTGTATTGCTTTTTCCGTAACAGTATCGATTGAAGCTGTAGCTTCATCCAGCACCAGAATCTTAGGGTCAGCTAAAAGAGCTCTCGCAAAAGAAAGAAGCTGCTTTTCACCGGTTGAGAGCATTCCACCATCCTCTCCTACATCGCTATCAAGTCCCTTATCCATTCTCTTTACTATACCGTCAGCAGATACAAGCTTAAGGGCATTCCAGATTTCTTCCTCAGTGGCGTCAGGATTTCCGTAGCGAAGATTATCCCTGACAGAACCGGAAAAAAGATGAGGTGTCTGAAGTACGTAGCCAATATTAGAATGAAGCCATAGCTGTGACCTCTGTGCAGCATCTTTTCCGTCAATAAGAACCTGTCCCTTTGTAGGCTTAAAAAATCTGCAAACAAGATTTACAAGTGTTGACTTGCCGGCACCGGTCTCACCAACAATAGCAACGTTTGTTCCCTGCGGAACCTTAAGATTAAAGTTCGTAAGAACATATTCATCCCCATCAGGATATTTGAAGGTTACATCTTTAAATTCCACATCACCGAAAAGCGGCTCCCAGTTCTCTTTTTTCGGATTAAAGGTATCGCCATACTTTTCAATAACTTCCGGAGTGTCAGCCACGTCAGACTCCGTATTAAGAAGTCTTGTTAATCTCTCAACATTAACCTGAACCGCAATTAGCTCAGATAATGTAACGATAATATTCTGAATAGGCTCCATAAGTCCCAGGGCATATGAAAGGAAAACTGAAAGTGTTCCAATCTGTATCACACCTTCCATGGTGATATTTCCGCCCCTCCATAGCACAAGAGCAAGGGCTATCGAAGACATCATTGTAATAGCAGATGTAAAAAATGCTGAATAATGAGTTGCATGAACCGATGTGGATCTCATCTTCTCAGTATCTTCTTCAAAATCAGCCTGAATCTTATCTTCAACTACAAGAGTCTTTATTGCCTTGGCACCGGTAATTCCTTCATTGAAGTTACTTGTAATAGTGGAATTAATTTCTCTTATCTTACGGTTAAGCACAACCAGCTTACTCTGAAAATACATTACAAGTAAAACCGCAATCGGAACCAAAACAATTACGTAAAGAGCAAGCTTAGCATTAAGAAAAAGCATCATTATAAGCACAAAGATAACATAGGCTCCCTGCCAGACAATATCCATCATTCGCCAGGATACCATCACTCCGATCTTGCCTGTATCACTCATAACTCTTGCATGAATATAACCAACATTATTCTGATTAAAATAAGCAAAAGAAAGAGTCTGAAGATGGCTAAACGCCGCATTTCTAAGATCCCTGTCCACAGAAAGTTCAACCTGTCCGCATACATATGTACAAATAAAGTTATCAATAACCTGCAAAACAAGTACGACAACATATAGAATAATAAATGCTGTCAGTCCTTCCAGTGTCTTTTTTCCTACAAAATTATCAATGGCGTACTGATTAAAAATCGGAAATATTGAGTCGGCAAGCGAGCTCAGTACTCCCAGCGCTATCATGAAGATAATCTTAGGAAAATACTGTTTTATATATGGAAATAATTTTGGAATTCCAAATAATGGAAGTTTTATATTTTTCTCGTTCATGTTCCCTGCATCTGTATATCGTAAATTTTCTTGTAAATGCCGCCTTTTTCAAGAAGCTGTTCATGAGTTCCCTGTTCTGCAATCCTGCCATGATCCAGCACTATAATATTATCGGCGTGCATCAGTGTCATAATCCTATGAGAAATAAGTACAACCGTAGAACCGGCAGTGTTTTCGGAAAGAGCGCGTCTTATCTTGGCATCTGTCTGGGTATCAACCGCCGAAAGTGAATCGTCAAACACCATGATCTGAGGCTTCGAAACAAGCATTTGCGCAATTGCTGTTCGCTGCTTCTGTCCTCCGGAAAGGGTGACACCTCTTTCACCAACATATGTATCATAGCCCTTTGAGAAATCCTCTATTGTCTCATCGAGAGCAGCAATTTTAGCTGCATGCTTAACTGAATCAATATCCAGTTTTTTCTGCGTAATACCAATATTCTCCGATAAAGTTCTGCTAAAAAGAAATGGTTCCTGCAATACAAAGCCTATATTCTTTCTTAGCCATGATGCCTTAATATCAGTAATGTTGTTATCACCTACATAAATACTTCCAGAGCCCTCTTTAACATCATAGAGTCTGTCCATAAGATACATAAGGGTAGATTTACCGGAGCCTGTTCCTCCCAAAATACCAAAGGTTGTTCCGGCCTTAATAGTAAAGCTCACATCCTTTAGGACATCTCCACCGCCGTTTTCATAAGCATAGGACACGTGATCAAAGGTAATATCAGCATTCATAGAAGGTTCGATCGCATCCTCTTTATCCTGCTCAATCTCAGAATTCATGATATAACTGATACGGTCAATTGATACTCCCGCTTTACTCATCTCAGAGATAATTCTGCCAAGCGCTCTTACAGGCCATACCAGCATGGAATTATAAGCTACAAAAGCAATATATTCTCCAACAGTAATGTTCCCGCGAACACAGTACACAGCGCCAAGAACAGTAATTAGCATAACCTGAAGGCCTGAAATAAGGTCGTTGGAGGACCAGAATGCCGCCAGAGTTCTCATTAGATTTATCCACATCTGAGTGTACTCAGCGTTCTGTTTTACAAATCGGTCTTTTTCATATTTCTCACGTCCAAAGGCCCTTACTACTCTGACACCGGTAAGGTTCTCCTGCGCAGTTGCCGAAAGACGTCCTTCTTCATTATCAGCTCTTTCGAATTCGCTTCGTATTCTCTTATGAAAAAAGCTGGAGTAAATGACAATTATGGGTATAAATGCCGCAGATACAAATGCCATTTTCACGTTGATTCCCAGCATGAAATACATGGCAATAACAATTCTGATCATGATCCTGAAAAGAGAAAGCATCTGCTCGGAAATGAACATTTTAATAGTATCAACATCCGAAGTACATCTCTGGATAATATCTCCGGTATGATTCTCGCCATGCCATGCAAAAGGCAGATGCATAATATGTTCAAACAGCTTATCTCTCATGCGCTGGATAAGCTTTTCTGCTCCCATTGCATTACATACTCTGAAAAGATATCTGCTAAGAGCCCCTAAAAATGCAACTATTGCCACAACGATAGCAATATAATAAAGATGTTCTCTAAGGAATGCTCTGCCGCCCATGCTATCCATGATCATCTTAAGATATGATGGGACACTTTTAGACTCCTCATCAGAAATACAAAAATCCACAGTATACTGAATGATCTTTGGTCCAATCAGATCAAAGAAAGTAACGAGCAGCGAAAAGATTACACTAAGAAAAAAGAATCTCTTGCTACCTTCCAAAAAGAACAAAACCAAATCTGTTTTGCTTCTAAATTTTTTACTATTTTCCTGCATATTCAACCTATTTTTAAAGGGACGAGGTTTTTTGGCTCATTCTTTAAAATGGACCAATACTCCCGTCCCCCCATTTTTATCTAGTGTAGCTTTGTTATTTCACAATTTCTTTAAGTGACTGGGCAAGCCCTGCGATTCCCTGAATGTTAGAAGGAACAATTATCTTGGTAGCCTGTCCGTCAGATGCCTTTTCAAATGCCTCAAGACTCTTAAGTGTAAGAACTGACTCATCAGCTCCTGCTTCCTTCAGCATTCTGATACCATCAGCATTAGCCTTCTGAATATTTCTGATAGCCTCAGCCTGACCTTCTGCCTCACGGATCTTCTTTTCCCTCTCAGCCTCTGCGCGGAGGATTGTAGCCTGCTTGTCAGCTTCAGCTTGAAGGATTTTACTCTGTTTCTCACCTTCTGCAACAGTGATCTGTGACTGCTTCTCACCTTCTGCGAAAAGAATCTTTTCTCTCTTTTCACGTTCAGCCTTCATCTGTTTCTCCATCGCATCTCTGATCTGCTCAGGAGGATTGATATTCTTAAGCTCAACTCTCGTGATCTTAATTCCCCATGGGTCTGTGGCAATATCAAGAGCATCCTGCATCTGGGCATTTATCTGATCTCTTGATGTAAGTGTTTCATCCAGTGTAAGTGAACCAATTACATTACGAAGTGTTGTGGCTGTAAGGTTCTCAATAGCTCCGATAGGATTTCTTACTCCATAAGCATAGGCCATAGGATCAGAAATTCTGAAAAAGACAATTGAGTCAATCTGCATTGTAACGTTATCCTGTGTAATAACAGGCTGCGGTGGGAAATCACAATACTGTTCCTTAAGATCAACCTGTCTCGCAACACGGTCAATAAAAGGAACTTTGATATGAAGACCAACATCCCAGGTCTCTTTGTAAGCACCAAGTCTCTCAACTACATATGAATGAGCCTGAGGTACGATCTTGATATTCGCAGCAACTAAAATGAGAATAAGAATAATTAGAACAATAGCAACATACATATTTACACCCTCCATCAATACTTTTTATAATACTCCCACTTAATGTGAGCTTATTACCTATTGAAATACCTTTTCAACAATTAACTTAGCTCCCGATACACGAACCACTCTGACCTCATCTCCGGCATTTATGACCACCTCATCAATGCTGGATGCCGCAAGCCAGGTAGAACCATCCATATCTACTTTACCTGTTCCTTTGACATTGTCAATATCAGTTTTAGCAATAAGTTTCCTGCCAATAACCGCATCAATATTGGTTTTCTTAACCTTGCTGTTTATATACTTAGTCGCAAGAGGCCTTACAGTAAGCATAGTTAAAGCGGAAACTATAACAAAAATAATAAGCTGAACCCAGGTGTTGCCCCCAAGTAATGCTACAAACAATGCAAAAACACTGCCAATAGCGAACCATATAGTGATAAGGCCCAGAGTCGTCAGTTCAATTACCGCCAGCACAATAGTAAGGACCAGCCATACCACAGCCATCGATATTTCTCCCATACACACACCCCCTGTCTTAAAATATGTCATTTTCACTGCAAAATACGGCGCAGCAATATTAAAATGCCGCGCCGCTGCTACTGTTTTATTATACTTTAATAAAAATTATTTAACAAGTTTTAATAATTCTGAAAACACAAATAAATGTTTTTTGGTTTACGAATATGGTATTATATAATAGTAAAATTTTATCGTTTGTTCGAATTCGGAGGCAATGTCATGGCAGTTCTTACTTATGATGAATTAAAAAAAATGGTCAATACCAAAAATCACTCCTGCGCTGTAATGTCAGTCAGGAAAAATCCTGATGGAAGCTTCGGAGAATTAAGATACTGCGCTGTTAATGAAGCATTTTTGGATAGCAATTATGCTCTTTTTGCTGATACCATTTCAGAAAAAACAGAGCGAAAAGATTTCAAAATGGATGGAGAACTCTACACTGCATTTCTTCCGAGGGAGCCCAAATTCGAAGACATATCTTTGCGCTGTGCATTTAACGGAGAGCATTTCCATCAGTATGTAGATACTACCAAAATGTATGGACTTTGGACAGAAAACCTTCTATTGCCTCTAGCTATAGATGATGACGATCCTGATATCGGATACTACGAACTGCATTATCTTCTTAATAAAGAAATGGATGCAGGTAAATTTTCAGTTGTTCCTCCGGATCTTTCAAGCTTTGTAATTAAAGCCTGCCTTGAAATGAAACAGGAGCAGGATTTTACAGCCGCAATGGATGTAATTACAAAAGACATATTTGAATTCACCGATTCTCATTCAGTGGCAATTATTGCCGTAAGCCCGGATCTTTTTTCTTTTGAAGTCGTCAGCAACAAAGTAAAAAACGATGAAAAAGATTTAAAAGAAACATTTTCTCATATCCCTTATGAAGTAATAGATACCTGGGAAGGGTTATGCGGTGAAACAGACTGCGTAATCATAAAAGACGAAAATGACTTAAATCATTATGCAAAGAAAGCCCCTCAATGGGTAGATACTCTTATAGAAAATGACGTGCATTCACTTTGCCTTGTTCCGCTTATATATCAGAATGCCATAATCGGATATATCTTCATGACTAATTTTGATATATCCAAGATTAATAGAGTAAAAGAGGCTCTTCAGCTAATGGATCTGTTCATTGCATCGGAAATGGCAACCCATATGGTTATGGATCGTATGGAACATGCAAGTACATTGGATTTCCTCTCAGGTGTATTTAATAGAAATACAATGAATGTAAATGTTGATGAGCTGTCTACAAAGTTAAAACTCAATCCTGCTCCTTTTAGCATTGTATTCTGTTGTCTTCCACATCTTAAGCAGATAAATGAAGCTAACGGTCATGATGAAGGTGATCAGCTGATAAAAGATGCTGCAGAACTCCTTAAGCTTATATTCCATGGTGATAAGGTATTTCGTTCCTGTGGTGATGAATTTACGGTTATTTCTACAAAATGCAGCAAAGAAGAATTTGAAGAAAAAATAGAAGCATTGAAAGAGGAAGCTTCTGATCCTGACTGGCTGCAATTTGCTATTGGCTACTTCCACGATCCTGTTGGTGAAAACCTGCGCCTTGGACTTAGAAAAGCTAATGAAGCAATGCACGCAGAAAAAGAAAAATTATGACGTAATATTTTGGAATAATAGATTCATATTTAGAAAATCAGATCGAAGTTCTAGTATTTTTATGCATAAAAAGCCTTATTGCTGTACATTATTCTTCAGCAATAAGGCTTTAACTATTCATAACTTCTTTTCTTTATCTATTCTCTAAGCGTGAAATTATTTCATCAAGAATCCTACCAGCCGCTTCATCTTTGCTCATAAGCTCCAATTCTTTCTCAGAATCCTTAGTGATAATAGTAATAACATTGGTATCCACGCCAAAGCCTGCGCCGGCTACCTTAAGATTATTGGCACATATCATATCAAGATTCTTTTTGGAAAGTTTTTTTCTGGAGTTTTCCAACATATCCTTTGTTTCCATTGAAAAGCCGCAAAGAATCTGATTATCTTTCTTATGCTCACCAAGCCATGCAAGAATGTCCTTTGTTCTTTTTAGCTTGATAGACATATCAGAGCCGTCATCAGATTTTTTTATCTTATCATCAGCAACTGTCTGTGGAGTATAATCCGCAACTGCCGCTGCCTTTATTATGACGTCCTGCTCTCCTGCCCTTTTAGTCACTTCATTAAACATATCTTCAGCAGAAGTTATTTTAACTGTATTAATATATGACGGAACATCAATATCTATGGGACCACTTACCAGCGTTACATTTGCGCCTCTGCAGGCTGCCGACTTTGCAATGGCAATTCCCATTTTACCTGTTGAGTGATTCGTAATGAACCTGACCGGATCAATAGCTTCCCTTGTTGGCCCCGCCGTAACCAGAAGGTTTATTCCTTTCATATCTTTGGGCAAAGCAATCTCATGTATGATTGCTTCAAGAATTCCTGCCGGTTCTTCCATTCTACCTTTTCCAACAGTGCCACATGCAAGATATCCATCCCCCGGAGTAATAATGATATAGCCCAGATCCTCTAAGGTCTTAAGATTCCTTTGAGTTACAGGATTTTCATACATTTTAGTATTCATGGCTGGAGCAATTATCTTAGCACACGTACAGGCAAGAGCTGTAGTTGTAAGCATATCATCCGCAATTCCACAGGCAAGCTTCGCAATACAATTCGCTGTTGCCGGTGCGATTACAAGCACATCAGCCTTATCAGCAAGAGCTATATGCTCCACCTCCCAGGGGTGATTGCGATCAAAGGTATCTGTAACACACCTGTTATGAGTAAGTGCTTCAAAAGAAAGTGGCGCTATAAACTTAGTCGCATTTTCTGTCATTATCACATCAACATTTGCATGCTGTTTAATAAGCTTTGAAGCAAGGTCAGCACTTTTGTAAGCAGCTATTCCACCAGTTACTCCAAGAAGTATGTTTTTTCCTGTAAGCATAACATTTTCCTCATTTTTCTTACTTATTTTCGTCTATAAGAACCATGATTTACATCATATTATTTTCAATTACATAGAAACTATGATAAACAATTGACTATTGATTACAATTGCCAAGATAGATTTCATAGAGCCCTCTTAACAAAAGATCAGGCTCATAATACACTTTAGCCTGTGTGCTAATCCAGGGCATCACAAGTTTTCCAAATCCGCCAGTAATCACAACCTTAAGTTCACTATCATTAAGTCTATTGGCCAGTTCAGAAATCATAAGACCGCATCCCGCAACCGCTCCGGACATCATATTGGATGCCGTATCTGTACCAAGAAGTGACATGGTTTCCTTGGCCTTAAGCTGTGGAAGCTGCGAAGCTCTCTGTGCCTGTGCATCAAGAGACAACTGAACTCCAGGGCAGATCATTCCTCCAAACAGCTTACCGGAATATGCTTCTATATCAGAGTTTTTTGCCACTGTAATTGTAGTACAGGTCCCAAGGTCACAGACCATAACAGGTGCTCCGTATATAGCAACTGCTGCAGACAGATCTACTATACGATCCATTCCTATAGCACCTTTGGCATAATCAGAAAAATCTATACCGCATTGAAGGTCCGGATTCATAAGTAAAGGATTCTTTCCAACTATTTCCTCCAGCACGGTTAAAGTAATTTGCGTAATTTCCGGAACAACTGATGAAAGGATAGCGCCTTCATAAGCCGTCTTCTTATTTATCAGGTCCCAAATCGCCAACCTCAGTTCTTTTTCAGTATAATCCCTTTTAGTCTGCAATCGTCCAGTAAACTCGAGTAAAGCTTTATCCCAGATTCCTACTACAATATTTGAATTTCCTATATCTACAGTTATTATCTTATTCATTATATTCTTATCATCAATAACACTACAAATTCATAATGTTTTTTTATCAATATGCAAAGAATCAAGTGTCAAAAAATACAATTGACACTTGATTCAAACACCCTCATAAATATAAGAATCGCAGCTTAACCCCTACGAAGAACCTTAGAAAGAACTACTCCAAGAGTTCCTGCAAGAAGGCATCCGATAATAGCCTCAACTGTAGCCTGAACACCAACCATTGCAATTACAAAAGAAAAAGCATTGGAAGCATTGTACTTACTTACAAGTCCCTGAACATAATCAGTATTGTAGAAGAAAAGGCAAAGGCTTCCCATAAAGAATACTGTGTTAAACAGTGGCATAAGTGCTCCGCAGATATAGTATGAAGCTTGCTTAAGCTTACCTCTGTGAAGAGCTTTAAATAAAAAGCTAACTACTGTAGCATCAAGAAATCTTGCTATTACTGCTGTGAAAAATACTCCAATAGGGCTGATAGTGAAAAGTGTTGAAAGCATCCCGCTTGCACCGGTGAATGCACCTGCAAAGCTATTAAGACCAAAAACGATTCCACAGATAATTCCTGCTGTTGGGCCAATAAGCATTGCTGCAATGGCAACCGGAACGGTTACGATAGAAACCTTAAGAAACGGTGTAGGAATTGTACCAAGAACGGTATTTCCCATAATAAGTATGACTGCGATCATCAGGGCAGTCTCCACCATGTAACGAGTTTTGCTGCTAAGTCCGGCTGACTCCTCTTTAGTCTTGCGGCCAAGCATAGTCATGTTATCCATATTCAATTCTCCTTTGAATAAAAAAGCTACCGTTCAGAACCATTTCTGATACAGTGCAACATAAATATATCAATGCGTTAATTCTTTGTCAATACACTTAGCCTAAATGAATAGAAAAGAAAAACAAAAAGACCAATGCCTCCGAAAGCGGAAACATTGGCCTTCTAAACTCATATTAAAAAATATATCAGAACTTACCAGCCTTAGCTGCCTCTTCAATAGATACTGCTGTTGAAACAGTCATACCAACCATAGGGTTGTTACCAGCGCCGATAAGACCCATCATCTCAACGTGAGCAGGAACTGATGAAGAACCAGCGAACTGAGCATCTGAGTGCATACGTCCCATAGTATCTGTCATACCATAAGAAGCTGGGCCTGCAGCCATGTTATCTGGGTGAAGTGTACGTCCTGTGCCGCCGCCTGAAGCAACTGAGAAGTACTTCTTGCCAGCCTCTGTACGCTCCTTCTTGTAAGTACCTGCAACTGGGTGCTGGAATCTTGTAGGGTTAGTTGAGTTACCTGTGATAGATACGTCAACGTTCTCCTTCCACATGATAGCAACACCTTCCTGTACGTCGTTAGCGCCGTAGCAGTTAACCTTAGCACGAGGTGAATTAGCATCCTTAGAGTAGCACTTTCTGAATACTTCCTTAACCTCACCTGTGTAATAATCGTACTCTGTCTCGATGTATGTGAAACCATTGATACGAGAAATGATCTGAGCAGCATCTTTTCCAAGACCGTTAAGAATAACTCTAAGTGGTTTCTGACGAACCTTGTTAGCCTTCTCAGCGATACCGATAGCACCCTCAGCTGCAGCGAATGACTCGTGACCAGCAAGGAATGCGAAGCACTCTGTATCCTCTTCAAGAAGCATCTTACCAAGGTTACCATGGCCAAGACCTACCTTACGACGATCAGCAACTGATCCAGGGATGCAGAAAGCCTGAAGACCGATACCGATTGCAGCAGCAGCCTCAGAAGCCTTACGGCAGTTTTTCTTAATAGCGATAGCAGCACCTACTGTGTAAGCCCACTTAGCGTTCTCAAAGCAGATTGGCTGAATGCCTTCGATAAGGCTGTAAACATCAATGCCAGCTGCCATTGTAATATCTTTACACTCTTCGATAGAAGAAATTCCATACTCCTTAAGGCAAGCCAGGATCTGGGGCTCTCTTCTTTCATATGATTCAAATAAAGCCATTGTATTTTTCCTCCTTACCTATTACTCGTGTCTTGGGTCAATGCATCTAACTGCATCAGCAACACGTCCATACTGTCCCTTAGCCTTCTCAAGAGCTGTGTTAGCATCGTTACCAGCCTTGATGAAGTCCATCATCTTACCAAAGTTAACGTACTTGTATCCGATGATCTCATCATTCTCATCAAGAGCGATATCTGTGATGTAACCATCTGTAAGCTCGAGGTAACGAGGTCCCTTCTCAAGTGTACCATATGTAGTACCAACCATTGAACGATTACCCTTACCAAGATCCTCAAGACCAGCACCGATCTGAAGTCCATCCTCTGAGAATGCAGACTGTGTACGACCATAAACGATCTGAAGGAAAAGCTCTCTCATAGCTGTGTTAATAGCATCACAAACAAGGTCTGTGTTAAGAGCCTCAAGAACTGTAAGGCCTGGAAGAATCTCAGAAGCCATAGCAGCTGAATGTGTCATACCTGAGCAGCCGATTGTCTCTACAAGAGCCTCCTGGATAATGCCATCCTTTACATTAAGTGAAAGCTTGCAGGCACCCTGCTGAGGAGCACACCAGCCAATACCATGTGTATAGCCTGAAATGTCCTTAATTTCTTTTGACTTAACCCACTTAGCCTCTTCAGGAATGGGAGCTGCGCCATGATGTACCCCTTGTGTTACGGGACACATATTTTTTACCTCTGTTGAGTAAATCATGTGAAAAATCTCCTTTCGTATATGTGAAGTAACTTTCATTACTTACTACCAATAGACAGGCATATGTAGCCTGAGACGGCGTTCTGCGCTATTTTATCTGCCGTCCGCAAAACACCATTATTATTTTTACACACTTTGTCCTATATTTCAATGGTTTTTGATATTTTTTTAACATCCAAAATTTAGTTGATTTCTTCTCCAAAAAAGCCTATTTTCCGCATAATAAAAGCAGGAACTGCTACCATGTCAAACGCAGTTCCTGCCCTTGTTTATAGTTTTTTAATCAGTTCTTGACTATCATCTTTCCGCCGCGCTTTGAAACAACATCAAAGATAACAGCTCCTGAGTTCAGAAGTTGAATAGATCATAAATCATCCGCAAGCCCTTGTGGCAT
>NZ_CAMVPU010000050.1 GCF_947169445.1 uncultured Butyrivibrio sp. | reverse complement strand
CTAGGTTTCTTCTTCCACTCATAATTTATTTCCCACAAACCTTTTTGATACAAACAATTTTAACCGGCACATATCTGCAATTATACTATCAGTCATGCAAAATAGAAACTTATAACTCCTTGATATTACTGCGTTTACGCTGTGTGATACTTTAGTGATAGTTTCGGGAGTATGATTAGATCAGAACATAAGACAAGGGCAGCCACGGTAGCGATGCTTTACCAAGGCAGAGCTCAAAGTCATAGAGAAGCAGTTCCAGCGATGGCAGCGACGCTTTACCAAAGCTTAGGAACGGATGAGATGTTCTACATGAAGGTAAATGATATTAAGGGCGGCTTTCGCTTCACCCAATGATATCTAAAAAGCAAACTAAAGCCGGGAGCCCATTGTGATCAGTGGTTTCCCGGCTTATTATTCCTACCTATATACTGCACAGAACAAGTCATCTACTCCAAAGCTGCTGATCGTCCTATCTCCGCCTTTTATTTCAATCTTTGAACATCGGTTTTCAATCTTATGTATAAATGCAACCCGCTTCTCAGCCATTTCACGTTCGTCCATAGGTTGATTCTCGCTTGAGCCCATATAAACCGCCCATACTATCAATCCGCTTGTATAGGGCAGATAATCAGCGACCTTATTTCTGAGAAAGGAAGATAGCATTTCCTGTCCTTCATATTCCAGAAATCTACATTTCTGATCATCATCTCCGTTGCATATACTCTCTCTTGATACTTTAATAATCCTATCCATGTTTCCTATCAGTATCTTCCTCTTGTTAGTGTGGCCTATCTCTTAGCACTGATGGCTATATTTATTGCAGTCATGACAATCATCACCAGCACCAATGGTATGCAGCCATCGATATATCCTTTTACATAAGGCAGCTCATAATAAAGCACATAGCAGACAAGGCTTGCTATCCCGGTAATCAGCACTATTATCGCAAGTATTACTGCACTTTTCATGGTAATAATCCCTGCTGAATACATATAATTGCATATAGCGATCTGCAGGATCGTCCATCCGGTTATAATAAACAGCTCCGATGTGACCTGTCGGTGAAACACAGCTTTTGTAAATGCCCAAAGCGCTATATACAATAGTATTCCACATACCATAAGCAAAATTCCATTTAAGCCCTTATTTGGTAATTCCTGCGACGAGCTCACCATTTCCCTTATAGAAAAAAATAAACCTCCTAAACCGGACACAAATGCACTTACTAGGCATAGATTACCTATAGTGCTCCCTTTTGGTGCCGGAGGCATAAACGTAATAACCCACCACGCCAGGTAGAATATGCTGCATATTACCAATAGCCAGTTTCCGATCAGTATCTTATTCATCTCTTAATCTGCTTTCCTCCAAATCTACGACACAATAAGACATTTCCTAAAAGCGGAAAATTTGGTTTATCTTTTTTAACTCATCTACCAATTTTTCCGTTTTTTAAGAATTACCTCTATTATACGCTGTTTTTACCGTATTCAGCCATTCTAATTCTCTATTTCGCTGCATTTGTAGTATTACAGTACCACAATCCCCTCATTTTAAGCTATATTCCAGGCCAATAAAGTCATATTATGTGGGCAATAACACAGTTTCGGAAAAGCGTTATGGAAAGGAGGCCAAAAAACAACTTCATAAGTTTCGCATGAGGGGTAATAATCTAATTGGAGGCGTAATGAATACCATTTATACTAATATCCGCCTGTTCCGTACCAAGAAAAAAATATCCCAGAAGGAATTGGCTGAATTATGCGGAGTTAGCTATGAAGAAATTGAAAAGATTGAACGTGGGGCTATTGATCTTGAGTACTCAAAACTCAAAAAAATGGCAACTGCGTTAGATGTATCATTCCCGTGTCTGGATGGATACGCTGACGAATTATTTGAGGAAAGGTTCAATCGCCTCTCAGCACAGGCAAAGGACTATTTCCTGACACAGCTTACAAATGCTGAAAAACATTACTTCAAGAAATAAGTTAAAGCGGAAAATTTGGTTTGATATCTTTCTTAAGAAAACCAATTTTTCCGCTTTTATTGTTTTCCAAAATAGCTCTCATCAAATTATTCTGGCTGAATCCTCGAATATACTTGAGTTGTATCATATCATATACCAAATCATATAGCGTATCATATATTATATCACACAGCTTATATGTATAGCGCTAGCGCTTGATTTAACATCCTCTGCATAAAAAAACGGAAAAATTGGTTTACGTTTCTTTAGCTATAAACCAAATTTTCCGTTTTATCCTTAAAAGCTTATTTCACGTCCAACCTTCCAGTCGGTATACATCCTAACCATCTCTGCAGGTGAATATATTGTAGGAAGTGCTTCCATTGTTAAGCCGTTATCCTCTATCATTTTGGAGAAGTCTTCGAAGTCCTCTTTCTTCTGAATCCTCTCCCAGGCAATCCTCTGTACTTCTCCGGTGCGTTTGCCTTCTTCATATTCGTTCATCATCTCGCGGACTTCAGCGCCTCTCTTTGCACTGCCCTCAACCACATCTACTTCTTTATAATCCTTAAGGATACAGGAAATGATCCATCCCATGTAGTTGTTAAGATAAGGCTGCCTGTCAGCTCTGTCGATGGCATCCCTGACTACGTCTACCTGGTACTGAGCCTTCTTCAACAGAAGATCCAGGTCCTCTTTTGTCAGCTCATTGTGTCCAACAAATTCATCATATAACGGCTTGTATTGCTCCAGATCGAATGGAATCTCAAGCTGACGGTTCATCTCATCCTTGAGCATGGCCTTCTGACGCTCTATTACTTCTGCAGAAGGCTGATTCTTATGGATCGTAAAAAGAATACTGCCCATCTTGTGACCGTCACGGATACCTTCAAACTCAAACTTTATATCACTCTTTTCCAAAAGCTCTTTCTGCGCTTTCTTAAGCACGCACTTCTGGAGATCGTACCATTTCTCGTACTTACGGTCCTTTTTATCAAGCTTCTGATAAAGGACGTCCCAGTCGATCTTCTTTCCCATTCTGGCCATCTCGTTCCTTACCACCGGATCATCGCCATTAGCAAGACCGATCATAAAGCGGAATTCTGAAATATTGTACAGTACCTGCACTGCTCCATTATTGATATCAGGGCGGCTCTTATAAATATCTTTTTTCAAAAGCTCATATATTCTGAATGAGGAGTTCTGGGTAAAATCAGTCATTACAGACAGTTCGAGGGTTGTATAGTTCTTCTCAAGGCCAAGGATATGCTCCCTGAGCACATTGTTGAACTTGACAGTAAAAACTCCCTCTGAGTATTCTGCATTAGGAACAACGGAAAAAGCCTGGAAATTGCCCTTTCCGTCCTCAATAACCATTGTGTGTCCTGTAATACTCTTGGCTAATCTCTTAAGATCTCTGTAGATATGAGCATCATCACTGACAAGACGCTTCAGCTCCCCAGGATAAAGCTTGGCTTCTAGCTGTGCATCCTTCTCGTTGGAATTGACTTCAATTCTGGTCAATGCAATAGCCATTACCTGGTTCTCAAGAAGTGTAGATTTGTACTTAGCCGAAATCATCTCATTCGACTTTAACAGGCTTAAATTTTGTAATGGTTCGTTACTTCTGTTTCCCATATTCCCCACCAATTATGTTATCGAATAGTATTTCACTTATTAACCATAAACCATTTATTCCGTTGTTGTCAACAAAAAGCGGAAAGATTGGATCTTAAAAACGGAAAAATTGGATGATGCACTAAACCATTTTATCCGTTATATTTAATAATAGCAGATAAAATGGTTGCTCTGAGGAACCAGAATTACCGCTTTATATAACTACGGAAAAATTGGTTTACTACAGCCATCAATCAAACCAAATATTCCGCTCTAGCAGATCATATTGCCCCAAAAACGGAATCTGGGGTTTACCAGGGTAAAAAAACGGAAAATTTGGTTTACATCATTCCATATATAGACCAAAAATTCCGCTTTTACAAATCAGACGCTCCAAATTATATATACCAGTATTCGCTTTTACATATAAAGCGGAAAAATTGGTTGCCTAAAACGGAAAATTTGGTTTATAAAAAAGTTATCCACAACCAAAAATTCTGCTTTTGTCAACCAAAAGTTCTGCTTTATTAATCCAAAAATTCCGTTTTATTAAACCAAATTTTCCGCTTTAAAAATCTGAAGTCCGCATGAATACTGAGTTTGATGCCCCTCTAAATAAAAACAAATTAATTTATATGTTGTTGACCTGTTATTATATATATTATTATCAAACAGAAAAAGCGGAAAAATTGGTGGTGGATATCTTATACCCTAAACCAAATTTTCCGCTTTTTATTAATCTTGGTGAAAAATGTTTTTTATTAAAGAACCTGAGCAAGAATGAAATTAAGGAATTCAGATACTGAGCAATTATTCTTCTCTGCTCCTGCTTTAAGCTTCTCTTCTATCTCGTAGGATAAATACAAAGTCTTGGCATGACCATTTCTTGCAGGTTTGGGTGCCATGGTGAGGTTGATCTTGGGAGTTACGCTCTCCTGAGCTGCTGGAACTTCAGGTTCTTTTTCAACCTCAACAACCGGTTCGTTCATTACTGGAAGGATGGGTTTCTCTTCTTCTTTTTTTGCTGGAATTTCAGCCTTAACTTCTTTTGCAGGCTTTTCAGCAGCCTTCTTTGGAGTATCCTTTTTTTCTGCTACAACAGGCTTTGACTGTTTGTGTTTGACTGAATTGGTATTGCTGAACATTGCTAATGCATTTTCTTTTTTTGTGTTCTTAGCCATTGATAACCTCCATCACTTCCTTTGTGAAATTAACATAGTCTATAGCTGCATTACTGTTCTTAAAATTCTCAAATAAGGATCTGTTTGCAACAATGACATTGCCGTCATCATCTACCTTGTCCGGTATAGCCTGGCATTTCTTAACGTCCTGGCTGATTCTGATTGGTGTGTCAAATGTCTTGAAGCCTTTTGTTTTTCCTACCTCGGGGAGTGCTTCCTTAATTCCAACATCCAGGGAATTTCTTGCATCAAAGGCTGTCATCAGAACTCCGTAGATTTTAAGGTTTTCATTCAGAAGTTCTATGATTTCATTGACTGTATCGATTAACAGTCCAAGTCCATCAATCGCGTACTGCTCTGCTTTGATAGGAATGACACATCCGTCAGCTGCTGTAAGTGCGTTGGTCATATAGATTCCTAAGTTCGGAGGAGTGTCCATGATTATGTAATCATATTCGTCTTCTACTGTTTTAAGCTGAGATTTCAGGATTCTCTCTCTTGCCTTCTGATTATTGAAATAATTCTCTTCCTGAGCAAGGAGTCCATCTCCTGCTATTATGTCGCCAAGCGGTGTGTGCTGAACAGCTTCTGCTGCTGTGCAGTCTTTTTTTAGAACATCGACGATAGTATTTTCTCCGTCGATAAGTGCTCCGTAAGTGCTGGTGGAATTATGCTGTGGATCCAGGTCGATAAAAAGTACGCTGTATCCGAAATGAACTAATGCATCAGCCAGATTTACTGCAGTGGTTGTTTTTCCTACTCCACCCTTCTGGTTCGCAATTGCTATTTTAACTGCCATCTGTGTAATCTCCTGTATATGATATTGTGAATGATAAAAATGTAATACTCGGTGTAATCTACTGTGTAATATATGGTGTCACATAAAGAAATAAGAACATGGATTATATAGTATATTATATCATAGAATATGTCATATACAAGTGGGTATAAGATATATTCTATGATAAAAGATAATAGATAATATATTCGTAAATATAAGAGTAAATATAAGATATGATACATTATAAATGATAAGATAAAAGATATTAGTAAATATATTATAAGGGATATTATAAAAGATATTGATTGGTACATTATATAATATATGACATAGTATAATATATAATGCATGGTGTACTATAAAAGAAATTACAAATGAGATTATACAATATATGATACGACTTAATATATCTGATATGATAAGGTGTAATATTGTGTAAAGTATATGTTGTCATATATTGGATAACCTGATACCAGTATATGATAAATTATAACACATCATATACTACAAAAAAGGAAATTGAATTAGAGTATATGTGATGTGATATGTGATAAGATATATTATATGTCACAATGGAACAGATGTAGTATTTATGCGGAATCTGTTGACAAATATATATGAAGTAGTTATATTTTAAACTAAACCACATTCATTTTTGATAAAACAATAGAGCCAGACTGGAATTTAGCGTGAAGAGGTGGTCTGAACGCAGTATAGAGGTGACAAAAATGAATGGGATAGAAGAGTTATATGCAGGAATCAGTGAGATCAGTAGGGAGCAGAAGATTACCGGGAAGTCAAGAATAGAGGACTTCATGGCAGAGATCGTGATCGCGTCGCTCCAGAGAATTCCAAAGAAGACAATAAAAGAAGTAGTTGAAAAGAGCGGTTTAGACGCCGAGATAGAGCAGGACCTTGTGAGCTATATAAATGGAATCGGCTAGAATTGGAGGCAGGATGAAAATAGCTTTTGGGATTTTGAGATTATTAGTCACGTTAATATTTTTTCCGTTGCATATTATTTTAACGTTACTTATTACGGGACTGGAAATTATAAATAATGTTGTTGTAGTAGTGGGAAGCTTTGTCGGCTTTTTTGTCATATTGGGAGGGCTTGCCATGTTGATAACTGAAGGAGTGTCAATCTCAAATGTAGGAATACTTGTTATAGGAGTGTTGTGCGTTATGGTTCCTGCATTGGGATTGGCAGCATTGGAAACGATGCAGAATATATGTGATGCAATACTAGAATTTGTTTCGGGAACATCGGGAATGACAGAATGAGCGGAGAATTAACTCCGCTCATTTTTCTTTTGGTTCATTATCAGTATTCTTGTTGAATTTGAACTCTGCATAGTCTAGCTGATCAAGCATATAATCAATACCTTCTTTTGGAAGATTATTAATTCGTCTTATAAAATCAGAACCGGCGTAACCGGTAAGTTCTGGAACAGAAACCCCAAGAATCTCGGCAAACTTACAAATCCTGGAATAACTTAGATCTACCTCGCCTTTTTCAACTTTTGTTATCATTGGGCCGGATGTGTATCCCATAAGTTCGGCAAGATCACTTTGCTTAAGATTCCTTTCCTGTCTGAATTTTTTAATATTTGAATATAGTTCATCCATATAATCACCATCTAATAATTCTAAATTTGTCTGAAAAAATTATACCAAAAAAAATAACTAAATGAAATTCATAAATTCAATAATCATGAAAAGTAGTGAAAGCACACTAATCAAGGCATTTATATAGTCGTGATTTAAGAGAAATAGAGCGACCAAGTGAATAAAATGCAGTTGTGAATAGTACACAAACATCTAGTGTTTAAACTGTGTAATAATCACAAACATAAATATAATTCACTTTAAACTGTTGACAGTCATTAACGTCAGGAATATATTGGGTTAAAAAAGTGAATGTGGTTTATGTGGATGAGAGTGATTAACTATCAGGAATTGCACAACTCAATAAAAGAGTCAGGTATCTCAATTACTAAAATAGCAGAACACATAGGCATGAGCAGAGAAGGACTTTACAAGAAATTGAATGGTGAGAGCGATTTTAGATTATCTGAGTTCTGGGGGCTTTGTAATGTAATAAATGTGAAGCATGAAGACCTGATCGTTCAGGATGAAGTGAATGAAATTCATTCTGATTACAGCGTGAAAGAAGAGAAGCCCCTAAGCCTGAAGGAAAGGCTAAACAATGTAAAGGATTCAAATACCGATACTGAAAGGGCAAAATTTGAGCTTTCCAATGAGCTATTTATCGAAGTGTGCAAGGGAATTCCTGTTGACCTTCTTTTTAGTGAATTACAGAAGAGTAGTATCGAACAAGTACTCAAGGATGAATTAGCGGCAGATCTAGCAGATTACATTGAGTGGAGGAGTCAGAGACATGACAGAAGAAGATGCTAAGCAATTTACAAAGAAAACAGGAGAGAAGGCAATCCATATTGCAGTTAAAGCTGGCACCAAAATAATGTCATATGCAAATAAAAAAACAGAAATGGCTTTAGCGGCAGGAATTGGTTATGCAATGGAAAAGATCGAGAACCGCACAAGAGTCTACCAAGGACCCAATGCTCTGAAGAAGTTCATCGCATACGATAAGAATAGTCGCAGTCCTATCGGGCGAATAGATGTGGATGAGACTGACTTCAAGGAGTTTGCCAAGATGTGTAAGAAAAACGGAGTTGATTTCGCCATAGTGAAGGACAAAGTTGATGAGAACACAGTGCACTTCTTTTTCTCTGGTAAGAACGCAGAAGTCATGGCACATCTATTTGAGCAATATGCTAAAGAGAAGTACCAGCAGGATATAAAGAATGAGATGATGCCTGATGAAGAGCAGAAGGACATGGAAAAGGCTGCTGAGAAGGATCTTGAAGAGCAGGTAGAGCCAAAGGAATTCAAGCCAAAGGAGAGAGTAGGAAAGGGAAGCTTACATCCTGAGAAAGCGATGGACGATGCAGAAAAGCTCGATACAACTGTTCCAATGGACAAGTCGGAGGTCGCCACAGAGAAAGCAAAAGAGATCAAAGAAGCAGTTGATGAAATGATGGAAGATATTGATCTTCCGGAGAGACCGGAGATGGAGCGCTGATGGACACAGAGAAACTGTTCAAGATAATTCCATATGCTGCAGCCTTTTATATTACTGAGAAGATGGCATATCTGTTTCGCGTAGCGGAAGGAACCACAGTCTCAGAAAAAATGAGAGTCCTGAACCTGGGCAAGATTTTCGGATGGCCAATAATATCTTTCCATCCTCTGGACCTATTATGGGGAGCTGCAGGCTGCGGTTGTTTATTCCTGTATATCCTGTACAAGAATTCAACGAGAAAAAAGCTTCGCCCGGGAGAAGAGTACGGCACGGCCAGATTAGGTACAAAGAAAGACATTGAGCCTTTTATAAATCCCAAGTTCAGAGAGAACTGTATTCTTTCAAAAACAGAATTCCTTACCATGGCGGAGCGAGTAAAGCCCTGGTACATGGGCAGAAATAAGAACGCAATATTTTACGGAGGCTCCGGTGCAGGTAAAACATATTCACTACTGATGCCGAACCTTATGCAATTCCATTCAAGCTACGTGGTGGTTGACCCAAAAGGAACACTCATTGATAGCTGCGGGGATCTGATCCTGAGAATGGGCTACAAGATAAAAGTCTTTAACACAATAGATTTCAGTAAATCCATGGGCTATAACCCATTTTCCTATATCAAAAAAGAAACCGATATCCAGAAGATGGTCAATACTCTGATGGAGAATACAAAAGAACCTGATGAGAAAGGTCAGGATCCTTTTTGGCCAAAGGCAGAGAAGCTCCTGTACAACGCACTTATCGGATATATCTGGGAGCATGAGGTTGCAGATGCTCAAAATATGATCTCGCTCCTTAACCTCATATCTAAGATAACAGTATCTGAACCCTCGGCGGTCCGCTCCAAGAAGAAAAACGAGGATGGCAGCGAGTCGGTCGTAACTGAAAGCCAGGAAGAAAAGAACGAAGTTGACGAGATGTTTGAGCAGCATGAAGCAGAGAATGGTGAGACCTACGCAGTAAGACAGTACAAGAAGTTCCTCATAGCTGCAGGAAAGACCAAAAGGAGCATCCTCGCCTCGGTAGGAGCAAGGCTATCGCCATTTGATATCGGAGAAGTCAGATCTGTTATGGAATTTGATGAACTGGGCCTTGATATGCTGGGGGATGAAAAGACAGTTCTCTTTTTCATTATTGACGACTCGGATACAACCTTCAATTTCCTCGTATCCATGGCACTTTCCCAGATGTTCAACACGCTTAAGACCAAAGCAGATCTTCAGGGCGGACACCTTAAGTACCACGTTAGGGTCCTCTGGGATGAGACATATAACACAGGGCAGGTTCCAAAGCTTGAACACCTTATATCACAGCTAAGATCCCGAGGAATATCCATGTGGATGTTCTTTCAGGCCAAAAACCAGCTGATAGACCTCTATGGGGATAAGAAAGCCGAGAATATTGAGGCTTCCTGCGATGTTAAGGGCTTCCTTGGAGGCAACGAGTTCACTTCCTGGAAGGACTGGTCCGAGCTACTTGGCCAGGAAACAATAGATGTCCTTGATCAGTCAGATACGTTCGGACAGACGAGAAGCAGCGGAAACAACTACAAAAAGGCAGGCAAAAAGCTAAAGAGCATAGAAGAGATAGGAAACATGCCGGGTAATAAGCTGCTTGTTAAGCTCCGCGGTGTTCCGCCTTTTTACTCGGATAAATATGACACATCCTCGCATCCGTTATATAAATACACCGCAGATGCCAACGATAAATACATCTTCAACCTGGAAAAATACTTCGAGAACTATCGCAATTACTTCCTGTTACAGGACCAGATCTACGAGACTACAGTGATCGACCTTTCAGGAGAAGAAGAACAGATAAAAGCAGGGTAAATACGGTCTTTGACCGTACTTATAAAACAATCAACTATTGAAGAAGGAGGTATGAAATGGAGTTTTTCAAGACCGGAGTGACACTGCTCCAGAATATCGTAACATTACTTGGCGCGGCAGCTATAATAGGCGGCCTCGTAGAAGTAGGTAAATCCCAGGCTGATAACAACCCGGCTGTAAGAGCAACAGGTATTGCGATGTTTGTTGGCGGTGCCATCATCATTGCCGTAGGACAGGTGTTGGTACCTGAGCTTTCATCAATGCTGACACTTCCTAAGACCTGAGAAAAGAAGGAGGAGAAGGCGCTACCTGCCTTTTTCTCCTGTAACTGAAAAGAGGAAAAAATGGATTGGTTAAGTAAATATTTTCAATCGGTACTTATTGAAATGATGAAGGGGGCTGCTAATGGTTTCTATGAAACCCTTGCAGGCCTTACGGGAGATGTGACATCCCTTGCCAATATCAATCCCGGAACATATAACCCGACGATCTTTGCCATGATAAAAAAGATCTCGGATATAGCAATAGTCCCGGTAGCATGTCTGATCTTGTGCTACCTCATGGTAATCAATTTTATAAAGATAATTCAGGATAGAAACACCTATAAGGACCTTACATTCATGCCGGTATTCAAGTGGATCCTTTTTACATCAATCGGCATAATCCTGGTGACCAAGACCTATGACATTGTCCTTGCCATATTTGACGTTGTGGGTTGGATCTTGGAGAAAACTGGAACAGTCGTTAAGTCGGCTCCTGCTGACATGGATCTACAGACGCAACTGGATAAGCTAGTCCTTGCGGTGGATCCAACTGATATAGGAAAAGTCTTTGGTGTGACGTTCCAGCTTCTCATGTGTAAGTTCATGGTCTGGATTGTAGGCGTACTTTGCAAAGTCTGTATGTATTTCAGAGTTATAAGCATACTAGTCTATTCTTCTGCAGCAGCGATTCCTATGGCAACACTTATGGATTCAGGACAGAGTGCGACAGGACAGAATTACCTGAAAAACCTTGCATCATTAGGATTACAGGGATTTTTTACCATCATGATAGTTGCAATATTCCAGGCAATGATAGCAGACCTGGCATCCAAGCCTGCTACATCAATAGTAAGTCTTATCGGCAACACGCTTATGTACACGCTTGCCCTGTGTCTTGGACTTTTTTCTACTAAAAAAGTCGCTGACGTTGTATTGGGAGCGCACTAAGGAGGAAGAAAATGGCTTATACAGATAATCACTGCGATCTCAACAGGATAAAAGACAAGCCAATATGCGGCTTTACCATAAGGCAGGTGGTGTGCTTCGTCATCATGGCAATCATAGATATTCCTGTCTATGCCATCTCCATCGGCTCAGGAATGGATTGTACCATCGCTTGTCTCATCATCTGTCTTATCAGTGCTCCCATCTTTTTTGCGGGAACCTACGAAGATGTGCACGGACGGCCCCTGGAAAAAATCTTAAGAGACAAGATAAGGCTTATGTTCCTCACCGAGTCCAACAGGCCTTTTTCCACAGACAACAGATATAACGCCATCAAAAAGCAGATAAAGCTTGAAGAAAAGATGGATGGCTTCGTGGAGAAAAAGAAAAAGCGGGACAAGGTTAAGGCTGCGAAAAAAGCAAGTAAGAAGAGTAAAGTAAAGCTTTTTTTCAATAGGAACAGCAAAAAGGAAGCTGAAAAAACAGCGTAAACAGCTTGAGGAGATCAAATGTTAAAAACTAGCGACAAAAAGAACAAGTTAATCATAAAGGGTCCGGATGCCCAGATTTCCAAAGATGATGCAAAAAAGATGGAGAAGGCCATCCGAAAGGCTCAGAAAAACGGAAAATTCCCGGTCACAGCCCAGGCTACGATACCGTATAGGGCAATGTATCGGAATGGTATCTGTCAGCTTGAAGGCTACAGTTTCTCAAAGACCATCGCTTTTGATGATATCAACTATCAGTTGAAGGATAACGATGACAAGAAGACAGCGTTTCACAAGCTTTCGGACCTCTACAACTATTTTACTGAAGATACTCATGTCCAGATGACCTACATGAATACCAGGCTAAGTCATGAAGAACTGGTAAAAAGGCTGACTGTTCCTGCCTGTGGCGATGGCTATGACGATCTTAGGGAGGAACTTTCAAGGATCCTTCTGGAGAAGGAAGAAGAAGGAAACAAGGGCATAGAAAGAAACAGATATCTTACTTACGTCATTGAGGAAAAAGATGCAGCAATGGCCACAAGAAAAATGAAGGATATCGATAAAAACATACAGCAGAACCTCAAGAGAAGCGGGCTTCGTTCAGGAAGTAAGGTCCTGGAGGGAACAGAAAGGCTTAGGGTGTTGCACTCTGCTATGCATCCGGAGGGAGAGAGCAAGTTCAAGTTTAACTGGAACCTTCTTTCCAAGGATGGCCTTAATACCAAGGATTTCATAGCACCAATGTCCTTCAGGTTTCCGGTTCACGGAAGGTACTTCAGAATGGGGGATATTTACGGAAATGTCTCGCTTCTTTCCCTGGATTGTCCGCAGGTGGATGACAGGATAATAACGGACATTCTTTCCATAGATACCCCGATTATTATCAGCCTTCATATAGACCCGATAGACAGGGTTAAGGCAAAAAAGTATATCCAGAAAAGGAACATGCAGCTTAATTCCTCCAAGATCAAGGAACAGACCACCGCTTCAAGAGAAGGCTATGATATTGACATCCTGCCTCCGGAGCTTACTGCCAACGGAGATGATACCGCAAGGATGTTAAGGGAAATCAATTCTACCAATGAGAGCCTTTTTAACATAACCATACTTGTTACATGCTTTGCCAAGAGCCCCAAGGACCTTCAGGCAAAATGGGAGGATATAGAAAAAAGAGCAAACAAGCAATCCTGCCAGTTAATCCTTCTTAGAGACCAGCAGGAGCAGGGATTTGTTTCAACTCTTCCTTTAGGCCTCAATAAAGTCGAGATACAAAGAACCATCATGACAAGCCAGCTTGCTATGCTGAATCCATTTACCACAGTGAAGATGGCTATGCCGGGGGCTCCGTATTATGGGGTGAATCCCTTGGACAATATGCTGGTCTTTGCCAACAGGATGGATTTAAAGAACGCTAACGGACTGTATCTTGGAGTTCCGGGCGGCGGTAAATCCCTTGCAGGAAAACGCGAAAAACTCATGTTTTTCCTATTGACGGATAACTGCGACATCATGGTCATTGACCCGGAGAATGAGTACGCAGCCCTGACCAAGATGCTAGGCGGGCAGGTGATCAAACTGGACGCCAATACCAAGCAATATATCAATCCCATGGATATAAACTTTGATCCCGGCTACGATGACGAGGATGCGATAACCACTAAGAGCCTATTCATGATATCTCTGGCGGAGCAGATCGCAAGCCCCAAAGTCAATGATATGAGAGTGGGTCTTGAGGGCGATGAGATTAGCATTATCGATGAGGTGACCAAAGGGATATACCAGCCTCTTAAGGAAAAATACTGGGAAGGCATGGGTAGAAATCCTTATCCAGAGGAGATGCCCACATTATCAGATTTTTATGAGGGACTTAGAAACTATCAGCATCCCAAGGCACAGAGAATTGCCGACTGTTTCAAGATTTATATCACGGGTTCCCTCAACGTTTTTAACCATCATACCAACGTGGACCTGGGTAACAGAGTCGTATGCTTCAATATCAAGAGGCTGTCGGGAAATCTTCGTGAAGTAGCGTTGCTGATCCTTATCAATTTCATCTGGGACAGAGTTACCAACAACAGGAATCTGAAGAAAAAGACTCTTTTGGACATTGACGAGTTCCACCTGATGTTAAGGGACCCGCAGACCGCGGAATATTTCGTTGAGTTCTGGAAAAGATTCAGAAAGTGGGGCGGAGTACCTACAGGCCTTACACAGAATGTTACTGATATGCTCAAATCATCCAAGATAGAGCAGATTTTTGAAAATTCAGATTTCATCTACATGTTGCCACAGGGAAAGCATGATAAGGACATTCTGGCGGATGCGCTGAACATATCAGAGGAGGAACTTACCTACGTAACCCAGACAGATCCCGGAGAAGGGCTTATGTTCTATGGTAATAAGATCATTCCATTCAAGGACCATTTCCCACCGGGAAGAATCTACAACGCACTTACCACCAAACTGGAGGAAGTCGAGGCGGTAAATGGCTAAGTTTAAGAACGGATTTCAAACAGATTTTAACGGTCAGGATCCTGAGACCTATTTCAAGCTAAATGAGCAGGGTCTTTCCTATGGCTCCGAGTACTTCACAGATATCATGGGTGACAAAGAAGCCAAGGGCGCCTTCAAGGTGATTAAAAAGGGAAGCCGCAAAGAGAGGTTTTTTGATGCCGCAGAGAGCGCTGGGAGTTTTGCAGTAAAAACGGGCAGTTCAGCCATCAAGGCCGGCGGGAAGTCTATTGCAAAAGGTGTAAGAAACGGCTCCAGGGGTGCACTAAAAGGGGCGGCCCGGAACAGTTACGGAACCAGCGACGCAGAAAAGCCTATAGATACTGCAGCTGCAGCGGAAAATGGAATACGCCGTGTGGCGAAAAATGCAAAACAGGCCCGCATTAATAAGGACAAGAAAGCCCAGAAATATGCGGAAAAAGAGTTCGACAAGGAATACAAAAAAGCCCTTGCCAACGGCAATTTCAAGGCAATGGAGGAAAGGTTCAAGGCTGTTGACCATGACTTCAATCTTTCCAAAATGATGGCAAAGTCAGGTCCTGCGGATTCCCATAAATCCTATAAGGCATTCCGGAAAAGAGCTACCCAGAAGAAGTTTTCAAGAAAGATCTACAAGCAGAGGAATAAAGCATTTACCAAGGCTAAGCAGAAGATAAGGCAGAACGTAAAAGCAGCCGTAAAGGAGCTTGGAAAGAGTATCAAGAATGTCTTTTTGATGCTGGCTAAGCACCCTGCATTCTGGGTGATATTGGGAGTCATACTTGTTTCCATGATAGTTACGAACCTGCTTCTTACGTTTACTTCCATGTTTGGCTCAACCAGTGGAACCTCAGGTGTTGCAACGGTTTTTCTTTCTGATGATAAGGAGATCCTTGCATGTGAAGATTATTACAAGGATAGGGAAAACAAACTCAAAGAGTGGGTGGATAAGATAGAAGAGAACTACCCGGACTATGACGAATATGACTATTCCGACGTGGCGGCAATCGAGCATAATCCTTACGCTGTAGCAACATATCTTAATGCGTTCCTGCACAGGCCTTTTACGGCAGGAGAAGTATCCGGGTATGAGGACACCTTTTTTGAAACCCAGTATCATTGGTTTACTACGGAGGAATGGGTTGAAAGGGAAGTTCCCGATGTTGATGCAGAGGGACATGAGCTTGGGACAACGCATACTGTCTGGCATCATATCCTATATGTCCATGTAACTAACAAGGGGGAGATTAAGACAGCCTACGAGCTTCTTGATAGTCAGGGAGACGAGAGATTTTCAGCACAGCTTGGCGTTAAGGGCCATAAGGAGCACCTCTGGGCAGGTTATAATCCGGACGATTCTCCGGGAATGAACAAGGGCTCAAAGAATCATTATAAGGTCCCTGCAAATGTGCTTCGCGATGATCCGCAGTTTGCAGCGCTTTATTCCCTGGCAGATTCCCTTATTGGAACACCCTATGTATGGGGAGGAACGGATACAAACGGTCTTGATTGTTCTGGATTTGTCTACTACGTATATAACAATTCGGGTTATGCATCAATGCCAAGACTTAATGCGCAGGGAATTTACAACAACTGTGATGTGATAGACGGCGACGATGTAATGCCGGGAGATCTGGTATTCCTAACCGGGACCTATGCATCCGGTAACGATGTGACACACGTGTGCATCTATGTTGGCAATCACATGGTAGTCAACTGCGGAAACCCGGTTAAATACTGCAACGTAACCACCGGTTGGTGGAAACGCCATTTTTACGCCTACGGGCGCTATAGAGGATAGGAGGAGACATGGATAAAGCCACAGAGAAGATTATTCAGGATATAGAAAAAGAACTGGAGAAAAAGAAAGGCCTGGAAGAAAGGCTTAAACTCTGCAATGACAGGATTAAGCTGCTGGAAGCAAAAAAGCTTGAACTTGAGAATTCGCAGATAATCGCAAGCATCAGGGACCTGAATGTGAGCCCCGAGGAGCTGGCAGCATTTCTTTCCGGCATCAAGGCAAAAAGAGGACAGGTGGCAGCCATGCCTTCTTTACAGAAGAATACACAGACGGAGGAAAAAGCAGTATGAAGAAGCTGATAATGGCAGTAGGAACAGGGTTAGTGATGTTATCACTATATGGAGTGCCGGTATATGCAAACGGAGATCCGCCGGTAGCGGAGGCTGATGCCAGCGCAGTTGCGGCAAGCACATTACCGGAGAATCCGGAGCCGGTTAAGGAGGATGATCACACACCTATCTCCTTTGACGGTACAGGAACAGTTATTGACAACATCGAGAACGGATCCAAGCATTTTTACACCATATCTACTGATGCGGGAAATGTTTTTTACCTGATCGTGGACCTTGATAAGGAAAACAACAACGTGTACTTCCTTGATACCACCAAGGAGCGAGATCTTATCGCTCTTGCGGAAAAAGCCGAGGAAGAGGATGGCATAGTGGAGATAAAAGAGCAGGAGCCACCACTTGTTGAAACACCAGCCCCCGAACCACCGGTTGAAGAGGAACCGGAGCCTAAGCGCTCAGGAGTATCACCATCCTTCTGGATTACGCTGATACTGATATTCATTGGAGGCGGCGGAGTTGTGTTCTACTACTGGTTCTATAAGCCCAGGAAGGATGCAGATGAGGCGGAAGAGTTTGACGAAGCCTGCGAGTTTGATGATGGAATAACAGGCCAGGAGCATATGTATGGCGCTAGCTTGGAAGATGATGAAGCGGATGAGGTTTAATATGATTAGGATTATCGAGAATGTTCTAAATGCTGTGATTATGTCACTGATATTCCTGATGATCATTACACTGGCGGTTTTGGCGATGATAATGCTCATAAATATGGATATTTACAGATTTACGTGCATATCGGTAGGTATAGTTACTATCTTCGCCATACAGCCGATGCTTCATAAGGCTAAGGATATTAGAAGAAAGAAGGAATAGTGTATGAACAAAGTAGAATTGATTGGCAGACTTACCAAGGATCCTGATGTTAAGACAGCGCAGAATGAGAGCGGGACTACGATTGCAAGGTATACCCTTGCGGTGGACAGAAAAGGCAGGTCAAAAGGGAATGATGAGCAGACCGCAGATTTTATTAGTGTTGTAGCATTTGGAAGTAGCGGAGATTTTGCTTCCAAGTATCTGAAAAAGGGTCTTAAGATTGCAGTTGTTGGGCATATCCAGACAGGAAGCTACACCAACAAGGACGGAGTAAGGGTCTATACCACTGATGTAGTGGCTGAAGACCAGGAATTTGTTGAGAGTAAAGGTAGCAGTGCTTCGGAAAATGTAGCTGAGGCGGCATCTTCTTTTGTGGATATTCCGGATGAACAAATGCCATTTAAGTAAATAACTATTTGATTCGGCCTTGTTTTATATAATACTGACCTTTATTGGGATTATCGCAACAGATATGCTATTTTTAGGACTTGGTGCTATCTTCTTTCAAATGAAAAGGAAAAGAAGAGGTATACCGGATATTGTATGATGTAAAGCGGTCATGATGACCCTAATTAGTAAGCCAGGGCACTGCCCTGGCTTCTTTCAAAAGATAGTTATTTTCAAAATACGAAAGAGGTAAAACGACAGGCGTTATGGTAAATACAATCTTTAGCAAAGAAAAATACAGGCAGGACATAGGCTTTGATGAGTTCAATATTCTGGTGACAGCCTTAAGGCGCTCAGGAAGTGACAGATGGCAGCGGATTATCAATTTTTCCCATGTAATAAGGGATAAAGAGACTGGAAATATGCTGGAGATGGTCCGTACGATGCTATATTTTGATGATTTTTTGGCACTCCATGATATGGATCTTAGGCTCCGTTATGACCATGAGCTATTGGATGAATGCTTGGATAACATGGAGGACTATACTACGGAGATGCTAAAGCGGGACACTGAGTTTTACAGGAATTTGAACAAATCGCCGAAATTGAGCTGACAGACTGATTGCAGGGGGTATACATGAAGAAAGAAATCGACAGGAAAAAGGACCGGGAGCAGATTGACATGATCAAGAAAGCCATAGCCATGGCGGGAGATGGAACCATGGTCTCCATAGAGATCGAGCAAGTGAAGAAGAAGGAGGTGGGGCTTTTCCATGACAGACGGGGTATATGAGCTGAGAAAAGTCGATGTAAGGATAAAGCTTGTGGATGAAGTGCCTCTTTTTAGCAGAACACCGATAGATACGCCTGCTCGGGCTATGGAAGTTGTGCGAAGGGCATTATCAGAGATGGACCGCGAATACTGTGCTGTAGTCAACCTGGATACCACTGGAAGACCGCTCAATTTCAATATTGTAAGCGTTGGGGACCTTAACAAAACCTCTGTGCCAATGCAGAACGTCTTTAAAAGCGCTATTTTGTCCAATGCCCACAGTATTATGATGTTCCACAATCATCCGGACGGAGTGGTCCTACCCAGCAGGGCAGATCTGATGGTCACAGCGAACCTCATAGAAGCTGGAAATCTTATGAATATCCCTGTAAAGGACCATATCATAGTAGGAGGCGGAAACAAGGATTTTTACAGCATGAGAGAGCATCATAAGGGGATGTTCGAGGTGCAGAGGAATTATGCCCTGATTCCCCGCGATATAGCACCTACTGAGAGACTTGCGCAGGAAGCTGGAAAATACGATGCGGGAAGCTACGTTAATGTCATGGACTATGCCAGGAGCAAGGGTACGGACGTGCATATCATAAATGGCTATATCAGCGCTCACAGAGAGGAATTTAAGGGGCATATTGCCAAGGGAAAAAATGCAGCAGCTCTGGATGAGTGGGCACAGCAGAAACTTGATGTCTATATTGCGAACAGACCGGACAAGGGACTTAGATTTCACAGATTTGAGCAGAAGGAGATGGTTATGGGAAGAGATATTTTGGAAAAAACAAATGAAAAGAGCGTAGAGAAGGCATCTCAGGTCCTATATGGAGATATGCAGAAAACAGTGCTTAGTCTTCATGAGCCTGAGGACCTGGCATATGGAGATACAGAGCTTGGAGCTGATGCTCCTGACCTTGTGGACGGAGCCGATGCAAGAGATACAGTAGTCAGCGCTAAGCCATCACGGAACATCCATAAATCCAGAGTTAATGGCGCAAAGCATTACAGTTTTCCCACCGGCAACGATGAGATTGAAAACATGAAGGAAACAGAAAAGATGCTGACAGAGGAGCCAATGAAAGAGATAGATACACTTGATATCGAGGATCCGGAGTTTGATGACATGGATGCGCTGGAGAGAGACTGATGAGGTGGTGTAAATGACTTTTAAAGATTTTACAGAGCGTTCTGACAGAGTAAATGAGATAAAAGAGCAGCTTAAGGAGCTGGATGAGCAGATTGCAAAAGAAGATGCATATAGTGAGAAGATTTATAGCAGCATAGAGCCAGGGGAAACTTTTGAAGAAATGGAGCATGCGACAGACCTAATCTCTGAGGAAACGCATAGACATAATGGTGTGATTAACAAGCTTTTAGGTGAAAAATGGGAACTAGAATATGAGCTTTCAGAGCTTACAGAAGAGCGTACTTCAGATGAAACAGCTATAGAAACAAAAAAAGTTCAGGACAACAGGGATGTTTCAGAGGTTCTCGGTGAGAAGGGAAGGGAGCTTTCTCCTAAGCAGGTGGATCAGCTAATAGATGACGGATATAATCTTTATGTTCCGACAAATATGGGGCATATGCCTGTGAGAGATTACTTGGAAATTAAGGCAGATCAGGCTGGTTTTGATTCTTATGGAGAGCTTAGGGAAAAGGGATATAGCATTGAAATAAGTACTGATTCTCTTGTCACTGAGGAAAAAATACCTGTTTATGAAGCGCTGGAGATCAGGCTCGATATTTCAGAAAACATGGATGGTTCGGAGCTTAATAAGGAGCTGGATCTTATGGATTTGGATGAGCTGGATTTCGACGATGATCTGGAATTGTTGGAGAGGGAGTAAATGAAAAAGGCAAATCGCTATAGGCCTCATCAGGTCCATCTTATGCTTACTGAAGAAGAATATTCTCAGATAAAAGAGCGAGCAGAAGCGGCAAAAATTGGAAACTTAAGTGCTTATCTTAGGAAGATGGCTATTGATGGATATGTTATAAATGTCGAGCTTAAAGAGGTCATTGAAACTGTAAGACTTCTAAGATATTCATCAAATAACCTTAATCAGATTGCAAAACATGCTAATGAAACAGGCAGCATTTATAAAGATGATGTTGAAGAAATGCAAAAGAATTATAAGGACCTATGGGGAGCGATGCGAGAGTTATTGCAACAGATAAATATGATAACAAAAGTATGATGGCGGGCATTTTTGCCTGCCATTTTTTGGAGGAAAAAATGGCGACTACAAGAATTATGTCGATACATGCTAAAGCGGGGATGTCCCTTCAGTCAGCGTTGGGTATTACCACTGATTATGTTGAAAATCCGGATAAAACTGATGATAAAAAATACTTAAGCTCATATATGTGTGATCCTGAGACTGTAACTGAGGAATTTGTTTTTACCAGGCAAATGTACGATAGAAATCATAGTTTTTTTCAAAGAAAAAATGATGTTATAGCCTATCAGATCAGGCAATCTTTCGCTCCTGGGGAAATAGATCCGGATACTGCAAATAAACTCGGATATGAGCTCGCTATGAGAATCACAAAAGGTAAGCATCAGTTTATTGTTGCAACTCACGTCGATAAAAAACATATCCATAATCACATCATTTACAATTCTGTTACTGTAGATTCTTCAAGAAAATTCAGAGACTTTTTAGGTTCCGGAAGGGCAGTAAGAAAAGTAAATGACATCATTTGTTTAGAGAATGATCTTTCTGTAATCAAGAATCCTAAGCTGGGAAATCATAACTATGGGAAATGGCTTGGAAACCAGAAAAAGCCGAGTAACAGAGACTATCTGAGAGTTGCAATTGATGATGCGTTGCAGGCTAAACCTAAGTCTTTTGATGAATTGATGAAGCTTTTAAGAGACCGCTACAATATCGAAGTTGATACTTCCGGAAAGCATATAAAACTCCGAGGTGAGGGGCAAAAGCAGTTTTCGAGATTAAAGTCTCTTGGTGAAGGTTATTCTAAAGAAGATCTTGAAAAAAGGATTGCAGGAGACAAGACTGCTCATAAGAAAACTCTTGGAATGGAGTATGAGGAACTGGGAGGTCGGAGAGTAAAAGTTCTTAATTCAGATAAACTTTTGAATGAGGACAAGATATCTCTTTTGATTGATTTGCAAAAGATAATCAGCGAAGGAAAGGGTACTGGGTATGAGCGATGGGCTAAACAATTTAATCTTAAACAGACGGCTAAGACGTTAAGCTACCTGAATGATTTGGGGATAAGTTCTTATAAAGAATTAAAGGCTTCGCATAACTCTCTGCATGAAAAATATGAGTCTCTCCGACTAAAAATACGAGAACTGGATACACAAATGGAAGAGATAAGGACCCTTCAGGGAGCCATTATTACCTACATAAAAACCAACGAATCTTACCAAAAGTATAAGAAGTCCGGATATAGTAAAAAGCTCAAAGAAAAGCTTGCAAATGATATCCGTGACCATGAAGAAGCTCGTAAACATTTCAAAAAATACGAAGGCAGCAAGGTTCCAACTATCAAAGAACTGAAAGCTGAATACGCCGCACTTAAAGAAGAAAAATCAGAAATGTATAAGGATTATCAGAAGACCAAAAAAGATTATACAGAACTTGCCATCGCAAAGAAAAATATTGATATAATCTTAGACAGAGACCACGATGGTACTCATGATTTCTTAGAAAAAGATGATCCTGAGCACAGTCATTAAATGAAATGTTTTTGTTTTTAGCCCGTAGGGCGTTGCTTCAGATTTAAAAAATCTGAATGGGGTATTAGGGGGCTCCCTAACAAGCAAAATTCGCATGTGTGTACACACATGCCCTGCTTGCCAAAAAGTTTGCTAAACCGCTTAGGCGGTTTGAACAGCAAACAAACTACCGTATCCGGAAGCCCCGTAGCTGCAGCGGCTCCGCATGTTTGAGGATGAGTGGTTGCTACTTTAATGCATGTTATTATAAATTGATTTTAGGGGGATTTACGATGGGACTGAACTTAAATATTTTAGAAATATACAAGCTCTATGAAACCTTAAGTACTCAAGAAAAATCAATGGTCATATCATATCTTTCAGAATTGCTTAGGCTGGAAAAGAAGAAAAACGACACGAAAGCTGCTGAAAATGCTTCCCAACTCCAAGAAGCTTGGACCCAGATACTATCTGAAATCAGGTCTCTTATGAATGAGCCTTACATTGATGATCAGATTGAAATTACCAATGTTTATGAAATCTGTGAGAAGATGATAAGCAACGGAGAACTAGGAAAAGAGCCATGGGAACTTCGCAAAAAGATTATCAAAGACGTCATCCGGAATCATTACTATTCCGATTATAGTGTTGATGAACCTTTAGAAGATCTTATCCATGCCATGTGCACTACTAAAAAGGAAAAACTTGAATGTGCTGACATCCTGATTAATGCAGGTCCTGCCTACATCGCCATCGAAGGCGCCAAAATATATAAAGAGCAGGGACAACCGGAGAAGTATTATAAACTAATGGAAAACCAACTGGGAAGTGAGCCAGAGCTCTATCTAGAGCTGATTAGTTTTTACAAAGATTCTAATCCTGACAAAGCTGCTGAAATAGCGGAGCGTGGACTAAAAAAAAAGCAATCGCGACAAAACGGAACTGCTTATACACCTGATACAATATGCTAAGGACAAGGGCAACGAAGAGAAATACTATAAACTGCTTCGAGGGGCACGGCTTCGTAGCTACGTTGATGTCAGCAAAATCTATGAGACTTTCATGGTTGATAATGATGCCTTGAGGGCTTTAACGCCGGCCTCAAAACGATCAAAACGCAAGAAAAAATAACCACTGTTTTGATTGTTGCGATTTGCAGCTGTCTGGTTATGTTCCGAAATATTAGCTATTGTGATAATCCTCTTATGCAATATATTGACTTATTGCAATAAAGAAAAGTTTAAACGGACTCTGAGAATTCAAACATAAAGAGACAGGAAATTTCAATCCGAATAATATTAATCCTACCCATATACTTTCTCATATGAATATAGAACGCAGCTTTGACCCAAATTATTAGTATGATAGGTAAAAAGAGTATGATTTCTATGAATATAATAAGGTCTTAACTATTTAAGGATAATATCTTATTATAATAACGGCTTGGAATTTATATGAAATTTGAGGGAGTTAAAACAATATGAGAATTATAAAAGATGATATAGGTTTTCATAATTTGTTACTTTCTGTAAGGAAACATAGGAGAGTGTCGCTTGAGAAACTTGGGTACGGTCTTTATTCATCTACTATGATGCATTATATTGAATCTGGTGAGAGACTTCCGGATTATCTAATGCGTAATAGAATTATGGATAGATTAGGAGTATCTGCAGAAGATTACTCAGATTATGTAAGTAGTGAAGAATATAATAGATATAAAAAGAGAAATGAGCTTATTGAAGCTGTAGAAAATGAGCAGCCAGATATTGCTATGGCGCTACTCGATTTTTTACTTAAAAGCAGCGATGAATCTCAAAAAATAGAATACCAGTTTTTGCTGGATATGAAAGCTAGAATACTAATGCAGCAGCATTGTTTATTTGAAGAAGTATCTGAAATATATAAATGTGCCATTGACGCCACCATGCCTGGAATTGATATAAAAAATCTGGATGAATACTACCTTTCAGCAGATGAATATTTTCTTATTACATTATGGGTATGGGCATCTTTTGAAGCGGGAAAAATTGCTTTAGATATAGCCGAGGAGACATTATATAGTATTTTGAAAATCATTGAAAAGTCTTTTTTCCCTGATATTACAAAATGCAGGATATATCCTATAGTTATAGTAAAAATATACAATTTGTACAATAATACAAAAATCCTTGATAACAAAGCTAAGATGAATACTATTTTAAAGTATATAGATAAAGCAATAGAATTATTAAGAAGAAATTATCGGCTATATGGAGCAATAGAGTTACTGGAAATAAAGGCAAAAATAAATTGGCTAGATGACAGATCAAAAGAATGGCTTACTATCCTAAAAGAAACATATAATAATTTTGGAGTAAACTGGAACATTGATAATAATTGTTATATATATAAAAATGTTTTTGTCGTAAGTGTTGGTGAGGTAATCAAGGGCAGAAGAGAAATGCTAGGAATCACCAAGAAGGATCTGGCTACAGACATTTGTACTCCAAAGACAGTAGAAAGAATAGAAAACGGACAAAACAACCCGCAACAGATTGTATTTAAAGGACTTATGCAAAAACTTGGGGTTAATGGAGATTATTGCAGGACGGATATTCAAACAAATGATTTTGCTATGATTCAAAAATATAATGAATATTTGGATGCATTGAATAAAAAAAGTTTATATGCTATTGGTTTATTAAATACAATACAGGATACCATAGATTATAATAGTTCAAATCAACAGGAACTAGCACGTGTTATCAATTTAATGAAATTACGGGAAGGAAAGATAAGTGCAGGAAGATTTGTTGCAAATATAAATAAGGCATTGATGTTTACAGGAATAGATATAAATAATATAAAGGAACTATCGGGATATCTTACAAATAGTGAATTACAATGCCTATATAATATTGCTTGTAGAGGCAGTGGAGCAGAAGAAGGAAAAAGGGCAGTTAATCTTATGATTACATTATGTGAGGCTGTTAATAAAGGGAAAATATCTAATTTAAAATATTCCTTATATGAGCTTATTATGTCATGGTATACGAATGAACTTGGAAATGAGGGACAATACGCTAAATCAAATGATATATCAGCAAGAATAATAAAAGAATCCTTGAAAAGAAGCCGGGCATCAAATATAGCGAGTGAGTTATATAATATTGCTTGGAATAATGCGATGCAAAACAGAGGCTATAGAAAATCAAAGTATATAAGCGAACTCATAAAAATAGAATGCATATATGAATTTTGCTATAGAGTAGACAAAGTCTCATTTATACGTAATAAAATTGATAAATTTAGAGTAGAATACCGCTTGATCTGATAGAGTTGAGAAAACGAGAACGTCAAAGGTGTAAGCTTTTTTATGACTATGTAAAATAAAGTGGATAATCAAACTTTTTGAGGGTTTGCCAAGCGTTTTGAAGGTCTAGTTTGAGGGGGTGGTTCGAGGGTCTGGTTTGAGGGTTTGCATATTGGAACCATTTTATTAGCCCACGGATTA
>NZ_CAMVPU010000049.1 GCF_947169445.1 uncultured Butyrivibrio sp. | reverse complement strand
AACAATTAGAACAGTATGCCCCCTGCATCAATGATGATGATCTTTTACTTTATTTGGCTAAAGATGTTTAATTACAGTATAAACGGTTAAGCAAATCGCTATTTGTGGAGGAAATATGTATTATCACGCTTCCCCTGTTGAAGGGATTAAACAATTAGAACCGAGGGTATCAGATCATCATATTCCGCTGGTTTATTTTTCAACGAAAAGAGAGAACACGCTTGTTTACCTTAGCAATGCGATCGAGAAATATTGCAAGGAAACAGGGTTTGTCTATGATGGAATATGGAAGAAATGGGGCCCATACGGCTTTACCAAAGATGGAATCCAGCAGCTGCAGGAGTATTATCCTAATGCACTTGAAAAAACGTACAAGGGTGTTTCCGGATATATATACAGTGCCGAGAGTATTACAGATTCTGGCTTCGAGATTAAAATACCTAATGCTGCTTCTAGCAATGCTCCTGTAAAAGTAGTAGGGACAGAGTTTGTTCCGGATGCATATGATGCAATTCTTGAGTCAGAAGAAAAAGGGCTTATTGCAATCATGAGATACGAAAAAATGCCTGAGAAGATGAGGAAATGGATTAGGAGGACTATTCTGCAGGAGTATGAAGAAAATGCAGATCATCCGGAATATCTACATTTTCTTAAGGGGAATTTCTCAGATATTCTCGGAGAATAGCAGATTCCGGTTTGGATATGAAGGGATAATAAGATGATAGATGAAAAGGATTATTTAGCAGACCCTTGCGGGAGTGCGTCACTTCCGCTTTGGAAAACATTACAGATAGAAGTGCCTGATAATATTATGGTCATTCGCGACGATGAATATGTTGAAGGAACTATAAACGGTTTGGATGAACCATATTTTAAAATGATTCATAATCTGGAGAATGTAAGTGTTCCTGTTTTGTCAGATGATTATGTTTTATCAACAGCGACAGACGATGAGTTTGCTGCGCATATACAAGAGTGCTATGAGAGCGAATGCCTTTCTGTCGAAGAAATTGGCATATATAAAAAACGACAGGTATATGATACGAATTTATGGATTGCAATACGAGAGCAGAAAACAAGGAAAATTGGTGCAAGTGGAATTGGGGAATTAGATAAGAGCATAGGTGAGGGCACTCTGGAGTGGATTCAGGTGTCGACTGCACATAGACATAAGGGATTAGGGAAATATGGATCAGTTTATAGGTGAGCCGAAATACTGGAGTAAGGGAATAGGCTCATCTTTTTTGAAAATGATGGCTTCTCATCTGAAAGAAAATATGGCTGCGGAACGAGTTCTTCTTGACCCGCACCAAGATAATAAAAGGGCTATAAGGGCATACGAGAAAGCCGGGTTTAAAATCATTAAATCACTTCCAAAACATGAGATGTTTGAGGAAGAAAAAGTAGATTGCTGGCTGATGGAATTAGCACTGTAGATTGATGTATCAGTGTCTGCTATTGCAGAGGAGCGACGCAAGGCTTTCAAGACAAAGGAAGCAATCATTATTGGGAGCACATGAAGACCTATGTGAAGACCACAGCCAGGAATTACAAACTCCCCAATGCGCTGAAGGCTGTGGACTACGCAGTAGAAGCCCATGAAGGGCAGAAGCGAAAAAAGTCTGTTATTCCCTATATAAAGCGTTAAGGATAATGATCTTGTAGATAGCTTTATTCCTGAAGAACTGGTCCCTTTTTCCATGGACAGAGGTGGCGATTTTTATTATTGGAGCAACAAAGACGCTAAGATATATCTCGTGAGGGGCGACAATATTGAGAATCCAAGACTTATCTGTGATAGTTTCGAGGAACTGTGCGATATTCTTAATAGGTCGGAGATTAGGAAGTGAAAGAGCTGGGGCGATTGAGACACTTATGTACATTGTATATATGGGGAAACTGATATGGATAAAAAGCGAATAGAAAAACTGAAGGAAGTCTATGCCCTTGAAGTACATCCTGAAGGTGGATGGTTTTCTGAATCATTCATACTATTCGCAAAACCCGCGTTTTGCGAATAGTTGTTCGATTATTGCGAACACCCTCCTTATCCCCTCCGCCAACTGTTGGCAAAAACAGTTGGCGGTTTAAGCTAAATCTGTAAAAAGATTAAAAATTCGAATTAAACCAGATCATTTTTTATCTGGTTTAGCTCTTTGTTAAGGGCAAGTATATCCAGACCTTCAGGTGTATTCCTGCTAAGGATGCTCTGCATCGACAGTCCAAGCGGGATTACATCTTTTGTAAGCATCAGTTCAACCAGCTCGGGAAGGTATTTTTTCAGAACTTCTCTTGCTTCTAAGTTCTCTATAAGGTCGTTGGCTGAATCCTCAATAGAAAAGAATCCTTCTTTTACAAAGTCATTTTCGGACAAGAACCAGTTCTTTACCGCCTGACCGGCGCCACTATTTGGAAGACGATAGGATTCATCCTCGGTATCACTTCTTCTGAATACACAGCTATCACTGTAATCACCACAGCTAACCTCAATAGTATTATCACCATATTGCAGAGGGACACTTCTGAAAAGAACTATTCCATTTCCACTGTTATTTCTTTTCCCAAAGACTTTTCCATTTACTGCAAGTGTAACTTCATCGCAGTTTGTGTAAATCTTGATATCTGCCTCGTTACCGTTTCTATTCACAAATCTCTTTGAACAGATATGAACAAACTTTTCACTGCTCCACTTTGCCTTATAGTAATAAAAAGCGTCTTTCCTAGTGTTTCTGTCATAGGTCACAAGTCCCTTACCGTTAAGATTCAAAAGACCGCCATCTTTCCTCATGTCACTTGAAAAGTCAAACATGTTCCACACAAAGCTTCCCCATAAGTAATCTTTGCTCTCAAATATAGGGTAAACTGTCTCATGGTAAAGAGCCTGATACTCCTCAGTATAATCCTGAACGACCGGCTTTTCTGAATGTAGTTTTGTATTGCAATCTACACCGTACTCACTTACACCGATAGGAACCTCAGGTCTTTCCTTATGGAATCTGTCTAGGTACTCGTCATAATCATGCATGTTGCCGTAATACCAGCCAAAATAAATATTGTATCCGATCATGTCAGTTGATGAATTAAGCTCACTCCTGAACTTGACCGTATACAGATTAGCCGCTGTTACAAGCCTTGATGGATCCAGTTCTTTTGCAATGTCACGAAGCTCTCTAAGCGTGACATACATATATGCCGCATCCCTGAACATGCCTATTTCATTCTGAATTCCCCAGCAGAAAATTGAAGGATGATGAATATTCTGCATAATCAATTCTTTGAGCTGCTCTTTTGCATTTTCTTTAAGGTCTTCATTATCAGTCATTTTGAGCATGGGTATCTCTGCCCACACAAGATATCCCTTCCGGTCTGCCATGTCGTAAGCAAACTGTGGGTGCTGATAATGTGAAAGCCTGACTGCGTTTGCTCCAATCTCGTCAATAAGACTAAAGTCTTTCTCAATATTCGATTCAGACGTCACATTGTAGCATTCTGCAAAATCCTGATGTTTGGCTACACCATTTACTCTGAAGTGATTACCATTCAGACAAAGACCTTTCTCGGAATCTATGGAAACACTCCTAAAACCTGTGGACAACGCCACCTCATCAAGCTTTTCACTATTATTCCAAATACTGGCCTTTACCCGATAAAGTGCTTGGGCTTCCTTACCATTCCACAACTTAACATCCGGAATTCTGGTTGATAGCTCTTTTACCCTATCTGAAGAAATTTCAGAAACTGTGTTTCCATCAGGATCAACGATTTCAATCAGAATCTTGTCAGCGTCGTCCATCACAGCATGAATTTCTGCAGACAATGTACCTTCATCACCATCTACCCCAGTTCTTATGATAACTCCGTCTGTTCCATAGTATGTTGGATCAAAATAAGCATCGCTTTCAGTTACAAGAAGATTCATTCCTCTGTAAAGGCCACCGAATATGGTGAAATCACCTGTCAAAGGAGAAATACCATCGTCCAGCTTATTTGTAAGATAAACATCTATTCTTACATCCTGGCCAAGCATATCCTCAGTAATCCTTGCTCTGAATGCAGAATATGCGCCTTTGTGCTCAGCTACTTTTTTACCATTTACCAAAACCACTGCATGCTGATCAGCTCCCGGAATATCGATAAATGCGTGCTTCCAGGTCGGCTCCGTTGATATAGTCTTGCTATAAAGTGTAAGGCCTCTGTACGCCCCATCAGCATGCCAGGTGTGCGGAAGATCTACATTTACAAAATTCTTCTCATCTATAGCACTCTCGGGAATATCATTGATATTCCCGTCAGCAAGCTTTTTAAATTTCCAACCATCATTTATGGCAATCTTATGCATTCTCTTTCCTCATCTCATAAATCTTAGCTTCAATTTCTTTCATCTTATCTGGAGTAAGATCATAGAATTTCATTGCTATTACGTTGAATATAGCGCCCAACAGCTCGAATCCATAATAGAATATGATAGCCATGATAAGTAGACTAAAGCTGTATGGAGTATCAAGATCCGGGAATGCTTCCTTGAATCCGATCATTGCAAATCCTACACCTACAAATGTAGGTCCAAAGGATGAAATAAGCTTATCCATGAATGAAAAAACTGTTCCAACCATTCCCGGGATATACTTACCTGTACGTGATGCTTCATAGTCATTTACATCTGCAATCATTGGAGGCACTATAGAGCTTGTGATCATCTGGAAGCCTCCACCTATAACAGTTACAAGGAAAAGAGCTATTGTGAATGCTGTAAATCCGCTAAATGCCTCACCATATCCGTTTACATATCCGGGAAGGCTAAGTGTCTTAGGATCCATGAACAGCCAGATTAAAATTGCGATAGCATCAAATACGATTACGCCCCATGATCCAACCTGCATAGCTTTTTTAAGACCAAGCTTTGATCCGATAGCGCCGATTCCCAGTGTCATCATTACAAGACCTACAATAGTGGTGTAAAGAGTCCAGCCACCTGAAAGTTCATAATTGCCGGCTACTATTCCATACAAAACAAGCAGAATTGCGCTGGTCTTACATGTATTAGAAAACTGGTCAGTTGCTCTTGCAACAATCATCATTTGAAGAGGTCTGTTGTTCTTAAGGACGTCAACATAATCTGAAAACTTAACTTTTTCTTTCTTCTTCGGTGTTGTCTCTGAGAAGAAAGGAACATCCTTTGGTGTGATAGAGATATATGCAATAATAATTCCGATTGTTGCGATGATTGCCACGATGAGCCAGTACTCATGGAAAAGCTCAGCGCTCTTCATTGATCCATACTTAACAGCAAGAGCTGCCACAACCATCTGCATTACTGCTCTCATGATCCTTACAAGAACAGTTCCTACGATTGAAAGGATAGGTCTCTGCTTAGGATCGTTTGTGAGGCATACATTACCAACGTGATTGGAGATATTAAGGAATGTATAGCCAATGTAGTAGATAGCTGTAAAGAAAATGAAGAATACCGGCCTAAGTCCGCCCTCCGGCAATCTGTCAGTTACATTGAACATTAGAAAGCTGTTTATGAAAAGGAGTAGTCCTCCCATAATAAGACAGAGCCTTGTTTTGCCAAGCTTCTCTGACTCCTTGAACTTATCAACAAAGAATCCAACAATAGGATCAGTTACACCATCCCATAACCTTGTGATGGTAGAAAAACTTGATGCAAGTACTACTGCCATTCCAACATATCCATTTAAATAGAATGACATTATCATAGTTAATCCCATGTAAAGATTAACTGCCATGTTTGCTCCGGAAAATCCAATAATCCTCCAAGCAGGAACAAAGTGAATTCCGTCTTCTTTCATGTACTTTTGGTATTTCGCCTGAATACTATCCGACATTTCTTCCTCCTACGATATTCATTACCCGAATGAAATCTTTATTTTGATAGCATTAAGATAGCATTAAGTGTAAAATAATAATAGAATACAAATACTTTAGATAGAAATATAATACTATACAGGTTTGCCATATGGAAAAAATTACAGATACCATGGAAAACAGTGCAAAATTGATAACTGAGCTTTATCAGGTGGGGCTCTGCGCGATCAATAACAGAGGAGATGCTGAGGAATTCAGTAAACGCAATATGATAAGCAGCATCCAAATGGTTCTTTCAGCAGATGCTCTTCTTGCCATGCGCTCCGGTATCAATACGCTCACTATCTACAGACTTACAGACCCTTTTTTCCTGTCGATTATGGTCTTTATGTTACATGGAAATTTCTTTGTATTTGGTCCCTTCGCTCCGGTCCTTCAATCCAGGCAGCACGCTGTTCATATTCTGAAGGAATCAGGTATAAAGGGGCTATCCGTAGATGATTATTTAAGATACAGAGAGCACTTTCCTAATTTAAGTGTAGAGTCCGCAGAACACATAGTAAACTGCTTTATTAAGATTTGCGATCCGGATTCTAAAAACTACAAGATCAGGAATCCTGAGGATTTTATTGTGGACAGTGTTCACGACACCTCTGAGACGCTAAGAGAGGACAGAATAAACCTACTTCAGCTACGATATGCAAATGAGCAGAACTTTATTCATTGCGTTGAAAACGGTGACGCAACCGGTGCTCTAAAATATCTGGATAAAATGCAGCGTGATGTTCGCTATATGAAAGAGATCGGATCAACTATTGAAAACGAAAGAATTGCCTGTGCAATAACAAGAACCACACTTCGCTTGTGTGCGGCAAAAAAAGGGCTTCCGGCCTACCTTATCGACCAGCTATCAGGTCAGAACACACGAGAAGTCTCAAGGGAAACACGCATTGATATAATCCTCTCCAGCAAGGAGAGAATGGTAAGAAATTTCTGTAGCGCTATTGATGAATACAACACCAATGCATACAGCTCCATAATTTACAATGCGATTTTTTACTTGAATACGAACTTCACCAAAGAGTTAACCATAGATGACATCTGCAATGAGATTTCCGTATCAAGAAGCTATCTTATGACGCTATTCAAAAAAGAGACCGGTACAAGCCCAATGAATTATCTCAGACAGCTGAGAATAAAAAAGGCCTGTAATTATCTTACAGGCACTAAGAAGAGCATCCAGGAAATCAGTGAAAACGTTGGCATCCCCGATAGCAACTATTTCGTCAAATGTTTCAGAAAAGAAACAGGCCAAACTCCCTCTGAGTACAGGAAAAAGCATAAGTAAATCATTGTATTAATATTTAGATGCCCCAAAAGTCTCTGTATTGCGTTTTCAGAATCCAAAAGTGGATAATTGCCAGCTATAAGCTCATCGACATTTGCCCATCCATGTTCGTCCAGCGTAATTCCTATTGCTTCAGGCTTGTGCCTGAGTATAAGTGCTATATATTTACTAATCTCTGTTAGACTCATTTTCTGTCTTCCCCTTGTTTTCTATATAATTCAGTACTCCCATCATAGATGAATATGCCAGATCATGTTCTTTTTCCCCAAGACTACGGTACTTCTCAGCCGTCTTGTCCATCAACTGAATCGCATTGGACCAGTCCTCGTCTGTCATTTCACTACTACTCTTGTTTAGAGTTTTTGAAAAGTTCCACAGGTCACTACATATATTATAGAAAAGTTTCTGTTGGTCCATCTTTATCCTTATCTAAATCATTCAAATGCCAAAAGTACTACCTTTTAATTGTAGCAAAAATCCGCCCACAAAGTGAGCGGATCCATAGGGTAATCCAAATTATTAGTAAGAATTACTTCTTGTTTACAGCATCCTTAAAATGTGTTTTGGCGGATTAAAGGTCGTAGCTGCCCTCTACACCATCCATAACAAAGTAAACCTTATTATCTTCGGGCTTTACAAAGAGATCGATCTTCTTTACTGTTTCAGGATCACCGTTCATGTCATACTTGAGGACATTCTTTGCATTCTGTACAAGCTCGTCATATGAAAGATCCTTGTCAGCATACTGAAGAACTACATTAGCCTTAACATCTGTAGTAGCCTCAGCTTTTTTAGCAGAAGCTTTTTTGCTCTTTGCTTCTTCTGCTTTCTTTGCAACTGTTTCTACCAGCTTAGTAGCTGCGTTAGCGGCCTTGTTAGCTGTAGCCTTTGTGTTTGTCTTTTTTGCCTTTGCCATTTTCATAATCTCCTCTCACAAAAAATATTAACAACGTTGAATCCATAATAGTCCCTTTAACACGCTAATGCAAGGCGGTGACCAAAAGGAAGGCTTGTCTACAACCGCTCAAACTCTTATCTGGTTCATGATTTTACCAATGCTGTCATGAAATACCAGATCCGCCTATTCTACTCAAGAATCAATTGTGGTTTAAAATCCAGATAATCTCCTGATACAAGCGAGTACTTTACACCATTATGCATCCCTTTATAGCTATCGTTAAACCTTTCTTTCCCATGGCAGTGGGCATATATTACCTGCTCTGCTCCATATGCCTCAGCCATAAGTGTGAATCTGCTTCTCTTTTCCCATAGAGATGTAGGCGGATCCTCAATAAACTTCATGTCCTTTTCGCACTCTGACAGATTTCTGCCCCAACTGTGGTCTCCAACCAGTACCAAAGTATCCTCTTCAGTAAGGAGCTTGTTGCAATTCTTCTCTATTTTTCTTTCGTGATTTCTCCATACCTTCCCAAACATATCCATCTTTTTATCCGTCTGGAAGGAAAGATGAAGGTCTCCAAGAGCATATAGTGCCATTTCTTATTCCTTATTAGTTTTGCAAAAGGCGGCACCGGATGGTACCGCCTCTGCTCCAAAGCCCTCCTTGCAGGGCTTGCTTCTCAATTATAACATCGATGCTGACGCCAGAAGTGCTCTTCTTTTCGAAGCCCTGACCAACACGTTATCATCGCCATAAGGCTGGAATTCTTTTTTATTTTATCATCTGAGGGAAAAGAAATAACGTCTTGACTTTGTCGATTATGATAAATTCAAAACCATATAAAACACTACACAGATAACGGCAGTACCTGCAACCATCAGCGCATATGCTACCGGCCACTTACCATCCCTGTTAAAACCATAAAAATCTTCCCATCGCTTCTCTTCCGGAGCATAGATCACATTGTACAGATAAAGAGGTGCATACAGCGCAACTGGGATAACCTCAATAAACGAGGCTAAGAAGCTAATCCCTCGCCTCTCAAACACGCACAGGGAGATAATGGCAAGTAGCGGTGTTATCAGATGCATAAACAGATCGGACCCTGATAAAAGAGGCTTATATCCATATATCCTCCCCAGAAAGATTAGCACTGTCAGCATAGTTACAGTAACTGCCGCAGTTCCCATCACCTTCAGGTAATACGCCCAGTCCTTATCTGGGAAAAGACACATGGCCAGAGCCGACACAGCACAGAGCACATTACTCTGAGTTGTAAAATATCTGAAAGCCTTCTTTCCTCTTGTAGGGCTCCACTTACCATTTTCACGGAAGAACCTGACAACAAGGATTGTGGTGATGACAATGATTATTATGTTAATGACAAGAGAAAAAACCGACCTCATCACATCAACCTCTTGTATATATCCAGCATACTTTCAATCTGGTACTTTAACAGCCATGCTGCGTTATTGTACTCAGTAGTGTTCTTTATAGCTTTTAACAACGCGGGATAGTACTCTTCTGTTTCCCTGATCATCCTATATATTCTTTCGCGGCTAAGCCCCCATGACATTGTGGTCAGGTTATTGCATCGATCCATACATTTAATAAGAGCTGCTTTGGGATTCTTTTCAATCTTCTGGTAATAAGCACTTATTATCTCCTGACGGTTATCGTCAGTAGTTTTTTCACAAGTCAGAAGCTTAACTAATTCTTTAGTCTCATCATTTACCGGAAGATCCTCATATTTACAATTGCAATCCTCAATAACATCATGCAGCAAACATGCAGCTATTATCTCATCTTCAATGATATCCATGGATAGCGCATGGCATGCCAGGTTCAAAGGATGATAGATATACGGAGTCGATGACCTCTTCCTATTCTGTCCCTCATGTGCAGCAACAGCGAAGTCCACAGCCTTCAAGGTGTTAGAGAGTTTGTAATTGCGGGCAGATGTCTTTACATATGTTTTCATATGCTCCCAATCATATATTGTGTCCCTTGTTTTGAAGGTGTTACGCTTTTCTTCAGCAATAGCTGACACGGAAACATCAAATATCTCAGCCAGCTTTATCAACTTCTCCGTATCAGGTTTGTATTCATCACGCTCCCATGAAGAAACTGCTTGAAAACTGATGCCCAGTGCTTCAGCAATCTGATCCTGCGTCAACTTGCGCTCTTCCCGTAATGCTTTGATGTTATTTCCAATACTCATAGGGCACCTCCGCTCAAAACGCTAGCCTGTTCATAAGATATTTCTTCAATTTCATCCATAATGCTCGTATTGCCTATCCCATAGGGTGACCCGGGTGGCTCTGATGGATCATAGCCCATCATCCTATCCATAATCTCATTATTGTTGTCTTGTTCCCAAGCTCCATCCCTCAAAATGAAATACTTACCGCCATCCTTTTTCCCTAACCGTCGTCCCAAAATCAGATAATATCTCGTATCTATGTTATTCATGCCACCTTCCTCCTATGCTTATATATTAGGAAAGAAGCCACTTTTATTCTAGCGAGTACAGATTTATCTTTCAATAATAAACTCAAGGTACACTTGAGTTTAATGGGCCGATACAAAACCACTTAATCTGGGGGATGCATTATGCGATATAAAGAACGAGCGTTTAATAGTAGGTTGAATTATACCTACTATATATATATAATTTAATCATAGAAAGAGAGGTACTCCCCATGACAGTAGATACAAGTATCATGGTTTCCATTACCGAAGCCAATCGTAATTTTTCAAAAGTAGCTAAACTTGTTGAGGAGAAAGGTGCAGCCCTTATTCTGAAGAATAATACTCCCTGTTTTCTCATCACAGATATAAGAAAAACTGACGAGAACGATGAAGCATCTGACGAGGATGTTCTTGCCATTTCACAGAAGCTCATGGCACAAAACAAAGAAGCTTATGAGGTACTTGCAAAGTGAAAAGGCTTACTCAGAAACAGATACTCATGATGCACAAGCAGCTCGTTGAGCAGACCGGAGGTAGCGACAAGGTATTAGATTATGGCCTGCTGAACTCCGCTCTCGAAACTCCATTTCAGACCTTTGATGGAAAAGAGCTGTACCCGACTATCCAGGAAAAAGGTGCCCGACTAGGCTTTGGACTTATCAAGAACCACTGCATGGAAGACGGCAACAAGAGGATTGGCACTCATTCCATGCTCGTGTTCCTGGCACTTAATGGTATTGAACTTCAATACACACAAAAAGAACTTTACGAGATCATCCTTGATATTGCTGCAAGCAAGAAGGAATATGAAGATCTTTTACAGTGGGTGATGGACCATCAAATCTAATGAATAATGGGCGGTACGTTCCAACGCACCGCCCACACTTATGCTCTCTATAAAACAATACTATTATAAAACTCTACCGCACTCATTATCTCTTCATCCGTAGGATGCCCCTTCTGAATTCCACCGACAAGCTTGAAAGGCCCAAAGCTGTCAAAGCCTTTACAGAGATACTTTCCAACTTCTACACACTGCTTATCAGCTGCGATTTTGCTAATTCCCTTGAAATAGCTCTTCATTGGATTACCACATGTGGCCATGAAAAAGACCTTTTTCTGTGGTGGAAGGGTTACCCGGGCGAAGTTTAAAACCTGCTCAGCGAACTCTCCATAGTAAATACCGCTGGCAAAACCGATTACATCATATCCATGAAGATCCTGCTCGCGCTTCTGCGTCACATTAAAAGAGATTACAGATGGTGTAGAAATATTTGATATGGAATCATCTTTTTGATGATGATAATTGAGATGGTATGATGCAGTATACAGCCAGTGATAACAACGCATATTATGGAGGTATGAACTATGAGTGATATGGAAGACTATAAATAAAGATAGTATTGATGAATTTCTTCAATTTAAGGCAGCATTTGAAGAGGCTGAGGCCGATATAGCCCCAGAATTTGATCCAGCCGAATATGCTGCTGATGCTACTTTTTTTGCTTGGAAAGCAAAGGTTGTGTACGACAGTTTCCTAAAGCAAGGCTTTACCCAAACAGAGGCGAAAGATTTTTATTGTTGCCATGCTTAAAAAGGTGACTATACAATCCTTTGAGTTACTATTATTTTTTGAAACGCTCAGGCTTTGACAAAAGAGTGCCTGAGTGTTATTATAAAAAGAAAACGCTTCAACAAATTAACGCTGCACTTCGTTAAACACAAGTTTAACGAATAGTATCTAACGAATCTAACGATTTCTCACAATTTCTTGAATTCTGCAGGCGTAAGTCCCGCATGTTTTCTGAATTTACGGCCAAAATAGTCCACATCGCTGTAGCCCACCAGCTGTGACACCTCGTATACCTTGTATTTGCCTTCTGACAGAAGTTCCTTGGCCTTTTTGATCCTGCATTCATTAAGATAATAAGTAAATCCACAGCCTGTGGTCTTGGTAAAAAGTCGTCCCAAATAGCCTGAATTGTAGCCAAATTGCACTGCAAGTTCTTCCAAAGTCAGGGGCTGCGCATAGAATCTGTCAATATATGAGATAATGTCCTCGATGACGTTTTCTCCGTCCTGTCTGCAATAAATCCTGTTCATTGCGATGTCCAAAGTGTCGGAAATATACTGGATTATCTCGTACAGATAGAACCTGCTCTCAATAAACTCAATAATTCCGGCGCTGGTATCAAAAACCTCTGACAAAACCGGATACTGCCTGGTCATTTTTTCCTTTAGGGAAAGCATGATCTCAGTCATAAAAAGGGAGGCATCCGTGCTTTCTTTCTCATGTTTTTTCACATACTCGTAGATTTCATCCAGAGCATTTACCATCATATTCCTGTTTCCGAAGGCAACGGCATTCAATACCTTTTCCAAAAGATCCTTTTGGGCATTATTGTCCCTGACATCTGAAACACTCTGAAAATCAGCCTTATCTTCCCTTATAAAATGCTCTCCTTCATCGCAGAAAAATCTTCTCTTGGCGAGCCATTTTGCCCTGTCATAGGAACCGGCAATCTCTGAAGGAAGGTCACATTCATTACCTATGGCGATAAATATATTGTCCAGAGGGCTGTCAGATTCTATGGGGGATTTTTGATAATGCATTATAAAATCTTCAAACTTTGATATAGCAGTCCTTCCCTTAAGCAGAATGCACTCATTTCTCTCTACTGTGGAAAGTTCATAGCATTTTTCATCCAAAAAAGCTGATATCAGGTCTGATAATCGGTATCTGATGTCCTCTTTTCCCACGCTGTAGGTCTCATGGATAATAACCTGGTATCTGGGATACAGCAAATTCATGGAAGTCAGGTTATCTTCCATCACGGGTATGCCCGACAGCAGATCCCTTACAATCACACTCTTGGCTTTATTCTTAATTTCCCCGAGCCGTGTGCCTTCTTTTTTGGATTTTTCTATATCTGCCTTAATAGTTTTGACTGTTTTTAAAAGATCATCCTCATCAATGGGTTTGGTAATGTAATTAGTGACGTTATTTCTGATGGCTTCCCTGGCGTACTCAAAATCAGAATAGCCCGAAAGAATGATAAAATAGCCCTTATATCCCCTGCCACGAAGCTGTTTGATAACATCAATGCCATGAACCTTGGGCATCTGCATATCAATAACTATCAAAGTAGGATCAAGCCTTTCTGCTGCGGAAAGAGCGTCTTCCCCGTTAGAAGCATCCCCGATTATCTCAAAGCCAAGCTCCTCCCAGTCTATGATGAGCTTTATGCCTTCTCTTATATTCTCTTCGTCATCAACAATAAGCACTGTTTCCATATTCTGCGATACTCCCCTGGTCTATCAGCTTCTTTCATTTTATCATAAGGATTATACATGAAAAAGCTACGGCATACAGCGCCGTAGCCTTTCCATTGTATGTAAGGAAAATGGGAATCATTTGGATCTTGCATCATCTTCTGCAGCTGCTCTGAGCTTGGCCTCATTTTCCTGGAATGCGATACATTCCGCATAGCCATACTCTTCTGCCTGCTGCTTCATATCAGCTACAATTGCGTCAAACTCCTCGTCACTTGATGCATAGATTGCTTTCCAGGAGTTGTCCTTTACACAGGTTGAAACCTGATCCCAGACTACCTGGAGCTCATCTGAGCGAACGCCGCCGGTGTACATGGTTCCGGGAGCGAGAACATATTTAAACTTGTCCAGATACTCATCCGGTGTATCAGCTCCTGCCCAGTCTCTCCAATCCTGCTCGATGTCAGAACCGGCTTCTGTGGAATAGCTTGCCCAGTTACGGTAGTTGAAGGTTTCACCGTTACTGTCAGGGTTAGGAGCATCCAGTGACCAGGTTGAATTATTCATCTTGAAGGAGCCATCATCATAGGTTCCTTCATAGCCATTGCCCATTTCTGTTGAAATATCTGTCTTGCAGGCGCGGCCTATATCTGTAAAGCAGGTCTTTCCATTTTCATCATAGTACCAGCAAACATCCTTAGGACCGTATTCAGAGATCATTCTTCCCTCAGGTGTTGTAAGCCAGTTGATGATAGCCATGCAAAGCTCGGGATATTCAGTATTGGCGCCTATAGACCAGATTCTGTTTCCACCGTAAACGTTAAGACCATATCTGATAGGTGTTGCATCTGCAGGCTTTACAGGGAACATACCCTTTCCTACTGCAAGATGGTCAGGTGAATTGTAAAGTGCGGAGCCCATAAAGTTAAATACGTTGAGGAATGCTGTACCGTTCTGGTAATCCTCCTGCATTCCGTTAAAGCCCTGTGTCTGTGAGTCTGGATCAAGAAGGCCCTTCTGATAAAGTGTGTTATAGAACTTAAGAGCTGTAAGGTAAGGACCGTTCTCCTCAAGTACAGGATGGAAGGACTGTGTATCGGGATCATATAATCCCAGTCCGAACTCATCAAATCCGTAGTAAGCTGTTGCGGTTGACTTAACGTACATTACCATGTCACCGTCCCAGTCATTGAAAAGAGAAACGCCATAAGTAGGATTTCCGTTGTCATCTGTAGGACAGATCTCTTTCATTTTCTCAAGAGCTGCAACCAGTCCGTCAAAATCCTTGATCTCAGGGGACCCGATCTGCTCATAGAGATCATATCTTAAATCCCAGGTATACATGAATGAGCCGGGATCTTCTGCTGAACGGGTTACGTCAAAGCCGTAGCCATAGAGCTTTCCGTCTGAAGAGATTCCTCTGTTCTTTTCAAGTGCAGCCTTCATATTCTCAGCGATGTAAGGTCCATACTCGTTAAGAAGGTCATCCTCTTCCCAGTCAAAAAGCATTCCCTTGTCGATGGCATGCTGATAATCATCACCGTCATTTCCCCAGATTACCAAGTCTCCGAGATTGCCGGATTCCATACGGGTATCATATACACCATCGTTTTCAGGGATGATATTGAGCTTAACATTGAACTTATCAAGCATTATTTTTCCAAACCAGCCTGTCTGCTCTCCGGAATAGTTTGCCAGCTGATCGTAAACGTCAAGGGTAACGGTCTGATCCGGAATTATGTCTGAAAGATCGCCTTCAATTCCGCTTGCGGTAGCAGATTTCTCATCTTCAATAGTTGTGGTCTCAGAGCTTCCTGAACCCTGCGTGATTTCTGTTTCCCCTTCCGAACCTTCCGATGCCCCTGTGGGAGCAGGTGCGGATCCGCAGGCTGCCAGAGACAGCGTCATTGCTCCGGTCATAATAAGAGCCAGTAACTTTTTCATTTTCATAGCTTTCCTCCTTTTTTGGTTTCAAAACTATCTTTAAGGGTTCTCTTTCACCCTTTTACTGCCCCGATCATGATTCCCTTTTCAAAATACCGCTGCATGAAAGGATAAACTAAAAGAATAGGAATTATTGTAACCATTGCTATGGTGTACTTTATTACTTTTCCGTTCAGCGCAGAGTCCATAACGCTCTTGCTGATTCCTGATGTACTTCCGGCGCTCATAAGAGCGGCCAGATTACTGGTGGTATTGAGGTATATATACAGCCTGTGCTGAAGTGTATAGAGCTTTGGCGCCGACTGCATGAGAATCAGTGAATCCTGGAAGGAATTCCAGTGGCCCACAGCACCGAATATGGCAATAGTGGCCAGGATAGGCTTGGACAAAGGAAGTATGATGCTCATGAAAATCTTCATATGAGACGCCCCGTCCAAAGCAGCGCTTTCCTCAAGTTCACCCGGAATTGCAGATTCTATATAGGTCTTAACCAGAATGATATTATAGGGTGCAACTATTCCCGGAATTATGTATGCCCAAAAGGTATTGGTAAGTCCCAGCATAGCCATATTCAGGTACCAGGGAATTATGCCGGCGTTGAAGTACATGGTTATTACAAGGAACCTGTACCAGAAGCTTCTTCCCCACATTTCCTGTTGGGTAACCAGATATCCCACAAAGGCTGATGCCAGCACCATGAGAATTGTTCCGAATATGGTTCTTGCCAGGGTCACCGCAAAGGAACCAAACAGGTCATTTACCTGCAAAAGGCGAATGTAGTTTTCAAAATGTATGCCCCTTGGCACAAAGTTGATAAGTCCCTTTCTCACCAGTTCATTGTCACTGATGGTATTGATGAACAGATAGTAAAAGGGAAAAATGCATATAAGGGTAAAAGCAGCAAATGCGGAGTAATTGATGATGTTAAAAACAACGTCACCGAATTTCAGCTTTATTTTTTTCAGGCTCTTCTTACTCATTTCGTTCCCCCATTAAACTATGGTCTCACCTCTTATCACTTTTGATATGGTATTTGCCCCATACAAAAGAGTCACACTGATGACGGATTTAAGCATGCCCACAACGGTGGATAAAGGAATTGCACCTTTAACGATACCCATCTTATAAACATACAGATCCAGAACCATGATCTGTGTTGTATTGGAGGAATTTTCAAATACCAGGTACTGATCCATTCCGTTAGAAAGGATTCCTGCCACAGCCATGAGAAGAAGCACATAGAAAGTAGGCATAAGTCCCGGCACTGTTACATGCCACATTTTCTGGAAGCGCCCCGCACCATCCACTATTGCCGCTTCATACAGCTGCTGGTCTATACCGGCAATTCCCGCGATATAGATGATGGCGCTCCAGCCCAGGCCCTTCCACATTCCCCAAAGAAGCATCTTTATCCAGATATGGCTTCCGTCCATCAGGAAGTTTTTTCCTTCGGTCCAGATACCAAGATTCATCATAAGAGAACTGATAAAACCGTCTGTGGAGAAAATACAGAAAGCAATGGCAAATACCAGAACCCAGCTGATGAAATTGGGAATGGTGGTAAAAGTCTGTACAATTCTTCTGAATTTGTCATTCTTAATCTCAGAAAGAAAAATCGCAAATGCCATGGGAACCCAGCTGGTGGCTATTCCCAGTCCACTCATGGCCAGGGTATTTTTCATTACGCTGAGGATGTCCCTGGTGGTGGATCTGTTTCGGATCAGCTGCTGGAACCACTTAAAACCTACAAAGTTATCCATTGACAAGGTATCTCCGGCTTTGTAGTCGAAAAAAGCATATCTCCATCCCCAGAGAGGTAAATAACTGAAGACAAAAGCCAGAAGGATAAAGGGAAGGAACATAAGAAACAATCTGAATCTTGTTTCCATCTCAAACTTCTCGGTCTTGGCGGGTTTTCCCACCAGATACAGCTCACAGGCAGCTATGAGGATCATCAGCAACAGCATTCCCAGCATTACGTAGAAAAATCCGGAAAACATGGGTTCAATCTTGGAGGGTTTAGTGGTTGCTGCAATCTGTGTATGTGCAGACCATATTCCTGCCATGGAACCAGCAGAAACAATGGCTCCGACTAAATTGAGTATATTTCCGAAGAACTTACATTTTCTGTTTCCCAGAGATAAACAGGCCCCAACAGCGCAGGCTATAATTCCAAGGCAGATTATCATGCTGGAGATATTCAAAAGTCTCAAGGTGGATTCCATAACCCAGCCTTTTTTAATTGCCCTGCCGAAATTGGAGATTAAATTCCCGTAGGAAAATCCTGTTGTAAGAAGAGAAATACTTCTGTTGATGAGTCCGCTAATTCTGGCAACATTAAGCGCAGGAAAAAAGAGAACTACCAGAAGCAGTACTGAGATTGCCCGATATGGGTAATAGACATATCCAGCCAGTTTTTCTTTAGACACGTTTCCCCTCCCCAACTATAAACGCAGACCCCAAATAAAAATTGCACCTGCAAGCTGATAATTAATATCGCTTACACGTGCAATTTTATATAACTCTCTGTCAATTAAATACCCTGTTAATCCTACATTTTTTACTGTACATTTTGTACATTGGTCCGGGCCTGGGTATTTATGGGAAGCCTGAGCTCAACGCTAGTGCCCTTACCCTGATTTGATCTTATAGTAAGACCATAGTCACTTCCGTAAAGATATCTTATCCTCTGGTTGATGTTATAAAGTCCGATACTCTCTACTCCTTTTTCGTCATCTTCCCGCCTCTTCTCATTGATGGAATGGTTCAATTCTTCAACCTGCTGAGGGCTCATGCCCTTTCCGTCATCATTAACTGTAATGAGAAGCTTCTCCCCTTCGGGCTCAACAATAATGCTAATGTGTCCGTTCTGATCCATATCCTTAAGGCCATGGCTCACGGCATTTTCCACTATAGGCTGCAAAAGAAGTGGCAGCAGATAATATTTTGATGTGTCAAAATCCTCTGCAATATAGAAATTCCAGTTGATCCGGTCCCCGAACCTGAGCCGCTGTATCTGAAGATAACTTTCCACATGGGTAAGCTCCTCCGCCAGGGTTGCGTTGGACTTTCCGGTGCTCTCAAGCACATAATGCATTATTTTGGCAAGATACTTGACGCTGGTGGCCACATCCCTGTCACCGCCTCTTATGGCCTGCATCCTGATTGCCTCAAGAGTATTGTACAAAAAATGAGGATTGATCTGCCCTGAAAGCATCTTAAATTCCATGTTCTGCTGCATATTGATGAGCTGCTGCTCATGGATCTTTGTTTCGTAAAATCTCGCTTCCTGCTCTCTTATCTGCTGGGTGGTAGCCTTTAGATCCTTAAAGGTATCCGCCAGTTCATCATCACCGCTTATATTCTCAATGATGTCATAATTGCCGGTACTGGCTCTGTGCATGGCCTCTCTCAGGGTATTAACTCTGGATGTGAAATACCTTGAGTAAAGAATGACTATGAATAAAGGGACAATTACTACCAGAAGTAATACAAGAATAAAGCCTCGCATTATCTCCTTAATGGCCTCATGGGCCGTGTAATCTCCGGTAAGGACAAAGAATCTTGAAGTGATCTTATAGGGCACAAAGCTGGAAATGCAGGTAAGAGCCAGCTTGCCATCAAGCATCATATCGCCCATGAAGTTATACTCATCTACGCCATTGCCCTCAATCTCCGGCATCTCGATCTCGCGCTCATTGTAATTTGATGAAAAAAACACAGGATGTTTGTCCAAACTGATGAGTATATAATTATCCGTCGTAAGAAGCCTGTTTCTTAAATAATTGGTGCTCACCGTCACTACGATATAAGCCCTGTTATCCGAAGAACCTGTATTAAAGCGCCTCACAAGAGCAAGCTCATAGTCATTCTCATACTCATTCAGCGGAATATGGGTACAGGTGTAGGAATCCCAGGCTGAATCATCTATATCGTTGTACCACTCAAACCTGCTGAAGGGATCATCGGTAACTCCGCTGCCGGCCGCTTTATCCGCATTATCTCCGAATCTTTCAGCGCCGCTTATACCCACATTGACCACATGGCTGCCTGTAGGTATTTGGGGATTGTTGGTATAAATATTTATTGAAGAAATTGCGGCTGTGGTCCGGATTATCGAAGAAACCGCCGCATCCAGAGCGTCATACCTGCCCTTGGTGACAACCTGATAGCTGTCTGAAGCAAACATGTCCCTGTATTCCTGAGAGGATATGATAGGCTCCAGGCTGGTATAAACAATTGAAGTTATATCAAATACTATTGATTTGATCCTGATATTTTCAGCCCTTAACTGTTCCTCATATCTGTCCTTCATCTGTCTCATAAGGATAGATACTGACACGACACCTATAATAAACATGGGAATTATCAGGGCCAGGATCAAAACGCGGTACATCTGACCGCCCACGCGTCCCCTGTGCATCATGTATCCCCCTTAAATGCAGCGTCAAACAGCTGCTGCTTTTCTTTTGCAGCCTTCAGATTATATTCCAATACCTGGTCGAACCCAAGCTTATCCAAGGTACTGAGCATGTCCTTTTTAAGAAAATCATAATCAGCCCTGGTGGAAGCAAATACCATTTTCCAGGAGTGATCGACAATGGTCTGGCGGCACTGATCTTCAATGGTCTGAAGATACTCAGGATATGCAAATCCTCCCCATTCAACTCCCGGGATTATCGTAAGCATGTCGTTTTCCCTAAAATAGGCTATTGGCTCCTTCTCCGTGCCGTAAAGTTTGCTCCAATCGCTGTAGATCACAGTCTTACTGCGGCTGGTATAGTCATCCCAGAGCTGATACCGGTAAGGAACGCCATTCTCATCGCTGTCCTGAACGTCAACAGGCTTGAAATTAAGGGCAGATACCCCCTGACTCCAGAGTCCTCCGCCGTATTCTTCAGGAACCTCAAGATTCTCCTCCATATCAATAAAGGCTTTTATTCCAAATTCAGTGAATCTGGGCCCATCATCCGTCATTTCCCAGGTTAACCCCTCCGGCCCTCTGAAATCTCCTGTAGGTGAGCCGCTGCACTCGATACCTTCCCTGGAAAAAAGCCAGTTGGCAAAATCCACCATTCTCTGGGGATCCTTGGTGTTTTTACCGATCATCATGGAAAAACTCTGCTTGCCCCCGGGATCATTTCCCCAGGTAACGTAACTGGCATCTTCAATTTTCAGGGACGCAAATCCTTTTCCTTCACGAAGTCTTGTCTCTGAATTGTAGAGTGACTGCCCCATCCAGGGCCAAAAAGAGTAAAGAACCGCACCGTCTCTGTATTTGGAGGCAACAGTATCATAATTCTGATAAGGTGAATCGGGGTCCACAAGCCCCAGGCGATTAGCCTCGAAAAAGAAATCCAGCGCTCTGAAATAAGCAGAGTTCTCATCTGCAACGCTTTCCATTTCGCCGGTTTCAGGATCCATCAGAACAAATCCGAGAATATCATATCCATACAGCGAAGCAATGGCTCCTGCATTTTGCATTATATCTCCGTCCCAGTCAGAAAAAAGGCTGAAAGCATAGACGTTTTTTCCACTGTCGCTTTTTACTGCATTTTGCTGCATCTTTGACAGTACAGGCAAAAGCTCCTCCAGAGTATTAACCTGCGGATAGCCCAGTTCCCTGTACAAATCCCATCTGATGGAGGGCGCATTGGTGGGCTCGCTGAAATCCGCTTCTCCAACCTCTGTATTGGAGGATATCTCACTGGGAATGGCAAATAAGCCCTCTGCGTCTGCATTGGCAGAGGTAAGCCTTATCTGGTCCTCATATTTCAAAAGATTATCACAGTCCTTAATATAATCTGTCATATCAAGAATAAGGCCTTCTCGTACCAGGTCCCGAAGATTTCCATCCTCTGCACCGATAAAAATAAGATCGCCGATATTCCCTGATGCTCTCATGCTCTCAAAAATGGCATTTCCATGGCCCTCCTGATTGGGAGCTATAATGTTAAGCTGCATATTGAACTTGTCACGGACGATCTTGGCAAACCATCCCCGCTGGATTCCCCGGGTATTGGACTGAACGTCAAAAACATCTATTGTGATAAACTCCGGATACTTTTTTTCTCCCGGCGTGCGATCATCTTCAAAAAAAGGCAGTCTGCAACTACATAAAGTGCAGACTACCATTATTAACGATAAAAACACAGAAATATTCCTTTTGCTGATTTCACATACTTTCATACCGTATCCCCCCAACTTCCCATTAAAGCAATTGTATCTGTTTGAGTCTGTAAAGTCTATAACCGCGGGCAATAAAAAAGACCTTTATCACCGGGACAAAGGTCTTTTCAAATCAATATTTAAACCCCGGTACCAGGTACAAAAAGCTTTATTTCATAATCCATTTTATAATTTCTTAATATATCTGCCCCAGAATGGACACATTTTCACTTTAAACTAAATGAAACAACTAAATACAGCACAAATGAATCAAGAAAGGTTGTAAATATGAGTAGACTTGAAGCAGAAATTGCGGAATATGTCGGTAATTACACAAGAAAACATGGCTATGCGCCAACAGTTGAGGAACTTATCAGTACCTTCGGAATTATTACTGTTATGTGTACGATGTTCTATATATTAAATCTATACAGAATAGGTATGATAAGAAATTCCTTGTTCTTTGGCACAGGCAATCTTAAGCTCATTCCTGTTAAAGTTAAATAATTAAATATGATAAAAAAACAAGCAGATATGTTTCATGGTCAAAAGACAATCAGGAAGCATATCTGCTATTTAATTAATTGTTTTTTCGGAACATAATAGTTATGCGAAGGATAATATTATACAAAAATAAATCAATAGTCTTTTCCTCTATACCACTTCTCGAATAATAAACTTCTACCATACCAACTTTAAAAGCAAACAAGAGAGAGATTCCACATCCTCAACTATCTTATCCAAACTTTTTCCTGAACATCTTATACAAAACGATACTCCAGATCATAAACAACCCTCCTGCGGGAATCAGGTACAACATGTTCCCGGTTTGGGTCCATCTTCCCACATGATACATGGGAAATATCACAAAAATATAGCTTACTGCCCCTTTAATAAAGAACGGTGCGAAAAAAGTTATTCCAAAGAGGCCTGATAATTTACCCACTGCCATGCCCTCAACCTTGTTTGAAGATATAGCCACCACCAGAAAAGCCGTGATAATGCCGCAAAAAGCCGTGGATAATACCATAACAACCGTTGTTATTAAATCAAGCCTGTTAATCGCAAATACCATAACTAAAAATGCTGTCATTATTCCTGAGATAACTGCCGGCAATACTATTCTTGAGTTAAGATAACCTCTTTCACCGGGAGGCGTTACTATGATGTATTTAGCTATGCCCTCATCAATCTCTCCCAGAACTACCAATCCACCTATAAAGGCAAACATCATTCCCGTCAACATGGCCAGCAGCCAGCTAAACAGGTCATAATAAGGCCTTAACACTTCTCCGTAGCCAAATCCGGCCAGAATCTTTTCTTCCAGGATCGGAATCCCATATTTAAAGAGTCCACCGACTATAAATGGCATAATAACCAGCATCGCCAGCATCAGATCCCCGGCTATCTGTTTTACCATATATCTGAACATTTTGTATGTAGCGGTCATAATCTTATTCTCCTACCTGTTGATACATTTTTTTAACACACTTATCAGCTATTCTGTATATCACATAAGTCCAGATCACAAGACTGATAATTGATAAAAATGCCATGTTCGCATTACCTTCTAACAGTTGCATAGCAGCACATCCCGGATGGATCAGCATAAGCGGATTATCCCAGAACACGCCTGCCCTGTATGCAATGACCGGCGCAAAGCCCACCAGTTCAAACGGTACTGTTCCCAGAATATACTGATTCAGATTGCTGACCATTGTTCCCACGATTATTCCGCAGAGACTGAAAATTGCCGATCCAAGCAGAATACCCACCATAAACAGAAGAACATTTGCGGTGTGCCCAAAGAGAATCAGGATAAGTCCCACTATTTCAGATATCAGCGCAAACGAAAGAACTTTGCCGACTATGTACTGCGTAGGCGTTACCGGGGAGATCACTATGGAGCTGGTAACATGCTGACTTTTTTCCAGAAGGATCAGCGCTCCCATAAAGAACATACCCATAGCCGCCGGATCGGAATACACACAACAGGCCACGATAATATTCTTAAGATTCCCCTCGAAAAAAGAGAAAATGATCATATACACCAATATGCACAGGATATACAGCAGATAAAATCCGTATTTCCATTGGAAAAAAATGTCGCCCTTAATTACATTTGCTTGTCTCATATTCTTATCTCCGTCAGTCCAGATGTGTTCCTGTTATCTCAATGAAAATATCGTTAAGTGTAGGCTCCGCGCTGTGAATGGATGTTATGCGGTTCTCTTCTATCAGTTTCCTTAGTATTTCATCACAGCTGATATTTGAAAGAATCGTGCTGACTGTCCGCTCAACGCCGTTTTCCAGATATGTATAAGTAACCCTTACCGCCCCGCGGCTCATAATAAAATTGTGAGGTGTATCCAGCGCTTTCATTTGCCCGTTCACGATAAACACGACTCTGTCGCAGAGTTCAGTGGCATCCTGCATGTTATGAGTGGTCAGGATTATTGTTTTCCCCTTCTCCTTCTCTTTTCTGATAAGATCCTTCATGATCTTGGAATTATTTGGGTCCAGGCCGCTTGTGGGCTCGTCGAGAAACAGCACCTGCGGGTCATGGACCAGAGATTTAATGAAATTGAGCCTGGACTTCATACCCTTGGAAAAAGCTGATACCTTCTTGTCAGCATGCTCATATAGCCCTACTTCTCTAAGCAGTTCATCAATATCTCTCTTCTCTCCGCTATACAGAGATGCAAAATATTTGAGATTTTCTCTTGCCGTCAGCTTCTCAAACAGGCTCGGGAACTCGAAATCCACACCAATCTTTTCATAGAAATCTTTGCTGTGATCCTTACTCTCGACGCCAAGAATAGTGGCGCTGCCTTCATAGTTAGTGCAGATTCCCGTAAGTACCTTCTGCAGGGTGCTCTTTCCTGCTCCCGAAGGCCCCAGGAATCCGAATATCTCTCCCTTATTCACAGAAAATGAAATATCTTTGAGAAAAGGAGTCTTACTGTAGCTGAAATTAACGTTCTGTACATCTATCACTTTCTGATCTGTCATGGCCATTTACCTCCTCCTTATGCCAAAATCTGTATTACCAGACCTTTAATTAGCATCCGCATACTTTCTCTCATATTCTCTTCGCCAATAACATGCTTGTACATGGAACCAAACAGTATCATGGAAAAAGAACCTACAACCGCCTCAACATTTAACCCCTTTCTGGCAGCCAGCTGTTCAAGAATTCCGGCTCCCATGTGCTTGTCCTGCTCTCTGTGCCTTTCAAGAAGATCATCGGGAAGCTTGGACAAAACCAGGTTCATAGCCTCCGGTTCAAGAAGAACCTTGAGGCAGGAACTTGTAGTAATCTCCATGGCTCCAAGAATAACATCTGCTATCTCATCCACAACTTCAGCGAATGCTCCGTCCTGAGAGGGGTCTATATGATGTTCCCTGATTATTCTCATAAGACCGCCGGAAATATACTCATCCACCTGAACATGAAAATCCTGAGCGGCATCAAAAAACAGTACTTCCTTACAGGGATAAAACAGATAAAACGTTCCCTTGGGGATACCTGCCAGCTGAACCAGTTCATCTACAGTGGCTTTTTTCACGCCTTTTTGCATCATAAGCTCGTTGGCAGCCTTTTTAAGCCGAAGGATTATCTGTTCTCTTTCACTTTCCGAATATGTTTTTGGCATCGCATTTCCTCTTTTTGACTAAATTCATATTTTTAGTCATAATAGCACCACAAAAAAATAAAGTCAATGCATTAATCTCATGCATTGACTTTATTAATCACCAGATTCCTAATAATTCCTGCAGATCTGAAAGAAAAGCACCGAAATCCGGGTAGATCTCATCTTCCTCAATACACCCGCCTTCCAGGTTATATATTGAGATCTGTTCACTTCCTTTTTGGCATAAAACCGGATCTCCTGATGCCAGAGCACCTATTACCACATAGCTGTCATCCGGTCTGTCGCCTAGTCCGACTTCAATAAGTGGTTTATGGGCTACTCCATATATCTGAAGTCCTGCAGGCAAAAATAATTCTCCGCCGTCGCTTAGTCTCAGCCATTCTTTGAAAGCAGCCGGAAGAACCAGACCATTTCGAGTTTCAAATTCTTCTATCTGCTCGTCAGAAGCAGGCTCCAGATATTCCATCCTGCCCTTACCGTCAAGTTCTTCAACAATCTGTCTAATCATAATTCGCAGACTCTCAGAAATTCATTCTTTGCTTCCTGCATATCCTCGGGATAACCGGCCTTGTCTATTGCAGCAAGGCATGCGTCCTTGATATTCCCAAAAAACTGTGAATTGTAATGATTGAGCCTCTCTCCGTGATAGAGTTCCCAGCCCTCATCCTGCTTCTCCAGACAGGTTGCGCACTCGGCATAATCTCCTACAACTACCTTGTTCTCATCCCCAAAACACCTGACCATGATTTCCTTGAGTGCATCTATGCACTTCTCTTCTGAAATATTAGCCATTTTTTTCATCCTCCTTGAACGATTATCTCCTAATTATAGCCACATACACAGCTCTTGGCAATTGCCAACATCTAATCTGAAATTTCTAAGGAAGCGTTCAAATAGTAAATATTTTCCGCAAACAAAAAACCGACCTCACATGAGATCGGATTTTTTGTTATATATTGACGACCCGAAGGGGGTTCGAACCCCTGACCTCCGCCGTGACAGGGCGGCGCTCTAACCAGCTGAGCCACCGGGCCATTATATTGAATGAAGCCTTCAAACTACCGAAATTATGACTCAAAAATACTTCGTCTATAATTTCGGTATGTGTGTCGCTAAATTCAAAAATACTTCATTAAGCAACACAGCACGAACACTGAACTATCTTAAATCCATTTCCCTTTGTTCCTATACCAACTATTCGTTGGATAAGCCCTCGACCTA
>NZ_CAMVPU010000048.1 GCF_947169445.1 uncultured Butyrivibrio sp. | reverse complement strand
ATGATGCTATCAGTAAAGACGGGGATACATTGGAGATATCCGAGAAGCAGATAGCCAGGAATCAGGCGGGAAAAGTAACAATATCTGAAGATAGTATCAAGTCACAGCCAGGGAAGTACACAGCTGCCACTCTGGCGAAAATGTCAAAGGTTAGACTAAAACAGCTTCTGACAGACGGAAAGATAACAAGACAGCAATATGACAAGGCTGCAAAAAGTTCATGATTGGAGATGATCGGTATGATGGTTATAAGAAACTTGAAACGAAGCAAAAACGATAAAATCCGTGAATATGCTAAGGCCGAAGCTGAGAAAATCAGGTTGGTGGCTTCAGAGAAGAAAGAGATTGTAGAGGCCGAAGCCGGGATAAGAAAAGAGAAGATACTTGCTGAAGCTGAGCATTTCATGGATGTCCAGAGACTCAGAAAGGAGGTTCAGAAAGAGGCAAGAGAATACAAAGATTTAATTAACCTGTGAAATGATGGGCAGCTGCGACTGGCTGCCCCTTTCTATGCGAGTTTATTTGAATCAGACATATAAGAAGAATAAGAGAGGACATATCATGAATGTATTTCTTAGTCCATTAGAAGATGATGATAGAGAGCAGTTCATCATAGACAATCAGGAAGCGTTCAGCTTTGGTGCTCTTGAAGCATTTGGTTTCTGTGATTATCATATGGATGAAGAAGAGATAATTTCAAAAGAAACAGTAGATCAAGCCATTGATGCCGGTGTGGCATATAGGATCATGCTGGACGAGAATAAAGTGGGTGGTGTAGTAGTCCATGTCAGGGAGGATGTGGGTGTGCTTACTATTTTTTTTGTAAAGCCGATAGTGCATAACATTGGGATTGGACAGGCTGTGTGGTGGCTGATAGAAAAGATGTACTCGCAGGTGAAAATCTGGGAGACCATGATTCCTTATTTTGAAAAACATACTGTACATTTTTATGTGAACTGCTGTGGATTCCATATTGTAGAGTTTTTAAACGGATTTCACAGAGCATCTGGAAGTACGTATGATTATAAAATAACTGATGAAGATGAGATTGACGGGATGTTTATTCTTAGGAAAGCAGTAATTTGAATAAGTATCCTTAAAGATTTTTGGAGGAAATGACTAATGAAAAGTAACCTATTATCTTATTGTGCGCTCATTGCGGTGTGCAGCATGCTTACTGCATGTAATGGCTCATCCGACAATGCGAAGTCAACTGACATCCAGGTAGAAAAAGTGGCAGAGCCAGCGAACAGTGCGTCATCTGAGGATAAAGACGATATTACAGAAAAAGAAAGCAAAGAAGCTAAAGATGCTGATAGCACAGAGGCCGGAACGGCAGCAAGTAGTACAGAAGAAAGCAAGTATGATGTGTTTACAGATGCAAGCAATGCAGAAGTAGAGGCTTTTGCCCAAAAGGTAATAGATGCAGTTAATGCAAAAGACTGGAATACTGTAGGCGATATGATACAGTATCCTATTGGATCTAAAGATGACAATAATTTATGCAATAACAAGGAAGAGTTCATTGCATATGCAAATAAGACAGGATTTAATGAGGAAGAGATGACCACACTTGCATCATGGGACATATCAGATCTATGGGCGAACTGGCAGGGCGCATGTATCAATAGTGGAAGCATCTGGTTTAGGGATGTGGATACTGAAAAGAAAGAGTTTAAGATCGTTTCATTGTTTGATCTTAGAGAGGCTGGAGGAGAAATAACGGATTAATTAGAGCTGTTGGTACATTGTGAACCTTTGGTTTAAGTCCCGTGTGCTCCGCAAAGAAAGATATATCCGAATATATTCTTCCCAAACTTGCACCAAATGCAAGTACAAAGTGATACCTTATTTATAGTAGCAAAACCATAGATATGTGAGGACTTGGATATGACTTCAGGAGAAAAGGTATTAGACATACTGATGGCTAAGGACGACAAAGAATTGTACTCAGCGATAAGCAAGCTTACTGACAATCAAAAGGACATCGTTATTGCTTCGTTGGTAAAGACACTTAAATCCTATACAACTGAAGCCAAATTTGAATGATAACGATATGATAACGTTCTGAAACGCTGTGATAATGTTTTGAAACAAATTGATAATGCCGTGATAATTGAAAGGCTTTTTAGGGAATGATATTATTATGATGGACAAGGGAGCAGGCAAGAGCCAAATGCTTCCTTGTTTTTTCTTGGCCAAGAGAATAAAGACATGAACCGGGCATCAGCTCATGAGTGCGTAAGTGCATTTGTGGGACTGGTGCTTTTTTCATGCCGTAAGGCCTGGCGGCGAAAACCGCAGGGCAGTAACCAACAACGGCTCGATTATACAGAAAGAGGTGTATGAATGGATTTCGATACATTCAAAGAGGACCTTGCCAAAGCGGTGAAGGACAGACTCGAGTTGATCTTCGATAGGAAGTATTCAGTTGAGACTCACACAGTTGAGAAAATGAATCAATCCTACGAAGCTCTGGTAGTGAAACCTGAGGACGGAGTCATTGGTGTGAACATCGGCATCGATGCTGCATTCAAGGAGTATTCCGATGGCAGATCATTTGACATGATAGTCAGACAGATTGCCAGTTCTGCAGAGCATGCCCTTGATAATCATCCTGCGTTTGATCTTGAGGCACTTACCGATTACAGCCAGATGAAAGGCAAACTTGCCATGGAGGTTGTTTCTGCAGAAAGAAATGCAGAGCTCCTTGAGACTGTTCCTCATAAGAATATGGAGGATATGGCGATTGTTTACCGTATTGTTCTTGACTTATCTTCAGAGGGAAGAAGCTCGATTCTTGTGACAAACAAGATGCTTGATAACTATGGTATCACGGCAGAGCAGCTTCACGCTGATGCGATGTCAATTGCTCCCGAGGTAAGACCTGCGGTAATCCAGGGACTGTCCGAGGTGATGGCGGAGATGATGGGTGCTGAGCAGGCAGAAATGCTCGGGCTCGGACCTAAGGCTGATGAGCCTATATTCGTTGCAACTGTTGAGGATAAGACCCAGGGCGCTGGAATCCTTGCTTACCAGGATTTTATGGATCAGGCGGCTGAAAAGCTGGGTGGCGACGGAAGTTTCATAATATTACTAAAGCAGGGCAAACCCTAGTATTTACGCGGTTTTGGGCCTCTTGAATGACCAGGGAAAACTTACAACGAAACAAGGGAAAACCATAAATTCGGCTCAAAAAATGGAAAAAAATCGTTATTTTTTGAGTCAGAAATTTACCCCAACCTGGGGGAGATTTTTACATAGGACATTTACTTTTGTGATCAAAAAGCAGAAGTGGATGTCCTATTTCTTTACTCAAAAATCCATTTAAAAGAAAGAGAGGAAAAAGCTTATGGATCACATGATTTTTGATGAGTTCAAGGAGGTTTTGGCTGAGGACCTGAAGGAGTCCCTCTACACAAGGGGATATGAGGATGTTGAGATTGGTTTTAATCACACCAACAAGGCCAACGTCGAGTATGAGGCCATGACAATCAAGCCTGCCGATGGTCAGATCGGAATCAACTTCAATATTGAAGGATTCTATCAGGAGTATGAGAAGGGAGTAGACTACTCAGAACTTCGCCATGCCATTGCTGATCTTGCTGCTAAGTCACTGGACAATGCACCTGAAGTCAACACGAATGTGCTCACTGACTATGAGCAGATGAAGGACAAGCTCTCTCTGGAAGTTATTTCCAAGAAGGGCAACGAAGCTTTCCTTGAGAACATTCCTCACAAGGATCTTGAGGACATGGCAGTTTACTACCGCTTCGTTCTGGATGTTCACACAAACGGTGAGATGCAGTCCATCACAGTTACCAACAACATGCTTGAGAACTATGGCATCACAGCAGATAAGCTTCATGAGGATGCTATTGCCAATGCCCCTAATTACCGTCCTGCGGTGATCAAGACCATGACCGACACACTCAGAGAAATGATGGGCGTGGACATGTTCGATATGTTCGCAGAGGGCCTAAAGCGTGACGGAAAGGATGTCATCTTTGTGGCATCTACTGAGGACAAGGTAAACGGTGCAGGAATCCTTGCTTACCCCGAGTTCCTTAAGGATGCTGCTGAAAAACTCGATGGCGATTTCTTCGTACTTCCAAGTTCACGACATGAGGTCATCCTTATTGCAGACGATGGAATGGCTGATTACCGAAATCTCCAGGACATGGTAGAACAGGTAAATGCTTCAGAGGTTCGTCCTGAGGATAAGCTCACCGATAACGTCTATCACTACGACAGCAAGGACAATGTCTTTGAGCTCGCTTCTCATTACGAGGAGAGACTTGAGGCAAAAGAGGCTGCTGAGAAGGCTGGGGAGGACATTGGTGATAAGCCATCGATTCTCAAGGACCTTGAAGACAAGGTAAAAAACGCTTCAATCATAAATGAGAAAGGCGAAAAGCTAAAAGATCCTAAATCAAAATCAAAGGGAGGAGAAGCACTCTGATGGTAGACGCAAGATATTCAGGAGACAAGCCGGGGGATTGCAGTAATTGTTTCTTTTGGGATGAAGATAGGTCGGGGTGCAGGCTTGGAAAAATGAATTGCTACTATCTGTTAGAGCGTCCGCGCGTGGTTCCAACACCATGCGACGGATGCCCTTACAAGAAAGCTGCTCCATGCATCGGATGGTGCACAAAAAGAATTTTGGGACAGGAAGGAGTAAACATGTATGCAGCGTGAAATGTCAGATGAGGAATATGTGAAGTTTAAGAGATTAAGAAGATTCATGGAAGAGATTCCTACAGGAGACGCTACTGTTCCAAAGTGTTGCCAGGATTGTGAGTGCTATCAGCCGGAATGGAAGTTCAGAACCTGCTTGTATACCAGGTGTAAGTACGGAAAAGATATAAATCCTTTCCGAAGCAAACCGCTTTCACATGATGTGATTCCAAATCCTGAAAAGGATATGCGAGATCTGTATGATCTGGCAAGTCTGGTTTACGGGTGGTGATTCAATGAACTTCGACTACTTTTACAGCGAGCAGTCGGAACAGTTCGCATTTTACAGGATTCCCAAGCTCCTTTATACAGACGGGAGATTTTCAGGGATATCTTCTGATGCAAAAACGCTGTATGGACTGCTCCTTGATAGGGTGAGCTTGTCCGCGAGGAACAACTGGTTTGATGAACAGGGCAGGATATTTGTTTACTGTACCTTGGAGGCTGTGGAAAAAGCTCTTGGCTGTGCTGAACAGAAAGCTGTAAAGCTTTTATCGGAGCTTGAAGGTATCGGGCTTATTGAGAAAAAGAGACAGGGGCTTGGCAAGCCAAACAGAATCTATGTTAAGAATTTCATTTCTCCCAATGCATCACAGTTCAAGAACAGTGAAAATCATGGTTCTGGAATTGTGAGAATCATTGCTCCGGAACATGGGAAATCACAGAGAAATAAAACTAATACCATTAATACTGATATTAGTGATACGAATCCATTCTTATCGGACGAGATGGATGAGAGAGAAAGCTACAGAGAATACTTTTATGAACAGCTTTCTTATGAAAGTCTTTTGAAGAACAATCCCTATGATCATGACATGTTAAATGAGATATTCGAGCTTATCCTTGATACGGCCTGTAGTAAAAGATCTATGATCCGCATTGCTGGTGATGACAAACCTGCGGCAGTAGTTAAAAGTGCCTTAATGAAACTGGAAAGCAACCATATCGAATATGTGCTTGCATCCCTGAAGGAGAATAACACTAAAGTCAGGAATATCAAGCAGTATGTTCTGGCAGCACTCTACAATGCACCAATGACAATCAGCAATTATTATCAGTCCCTTGTGAATAATGATATGGCAAATGGACTGATTTAGGAGGTGGAAAATGTGTCACACAGAGCAAACGTAACAGCAATAGTCAATCAAAAGGGAGGAACTGGGAAGACCTGTTCCACGGAAAATCTGGGTGTTGGACTTGCAATGGAGGGTAAAAAAGTGCTTCTGATAGATCTGGATCCGCAGTCGAGTTTGACTATAAGCCTTGGATACCCAAGGTCTGATGAACTGTATCCGACTATTTCAACAATGATAGACAGAATTCTGAATGAACAGCCTATTGGCAATCGGGAAGGAATCTTATCACATCCTGAAGGAGTGGATCTCATGCCTGCAAATATTGAACTGGCCGGAACTGAGATGTCTCTTGCAAATGTGATAAGCAGGGAAAAGATATTGAAGCAGTATATCGACACTGTGAATAAGCAGTACGACCATATTCTGATCGACTGCTCTCCCAGTCTGGGCATGCTCACAGTAAATGCTTTATGTGCAGCAGATAACTGTCTTATTCCGGTCCAGGCCCAATATCTATCTGCAAAAGGATTGGAACAGCTTCTTGGAACAATATCAAAGGTAAAGAGACAGATTAATCCAAAGCTCAAGATTGAAGGAATTCTGCTAACTATGGTGGATGGCAGAACAAATGATGCCAGGATGATTAGCGATCTCATCAGGGAAACCTATGGAAGTAAGATCAGGGTGTTTGATTCTGACATTCCACATTCAGTAAGAGCAGCAGAGATTTCAGCTGAAGGAAAGAGTATTTTTGCTCATGATCCCGGAGGCAAGGTGGCTGCAGCATACAAGAATCTGACGAAGGAGGTGTTATCTGATGGGGAAAAGAGGCGCCAACATCAGCTTAGCCAGCTACGATGATATCTTTTCTACGGAAGAGACGAGAAAAGATAAAGCCCAAAAAGGAGAGAAAGTCCAGGAAATAGCGCTGTCAGATCTTTTTCCCTTCAAAGATCATCCCTTCAAAGTACTGGACAACGAAGATATGCAAAAGACTGTAGAGAGTATTGAAAAGTTTGGTGTTCTGACTCCTGCTATAGTCAGGCCAAGGGAAGAAGGAGGCTACGAGATTGTATCAGGACACAGAAGGCACCATGCCTGTGAACTGGCTGGCCTTAAGACTATGCCTGCTATTGTCAGGAATCTTGATGATGACGCAGCTGTCATTTTGATGGTGGATTCGAACCTTTCAAGAGAGGAGATACTTCCAAGTGAAAGAGCTTTTGCCTTCAAGATGAAGATGGATGCAATAAAGCATCAGGGTGAGCGAACTGATCGAGTGATACCGGTTAAGTTTCCGGAAAATACTTTGTGCCAAGTTGGCACAAAGTCCAATTGGGCAAAAACAAAAATTGCTCAAGAGGCCAATACAAGCGAAAGACAGGTTATGAGAATAGTCAGATTAACAGAGCTTGTACCTGAACTACTGGATATGGTTGATGACAAAAAGTTGGGATTAAACCCAGCTGTTGAGATTTCTTATCTTACGAAAGAGAATCAGAAATCTCTTCTCTACGCCATGGATTATGCCCAGGCTATTCCATCACTCTCTCAGGCACAGCGTATGAAGAAGATGCAACAGGCTGGTCTTTGTACCAAAGAAGCTCTCTGCGCCATTATGTCTGAAGAAAAGAAGACAGATCTGGACAGAGTTACCATCAAGAACGATGTATTGAAGAAGTACTTTCCAAAGTCATACACTCCAAAGCAGATGGAGGACACCATCATTAAGCTCTTGGAGCAATGGCAGAGAAAACAGAATCACAAACAGGAACTGTGAGCCTTCTTAGTGGAAGGCTCTTTCTATTAGGAGGAAAAATGAGCAGACCATTAGCGTATGTAACCTCAGCTTGGAGCGAGGATGATATCGAAGCAAGAGAAACAGCAATCAAGTACTGCAGACGACTCTATCAGGCAGGCTATTCTCCAATATGTCCGCTTCTCTTGCAGAAGGAATTCCTTGATGATGACGACAACAAGGAGCACAAGGACAGGATTGACATGGCGGAGGAACTTCTTCGCAGATCCAGAGTAGTTGTAGTCTGCGGCAAAGCTACAGATGAAAATGTCAAAACAGACATCGCCCTGGCTAAGAGACTTGGCATTGTTTCTACTACACTCGATGGAATCCTCAATGTAGACAAGAAAACAAAATGATAACCGGAAAGGGGTGAGCAGATGCAGGAAGAAATTGTCCAGCGGACTGAGAACCTGGCTGTGAATACTACAAAGCTTTCGGCAAGAGTACTGCTAAAAGCAATCAGGTGGTACCTTGCTCATCGTAAGAATAAGAAGCTTGAAAAAGAGGCTCTTGCTAATCAGCCAAAGCATGGCAAGCAGACTGTGAAAGAACTGATCGGACAGGATGCAGGCGTTTCATCCATTGATGTAGCTCAGACTGGCCTTAAGGATTTTCAGAGAGTAGCCAGGAAGTATGGCGTGGACTTTGCAATTGTAAAAGACAAAACAGTAGATCCGCCAAAGTATACAGTCTTCTTTAAGTCCAGAGATGCTGATGCACTGCAGCGTATAGTTCAGGAATATTCAGCAAAAGAACTTCTTAGAAAAGAAAGACCTAGCGTCCTTAAAAAGCTTCACGCACTTACAGAGCTTATAGCATCACTTCCAAAGAAAGTAAAAGAAAAGACCATGGAGAAAGAACGATGAACACAAAGAAACTTAAGAAGCTCCTAATCCTGAATGTTCCTTACTTTCTGGTGGGAGCTTTTGCAACAAACTTAGGTGAAGCCTGGAGAATAGCGGATGGATCCAATATGTCTGAAAAGGTACAGGGCCTTGTTACTGGAGGAGGTTTTTCTCAGGCTTTCTCCAATATCCTTCCCAGCATTCATCCATTTGACCTGGTTGTAGGTGTTTGCGTTGGCGCCGGACTACGCTTGGCAGTTTATCTAAAAGGCAAAAATGCCAAGAAATTTAAGCACAACGAAGAGTACGGCTCAGCCAGATGGGGAAAGGCACAGGATATAGAACCTTTTATGGATCCGACCTTCCAGAACAACGTCATACTCTCCAAAACAGAGAGGCTTACTATGAGCAGCAGGCCAAAGGAACCAAAGTATGCAAGAAATAAAAACATCCTTGTAGTGGGAGGCTCCGGATCAGGTAAAACAAGGTTTGTACTAAAGCCGAATCTCTTACAGTGTCACTCAAGCTACGTTGTTTGTGATCCAAAGGGAACAATAGTCTGTGAGTGCGCTAATGCACTTCTTAAGAACGGCTACGACATCAAGATTTTTAACACCATCAACTTTAAGAAGTCCATGCATTACAACCCATTTATGTATATCCACTCAGAGACCGACATCCTAAAGCTCGTAACCACCATCATTGCTAACACTAAAGGTGATGGTAAGGCAGGTGAGGAGTTTTGGACAAAAGCGGAGACTCTTCTGTACACGGCACTGATAGGATATATCCACTACGAAGCGCCTATTGAAGAGCAGAACTTCAGCACACTTCTGGAATTCTTAAATGCCATGGAAGTAAGAGAGGATGATGAGGATTTCCAGAATCCGGTGGACCTCATGTTTGAAGCATTGGAAACCAAGAATCCAAATCACTTTGCAGTAAGGCAATATAAAAAGTTCCGCCTTGCAGCCGGCAAAACCATGAAATCAATCCTCATAAGCTGTGGAGCAAGACTAGCTCCCTTTGATATTGAGGATCTAAGAGAAATAACATCTTACGATGAACTTAATCTTGATGAAGTTGGAGATAGGAAGACAGCCCTTTTCCTCATCATGAGCGACAATGATCCCACATTTAACTTCATGATTTCAATGATCTATAGCCAGCTCTTTAATTTGCTCTGTGAAAAGGCAGATGATGTCTATGGTGGCAGACTTCCTGTTCATGTACGCTGCCTTATAGATGAGGCGGCCAACATTGGTCAGATTCCCAACCTGGAAAAACTGATTGCCACAATCCGAAGCCGTGAGATCTCGGCATGTCTCGTGCTTCAGGCTAAATCACAGCTCAAGGCAATCTACAAGGATAATGCTGACACCATCATCGGTAACTGTGATTCGCAGATATTCCTTGGTGGATCCGAGCAGACTACCCTCAAGGATCTCAACACTATCCTGGGCAAAGAGACCATCGATATGTACAACACCGGTGAGTCTCGCGGGACATCACAGAGTTACAACCTTAATTACCAGAAGCTTGGCCATGAACTTATGTCCATGGATGAGCTGGCAACAATGGACGGAAATCACTGCATTGTTCAGGTACGTGGCGTTCGTCCTTTTTATTCGGAAAAATATGATCTGACTCAGCATCCCAACTACAAGCTGACAGCAGATTATGACAAGAAGAACTGGTTTGACATTGAGAGATATCTGAACAGAAAAATGAAACTAAAATCTGATGATCTGTATGAAGTGGTAGATGCAGACGCAGTCTAAATTAAAGGAGAAGAGGCATGGCATTTTTTGAATCTGCAGTTAGTGCTCTGGAAACAGTGATAGTTGCTTTGGGAGCTGGGATTAAAGCAATGGGTGAAATGAATGAGAACGGAAAGCTTTGTAGAGGACAACACATATGCCATGCCAAAGCTCTTTCCAATAAACTTGGAATGAAGGCCTTGATACCCAGAGCGATGAAACCTCCACCTGGATTATAACCATGATACAATTGAAATGTTGAAGACCGTGGATTTGATGAGGTATGGATGTGGATACGAAACAAATTGAAAGGACAATTATAAGGGATTTCTGCAAAAGGTTTAATGGTTACGGAAACCAACATATAGAGATATCCGTGAAGAATTACAGAAACAGTGTATTAAACCTTTTAAACTATTACAGATTAGGCATACTTATGAATGATATAGGAATGGCAAGAGACGATTCAGATGGTGATGCCTTCTATTTCAAGAACATTTGTAATGAAAAGGAATGCTTAAATGCTGATGTGGCATTCTCGTTTTGGACACCTTATAGCTGCTTAATGAAGAATCTGCCCAAATGTCGTAAGAATAATGGCATGTATTCAAAGAACTATAAACATATTTCGACTATGATTGCTTTAAAAGATGATAAGTATATAAAAGAGATTAATACTTTATTTGAGAGCTTTGCAGAGAATTATTTCTCAAGGGGAAATTTACTATTGCTACCAAATAGAAAGATGAATAATGAACGGTACAGACTTTTTGAGGATAGAATGGATGCCTTTCTGGACTGGTGCTTTGCTGATGGTTTGATGGAGTTTTCTTATGACGAAAGCAACTTGATCAGATGGATTAAAAGTGAGAATCTTGAGTGCATGTTTGAGAACATGCCGATAAAGAGAGAAAATATCAAGCGATTAGTGGAAGGCGTGGATATTAATGAAAGAATCAGTAGACTAACTGATGAGCAAATTAAAGAGTATGTGAGAAATGCCCAAAAGATTATTGATAATAGAAACAAGGCATTTAATAAAAATGGTTAAAGCATAAGTTAATTACATAATAAAATCCTATGTAGCTGATAGTAGAAAGGGATACATAGGCCGTGGTTCTGACGAGGACTGCGGTCTATTTTTGTGCCCAAAATGCAGGTGCACATGCAAAGGGCCAATAGAGACAACTGAATATGGAAAAGACAACAAACTATCAACTACGAAGCCAGGAGCAATCAAGCCCCTGGCTTCACTCATTAAGGGAGGAATTTTATTATGGCATTTTTCAACAGCGCAGTAGGCGTACTTCAGACACTTGTAATCGCACTTGGAGCAGGACTTGGTATTTGGGGAGCTATCAACCTCATGGAGGGGTATGGCAATGACAACCCTGGAGCTAAGTCACAGGGAATGAAGCAGCTCATGGCGGGCGGCGGAGTTGCCCTCATCGGCACAACCCTTGTTCCCCTTCTTGCAGGTCTTTTTTGATCTGTCCCAGGAGGAACAGCTACAGGTCTGAAGAAGGCCTGTAGCGCCAAGCGGCCGGAGGTGAAAACTTCCGGCTGCATTTCAAAAGGAGGGTAACCAATGCCAAGTGTATTTGCGCAGCTTGTAGAACTGGCAAAAGAGCTACTGGTAGATGCTGTTATGTCCAACATGACAAGCCTGTTTGATATGGTAAACAGCAAGGTTTCTTCCGTTGCAGCAGATGTAGGAGCACCACCGTCAAGCTTTGCCCCAGCAGTGTTTTCCATGGTAAGGAATCTTTCAGAGACGGTTATCATGCCGATTGCGGGAATAATCCTGACGTATATAGCCTGCTATGAGCTGATCCACTTGGTTATTGCTCATAACAACCTGGCTAACTTTGAGTCATGGATATTCTTTAAGTGGCTCATCAAAACCTTTATAGCTGTAGAGATGATCACACATTGTTTTGACATTTCACTGGCTATTTTTGATGTAGCTCAGCACGTGGTCGATCGCAGTGCCGGTGTTATAGCGGCAGGAACAGCAATCGATGCTTCGGCATTAGCAACTATGAGAAGTACTCTGGAAGCGATGGGATTTGTGGAACTCTTTGGATTATGGCTTGAGATCTTTATCGTAAAGCTGGGATTATCCGTGATGTCCATGATCATATTCCTGGTGGTTTATGGCCGTATGATCGAGATCTATCTGGTCATCAGCCTTGCTCCAATTCCAATGTCCACCTTCGGAAACAAAGAACAGAGCCAGATCGGCCAGAACTATATCAGATCACTTCTTGCTCTTGGTTTTCAGGGATTTCTCATCATGGTATGCATCGGAATCTACGCAGCTCTTATTACCTCAGTGACCTTCTCATCTGACATTGCAGGTTCTCTGTGGGGAGCGATGGGCTACACAGTTCTCTTGTGTTTTGCCCTGTTCAAAACAAGTTCAGTAACAAAAAGTGTCTTCCAGGCACGATGATTTGGAGGAAAAGACATGGCATCTTATGTATCGGTGCCAAGGGATCTGACCAAGGTTAAATCCAAAGTGATGTTTAACCTGACTAAAAGACAGCTCATCTGTTTTTCAGTGGCGGCGCTCATCGGAGTTCCGTCATTTTTTCTGATTAAAAAGATAGCGCCAATCAATACGGCGGTCATGTGCATGATGCTGATCATGATGCCATTGTTCTTTCTGGCGATGTACGAGAAAAACGGTGAGCCGCTGGAGGTCATCCTGAGGCATTTTATTCAGGCCACATTTGTAAGGCCTAAAGAACGTCCCTACAAGACGGACAACTACTATGAAGCTCTTATCAGAATTTCGCAGACCAGAAAGAAAATAGCGAAAATCGCAGGAAGGAGGAAGAAAGCTTGATAGACTTTACGAGATTTTTCAGGAAAAACAAAAAGGAATACCGCATCCCTTCTAATCTTTCAAGGAAGGATAGAAAGAGAGTTGAGCGAATCATCAAGAAAGCTCAGAAGAATGATGGTATACCAAGGACAGCACAACAGACAATCCCCTTCCAGCGCATGTTTCAGGATGGTATCTGCAGAGTGGGAAAAGACTTTTATACCAAGACCATCGAGTTTCAAGATATCAATTACCAGTTGGCACTTCCTGAGGACCAGACTTCAATCTTTGGTGAGTGGTGCGGCTTTCTTAATTACTTTGACAGCTCAGTTTCAGCCCAGATTTCTTTTATGAACATGGCTACAGATGCAGATCTTTTCAAAAAGAGCATCGCCATCGAGCACACAAAGGACAAATTCAATTCCGTAAGAGATGAGTATTCCGGCGTTATCTTCGAACAGATGCAGGCAGGTAATAACGGCCTTTATAAGGTTAAGTACCTGACCTTCGGAATCCATGCGGATTCTCTTAAGACGGCAAGGCCAAGACTTATCCACCTTGAGATGGATATTCTCAACAACTTTAAGAGAATAGGCGTAGTTGCCAGAACTCTTAATGGAAAAGAGCGACTTGGCATCATGCACAGTATCTTCCACATCGGAGAAGATGAGAGATTCCACTTCGATTGGAACTGGCTCACATCATCAGGCCTTTCAGTAAAAGACTTCATTGCTCCAAGCTCATTCTATTTCAAGAATGGCAGAACTTTTAAGATTGGCAACACTTACGGAGCAATGTCATTCCTGGCTATCACGGCTTCTGACATCAGCGATCAGCTCCTGTCAGATATTCTCAAGATGGAGTCCAGCCAGATTGTAACAATGCACATTCAGACCATTGATCAGAATGAGGCTATCAAAACAGTCAAGCACACCATCACTGAACTAGATCGATCCAAGATTGAGGAGCAGAAAAAGGCTGTCCGAGCCGGATATGATATGGACATCATTCCTTCAGATCTGGCCACTTACGGCAAGGATGCCAAGGCACTTCTGAAGGAATTACAGTCACAGAATGAGAGAATGTTCCTTCTAACCTTCACCATTATGAATACAGGAAGTACTCTTGAGCAGCTGGAAAACAATGTGTTCCAGGCATCATCTATTGCTCAGAAGCACAACTGTCAGCTGGTTAGACTTGATTTCCAGCAGGAACAGGGCCTTATGAGTGCGCTGCCACTTGCTTATAACCAGATCGACATTAAGCGTGGTCTTACCACATCAAGCACTGCAATCTTTATTCCATTCACAACTCAGGAATTGTTCCAGTCAGGAAAAGAGAGCCTGTACTACGGTCTTAACGCACTTTCCAACAACCTCATCATGGTAGACAGAAAGCTTCTTAAGAACCCTAACGGCCTTATCCTTGGAACTCCGGGATCCGGTAAGTCTTTTGCCGCCAAAAGAGAAATAGCTAACGCTTTTCTTGTAACTGACGATGATATCATCATCTGCGATCCTGAGTCCGAGTATTCCGCGCTGGTCAAGCGTTTCGACGGCCAGGTTATTAAGATTGCCCCAACCAGTAAGCACTATATCAACCCAATGGATATCAACATGAACTACTCGGATGATGACAATCCGATATCCCTTAAGACAGAATTCATCCTGTCTTTGTGCGAGTTGATCATGGGCGGAAAAGACGGACTAAAGCCTGTAGAAAGAACTGTCATCGACAGATGCGTTCGTATCATTTACAACAGATACTTCGAGAACCCGGTGCCGGAGAGAATGCCTCTCTTAGAAGATCTCTACAACGCACTGCTAAAACAGGATGAACCGGAGGCACATCATGTTGCAAAGGCTCTTGAAATCTATGTAAAAGGATCCCTCAATGTCTTTAACCATAGGACTAACGTGGATATTACTAATCGAATTGTGTGTTATGACATCAAGGACCTTGGCAATCAGCTTAAGAAGATAGGAATGCTCATCGTTCAGGATCAGGTCTGGGGCCGTGTAACCAAGAACAGAAGTCAGGGAAGATCCACCCGCTATTATATGGATGAGCTGCACCTTCTTCTGCGTGAAGAGCAGACCGCAGCGTACACCGTAGAGATATGGAAGAGATTCCGTAAGTGGGGAGGCATGCCGACAGGTATCACGCAGAACGTGAAGGACCTCCTGGCTTCCAAAGAGGTTGAGAACATCTTCGAAAACAGCGACTTTATCCTTATGCTAAATCAGGCTGCCGGTGACAGACAGATCCTTGCCAAGCAGCTTAACATCAGTCCTCATCAGCTCTCCTATGTAACACATTCCGGAGAAGGTGAAGGGCTTTTGTTTTACGGAAATGTTATTCTGCCATTTATCGACAGATTCCCTCAGGATACTGAGCTGTATCACTTGCTCACAACCAAGCTGAACGAAGTCGTGGAGGTGCAGAATGCCACAGCTTAAATCTGAGTCAGCTCGTGCTGAAAATTACAGAAAAAAGCTGCGTCATGACAAAAAGGACAATTCTCTTACCAGGGAAGAACTAAAGCACCTTGATCAGATGAAAAGACAGGGAAGGAAACGAATCTATGCTGATGAAGCATTGGCAAAATCAGCTCGTGAGGAAGTCCTTAAGAGTCAGAATAAGGATCAGAACGTTGGCGGCGATGCTCTAAATTTAGGACTTGATACAGTTTCGGATGCTGCGGCATTAACCAGAAATGCTATCGAGAACAGAATTGAAAAAGAGACTGACAGAAAAACTCAGGAGAATAAAACTGAAGAATTTAAACAGACTCAGAAGCGCCACAACAGAGAAACAGCTCAGAAGCAGAATCCTTATGCTGAGAAGCTTAATCAGAAACCTCAGAAGGGTGAAAAGCCTAATCCTTCCAAACAAAGACAAAAGAAAGAAGCTGCTGATAAAGCCAGGGAGGGAATATCTTCCCTGGCTGAAAAGCTTCATGAGGCTCTGGCAAATCTTGAAAGAGTTATTGTTGAAAATCCTAAAGTTATTCTGATTGCTCTTGTCATAGGTCTATTAATCGCTGTGATCATGGGCTGCTTTTCTTCCTGTTCTATTGCCTTTTCCGGTGCTGAGGACGTGATGGTATTTACCTCATATACCGCAGAAGACCACGTTATAGTCCAGGTTGAAAAAGACTACCGAAAGCTGGAGAAAAAGATCCAGAAGAAGATAGACAAGATCGAGGAAGATTATCCGGACATGGATGAGTATAACTACTATCTCGATGAGATTGGTCACAACCCTTATGTGCTTGCTGCAATACTCACTGTGGTTTTTGAAGACTACAAGAGGGATGAAGTCCAAGATTATCTGAAGGAATTGATAGATAAGCAGTACGACCTTGAGATTGAGGAAGTTGTAGAAACAAGGACCAGGACAGAAACGGAGTACCAGGAAATTGACGGGGAACTGGTGGAGGTAGAAGTTGAGGTTGAGTACGAGTACCACATTTTAAATGTGACTCTTACTAATCACACCCTTGAAGAAGTGGCTCAGCATCTTGGATTTGATGAAGATCAGATGCAGAGATTTCTTATCCTTTGCGAGACCAAGGGAAATAAGGAATATCTTTTCACTGACATGTATTCACTGGAAGAGCCTGGTGAGGAAGATTATGGCGTACCTGCAGAATATCTGACAGATGAAGAATTTGCCCGAATGCTTCACGAAGCTGAAAAGTATCTTGGTATGGAATATGTCTGGGGTGGTAGTAATCCTGATACAGGCTTTGACTGTTCCGGATTTGTATGCTGGGTTATCAATCACTGTGGTAATGGATGGAACTATGGAAGAACTACAGCAAATGGACTTAAGGCAAGGACGGACAGAGTTGCCACATCAGATGTTAGGCCCGGGGACCTTATCTTTTTCAAAGGAACCTATGATACCGCTGGTGCTAGTCACGTAGGAATCGTTGTAGATCCCGTGAATAAGATCATGATCCATGCAGGCAACCCTATCAAGTATTCCTGTTATGACACAGCTTATTGGAGATCACATTTTTACTGCAATGGAAGAATCAAGTAAGGGAGGAGAGCTATGTTTGAGAGATTGGAGAAGTACCGCGCTGAGCTCATGAAGGCCAAGGCCAGAAGAGCAGATCTCGATGCAAAGATAAAAGAACTTGAGCGCAAATGCAAGGAAGAAGAGAATGCTCAGATCCATGGAATGGTCCACGCCATGAACATGACACCTGAGCAGCTTCAGAAGGTTCTTGCAAAAGTATCAGAGGGTAAGCTTCCTGGAGTCTTTGAAGACGATGACTACGACGAAGACCTTGATGAGATTATAGCTGAAATGGACGCTGAGGAGGCTAAAGAGGTAGAGGAAGACATGAAAAACTATTTGGATTCGGAGGATGTGAGCAATGAAAACTAAGTTAAAAAGAAGATTTATCGCAGGGCTTCTTAGCGCTATGGCGATGACTGCTGGGATGAGTCCCATAACAGCTTTTGCCCAGAGTAAGGAAGCCAAGTGTATCTGCGAAGAGAAATGTACAGAGGACTGTGTGAACGAGGAATGTGAAGTCTGTAAGTATGACTACACTTACTGCGAGGGAAAAGAAGCTGAGGAAGAGCCGGAGGAAGAACCCTGGGGACCACTTACTCCGGATGGCAACATGACTCTTGTTGATGACTACGGCAGCATCGAAGCTGGAGGCAAACAGTTCATTACTGTTGTTACCAAGGCTGGCAATTACTTCTATATCATCATCGACAGGGATGACAATGGCACAGAGAACGTCCACTTCCTGAATATGGTTGATGAGTCAGATCTTTTAAGCCTCATGGATGATGAGGAAGCCAAGGCCTATATTGAATCTATTTCGGAAAAAGACAAAGATCCTGAGCCACAGGAAACCAAAGAAGTGGAACCAACAGAGCCTGATCCGGAAGAGCCAATAGAAGAAAAGCCTAAGGTTAACACCACACTTCTCATGGTGATAGTTCTACTCGCTGCAATAGCAGGCGTGGCCGGATATATCTATGTTACTTCCCAAAAGATGAAGGGAAAGAAAGATGACGATGAAGATCCGGATATTGATTTTGATGATGACGATGATTCTGATTATCTTCCATCTTCAGATGATGAGGAAATTACGGAATCTGACACTTCAGAAACGGAGGAATGATCATGAGTGATGTAAAAAAGTGGGACGATGTCCACGGATTACCACCGGAACCTGAAAAGGACGAGAGTTCTGATCCTGTAAAACTTAAGTCCCACACCAGGACCATGGAAGACATGCTGGAGCAGAACGACAACCACTTGGATGGTGTTATCAACAATCTCCCGGAGGAAACAATTGCGGAGAAAGAGGAAAAAACTTCAGTTGTTGGTAAGCTTAAAAACGTAATTCCACCAGATGAAGAAGCCCACAAGCCGTCATTGGTTTTGTGGCCTGAACGGGAGATATGCTGAGCGGAGACAAGCGTACTGTGCAGATGAACTTCCGCGTCACTGAAGGAGAAGCAAAGCTTATCCGAAAGAAAATGTCTGAGGTGGGCATCAGGAGTCCTGGTGCCTATCTTAGAAAAATGGCTCTTGATGGTTACTGTATCAGACTTGAGATAAAAGAGCTTAAGGAAGTGAGATTCCTTCTTCGTAATGCTGCCAACAATCTGAACCAGTACGCTAAACAGGCCAACACCACCGGTGCTATTTACAAGAAAGACATTGATGATCTAAAACGCAGACTTGATGAAATATGGGAGCTCATGAAAGAAATGTTGAACAAGCTTTCAAAAATTCAGTAGTATTTGACATCCTTGCCACGGGAAATTGATAAAACTATCATCAGTATAGGAACTATTTTTTTCGAGGAGGGCTACGATGATGATGACAAAATTTTTACTTCGAATGATTCTGTTACCTGTATTTCTGATAGTTATTGCAGCAAGGCTCGCACTTAAGATCGTAAATAAGCTTGGGGCTTATGCAGTTACGCTTTTCTGGTTCGTTCTGGCTGTGGCAACCTTCTTTATCATCAAGGAGCAGCAGTACTGGCAGCTTGCAATTGTAGGAATCTCAGTTGCGTTTAGTTTGGCTGCACTTACTGCCAGCGTGTTTCTTGAAATGACACTGGAGGACATTGAGAGATTTCTTAGAAACAGAGCATGATAGATTCTTTTAGACCGGGAGCTTCCGATACTTGGAGGCTCCTATTTTTGTTGGAGGAAAAGACATGGCGGCAACGAAGCTGATCACTATGCACCAAAACAAGGGACTGTCTGTTATGGAGAGTATAGCCAATAGGATAAAGTACGCCAGCAACGATTTGAAGACTGAAGACGGACAGTATATTTCAACCTATGAGTGCGACATCAAAACTGCAATCCAGGAATTTGACTTTTCCAAGAAAGAGTACCTTAGGATAACCGGGCGAAAGATAAAAGGCGACATCCTGGCATATCAGATCAGACAGAGCTTTAAACCCGGAGAGGTTACTCCGGAAGAGGCAAATGCCATCGGCTACGAAACTGCCATGCGCTTTACCAAAGGAAATCATGCTTTTCTTGTAGCTACTCACACCGATAAAGCTCACATTCACAATCACATCATTTACAACTCCACGACCTTGGACTGTACCCACAAGTTCAAGGATTTCTTTTTAGTAGGACTTGCTCTGCAGAGGCTTAGCGATGAGATCTGTCTTGAGCACGGTCTGTCAGTTATTAAGCCAAGGCCCTATGCAGAAAGAGTTAAGCGGACAGAGTTTCCCTGGAAGAAAACTAAGAGGGCTACAGTTTGTGAAGACATCGACATGGCTCTTTCCAGGAACCCAAGCTCTTTTGCGGAATTGTTAGCATTTCTTGGTGAGATGGGCTATGAAGTTAAGCCTGGCGTTCACACTGCAATCAGAGGAAAAGACCAAAAGAGATTTGTAAGATTTCGGTCTCTTGGCCCGGGTTATACGGAAGAAGATCTTGTGAAAATCATTGCCGGAGAGATGCAGCAGGATGAGAAAACTTCTAAATGGAAAAACAAAGAGGCTTGGAGAAAAGGTAGCGCCCATGTCTACAAGAAAAGAGAGTTTGACCTTCTTGTGGATATTGAAGCTAAGCTCAGGCAAGGGAAAGGCCCTGGTTATGAAAGGTGGGCCAAGATCTTTAATCTCAAGCAGATATCCCAGGCTCTTTTGTTCCTGCAGGAAAACAATGTTCGTGATTATGAGGCTCTGGCCCAGAAGGCAGATGCTTCAAGCAAGCTTTTTAATGACCTGGCGGGACAGATAAAAAGCTATGAGAAGCGCCTTTCTGAAATCGCTGAAATGCGAAAACACATCTATGGCTTTGCCAAGACAAAAGAGATTTACGAAGGCTACAAGAAATCCGGTTACAACAAAAAGTACTTCGAGAAGTACAGGGAAGAAATCACAATCCACAAGGCTGCAAAGGAAGCTTTTTCCCAATATCCCAAGGGAAAGATTCCTAAGATGAAGGATCTCAACGCGGAATACTCAGAGGTTCTATCTGAGAAAAGAAAGCTTTATCAGGACTATCAGCAGGCCAAAAAGGACATGAAGGATTACCTCATTGCCAAGAAAAATATCGATGCGATCCTTGGCGACGAACTGAAGAAATATCAGCAGAGGGAGAATGAAGCTCCAATGAAGTAGGAGCGACGCCTGAGATTGAAAATCTCAGAAATGGGGTTTGGGGCATAATCCCCAACGAGCGAAAAATTGACATTTGCTAGCAAATGTCACTGCTCGCCACTTAGCGTAGTATAGCCCACAAAATCTTTTGAAAAGGGAGGATTTACAGTATGAACAAGGCAATAATCATGGGAAGGCTGACCAAAGATGTTGATATCAGAAACGCTGATACTGACAAAAAGGTCGCCAGAGGAACACTTGCGGTAAACAGAAATTACAAGAAGGAAGGTGAAGATAAGGCAGCAGATTTCATCAATCTGGTTGCCTTCGGAAAGCAGGCTGACTTCCTGGAGAAGTTTGGGAAGAAAGGCATTAAGTTCATTGTTACCGGCCGTATCCAAACCGGAAGTTACGACAAGGACGGTACAAAGATCTACACCACAGATGTGGTAGTGGAACAGCTTGAGTTTGCAGAAAGTAAGAGCGCTTCAGAAAAGACAGAGGCAGGTTCTGACGATGGCTTTAGCAATGTCCCTGAAGGCTTTGAAGATGGGCTGCCGTTTAACTGATCAAAGAAGGGAGGGAAGCTAAATGGATTATGATGAGACCAGAGTAATGTTCCCTATTGAAGAGATCACTCAAAAGCTTGAAAAGGGGCTTGGGGATTTCATGAATTCAGATAAATTCAAAGAATACCTTAACACCATGTCCAAGTTCCACCATTACAGCGTCAACAACACAATTCTTATAGCTATGCAGAGGCCGGATGCAACACTTGTAGCCGGTTATGAAGCCTGGCAGAAGAACTTTGACCGACATGTTAAAAGAGGATCCAAGGGCATCAAGATCATTTCTCCTGTTAAAGTAAAAAAGAAAGTCTGGCAGGGCAACGACTATGACCGGGATGATAACGGAGAAAAGTGTCTGTTCCAGAGACCTGGCGAAACAAAGGAACAGTTCGAAAAGCGTTCTGCAGAAACTGTGAAAGAAGTTGAGTACACCAACTTCATGATCACATCCGTTTTTGATGTCAGTGATACAGAAGGAAAAGCACTTCCTGAAATTGGCGTCAGTGAGCTGAATGGAACAGTTGAGGATTATCCAAAGCTTATAGCTGCTCTTGAAGGCATCTCCAAGGTTCCTATTGAGTATGCAGATATCTCAACAGGGGCCAAGGGCTTCTATTCGATAACTGACCAGAAGATTGTTGTTCAGAAAGGTATGTCTGAGGCCCAGACTCTTAAGACACTGATCCACGAGATGGCTCACTCACGACTTCATGACAAAACCTCAGAACTATCTCAGGGGCAGCAGGACTCCAAGAGTAAAAATGAAAAGGAAGTAGAAGCTGAATCTGTAGCTTATGTAGTCTGCCAGCACTTCGGTCTTGATACTTCCGACTATTCCTTTGGCTATATTGCCAGCTGGAGCCAGGGCAAAGATCTTAAAGAGCTGAAAGCTTCCATGGACACAATCAGAAAAACTGCTTCAACTATTATTTCTGATGTTAACACCAAGGTCATGGAAGAAAAGACAATGGCAACTCTTGATGAGGCAGCAGCTTTAAACAAAACTTCCGGCCAGATCAGAATCTTGGGACCTTCAACTCCAAAGGAAGAACCAAAAGAAGATATCGAGAAACCACGAGATATCCAGGGCCTTAAGAAATCCATCCTGGATAAGCTTAAGGGTAATAAAGAAACAGTAGCATCACATGACAGACCAGAACGTAGATCTGATAGATCTTCAGGGATGGCTATTTGATGTATTGGGGCAGCTTCGGCTGCCCCGGTTTTTTACTTATTATCGATATCGACAAATATAGAAAAATAAAATGTATAACTGTTGTACATTTTTATTGACTCATATTTCAAACCATGCTATTGTTATGTATAACAAGTGTACAAAATGAGGGCGCGAATAATGAAATATGAAGATATTGATTGGGAGATACATGATCGCTTAAGAAGTGACAGGGCTGAGTTCCAGACTTCATTTACGGAAGAAGAAAAACTCGCCGTCTATGAGCACGACATGATGACGTCGAGAGCGGACATTATAGATAGAATTGACGCTTTGGTAAGTTCTTTGGATGAAAAAGAAATCAACCAGGATAATTCAAAGAGGGTCTATTATTCAAGACGGAAAAAATGCTTAATTGCTTTTAGGAACAAAATCGAAAAAACTATTTTGTTCAATAATCTGGAGCCTTGGTGGTCATATTCTATTGAAGTGAGTAGTAGAGGGGCAAAGCTTTTCTTGGAACATGCTGGAAATAAACGACCTATGCGTGATAACCATAAGATTTTTACTGTTCGTGACACCGCTTTCTTACTTGTTGATTATAAGGTCGGAGCTATGACAATTGAAGAGTATGCGGAGTATATTGGGAAAAGTACGGGTGCAGTAAGGCAGTTGTTAAGAAGAGGAAAGATACGTACAGCTTTCAAAATGGGCGCCGAGTGGCGGATTCCAGAATTGACGTCACCAGTTTTAGAAAAGAGATTCTCGTGCTCTTCATATAAGTGGGATATCGAACTTGCAGATGTTCCTAATGATTTTGCATATTTGCGTAAACCAAACTTGATAGAAATATCCAGAGATAGAGATAATCAAAAAGAGTTTCAATTGTTTGTTATGCATCCTGAAGGTTTAGACAGTCATTATTACAAGTTGTCAAATGAAGACAGAGAGAAATTGGAATTCTATTTGATCAGTAATACGTATGTGACATACATAGATGATACATGTACTTTCAGATATAAGAAAGGAGATGAAGAGTACGAAAAGAGAGAATGGACATAAGTTGTTAAATAAAAATGCTTAAGTTGATTGTAGAAGAGGAGAAAAATTATGGCAAGAAGACCTAATGCAGCAAATATCACACATGGATTAGCACAGCTTGGAGGTGGCTCCAAGAAAGAAGGCGGTTCAGGAATGATGGGAGGTATGCAAACGATTTTTAAAACTGCATATATGATGGGCCATCAAGATACTCTTGATGGAAAGTATCCGAATGAATCATTGGAAGTAACTCAAAGAGATTACATTGAAAAAAAGTAAGGTAACTACGTCATCGTATGAGTAATACGGTGGCGTAGTTTTTTGCTATAATTTAAAAAGCTGATAACTACGAGAAGGACACTATCTATGAGCAAAAAGAAACATCCACCAAGATTAAAACACTACTCAGATCTGAAGCAGCGTGCCAAGGATCTTTGCACAAATCTGATGTACGCAATATATAAGGACCAGATGAAAGAAGGATTTTCTGATGAAGAAGCCCACAGGCGTGTTGCTGAGGTCCTGAACAACAGAAGTATTCATTTGTTTCCTGAGGAAGCTACTGAGAGGTACGAGCACAAGAAAAATCACTTTGCTAAGCGCCTTCAGAGAGATAACATTCCAGCGAATCTGAACAAGATGGAAGCAATTTATCAGAAGGCTAATGAGACTCTTAAAGCCCTGGAGGCAAATATCTTTGACCTTCAGCACATGCAGGATGACCTTCAGAAGCTGTCCAACTACTATGGTAGCAAGCAGTGGAAAAAAGACTTTGAGGCGGATGAGCAGGGACTATATCCGGAAGATCTGAAGCGCGGAGTTTTATCTGAAGATGGTGTTTACAACCTGCTTGAGCGGAACAAAGAAATTATGGAAGTGCTGAAAACATATCTTACAGAGGATGAAAACGAAGATTAAGATGGAGACATAAGGTGAGAATAGGTATTGTATCTGATACTCATGGCTTTCTCAGGAGAGAAGTTATAGAAGGCCTGCAGGGTGTTGATCACATTATTCACGCCGGGAATATCGACAAAAAGGAAGTGCTCGATGAGCTGGGAAAGATAGCTTCGGTTACTGCGGTCAGAGGAAATGCTGACAAAGATTGGGCGGTGTATCTCCCAGAGAAAGCACTTCTCGAATTTGAAGGCAATAAGATTTACGTGATCCACAACAAGGGAAAGATTGATGATTTCATTATGGATCTTCCCATAATTATTTATGGTCACAGCCACAAGTATTCCCTGGTAGAGAAGAACGGCCAGGTCTGGTTCAATCCAGGCTGTTGCGGAAAAAGAAAACCGGATCAGGAAGTGTCCTACGCGATTCTTGAGATTCGGAGCAAGAATGATTTTTCTTTTGAAAAGAAAATTATAAAGGTCGAGGGCAACACAAGTTCTTTTCCGAAGAATATAGACTCTATTATTTCTAAGGCAATGAAGCTTGCCGATAAAGGATCTTCTCACGAAGAGATAGCTGCGAAACTGAAAATATCAGAAGATCTTTCAGAACAGATCTGCAGGATGTACTTTACACATCCTGGGGTAGATGTTGCTGGGATTCTTCAGAAGATAAGTAGCTAAGACATGGTTGTATTCGGATTGACATACATTGTTCATTGAATTACTATAATATGATTTAATCATCAGATTAGATGGGCGGCTTGGGATAAAGAAAGGGGATTTTGTATGCATCATTTCGATTATGTAACTGCAAAAGAAGCCAAGCCGTATAGAGATAGTATTATAAAGATGACTAATGAGCTTCAGGATCGCATAAGGGAGCGTTTTACATTTCAGTATTACTTCATAGGTAGTAGTTCCAGGAATATGATCACCTATGATGTTAAGTCAAATGTGGGATTTGATTTTGATATCAATTATGCGATTAATGATGAGAATCAAAACTATGGTCCGGATGAGATACATAGGATAATCTATAATGAACTACAGAGAATTTTCATGAAATATGACTTTAACAGGATAGAGGAGTCGACACGAGTTATAACACTGAAGAAGGTTGATATTTGGAGTTCAAAGGTTCTTTATAGTTGTGACATAGCTTTGGTAAATGATTATGAAGATGACAATGGATATCATCAAGAGTATATACGATTCAATAAAAAGAATCATAGCTTTTTGTGGGCAGAACAGCCTGCACCATACTATCTGGAAGAGAAGGCTGAAAAGATAAAGGCTTCTCATAGATGGAATGAAGTTAGGAATGTATATCTTGATAGAAAGAATAATAATGATGATTCACATAAGAAATCACGTGCGCTATATGCAGAGGCTGTACATGAGGTGTTCATGAGAATATAAAACACGAGAGTAGGAAAACTTATAAAAAATTGATGTGGACATAAAAAAGTACCTCCACCGGGAGCCTGCCGCAGTGAAGGTACCTTTACCTTTTTGGAAGATTGTTCATCGTGTATCTTCCTCCTTTCTCTTGCTACCATGTATATCGGATAGTAGCATCAAGGACTTAACCAACTGAAATGGTTTCCTTTGATGATATTATCTTAATCAAAAATAGATTCGGAATACATAACAGAATCTGCGTGATAACGGCATTTAATTTTCTTTTTGGGATAAAAATAATCGGTTTAATAAAAAGAGATTAATTACATCATCTTGTGTCGATGCATTATTAAGCATACAATATAATGTATAAGAAACCTGTTCGCATTATTTACTAATGGAGAGTGCATAATGATTACACAGTTCCCTGAAGTGATAACAATTGACGGTTTTATTTACAAGAAGATGGAACAGAGGGCCAGCGGAGGAGCATATTATGACTCCAAGGACAATCCTTCTGAGATTACATCAAAATCTATATGCCTTTATCCAAATGGAGATCTGACCTACAACTGGAGAGGGCTTGAGCAGAGGTGGAACAAGAATTATAAAGTGGTCCGCTGAAGCATAAACTGAATACAGATTTCTAAGACTTCGTTGCGATTGTGACGGAGTCTTTTTTGTGCAATAAATAATGCATATAACAGCGCAAAAAGCACATGAATACTGGGATTGAAAGCTGTCATTTTTATGGGACTTTAAAATATTTATACTGTGATTAAGAAAAAAGATATATGGGGATGAGTTAGTCAGCGTAGTTGTTTGGAAAGGATGTGATAGCATGATTGACTTGATTCTTGATCTGATTTTTATAGGAGCGATAGTAATAGCACTTGCACCGGTTTTGCTTGGACTGTACGGAGTGTTCCTGGTGCTGAAGATCTTTTTTATCTCTTTTACCAAGGGGATTTGGTATGTGTGCAGCTGCCCTTGCTACTGGATTATAAGACGAAGGCGATAATGCGGAGGATGTGGGCTTATGAACAGACTCATTTACTGGATAAAGAAATGCATCTATAGAAACAACAGATTCTGCAAACACTTATGCGTGACCTGCGAGTTTTATGAAGTCTGTAGAAGAGATGGGGAGCTTGGTTAAGACATAGGATGATAAATATAAGTTGGGGTAGGGGATGATCATATATCATTTCCTGCCCCTGTGCCCTCTTAAGGAAGGAGATTTTGATTATGTTTTTTGGTAATAATAAGAAAGACAAAGATGTAAGGCTTACAGATAAGCAGTACAAGGATCTTGTAGGTGGTATGAGTAAGAAAGAACGCAAGGAATTTGAGCGCCGCCAAGATCAGCTGCGTAGGGATAGAGAAGACGACAGGCTTGAAGCATGGCTGGATTTTGAAGATGAGATGGATGACATGTAATACTCAGGTCTTCTCTCAGGCGACCTATTATCAGAATTAACCTTGTACAATATAGAAAACGGTAAATGATATAATTGTTATATCGTATTCGGAG